>JAFDVS010000007.1 GCA_018268935.1 Acidobacteriota bacterium | reverse complement strand
AACGGTTTGCTCACCTCGCCCAGCAACGCACTGCCCGCACGCACCGCGATCCCCTTCGGAGCGTCAAACTCCAGCGTCACCGTTCCTCCATAGATGCGTTTGTCCAGATCGTTCGCAACGGAAAACTTCGCGGCGCCCTCGGCCTTCACCGTTGTCCCGTCACGCAGAGTCCGAAATGCATACAGCGGACCCATGGGCACGTACCACGCGTCTTCCCGCCGGCCCACATGCCGCAAGTGCGATTCATAAAAAGCCTCAGGGCCAAAATCGAGCCACTGCGGATGCGACATGAAATGATACACACCGCCCTTTGCGTAAACTTCGTCGAACTTGGCATTCAAAGCGGCCAGATCAATGGCATCGGACTTGGTTCCATTGCGATGCTGCACCACCTGGGTGTACCCGGCATTCATCGGATTGCCGTCGAAATCCTGCACATTGGGGCGTACATGGCCATTCTGCAGTTCATTGGGATAATTGCGCGCCACAATATAGCCCGCCGCCGCAATGCGTTTCTGGATGAACGGATAGGTGGCGCAATTGCCGCAAGGGTAGCACCACGACCAAACATATGGTTGCTGCGTCAGCCGCAGGATGTCGTCACGCGAGCCGCTGATCTCATAATCGGAATACGCCGCCGAACAGAATGTTTCATCATCCGGCTTTTTGCAGGGATGCTGCCGCGAATGCGAACCGATTTCATGCCCGTCCGCAAAAGCCTTGCGGAGCCGCGGCCACAGATCCCGAATCTGCAATTGCGTGAAGAAGCGATCCTCCGGCGCGGGGTCCTCTTCCGTGCTCACGAATAGCGTGGCCTTGATCCCATAGCGATCCATGGCGTCGATCGTCTCACCGACGTGCTTCGTGGAATCGTCAATGGAATGCACCACCACTGCCCGGGCATTGTGAAGATATTTGGTCTTACCCACAAAGCGAACTTCCTGCGCGGGAAGGGAAGTAGCCAGCAGCAACGCAATCAATGGCAGCAACGCTTTCTTCCTTTCCTTACCTTCCGGCCGTGACCCGATCGAGCACGGGTTTCAGATATTGATACGCGGCGGTGAGCCTTTCCTCCACTACCGCCGGTGGAACCTTATTCATTCCGCCATCGGTTCCATCTACCCGCTCAATCGCCATCGGGCCGCGGAAACCCGCGCCAAACAGCGTCCGGAACATTTGTTCGTGGTCGATGTTGCCCTGCCCTGGGACAGGGAAATCATTCACACCTCGGAGTCCTTTGTGATCCTTGATGCAAACCGAGCAAACGTCCGGGGCAAGGTCGGGCAGATCCGGATCGGGATAGATGCCTTCGTAGTAGCTGATATTGCCCGCGTCCCAGGCGATCTTCAGATTCGCGGAGCGAAGCCGGCGCAATACCTCTATACAATCCTTCGCCCGCGCGGTGATGCCCGTGTGCGGCTTCAACGCAATCACCACATGCAGAGACTCGGCGTGACGGATAGCCTTCTCCAGACCGCCATAGAAACGGCTCACCTCCACCTGCCAGTCCTTCTCCCGTTTCGGCATGGTGGGAAACCTGGTGAAATACCAGGGGCCCGCCCCCACCATCACTGGAATTTCAAAATCGGCGCACAATTCCAGTTGCATGTAGCGTGCCAATCCCTCCGCGGTCTGTGGTTCTCCCTGGAAACCGCCCAGGCTGAGAAATGGTTCCACACCCAGATCGCGAATCCGGCGCAGCATCTTAGTGCGATCCGCCTTCGACATCTCCGGTGAAAACACAACCTCGTCGCCGTGGCGGCGGCTCATCGAAATATACCGGTATCCGATTTTGCGGATGCGCGTCATGGCTTCCGTCAGGGGCAGGGAACTGAACATGGTGGCCATCACGCCGAGTCTGTATTTCTCCGCGGGCGCCCCAGGCGCCGATTGGGCGAGCGCAGGGAGCGCCGCGATTTCTCCAAGCAGTTGCCGCCGTGTCATTGCTGTCCTTGGCGTGAGAGTACCATAGTCGTGGGAGAGAATCCGTGCATCCGGCAATCCTATCGCGAAGAGCGTTTCTTGCATCCACGGCGGGCTCGCTTGCCTTCGGGCAAAAGGGTCCCAACGACCAACTCGTCGTCGGCATGATCGGCACAGGCAATCAGGGAACAGGGCGTTTACGCGAGTTTTTGCGGCAGCCCGACGTCCGCATCGGCGCGATCTGCGATGTGGACCGCAGCCACCTCGACCGAGCCATCGCTCTGGTTGAAAAAGAGAAGGGATACAAACCGCAAGCGCATGGCGATTTTCGCCGCCTTCTTGAGCGGAAGGAGATCGACGCGGTTGCCATCGTCACTCCGGACCACTGGCATGCTATCCCCACCGTGCAGGCCTTCGAGGCCGGCAAGGACGTGTTCGTCGAAAAACCGCTCAGTTACAGCGTTGCGGAAGGACGCGCCATGGCCGATGCTTCAGTCCTTCACAAACGCGTCAGCCAGATGGGCAACCACATCCACAACGATCACGCCAACTATCGCCGGGTAGTGGAACTGGTCAAATCCGGAAAGCTTGGCCGCATCACTCGAGTTCACGCCTGGAAAACCTCGCAAACGCGCAGCACTCGCAGCAGGAATCCCGAAACCTTGCCGCAAGGCTTCGATTACGATTTCTGGCTGGGACCGGCGCCCAAGCGGCCCTACATGCCGCTCCGCGCGCACGGCAGCTTCCGTCATTTCTGGGATTATTCCGGTGGCTCGTTTATCGACTTCTGGTGCCACATTTCCGATGTTGCCTTCTGGGCGATGGATTGGAAGGCGCCGCAGACGATCTCCGCATCGGGAGGCCGTTTTTTTCTCGAAGACGCCACCGAAACGCCGGATACGCTGGAAGCGATCCTCGAGTTTCCCAAAACGCTTTACCTGTTCAGCTTTCGTCCCACTCCGCTCCCTGGCTTTGAACACATGGGCCACATCGGATGCCTGTTTGAGGGGACCGAAGCTTCGCTGGTCACCAACTACGAGAAGCACGAGGTTTGGGCGGGCGGCAAACTGGTCCCGGATTTTCCGCGGCCTGCGCCCTCCATTGCTGACTCTCCCGGGCATATTCGCGAATTTCTCGATGCCGTCAAAGCACGCAACATGCAGACTACCTGCAATGTCCGCTACGGTCATCAATTGTCGAAATGCGGTCTGCTCGCCAACCTCTCCTATCGCACAGGACGCAAGCTGCATTGGGACGATGCGCGAGAAGTAACAACCGACCGTGAGGCCAACCAGTACCTCTCGCGTCACTTCCGCAAACCTTGGGGATTGAAAAAGCAGAAGCGGCCGGCTCTCGCAACGTGACTGCCTCCGGCCCCGTTTGAGACAATGGGAGAGTTCCACCTCGCCGGGGCATGCTGCAACACTTCACAGACGCCGAGTACCGAACGCAGTTTCTGCTGGAGGTTTCCAAGGCCGCCAATTCGCATCTGGATGTCGGCGAAGTGCTCACGGCTATTCGGAAAGCGCTTCAGCCGCGCATCGCCTTCGACTCTATCGGTCTACTGATTATCGAAGGTGAGCATTTCAGTCTGCATGCTTTGGAGTTACTCGACACGCCCCGCATGCCGGGTGAATCCGTCGCCAGTTTAGTCGCGCGCAAGCGCGCCAAGATGCCCGAAGTGGACACACCCGGCGGCATCATTCTTGAAATACCCACCACGGATTCCTGCATTGCGGAGTTCGCCCACTCCCGCCGCCCTTATGTTTCGCCAAACCTCGAACTGGTGCGGCGCTACCCCGAAGAGGAGCGCCTCTGGCAATACGGTGTTCGCAGCTACGTCAGCATTCCGCTGGCGCGAAACAATCACGTCATGGGCGCCGTGCACTTCTGCTCGGAGCGTGCCCGCGAATTGACGCGAGAGGAAATCCAACTCCTCGAAGACGCTTCCATGATCGTTTCCATGGCCGTCGCCAACGCACTCGCCTATCAGGAGATTCGCCATCTCAAGGAACAGTTGAGCGACGAGAATCGCATCCTGCAGGACGAGATTGACCAGCGCTCCATGTATGAGGAGATCGTCGGGTCATCCTCTCCGCTGAAGCGCATGCTGCAGCAGGTGGAGCGTGTGGCGCCTACCGACTCTACCGTGTTGCTCACCGGGGAGACCGGAACGGGCAAGGAGTTAGTGGCCCGCGCCATCCATCGCCGCTCTCCGCGCGCCGGCCGCGCGATGGTCAAGGTGAACTGCGCCGCCCTGCCCGCTGAGTTGATTGCCAGTGAATTGTTCGGCCACGAAAAGGGAGCCTTCACCGGCGCCCTGCAGCAACGCATCGGGCGCTTTGAAACGGCCGATGGCGGCACGATCTTTTTGGATGAGATCGGCGAACTCGCACCCGACATGCAGGTGGCCCTGCTTCGCGTCCTACAGGAACGGGAGTTTGAGCGTGTCGGAGGGAATCGTGTCATTCGCACCAACGTCCGCGTGATCGCCGCCACCAACCGCGACATGGAGCGCGAAGCCGCGGAAGGCCGCTTCCGCAGCGACCTCTTCTACCGCCTCAACGTGTTCCCGATTCATTGCCCGCCTCTGCGCGAACGCCGTGAAGACATCCCCATCCTGGTGGAGTACTTCATGGCCCGTTTCGCTTCCCGCATGGGCAAACGCATCGACCTGATCGACAAAGATACTTACGATTCCCTCATGAATTATTCCTGGCCCGGCAATATCCGCGAGTTGCAAAACATCATTGAGCGCGCCGTGATCCTGGCCGACGGGCGCACGCTGCGGTTGGAACCCGAAACGTTGCGCGATCTGCCCCAACCATCTGCGCCTCCTCCTTCCGCCATCACACCCGCCGATGAACGGGATCTGCAGCGGGCGGAAATTGAAGCCGCGCTCCGTGCCACTCGTGGGCGCATTTCCGGGCCGCGCGGCGCCGCACTCCGCCTTGGTGTTCCCGCGTCCACGCTCGAATCACGCATCCGTGCGTTCGCCATCAACAAACATGCTTTCAAGTAAGATTACAGGTGGAACTCCGCATGCATAGGAACTCTCGAGGCGTAAATCTCTAGTGCTCAAGATTCGAACCGTTTCCGATACCCCCGAGGAACTCCAAGTCGCTCTCGTGGGGCATCTCACCGTCGAGTATTTACCCTGCATCCAATCGATGTTGGAGCAGGCTCGGAACCGGAAGTCCAATTTTGTGCTTGACCTGCGAGAACTGAACCTGGTCGATCGCGAAGCAGTCCAAGCGTTGAAGCGGTGGAAGGAAGCAGGCGTCGTTTCCATTCACTGTCCCGCCTACGTAGACCGCTGGGTGCGCCAGGAAGAACAGAGCTAAGTTCGCGAATCCTTCGCGAATTCGTCGCGAAAAATCCCTCCATTTCCTTCCAGCTTGTTTCAATCCCCATTTCCTTCAGATACATAGCTCCATGGCCCGGAAAATGCAGATTCTTCTCCAGAGTCTGAAGAATCCATATGAACATGCCAACAACTCTCGGATGGAAATTGTTCTTGCCTGTTGTGCTGGCGCTGCTCCTTGCCGGTTGCCAGTCGCAAGGTGCGAAGGGCCCGCTCCCCGCAATGCCTCCCGCGGCGGTATCCATCATCACAGCGGCAACGGAAAACGTTCCCATTTATAACGAATACACAGCGCAGACCTTCTCGCGCGATCTGGTGGAAGTGCGCGCACGCGTCGCGGGCAACGTGGAAAAGCGGTTATTCCAAGTCGGCTCCGATGTGGCGGCAGGTCAGGTACTGTATGTCCTGGACCTGCGCCCCTATCAAGCCGCCGTGGAAAAAGCTCGTGGGGACCTACGCCAAAGCGAAGCGGCCGAAGAGTTCGCGCGCCAGCAGGTGTTGCTGATTCAAGCCGAGGCCGATCTGGCCCAAGCGAAAGCGAACCTTCTGAAAGCCAAGCAGGACGTGGTCCGCTTGCAACCCCTGGTGAAACAGGATGCGGCCTCGCAGCAGGATCTGGACAATGCGCTGGCAGCGTTGCAAGCCAATGAGGCCAACGTCCGTGCTCGCGAAGCCAACGTGCAGCAAACCCGGCTCTCGACGAAATCGCAGATCGATACCGCGCGCGGGCAAATGGCATCGAACCAAGCCCTGTTGCGTAGCGCGGAACTCAACCTCGAGTACGCGACCATCAAGTCTCCCATCAGCGGCCGCATTGGAGACAGCATCGTTCAGGTCGGCGGCCTGGTCACTCCCGAATCACCACAGCCTCTCACCACCATCGTGCCGCTCGACCCCATCTGGGTCCGCTTCAAACTGAGTGAATCCGAGTACATCGAACACGAAAAACGCAAAGGGGCCTCGAAGAAGATTCCACTCCAACTCGTGCTTGCCGACGGTACGGTTCATCCCTTCGCCGGCCGCATTGAGAACACCGTGAATCAGGTGGATTCAAAGACCGGGACCCTCGAACTCCAGGCGACGTTCCCCAATCCGAACCGCAGCATCCTTCCCGGCCAATTCGGCCGTGTCCGCATGAACGTGGAACAGCGTCAGAACGCGATCCTCGTTCCGCAACGCGCCGTGATGGAATTGCAGGGCCTGCAATCCGTACTCACCGTTGGCGAGGGCGACAAGGTCCAGGTGCGTGGCGTCTCCACCGGCGAACGTGTTGGCGAACGCTGGGTGATTCTGCAAGGCCTGAAGGAAGGCGACCGTGTCATTGTCGAAGGACTGCAAAAGGCCCGCCCGGGGGCAACGGTGAAACCGGAGCCTTATCAGGCCCCGGCCGAAGGGAAGGCGCGGTAATCCCATGGCTCGTTTCTTCGTCGATCGTCCCGTCTTTGCCATCGTCATCGCGATCGTCATCGTGATCCTTGGCGCGGTTGCAATTCCCAACCTCCCCATTGCTTCTTATCCGGAAGTGGTGCCGCCGGTCGTGCAGATCATCGCCAACTACCGCGGCGGCAATGCGCAGGATCTCGAGAAGACTGTCGCCCAACCCATCGAGCAACAATTGGTGGGCCTTGACGGCATGCTCTACTTCTTCTCGCGGAGTTCCAACGACGGTGTCCTTACCATCGATGTCACCTTTGAACTCGGCACCGACATTGATATGGCCACCGTGCGCACGCAGAACAAAGTGAACCTCGCTCTGCCCTCGTTGCCGCAGGAAGTGCAACGCGTCGGAGTCACCGTAAAGAAGGTTTCCTCGGCGTTTCTCTTTGCTGTCGGAGTTACTGCCACCGATGGGCGTTACGATTCGCTCTTCCTCTCCAACTTCGCCACCATCAATCTGCTCGACAAACTGGGCAGCATCCCGGGTGTCGGCGATGCGCGAGTTGCCGCCAACCAGGACTATGGCATGCGCGTTTGGATCGACCCCAACAAAATGGCCAAACTGGGTTTGACGGCCACTGACGTCAATCGCGCCATCCAGGCGCAGAATCGCCAGAACCCCGCAGGGGCGATCGGCCAACCGCCTTCGCCACAGGGCACCGACTTCCAATATCCCGTCTCTGCCACCGGCCGTCTGCTAGAGCCGGGACAATTCGAGAACATCATTCTCCGCGCCCAACCCGATGGATCCTTGTTGCGCTTGAAAGATATCGGGCGCGTCGAACTGGGCGCGCAGGACTACAAAGCCTTTAACCGTATCTCCGGCAAGCCCGCTGCCGTTCTGATCGTCTATCTATCGCCCGGCGCCAATGCCGTGGCCACAGCCGATCGAGTTAAGGCATATCTCGAAGACGCCAAGAAGAACTTTCCTACCGGCATTGACTACATCATCAGCTATGACGCGACCCGCTTCCCCCGCACGGCCATCGCCGATGTACTCACCACGCTGTTGGAAGCCGTGCTGCTTGTGGTGATCGTGGTCTTCGTATTCCTTCAGAACTGGCGCGCGACGCTCATCCCATTGTTGGCCGTACCCGTCTCGGTGATCGGTACTTTTGCCCTCTTCCCCGTGCTTGGCTTCAGCATCAACATGACCAGTATGTTCGGGCTTGTGCTGGCCATCGGTATCGTCGTGGATGACGCCATTGTCGTGGTGGAAGCGGTGCAGCACAACATCGATCACGGCATGTCGCCGCGCCAGGCCACCATCAAGGCGATGAGCGAAGTCTCCGGCCCTGTCGTCGCCATCGCTCTGGTGCTTTGCGCCGTGTTCATCCCTGTGGCTTTCATGGGCGGCATCAGTGGCGAAATCTATCGCCAGTTTGCTCTCACCATCGCCGTCTCGGTGCTCATCTCCGCGCTTTGCGCACTCACACTCAGTCCGGCGCTCAGTGTGATGATTCTCCGTCCGGAAAAGACCACGCGTGGTCCCCTCGGTGCGTTCTTCCGCCTGTTCAACCGCTGGTTCGATACCGGCACCAATATCTATCTCGCTGGTGTGCGCTCTTTCGTGCGCCGTACCGGTTTCGCCACTATTCTGCTGCTGGTCTTCTACGGAGCAACCTGGGGTTTGTTCCAAAACACGCCGCCGGGCTTCCTGCCCGACGAAGACCAGGGTGTGTTCTTCGTGGCGGTGCGTCTGCCCGATGGTGCCTCACTCGACCGCACGGACAAGGTGACCCAGCAAGTCGAGTCCACGCTGCGCTCCATTCCTGGCGTTGTGCAAACCACCGTGCTCGGAGGATTGGACATCACCACGCAAACGAACAATTCCAACGTCGCCACGGTCATCGCCGCCCTCAGCCCATGGGAGCAACGCAAGACGCCCGAACTGCAACTGAACGCCATTCTCGGCCAGGCGAACATGCGCCTGTTCCCGATCAAGGAGGCCTTTGTGTTTGGCTTTGGCTTACCCCCCATTCTCGGCCTCGGCACCAGTGGCGGGTTTGAGTTCATGCTCGAAGATCGCGCCGGTGGTGACATGTCGGCCCTGGCCGACGCAGCGCAACTGCTGCTCGACGCCGCCTCCAAGGATCCGGCGCTGGGGACCATTGCCAGCAACTTCCGCGTTTCCGTACCCGGCTTTCAGGTGGACCTCGATCTCGAAAAGGCGCAAACCCTGGGCATCCCCTCCACCGATGTCTACGATTCTTTGCAGACCTTTCTCGGTGGACTCTACGTGAACGACTTCAATCGCTTCGGCCGCACCTGGCGCGTCATCATGCAGGCCGAACCGCAGTACCGTAATCGTCCGGAGTCGGTGAATGCCTTCTACATCCGCACTGCCAACGGCGACATGGTGCCGCTGGGAACGCTGATGCGCATCAAGCCAACAACGTCGCCCGATGTGGTGTACCGCTACAACCGTTACCGCACTTCGAAACTCATGGGGCAGATCGCTCCCGGAGCCACCAGTGGCCAGGCCGTCGCGGCCATGGAGCGTCTGGCGAAGGAAACTTTGCCCCAAGGCTTCTCCTTCGAATGGACCGGTACCGTGTTCCAGCAGAAACTTTCCGAAGGCAAAGAGGCATACATCTTTGGCTTCGCCGCCGTACTGGTGTTCCTTTTCCTCGCCGCTCAGTATGAGAGCTGGGTTATTCCGTTTGCCGTCGTGCTCGCCATTCCTGTCGGCATGTTCGGCGCGCTGCTCGGCCTGCTCGTCCGATCCTACGCTTATGACGTGTATGCCCAAATCGGCATTGTGACGTTGATCGGCCTCGCCTCGAAGAATGCAATTCTCATCGTGGAGTACGCCAAACTGCGTCACGAAGCGGGTCTCGGCATCGTCGAGGCGGCCTTGGATGCAGCCAAACTTCGCATCCGCCCCATCATGATGACTTCCTTCGCCTTCATTCTCGGTGTCCTGCCGCTGCTGGTCGCCAATGGCGCCGGTGCAGCCTCCCGCCGCGCGCTCGGAACCACCGTGTTTGCCGGCATGGCCGCGGCTACCATGCTCGCGGTCTACCTGGTGCCTGTGTTGTACGTAATGGCACAACGATTCGTCGAGTCAAGAAAACCGGCGCCCACAGGGGCGGAAATGGAAGGAGTCCAAGCATGAAGCCCGCACTGCGCAGTCTCGTCTTTGCGGCAGTATTCTTCACCGGCTGTGCCATGGGGCCGAATTACAAACGGCCCGATGTGCCCGCACCGCCGCAGTTTCGTGGAGCGGAAAGCAACGAAAAGTCGATCGCCGACACGAAGTGGCATGACCTGTTTCAGGATCCTGTTCTCAAGGATCTGGTCGAGACCGCACTCAAGCAGAACTACGATATCCGCATCGCCGCGGAACGCGTCATGCAGGCCCGCGCGCAGTACGGCATCACGCGATCCGATCTGTTTCCGGCGCTCGGCATCAGCACACAGTTCGTCGCCAATCGCGCCGCACGCATCGGCGCCATCCCGTTCGCCCCTCCCGGAGCGAACCTCGATGCCGGATACACACAAGCCGGCTTCACCCTCAGTTGGGAACTCGACATCTGGGGCCGCCTGCGCCGGTTGAAAGAAGCTGGCGCCGCTGAGTATTTGGCCACTGAAGAGGCTCGCCGGGCGGTCACCACCTCCCTGGTAGCCGATGTCACCTCCGGCTACTTCACGCTTCGCGCCCTCGATCTGGAACTCGACATTGCTCGCAAGACGAAGGAAGTTGCCGAACGCGGCCTGCGTCTCACACAACTCAGGCGCGATCGTGGAGTCGTCACCGGCCTCGACGTCAGCCAGGCCGAGCAGTTCCTCTACACCGCGAACGCGCAGATTGAAGCTTCGGAACGCTCCATGACTCAGGCCGAGAATGCGCTCCAGTTACTCCTCGGCCAGAACCCTGCGGCTGCCCCGCGCGGCAAAGCGCTGGAAGAGTTCATCGCTCCATCCGCTGTTCCGCCCGGCCTGCCTTCGGACCTGCTGGAGCGCCGTCCCGATATTCGCCAGGCCGAACAGCGGCTTATCGCGGCCAATGCGCGCATAGGCGCGGCCCGCGCCATGTACTTTCCGAGAATCTCCCTCACTGGGCTGATGGCGGGACAAAGCCGCTATCTCGAGCAACTCTTCACCGGCCCTGCGCGCCAATGGAACTTCACACCGGCAGCCACCATTCCCATCTTCGATGCCGGCCGCATTCGCAATGAAGTGAAGCTCTCCGAAGCGTCCAAGCGTGAGTTGGTCGTGGTATATGAAAAGACCATCCAAACGGCCTTCCGCGAAGTGGCTGATTCGCTGACCGGCTATTCCCATACACGCAAGCAGCGCGAACAACAGGAGCTGTTGGTCGCAGCGCTGCGCAAGTCGAACACTCTTTCGTCCCTCCGCTATGAAGGCGGCCTCGACAGCTACCTTCAGGTCCTCGATGCTCAGCGCAATCTCTTTCAGGGCGAACTCACGTTGGCTCAGTTACGCCTGCAGGAGTTGAACACAGTCGTGCAGTTGTATCGCGCCCTGGGCGGAGGCTGGCAATGATACACGGCAAAGGGAAGGTATAATTCTTCCTTAGCTCCCCACGTCGGGCGTTTCATTCTCACGTGAGGAGTATCATGCCCCTTCTACACCCGCTGGAGCCGCTCACCGCGGCGGAAGTCGAACGCGCAATCGCGCTTCTCAGAGCCACGCCCGAGTTCACGAGCGCCACCCGCTTGATCAGCGTCATGTTGAAAGAGCCGCCAAAGGAACTCGTGCATGCCTGGCCTTCTATCGATCTGCCGGAGCGTGAGGCGGAAGCCGTGTTGCACGACAACGCGCGCAATGCCTGTTTCCTCGTCGACGTGAATCTCGCCACGGGCGCCGTTTCCTCGCCGCGATATGCTCCGGCCGGCTCGCAGCCCACCATGTCCACGGACGAGCAGGTGGAATGCGAGCAGGCCGTGCTTGCAAGCGAGGAGTTTCGTGCCGCGCTGAAGAAACACTACGGCATTGAGGATACGTCTCTGGTGATGGTCGACATATGGAGCGCCGGCAACTACGGCTCGGAAGAGGATCGCACTCGCCGCTTGGCGCGCCCGCTCTGCTTCCTGCGTTCCGACCCCACGGACAATGGCTATGTCCGTCCCATCGAAGGCATCCGCCCAGTGGTTGACCTGAACGAGATGAAAGTGATCCGGGTGGAGGAGTACGGCGTGTGGCCCCTTCCGCCAAAAGCTGGAAACTATTCCGCCCGGCGCGTCACCAATCAGCGCGAAGATATTCGGCCGCTGGTCATCACACAGCCCGACGGCCCCAGCTACACGCTCGATGGCCATCAGATGAGCTGGCAGAACTGGAACTTCGTCATCGGCTTCAACGCTCGCGAAGGTCTCACCCTGCACCACATTCGATACAACGACGGCGGCCGTTTGCGCTCTATCCTCTACCGCGCATCACTGACAGAGATGGTAGTGCCTTATGGCGATCCCAGCCCGCAGCAGGCGCGCAAGAATGCCTTCGACGTTGGTGAGTACGGCATGGGCATGTGTGCCAACAGCCTTCGCTTAGGCTGCGATTGCCTTGGATACATCTCGTATCTCGATGCGCATCTCTGCGACAGCCGTGGCCGCGCCCTCACCATCCCCAATGCCATCTGCATTCACGAAGAGGATTTCGGCATCCTCTGGAAACACACAGACCGCCGCTTGCCGGACGAGCCTGAGGTGCGCCGCTCACGCCGCCTGGTCGTCTCCTCCATCTCCACAGTGGAGAACTATGAATACGGCTTCTTCTGGTATTTCTACCAGGACGGCAACATCCAGTTCGAAATCAAACTTACCGGCATCCTCTCCCTCGGCGCGCTGCACGCTGGTGAGAAGTCGCCGTACGGAGCGCTGATCGCCCCGCAGCTCTACGCGCCCAACCATCAGCACTTTTTCAACGTCCGCCTCGACTTCGATCTCGATGGCACGCCGAACACCGTACAGCGTGTAGATGCGGAAGCCGACCCGCTCGGCGATAGCAATCCGTTCGAAAACGCTTTTCAGGCCCGTCCCACAATCCTTACGACAGAGAAGGCCGCCCAAGGGCACCTCAAACTCGAAACGGCCCGCACCTGGCGCATTATCAACCCGTCAGTCAAGAACGCCGTGGGCGAGCCAGTGGGTTATAAGTTCATGCCCGGGGACAATTCCTTTCCACTCGCTTCCCCCAACGCCTGGTGGCGCAAACGGGCAGGCTTCGTCAATTACCACGTCTGGGTGACTCCCTATCAGGCCGATGAGCGTTACGCCGCAGGTGACTATCCCAACCAAAGTTCCGGCGGCGATGGCCTCTCCAAGTGGACCGAAGCCGACCGGCCGGTGGAAGACAAGGACGTGGTCTTCTGGTACACCTTCGGGCACACACATATCCCGCGCCCGGAAGATTATCCGGTCATGCCCACCGCCTACATCGGCTTCCTTCTCAAGCCGAACGGATTCTTCGAAATGAACCCGGCCAACGATCTTCCGCCGTCCGCACCGAAAAAATCGCATTGCTGTAGTGGAACCTGACGCCACGGCTGCGGGAAGATGGCCTAATGATCTCCGTTGATGCCATTCTCTCCGCCGACTTCCTTGATGAGCGCGGCGCGCTCATCTTTCCGGACATTTCTCTCAATACCATTGCCGCCGAGCCGCGCATCCGGCACCGCTTTCTCGAAACCTACCTCCCGGAATACGAGCCCGGCCAGTTGCAGGACGCGGATGTATTGCTGTCCTTGAAACCGAAAGTCACAGCACAGTCCCTCGAAGGAGTCA
The DNA here is from genome assembly GCA_018268935.1 of Acidobacteriota bacterium. GTDB lineage: Bacteria > Acidobacteriota > Terriglobia > Bryobacterales > Bryobacteraceae > CADEFT01. The sequence goes on along the minus strand of JAFDVS010000007.1, from coordinate 176,074 downwards.
CCCGTCTCTGTGCCATTGGACGGTTCGGTGTAGGTTATGACAACGTCGATCTCGCCGCCTGCACCGAAAACGACATCGCGGTCTACATCACAAGGCAAGCCGTGGTGCGGCCCGTGGCCTCTTCCATAGTTCTGATGGTGCTTGCTGCTTCCCACAACCTGGTGTGGAAAGACCGGCTCATCCGACGCGGAGAGTGGACCGCAACCACTCGCGTCCTGGGCCAGGAACCGCGCGGCCGCGTCGTCGGAACCGTCGGGCTCGGCAACATCGCCCGCGAGGCACTGCGTCTTCTTCGCCCCTTCGAACTGGAGCGCTACCTGGCGTTCGATCCTGCCGTCACCCCCGAAGCAGCCCGCGAACTCGGAGTGCAACTGGTATCGCTCGAAGAGTTGTTCGCCCAATCAGACTACGTACTCATCAACTGTCCGCTCACTCCGCAAACACGTGGCCTGATCAACGAACCGCTGCTGCGCTGCATGAAGAAAGATGCCGTGCTCATCAACACCGCTCGCGGCCCAATCATCGACGAAGCCGCGCTCATCCGAGTACTGAAGGACGAGGCCATCCACTGTGCTGCGCTGGATGTCTTTGAGCAGGAGCCCCTCTCCCCGCAATCTCCGCTGCTCGCAATGGACAATACCATCCTCACATCGCACTCCCTCTGCTGGACAAAGGAACTCTTCCGTGACATGGGCCTCGAGTCATTCGCAGGCGTCCTGGCCATCGTCCGCGGCGAGGCGCCCGCCAACGTCGTCAATCCCGCTGTCCTCACGCGTCCCGGCTTTCTGCGTAAACTGGAGCGTCTGGCTGCCGGCCAGTAATCAAACATCATGCGCCAAAAACTGAAAGCAGGCGAGACCGTCTTCGGACAGATGATTCTCGAGTTGTTCACCCCCGGTGTGGCCCCCCTACTGCATCACGCCGGGCTCGATTTCGTGATCTACGACATGGAGCATGGCCGCTGTGGCTATGAGTTGCTTAGCCAGATGGTGACCTCATGCCGTGGGACCAGGCTTACACCCATCGCACGAGTGCCCGATCTCTATGCGTATCCGATGGCCCGTCTGCTGGACATCGGGGCGAAGGGGGTCATGATTCCACGCCTCGAAACGGCTCAGCAGCTGCAGGATGCGGTGGCTCAATTGAAGTATCCTCCGCAAGGCCGCCGCGGCGTTGCCCTCGGGCTGGCTCACGATGACTTCCATCCTCGCGGCGCAGCTTACTTCGAAGAGGCCAACGAAGAGACCGTTGTTATCGCCATCATCGAAACCCCGCAGGCCCTGGAGAACCTTGATGCCATCGTGGCCACGCCCGGCCTCGATATTGCCTGGATGGGCCACTACGATCTCACTGTCTCACTCGGCATTCCCGCGCAGTTCGATCACCCCGTCTTCCTTGGCGCGATGGACGCATTGGTCGCGGCCTGCCAGAAGCACGGCGTCGCCCCCGGCTTCCTCCCGGGCAACGAGGCCGACATGAAACACTGGCTCGCGAAAGGATTCCGCGCCATCAGCCTCGGAAGCGATGTCGGAGTCTATTCGCGCGCCGTCACGCAATTCCGCCAGGCAGCAGGCTGATGCTGCCCGCGCCTTCTCCCCGGCGCTGGCTCATGATCTCGCTGGTGTTCCTCGCCACCGTGATCAACTACCTCGACCGGCAAACGCTCTCCGTTCTCGCGCCCGTCTTGCGCGAAGAGTTCGGCATGACCAATGTCGACTACTCGCGCATTGTTTCGGCATTCATGGTTGCTTACACCATCATGAACGGCGTCTCCGGCCCCATGATTGACCGGCTGGGAACGAAGCTCGGTTATGCGATCTGCGTGGCGTGGTGGTCGGCTGCGTCCATTGTGCAGGCCTTCTCGTTCAATGCGGTTACACTCGGTGCAGCGCGGTTCCTTCTCGGCATGGGCGAAGCGGGCAACTGGCCCGCCGGGATTCGCGTCGTCGCGGAATGGTTCCCGGCCCGCGAGCGTTCGCTCGCTTCAGGCATTTTCAACAGCGGATCCGCCATCGGAGCGCTGGTCGCCACGCCGCTCGTTGTATTCCTTTCCTTGCAGTGGGGCTGGCGTGCCGCCTTCGCCGCCGTCGGCCTGACCGGATTCGCCTGGCTGATTCTCTGGTGGACGATCTACCGCACACCAGAAACGCAGGATCGCGAAAGCAACGAATCCGTTCCTGTGCGCTTGCTGCTTTCCCTGCGCTTCATCCGCGCCTTTGCCATCGCCAAAATGTTTCTCGACCCGGTCTGGTACTTCTACATCTTCTGGTTCCCCGAATACCTCAAGAATGGCCGCCATTTCGACATGGCGAGCATCGGAAAGTACGGATGGATTCCATTTCTCGCCGCTGATCTCGGCAACTTGATTGGCGGCTGGTTCTGCGGCTGGCTGCTCAGCCGGGGAGTCTCCGTGAACCTTGCCCGCAAGGGGTCCGTGACTATTGCCGCCTGCTGCATGGCCAGCGCCATCCCCGCGGTCTTTGTGCAGAGCTCCATGGCGTCGCTGGCTTGGATCTCCGTTGCCATGGCCGGGTACACCGGTGCAAACGCGGTGCTGCTCTCCATTCCTGCTGACGTGCTTCCCAGAGGCGCTCTTGCCTCCTGCTGGGGCTTGTGCAGCATGGGCTCGGGATTTGGGGGCATGGTCTTCGCTCTTATCACTGGCTGGCTGATCGACCACTACTCCTACGTGCCGGCGTTCCTCTTGTTCGGAACATTACCATTAGCATCCGCGTTGGTGTTATGGTTTGGAACAGGTTCACTGGACAAATCCGCGACGGCCAAAACAGAGGGAACTGCATGAGGAATCGCCAAAGGGAAATCTTAACCCTGCTCTGGGTCTCTCTGCCTCTGTCCGCGTCCCTTCACCCGGGAAACATCGTCCTCGCTGGACCCGGCGCATCGCAGCAACTCGTCGTGCGGGGCAACTGCGTGCTCTCTTCCACGAATCCCGCCGTGGTATCGCTCAATCCCGCCACGAACATCGTGACGGCCGCTTCCCCAGGCGCCGCCACCCTCACAGCCAAATGCGGCACGCAATCCACAAGCGTTCGTGTCGAAGTGCGCAACCACGCTCCTGGCCAGTTGGAACCGCGCTTTTCGCCCGACATCATCTCCATTCTCACCATCAAGGGATGCAATGGCTCCGGTTGCCACGGATCGCCGGCCGGCCAGAGCGGGTTCAAACTCTCCCTGTTTGGCTACGACGTCGAATCCGACCATGAAATGGTGGTGCGCAAACACGATGGCCGCAGGGTGAACCTCGAGAATCCCGAACAAAGCCTGCTTCTTCGTAAACCGCTGTTCGATGCGCCCCACGGCGGTGGAAGGCTCATGACCAAGGATTCCGAAGAGTACAAGACATTGCTGCTCTGGCTGCGGCAGGGCGCCAAGATCGAATCCGGCGGTCCGCGGCTTCTCAAGCTCGAAATTTACCCCGAGGAGGCGATCCTCAATGGCGAAGGCGCTACCCAAAACGTTGCGGTGATCGGCCGTCTCTCCGATGGAACCACGCGCGACATGACCCGCGAGGTCCGCTACTCCACCAGCGACGAGTCGGTTGCCCGCATCGAATCAGGCGCTATTGTCAAAGCAGGCGGCCGCGGCCTCGCCACCATCCTTGCCCGAGGCATGGGGCAAGTGGCCGCCATGCGAGTCGGTGTGAAAGATGCATCCGCTGCCGTGGTATGGTCCACAATTCCGCCCGGCAATTTCATTGATACACTTACCGCCGCACGCCAGAAGGCCCTCGATGTGAAGCCCGCGCCGCCGGCCTCCGACAGCGAGTTCGTTCGCCGTGTGTATCTCGACACTATTGGGCGCCCTCCCACACCCGGCGAAGTGCGCGCATTCGCGGCCAACAACAACCGCCCAGCCCTGATCGACTCGCTGCTCGCCCGCCCCGAATATGCGGCCTTCTGGACCGTGAAGTTCGAGGATTGGTTCCGCAACAACCAGCTCAACTCACAGGGCCGGGCCATGGGGACCTTCAAAGAATGGATTCATCAGAACCTGAGTAACGACCGCCCCTATGATCAGATGGTCCGCGATATCATCACCAGCCAGGGCGATACCTTCCTCAATCCTGCCACCGCATTCTGGGCCCCTGCCACCGATTTCATGCTCAAGAAGTTTGAGGTCACCAAGGCGACACCAACCGTGACGCGTCTTTTCCTCGGCGTCCGCCTGGAGTGCGCCGAGTGCCACAATCATCCCCTGGAGAACTTCACCCAGGACGATTTCTACGGCATCTCCGCGTTTTTTGCGCGCCTCCGCGTGAAGCATGGATATGGCGAATACCGCCGTACCTGGTATCTCGAAGACGAAGGCGAAGTGGCACACCCGGTGACAAAGAAGCCTGTGGCCGCGAAGGTTCTCGGCGGATCGCCGATACCCTTGAATGGAAACGAAGGCCGCCGCGAAGACTTGGCTCGCTGGATCACCTCACCTTCCAACCCCTACTTCGCTCGCGCCACGGTCAATCGCATCTGGCATGAGTATTTTCAAACCGGCATCGTCGAGCCCTTCGATGATCTGCGCCTCAGCAACCCGCCCAGCAACCCCGAACTTCTCGACGCGCTGGCTGTTCACTTCACTACGAGCGGGTTCCGCTTGAAAGCTCTCCACCGCGTGATTCTCAACTCACGCACCTATCAGCTCTCCTCCCGGCCCGCTGAAGGAAGCAGGAATCCACCCGCGTTGGAGCGCCTGCTCTTCGCCCGCTATCAACCGAGAAAGCTGCCCGCCGAAGTGCTGCTGGATTCCATTTCGCAAGTCACCGCCGTGCCGCACACATTCTCGGGCTATCCGCGTGGCACCCGCGCCATGGAGGTCTACCAGCCCGATCAGCCCGACTATTTCCTCGTCACGTTCGGGTTTCCCCGCCGCGATATCCTCTGTGAACGCGTTGCCACGCCAACCCTGGGCCAAGTGCTGCACCTCATGAATGGCAAAACGATTCACTCCAAGATTGAGGACAAGGACAACATTCTCAGTTCGTGGCTCGCACTCCCTGATACCGACGTGGCGCGTCTGCTCTATGAACGCGCCTACTCGCGCCCACCCAGCCCCGCCGAACTCGACCACGTTGTCACCTATCTTCAATCCGAAGCCGCCGCCGGCCGCACACGCGTGAAGGCGCTTCAGGGATTGCTCTGGGCCACGCTCGTCTCCAAGGAATTTCAACTCAATCATTGAGGACACCCACGATGCCACTGTCCACACGTCGCGACTTTCTTCGAATCGGCAGCCTCGGCTTCGGCGGGCTCCATCTGCCTCACCTGCTCGCCGCCGATTCCTCTCGCAAGGAGCGTTCGTGCATCGTCATTTTTCAGAATGGTGGCGCCAGCCAGCTCGACAGCTTCGACCCCAAGCCCGATGCGCCTGCCGACATTCGCGGCAGTTTCGGCGCCATACCCACCGCCGTGCCCGGTATTCATTTCTCGGGCCTGCTGCCGCGCTCGGCCAAGGTGTTGAACAAGTTCGCCGTCATCCGCTCTATGCACTCCGACGAAGCGATTCACGAACGTGCCCGGCAGTACATCTTCAGCGGCACGAAGCCCCGCAATGATCTGCTGCAGCCCAGCTTCGGCGCTGTCGTATCGAAGGAATTCGGAGCAAAGAACGGCCTCCCGCCGTTCGTCGTGATCCCCGAAAAGGATCTCTCGGCAGAAGCCGGTTTCCTCGGCCCCGCCCACGATCCCTTCATCACTGGCGATCCGAATGCCAAAGGGTTCACCGTGAAAGATCTGACCCTCCCCGCCGGAGTATCAACGGAAGAATCGCAAGCCCGCCGCGCTCTGCTGGCGAAGATGGACGGCGAGTTTCATAAGATGACGCAGTCCACCCTGCTCAATGACCTGGATGAGTTTTCCCAGAAGGCTCTCGATCTCATCTCCTCTCCCGTGGCGCGAAAGGCGTTTGATATCCATTCCGAACCCGACAAGCTGCGCGACGCCTACGGCCGCACCGGCATCGGGCAGGGCTGCCTGCTGGCCCGCCGTCTCATCGAATCGGGCACGCGCCTGGCCACGGTCTTCCATGGCGGCTACGACACGCATCGTGAGCATGAGCCCGGTGTGAAGCGAATCACGCCCGACTTCGATCAGGCATTCCCCACCTTGCTGGAAGACCTTGAACAGCGCGGGTTGCTCGCCAGCACTCTGGTGCTGGTGATCGGCGACTTCGGCCGTACGCCGAAGCTCAACTTCTCTGGCGGCCGCGATCACTGGCCGCGAGGATTCTCGGTTGCACTCGCCGGCGCCGGCGTCAAAGGCGGCGTCGTCGTGGGAAAGAGCGACGCGCAGGCCGGTGAACCTGTAGACCGCCCCGTAACCATCGAAGATCTCGGAGCTACCGTCTACCAGATCCTCGGCATCGACACGCACAAGGAATACCGAGCCAACGGCCGCCCCGTCCGCATCAATAAAGACGGCACTCCCGTCAAAGAATTGTTCGCTTGAACCGCAATGCGCACGATACTGCTCCTCGTCACCGCTGCTATCCTCTCCGCGGGCGATAGCCCACCACCGGCTTTGGTGCGCCTCCATCCGCTGGGTGGCAAAGCGGGAACCGCCGTGCAAGTGGAGATACTGGGCTCTCGCCTGGAAACGGCAACCGGAGTCGAGTTCGATTGCGCCGACCTCATCTGGAAGCAGACCATCCAGCGCGAAGCGGGCCGCCTCACTGGAATCGTCTGGATCGAACCAGGGGCGGCACTGGGAGGCCACATGCTACACGTGCGCACCGCGCAGGGACCCAGCACATCCCTGCTCTTCAACGTCGGACAATACCCCGCTGTCGTTGAAAGCGATCACCGCTCCGTGCCCTCCCTCCCGGCAGAGATTTATGGCCGCCTCGACGGCGCCATTGACAGCGACCTCTACTACTTCCCCGTCAAGCAGGGCGAGCGCTGGCTGTTCGATCTGCGCGCCATGGAACATGGCTCTGCCGTCGAAGCCCGCATGATCCTCGTCAATCACAATGGAGAGCGCGTCGCCTTCAACGACGATCGCGATCACTACAACGAGAATCCCCTCATCGAGCACACCTTCGCCGAAGCCGGTATCTATGGTGTCAAACTCGATCAGTATCGTGGCCCGCGCGGCTTCACTTTCGGCAAGAACAACGGTTACACCCTGCGCATCTCAGCGCTTCCCATCATCCAATCCATTGATCCACTGGGTGCTCGCCGTGGTTCCCAACTCCGGCTCCGCATCGACGGCCGCGCCATGGGCAGCGTGCATCGTGTCTATCTCACCGAGTTGCGCCGCGGTGAATATGCCCGCATGACGTATCCCTACACGATGCCGATTCATTTCCGCCCCGATCCTCCACAAGCCGCCGCCGTGTCCCGCATCGAAGGCAGGATCCTCGCTAAAACCGAGACGCTCATCGAAGCCGCCTTCGCCATTCCCGCCGATGCACCCACTGGGCTCTGGCGCCTTTGGACCGCTGGCCCCGCCGGAGTCGCCGAGGGGCCAAAGCTCGAAATCGGAGAACACCCCGAGTTCGCCGAATCGGCCATTCCCACCCAACTCCCTTCTGCCTACACGATCAACGGCCAACTCTCCAAGCCGAAGGAACGCGACGTGTATCGCATCGCCGGAAAGGCCGGCCAGCCCATCCACGTGTGGACCCTCAGCACGCAACTGGAAGCTCCCTACCTCGACACCGTCCTCACATTAAGAAACCTCGAGGGCAAAAAGCTCGCGGAGGATGACGATGTTGTCGCCGGTTGGGGCGGCCTGCTCGGGAATCCCGACAGCAGCCTCTTCTACACGCCGAACGAAGACGGACCGCTCCTGCTCGAAGTGCGCGATCGTGTGAATCGCGGCGGCCCCGCCTACAGCTACCGGTTGAAATTCGATCACCGCCGCCCCGGCTTTCAGCTCTTCACTACACCCGAGAACTTTACCGTCAAAGCCGGCAGCACCGCCACGCTGAAGGTGCATCTGGTAAGAGAAGCCGGATTCCAAGGCGAAGTGGATGTCTGGATAGAAGGGCTCCCTGGCAACCCACCGATCACTGCAAAGTTCCGCGGCGACCATGTCTTCGAACCGAATGCCGATGGCGCGGATATGGTGATCCCCGAAATTTCGTTTTCCATCGCCGCTCCGCCAACTTCAGGAACCCATCCCATCCGCATTCTCGGCAAGGCCGCCGACGGCTCACGAGCCGAAGCTCACACCGCGACGATGATCGGGCCCATTTACCAGGGCGATTGGAACTTCTACCGCCGCCCCGTCCCCGCTATCACCGTCACCACCGTCGAGTGAGAGAATCAATTCCCCTGAACCAGCCGGAACCGTTGTGTAGCCACAATCCCTAATCCCACGAAGAGGCTCAGCACAGCAAGTTGCGCAACCAGAAATGGCGGTTCCGATTGAGTCGGAGCCAGAGCGCGAAGGGTGGGAATTTTCTGGAAAGCCTGCACCACCGCGACAAATACATTGAGGTACAAAGCGAACGCCGACGCGGCGATATAGGTTCGCCGCCATGCGCCGCTGGTGTGCAGATGCTTTCGCGCCGCGAAGGCCAGTGCAAGAGCCACCATCGATAGAATCCCCACGATATGCGATGGGAGAATACGTTCGGCCGGCAGGATGAATCCCGAGAGATTCGTTGCGACGTTGCTCACCAGAAAGAAGTTCGTCCAGCCTTCCATCCTCTTTCCGCCAAGCCAACCCCTCATCACCACAAAACCTGAGGCGATGCCCGCGAGGCTGATCAATACGTGAATCAGAACAAGTGTCATGGCGTTCCTTTCTCACTGCGGCGTATCAGCTCCGGCAAAAGGCCAGCAGATCGCTGTTCAGTTCGTTCTTGTGCGTGTCTGTAATACCGTGCGGCGCTCCAGGATAAACCTTCAGCGTTGCATTCCTCACGAGTTTGGCCGAAGCCAGTGCCGCCGCTCCGATCGGAACTATCTGATCATCATCCCCATGCAGAATCAGGGTGGGAACGTCAAACCTCTTCAGATCCTCGGTGAAGTCGGTTTCGGAGAATGCCTGGATGCAGTCATAGGCATTTTTGTGCCCGGACATCATCCCCTGCATCCAGAACGCGTCAATGATACCCTGCGACGGCTTCGCGCCGGGGCGATTGAAACCGAAGAACGGCCCACTTGCCAGATCCCGATACAACTGGGACCGGTTGGCGATCGAGGCGGCGCGCAAGCCGTCAAACACATCGATAGGCAGACCGTCCGGATTGGCCTCCGTCTTCACCATCAGAGGCGGCACCGCGCTGATCAGCCCCGCCTTAGCTACGCGCTTCGTGCCGTAGCACCCAATGTAGCGTGCCACCTCTCCACCTCCGGTCGAGAACCCGATGACAATGGCGTGCTTCAGATCAAGCGTCTCGATCAGCGCCGCGAGATCGGCGGCATACGTGTTCATCTCATTCCCATGCCAGGGCTGACTGGAACGTCCGTGCCCGCGGCGGTCGTGCGCGATGACGCGAAATCCGTTGCCGGCCAGGTGCATCATCTGGCTTTCCCAACTGTCGGCGTTAAGAGGCCAGCCGTGACTCAGCACCACTGGCTGTCCCGCGCCCCAATCCTTGTAATGGATGCGCGTGCCGTCCTTCACCGTTACTTCATGCATTGCTCTCTCCTTGATTTCGTTACCGCTCCGGCAATCATTCCATTCCCAGTTTGCTGCGAACCCAAGAAGAATCCATCACGCGATAGAAGGCTTTTTATCCTCCACTTTCGTATGTGCCAGTTGCTACCACCTTCGAGGTACTGACTGCCCGCACCTATACTCGATGCAACGGCAGCCGCACCTGAAACACCGTACTCCCCGGCACAGAAGTGACACGAATGGATCCACGGTGGTTTCGCACAATACGCTGCACAATGTCCAGCCCTAGCCCCGTTCCTTCCCCAACCTGCTTCGTGGTGAAGAACGGTTCGAAGATCCGGTTCTCCACCTCCGCGGGGATGCCTGGACCGTTGTCCCCTATCTCCACCAGAATTCCGTTTCTCTCCAACAGTGTCGTGACAGACAGCTTTCGCGCGGTTGCCGGCGGCAGGGTCTCCATCGCATCCAAAGCGTTGTCAATCAGGTTGGTCCAAACCTGATTGAGTTCCCCTCCATTGGCCCGGATGAGAGGCAACCGGCGGCAGAAGTCACGCACCACGTGGACACCGTGCTTCAGTTGATGCTGGAACATGCGCAGCGTCGCGTCCAGGCCAGCCTCCACATCGACATCGGTAACCGTACTCTGGTCCATGTACGAATACGACTTGACGGCCCGAACCAGCTCCGAGATGCGCTGCGAGGCTTCTTCCAACTCACGGCTCAGGCACAGAATCTCGTGGTCCGTTGTGAAAATTCGCAACCCAGCCGTGGTCATCTCAACCGACAAGTAGTCCGCGAGCGGAGCAAGTTGCTCCGGCCGAATCCCGGCATCCACTAGTCCTGAGGCCAGTTCCGCCGGCACGCCCCGCGACTCCAGCCAATCGCTCATGGCCGATTCCCGGTCGTCCCGTTCCAGCGGGTCGATGAGGCCCGGCGAAGAGGAGCAGTTGTGAATGCTCTCTCCCAACACATCCATGATTTCCCGCGCTTCGGCGGGCAACACTGTCGTGCGGAACGCCAGCACGTACTTTCTTCGTTCATTCAGCAACTCGCGCAAACGTGCAGATGATCGCACCGCCGCGGCCGCGGGATTATTCAGCTCATGAGCCAGGCCCGCGGCGAGCTTACCCAATGCCAGAAGGCGGTTGGAACTCTCCTCATAGCGTGTGATCTCGCGGGTGCGATCGGTCATCTCACTCACCAGCTTCTGCGCTAAGACCGGAGCGCGATACACCAGTTCGCGGAAATGTTCCGCGTCCAGCGTGGCCAACCGCAGTGGTTGTGTTGCCCACCCGCGGGCGCCCCACGTCCTCATGCGGGAGAACGGCAGCAGCCCCGTAGCCTGCCCCGCTGGTATCACCAGGATTCTATCCGTGCCGCTGCGCTGCAAATGAATCTCGCCTTCGAGCACAATGATCATCTCGCGCGCCGGGTCTCCGTCCGCCAGCACATTTTCTCCGGCATCGAACGACCGCATCTGCATCCTTGCGGCAATCCACTCAATCGCGTCAACCCCTTCGCCCTCGAAAAGGGGCATGCGCATCAACTCCGCGGCAGCAATGGGTTCTGGCATCCGGGTCTCACCTGTTGCGCATATACTGGCGGATGAAATAGAGGACGATTGATCCCTCGCCCACGCTGTTCGCCACGCGCCGCACTGCTCCGTCGCGGATATCGCCGACAGCAAACACACCGGGAACGTTGGTTTCCAGTAAATACGGATCGCGGTCCAGTTGCCATCCCTGCGGCCGCTTTCCATTGCGAAGCAGGTTTGCCCCTGTTACCAGAAAACCTTTCCTGTCCCGATCCAGTACACCTTCCAGCCATTCGCTATGCGGCTCCGCGCCAATAAAGATGAACAGCGCACCGGCCCGTAGATCCTCTTGCGCTCCGGTGTCATGGCGCCGCACGGTAATCCGTTCCAACCGGTCTGTGCCTTCTACCGCGACAACCTCGGAGTTGGGGATGACAGAGATGTTGGGAATAGTCTGGATGCGCTCCACCAGGTAGTGCGACATTGATTTGGACAGGGCATCGCCGCGCACGATCATGCACACCGATCGCGCAATCTCGGAAAAATGCACCGCTGCCTGACCAGCCGAGTTCGCGCCTCCCACGATGTACACATCCTCGTCCTTGCAGGAAGAAGATTCAGTAATCGCCGCGCCGTAATACACCCCGGCTCCGGACAGCCGATCCATGCCCGGTATATCCAACCGGCGCCACTGTACGCCGCTGGCAATCACAATACTGTGCGCAGCCAACTCCTGTCCGTTGGACAGCTGCACGACACGGTATTCTCCTTCGACTTTCAAACCCACAGCCTCGGCCGGCGCCAGCACTTCCGTTCCGAAACGCCGCACCTGTGTCACTCCACGCCTCGCCAAATCGGCTCCACTCAGGCCCGAAGGAAACCCGAGATAGTTTTCAATACGAGAGCTAAGCCCTGCCTGGCCGCCTGCCGCTTCCCGCTCCACCATCACGGTCTTTAACCCCTCCGTGCTGCAGTAGAGCGCGCAGGCAAGCCCGGCCGGTCCGGCGCCGATCACAACAACGTCGTAGAAGCTGCGGCTGGGTGTCATGGCCAACCCCAACTTTTCGGCAACTTGCGATAGTGCCGGGCGTTCCAGCACGGTGCCGTCCGGAAAGATCACCGCGGGTGTTTCCCCGCGCCCGTTCAGCGCCGCACGAACGCGCGGCTCCTCCACCGCGTCCGGCTCCATCCACCGGTACGGAATCTGGCTCTTGGCAAAGAAATCCTTGAGGCGATGCGTATCCGGAGCCCATCGCGTCCCCACAATATATGCTCCCTCGAACGATTCAGCGTTGCCTGCCTGCCAGTCGTCCAGTTGATCGGCAAGCACCGGATAGAAGTTCTGCTCGGGCGGCGCCCATGGCTTCAGCAGATAGTGGTGCAGCTTCACCTTGTTGATCGCATCGATGGCCGCGCTGGAATCGGCATAGGCGGTCAGCAACACTCTGCGCGCCGCCGGCTGTAAAGCCGCCGATTGTTCCAGAAACTCCGTACCGCTCATCAGCGGCATGCGTTGGTCTGCCAGGAAGAGTGCAATACGATCACCGCGCGCCGTGAGCTGCCGGACCGTATCGAGTGCCTTGTGCGGTGAGTCAATAGCAAGCACTCGAAAGTTTGCGGCGAACCGGTTCTTCAGGTCGCGTTCCACGGCCCGCAGAACCGAGATGTCGTCATCGATCGCTAGAATATACGGCTTCCTCATTGGCTCCAGCGTAGCAATTCGCGACTCATTGCCAGCCACCTCCTAACGCACGATACAGACGAACCACGGCGAGCAGTTCTTCCCGCTGCAGTTGTGCCATAGCGACCTCCGCATCAAACAGGTTTCGATCGGTGTCCAGCACTTGCAGGTAGCTTGAGACCCCGCCTTCATAAAGAAGCCTCGATAGCCTGTTCGCCTCGCGTACGGCGACCAGCAGGCGCTCCTGATCCAGCCGCCGCTCCCTGGTCTTACTTACCCCGATCAGCGAATCCGACGTTTCTCGCAACGCCACCTGAAACGTGCGTTCGAGCTGAATGATCGCCGCTTCGGCCGCCACCTTAGCCGCGCGCACGTTGGCTCGCAAGGCGCCGGAGTTGAAGATCGGCGCGGCCACCCCCGGGCCGGGAAGCAACAGCCGGTTCGGATTAGGAAAGGCCCCGATCAACTTCAATGTCCCAGTCTGCCCATCCACCGCCCTGTCAGCGAATCGAAACTCCCCACGTTGCGGATACACTGAGCCGTCCGCCAGGAGCAACTCCAACGGCACCTTCTTCAGTGCTTCCCGCGCCGTGGTTCCTTTCCTGTTCTGATCCATCGCGTAGTCCAGATAGTCCCGTTCCGTCACGGTGAACTCGACATAAATCGGATCCAGCGGGCTGATCAAAGTCAGTGGTGTCGGCGAATTGGCGGCCGCGAGCCCTCCCACCTGAATCCTCGTCTCGCCAATGCGCCCATCCGCCACAGCCCGGATTTCCGTGAAGCTGAGGTCCAATGGCGCCTGTGTCAACGCGGCCTTCACTGCTTGCTTCCCGGCCTCCGCCTGCTGGATGCTCGTCTTTTGTGTCAGCCGAAGCTGGTGTACGTTCGCTTCGCGGGCCCGGTAGTTGTTCTGCGCAATGCGATGGTTGGCCAGCACCGCGTCCAGGTCCTGTTCTGGAAGCGCTTTCTCCTTCACCAGCGGCCGCACACGCGCCACGTCCTGCTCGGCTTTGATCAGCGAAGCCTCGGCCTGCGCCAGTTCCGACTCCGCGCGCAGTACGTCAACTCCTTCGCGCGCCAACACCAGTTGCGCCTCCACTCTCGCCGCCTCTGCCTCCACCCGCTGCACCTCCGCCCGATACGTGCGCTGGTCGATCACGTACAGCAACTGGCCTTGTTTTACAAAATCTCCAGGCCGGAACAGCCACTTCTCGATATATCGGTTGACCCGCGAGTTGACCTGGATGGTGTCCAAGGCGAATGTCGCACCGATGAATTCCTGGAAGATCGGAACGGATCTCGTTTGCACCGCAACCGCTGTGACAGGGAACTTCATCGGCGGCTGTTTCGCTATTGCCTGCTTATCTGCCCCGGCGCAGCCTGCTTCCATCACCAATGATGCGACCACCAGTGTCACGGCGATCCCACGCATCCATTTACTACGAATCGTCATCGCGCTCCGTCCTTCTCACTCGATTCCGCCAGGGATATGGCGGCCATTCCGGCATGGTGATCCACAGCCTCAGCGTCGATGCCCAGCATGGACGCACAGATTTCCCTGGGCAATCCCTCCAGGGTGCGTAACACGAAACACGATCGCGGCAACGGCGCCAGGTGCATCACCTGTCCGAGTGCATCAGGAAGGAACGATGAGTCCGCGCCCGATCTTTCATCAATTGCCTGAAATTCCCTCTGCATCCTCAGTGCCTCGGCGACGGAGCCGACCAGGAGTGAGTACGTATCGATGCCACCTGCAGGCAATTCGCGCAGGCTCCGCAACACTGCGATCTCCGCTGATTCCCTATCTCCGGCCAGCAACACGGCTGCCAGAAAAGGTCTCCACCACAAAAGTTCCAATCCAGCACTGTTTACCTCTGGCATGGAAACAGAATATGCGGCGAGAGAACCGGAAGAACATCCCAAACGGTGCCAGAACGAACCTAACTCTTTCGAGTTAGAGCAAATGAAGTGGAAAAAAACCACGTGCCAGAGCAATCGTCACCGCGTGTGTCCGATCGTTAGCACGCAGCTTGCCCAGGATATTCTTCATGTGCATGCGCACGGTCTCATCCGCAATGGAAAGCAGCCCGGCAATCTGCTTGTTGCGATTGCCTTGCGCGACCAGTTCCAGAACCTGCAACTCGCGCCGCGTCAGTCCTTCATCACCTAAATACTCGGCCAGTTTCGATGCCACTTGACGGGGGATCACTTTGCGCCCAGCATGCACCTGGCGAAGTGTCTGTGGCAGTTCGCCGTGTGCCATCGCCTTCAGTACAAGTCCGCGAACTCCCGCCTCCAGTGCGCGTAGAATACTGATGTCTCCGGGCGCCGCTGTCACCGCTACCACTCGCACGCCCGGGGTCTCGTCCAGAATCCGCCGAACCGCTTGCGCCCCGGTCATGTCCGGAAGCACCAGGTCCAGTGTCACAATGTCCGGACGATAGTCGCGGCACATGGCGATCGCTTCCTCGCCCGTGGCCGCTTCCGCTACGATTCGAAGGTCTGTTGCCCTGTTGAGAATTGCCGCGATCCCTTCGCGCACTAATGCGTGCTGATCCACAGTCAGCACGCGAATGGAGGCCTGCGCCGTATGGGTGCTCCACCCGCCGTCTGAGGACCGGCTCTGAAATTCGCTCATGCTCGCAGCGGCGGTTGCCATGCACCAAATTCTGTCAGAGCAGCATGGGCGTAAGCATCACGCAATCGTACTGTTTCTGCATCCCACAATCGAGGTAGACGTTTACAGTTGAATGATCCCGCGCCGCACGCCGATAGCTACTGCCTGTGTCCGGTCACTCGCTCCAAGCTTCTCCATCACATGCTTCAGGTGCACTTTCACCGTCTCCTCGGATATGAACAAGCGCTCTGCGATGTCGCGGTTTCGATTGCCTCCTGCCACATGTCGCAGGACCTCTACCTCCCGATCCGTCAATTTTTCATCGCTCATGTGCTCGGCCAGATGAGCCGCCACTTCCGGAGGCACTCGCTTTTTTCCGGCGTGCACCTGCCGGATCACATCCACCAGGTCCTTCGGCGGCATGCTTTTCAACAGGTAGGCGCGAGCCCCGGCCTCCAGGGCGCGTTTGATCTCGACATCGCCTTCAAATGTCGTCAGCATAATCACGCGTGCCTCTGGAAACTGCATTCGTATCGTGATCAATGCATCGATGCCGCTCACATCGGGCAGCCGTAGATCCATCAGGGTGACGTCGGGCTTCAGTTCCCGGTATTTGGTCACGGCGGCCCCACTGGTGGCCGCCTGCGCCACCAACTCCATATCAGGCTGGCTATTAATAATCGCCGCGATTCCTTCACTCAAAAGTGGATGATCATCGACGCTGAGAACTCGAATCCTGGGTGCAGCATCACTCATTGTTTCCGTCCTTTCGCTCCTCGAAACCAGCTTAGCCAGCTTTCCCTTCACGGAGTTGTTCTTGAATTCGGCAGAAGCCACCGTCACGTCCTTGCTTGACGGCCTTGGCGTCGATTCCACAACCATTATCGCGGACCATCATCCGAAATCGTCTCGCTGTGTACTCCAGTTCCTCTACCCCAGTTCGAGTTCGGTGTGCTCTTCGGATACGTCACGACACCTGCCACCACAACTTTGGCCAATCGCACCTGGACGCGCGTCACCGGCCTCGCCAATGGTTTCGCCGGGGCCGAATTGCTATCCGCCCTCGCCGTAAACCCTGATGGCGCCGTTACGCGCGAAACCCACAACAGCGCCAACAGCGGATGGGCCTTTCTCCGCTTCACTCCGGTCGAAGCAACGGGCGTGCGCATCTTCCATCACCACAAAGTGCGCGAATTCGAAGCCTGCGGCCCCCGATAATATCGAGGTCTCCGCCGCGCCCCGTGCAGCCAGTTGATCGCAAGCGCTTCGTTGTGTTGCAGTGATCAAGGATGTCACAGCAATACGCGTTCGTTGGTTGTTACACGGGATATGCCCCGGGGCAACTGGGCTGGGTCGGCTCAAAGCAGCCCGGACGAGGGATTCTCACGTTTTCGTTCGATGAGGAAACGGGCTCACTTTCTCCCATCGGCAAGATCACAGAGCAGGATTCTCCGACGTGGCTGGAAATCCACCCCAACCGCCGCTTTCTCATCGCGACCCACGAGCTTTCCCATCACACCGGAGTGCCCGCCGGTGTCGGATTCGTCACGTCCTACCGCATCCATTCCGATGGCTCGCTGGAGAAAGTGTGTACTCAATCGACCGGCGGCCGCGGCAACACGTGTGCGACATTCGACCGCACAGGGCGTTTCTTGCTTGTCACAAAGTACTGGGAGGGTGGCATCTCGGTGCTTCCATTTGATCCCGGCACGGGCGTGATTCACGAGGTCACCGCAGCTCCTGTCCACACCGGCGCCGGGCCGCACGCGCTACGTCAGTCCGCACCTCATCCCCATGGGGTACACGGCGATCCCCGCACGAATCTGGTATACGCCATGGATCTGGGCACGGACAAAATTCATCAATACCTGCTCGACACAGACAACGGAACACTCACGCCGCGCGGTGAAGTGGCGCTTGCCTCAGGATGCGGCCCGCGAGGCATCAACTTCCACCCGTCGCAGCGAGTAGCTTATGTCAATTGCGAACTGGACGGTACGGTCGTCGTATGTGCAGTGGATGAGGAAGCGGGTCTGGTTCCGATGCAAACCCTGGGCTGCTACCCGGAAGGTTTTGAGGGGGAGAACCACCCGGACAATCTGGGTAAAGCCGGCTTCTGGGGGGCCGAGGGCTGTCTTTCCGCAACCGGATCACACTACTACTACATCTGCCGCGTCCACCAAAGCATCGCGGTGTTCGCCGTGTCACCTGAGGACGGAAAGCTCACTGTTTCAAGCCGCCACGCCCTGGCCACTCATTCGAATGCCCGGAACCTCACCCTCGCTCCAAGCGGCAGGTATTTGCTGGTCGCGAGCCAGGATGCCGATTGCGTCGAATGCTTCCGCATCGAACCGGAAACGGGTGCGCTGCATCTTGTGGACACGAAACACGCCCCCTGCGCCGCCGATGTTGCGGTGATTTCCTAGTATCCAGCCGGAGCCGTAACCTCCACCCGCACCGGGGCGAGCCCCAGCCGCTTCCGGCACTCCTCTAGCATGCTGGCTGTCCGCGTTGCTCCGGACCTCGTTACGCCCAATGCCCGCACTCGCAGCAATGCATCCAAATCCCGGATCCCGCCGGCCGCCTTCACTTGAATATGTGCAGGGGTATGCTTGCGCATCAGCATCAGATCCGCATCCGTGGCCCCGCCACTTCCATAGCCCGTCGATGTCTTCACCCAATCCGCATTCAACTCCCCGCAGATCTCGCACAGTCTCACCTTCTGCTCATCGTTGAGGTAGCAGTTCTCGAAGATCACCTTCACTCGCTGCCCCGCATCGTGCGTCACTTCGATCACCCCGCGAATATCTTCCCGAACGTAACTCCAGTTCCCGCTCAGCACGGCGCTGATGTTCACCACCATGTCGAGTTCCTCGCCCCCATCGGCCAGCGCCTGCTTCGCCTCAGCCAGTTTGATGGCGCTCGTGTGTCCTCCATGGGGGAATCCGATCGTCGTGCTGGCCTTCACCCGGCTTCCCTTGAGGATCTCCGCGCAGCGCGGCAAATAATACGGCAGGATGCAGACGCTCGCCGCGTCATAGTCCAGGGCCAGTTTGCAGCCCTCCTCCAACTCCTCCGCTCGCAGCGTCGGATTGAGCAGCGAATGGTCAATCATTTTGGAAATATCTTCGTACGTGTAATTCATCGGATTTTTGTCACCTGTAAGCGCTACCATCGTCAATATAACATCGTGCTTCTTGACTTCTCACAAGATCGCCGCATCGTCATGACCCTCGATGCAGGCGGAACCAACTTCGTCTTCTCGGCCATGCAGGGGAACAAGCCGGTCGCCGCCAGCTTCAGCCTTCCCTCCTGCGGCCACCAACTCGACCGATCGCTTGAGAACATCGTCAGCGGGTTCCGCCGTGTCCTCGCCGATCTGCCCGCGCCGCCGGCCGCGATCAGCTTTGCCTTTCCGGCCCCGGCGGACTATCGCAACGGCGTCATCCTCCGTCCGGTGAATCTCCCCGCTTACCGCAATGTCGCTCTCGGTCCGATGCTCGAAGACACGTTCCAACTGCCGGTCTTTATCAGCAACGACGGTGATCTGTTCACCTATGGCGAAGCAGCCTCCGGGTTCCTTCCTTATGTCAACCGCCTCCTGGAGCAGGCAGGCAGCCCGCGCCGTTTTCGCAACCTCCTCGGCCTGACGCTGGGAACCGGCTTTGGCGGCGGCATCGTCCACGACGGCGAACTGTTCACCGGCGACAACTCTCTTGCCGGCGAAGTCTGGCTGCTGCGCAACAAACTTGATCCGGCGATGAATGCCGAAGAAGGCGCGTCCATTCGCGCAGTCCGCCTCGCTTACGCAGGGAATGCCGGTATCCCGTTCTCCGAAGCACCGGAGCCGAAGGACATCTGCGCCATCGCCGAAGGCCGGCAGCAAGGCAACCAGTCCGCCGCTCGCGAAGCTTTCCGCCGTCTCGGCGAAGTGGCGGGCGACGCACTCGGTCAGGCTCTCACGTTGATTGACGGCCTCGCCGTAATTGGCGGAGGCATCGCCAGTGCCCACGCACACTTCCTTCCTGCCATCCTCAACGAATTGAACAGTTGCTACATCTGGCGCGACGGCACCCGCCTCCCCAGGCTCATTCCCAAAGCCTTCAATCTTGAGGATCCCGCTGAACTCGAAGTTTTTCTCCGGGGCGAAACCACCGAAATCACCGTCCCGGGGAGTTCCCGCAAGCTCCTTTTTGACGGCCTGCAACGCACCGGTGTTGGCATATCCCGTCTCGGAACCAGTGAAGCCATCGCTATTGGCGCCTATGCCTTCGCGCTCAGCAGCCTCGATAGAGCCCGCGCGGTCTAGCGTAACCACGCCTTCTTCACATCCGGATTGCCTGCCGTGGTCAGGCGGTTCACCTGTTCCGCCGACAGAGCTACTTCCAGACCGCCCAGGTTCTCGCGTAGTTGTTCCACGCGGCTCCCGGCCACAATCGGCACCATGGGCGGATCCCCCTGCCTCATCCAGGCAATGATCACCTGGTTCAATGTGGCGCCCGTCTCCGCCGCCACGGCTTTGAGCACTTCCATTCGCTCGTCTGCATCCGGACCCGCATATTGCTCCGGCACTGGCCGGTCACCACGCGTATAGGCTCCCTGCGCCAATATCGAATATGCAATCAGCGTCAAGTTACGAGCCCGGCAATACTCCCGCACATCGTCATTCACCGCCAGTTGTGGTCCGAAGCTCGCCCCATGACGTGGACGGAAATACGTGTGCCGTTGCTCCACCGCGACATACTGCGGCCACCCGCGCTCCTGGCAAAGCGTATTGGCCTCCGCAATCCGCCACACGCGCAGATTGCTCGCGGCGATGGCGCGCACGTTGCCCGCCTTCACCAACGCCGCGAACGCACCCATCGTTTCCTCCAGCGGGGTGTTCGGGTCGTCGCGGTGTGCATAGTAAACGTCAATCCGGTCGGTGTGCAAACGCCGTAAGCTCTTCTCGCATTCTCGTTCGATTTCCGCCGCGCTCAACCTTCCTTCGCATCCCGGATAATCGAAGCCCAGTTTCGTCGCCACCACCATGCGATTCCGATTCCCGCGCTCCTTCATCCACGCACCAATCGTCGATTCGCTCTCTCCGCCCGAGCACCCCGGCAGCCAGCAGGCATAGATGTTGCCGGTGTCGACAAACGTTCCCCCTGCTTCCGCAAAAACATCCAGCAATTGAAAGGAGGTAGCCTGGTCAATCCGGCTCCCGATCAGATCCGTTCCAAAGGCAGCCGCACTCACCACCACATCGGACTTCCCGAGTTTCACTGTACGCATCGTGCAATCTCACTTTCGCGTGGCAATCAATACTCCGGCGATCATCAGTCCCACACCTGCCAGCTTCCCGAGCGTGATGCGGTCCACCGGCGACCCCAGCCACCCATAATGCGACAGCAGCAACCCGCCCAGTATCTGGCCGGCCAGCAGCATGATCATCATCGGCCCGGCGCCCACCTGCGGCATCAGCCACGCAATGGCAAACACCAGCGATGCACCGAGCGCCCCCGCCGTCAACAGCACCGGATGCACATCCTTCAATGGAGCGAATACCCCGTCTCTCCATCCACTCAAACCGATGGCGCACGCCGTCGCCGCTCCAATGCACCAGAACAGCGCATTGCCGACGCGTGCGTTGTTCATCACGCTTCCCACTTTTCCGTTCATCGCCAGATGCACCGCGAGAATCACGCCGAGAAAGATCGTAAACACGTAGAGGTGGAGTTTCATTGTGTCCTGATTCTGATATTCCGGTACCACACCGGTGTGCCGTGATCCTGCAAGCCGATATAGCCCGAGCGGGCAAAATCCTTCAACGCGCGCGTAAATTTATTCGCGCTGCCGTCGGGATTCTTCATCACTTCGGTCCACAGATCAAGGTTCATTTCGCTTACCTGCTGGCCGTTCAGGACCACCGTAATGTGCGGTCCCTTGCAGGTGATGGTGTAGTGATTCCAGCCGCCTGGTAGCAGTGCGTTCACGCGCGGCGCAACCAGGTCATACAATCCGCCCACGCTGCCTTTGCCCAAGGGCCGGCCCGGTGCTACACTCCCCACCTGAACCTCAATTCCGGTCTGCACCGGATCCTTCATGTCCGAGGTCCGGAGATAGACCCCGCTGTTGACTCCGGGCTCCACTTTGAAATCCAGATCCAGTACGAAATCGCCATAGGTGCGCTGCGTGTACAGGTAGTTGTCGTTGTGCTCCTGCCGGTCTGTGCGGTTCTTGAGCGTCAATACTCCGTCCTCGATCGTCCAATTCGCCGCCGGTTGCCAACCGCTGAAATCCCGTCCATTGAATAGCTCTACCGATCCTGCGCTCGACTGCGCCGCGCCCCGGCGGGTTTCCCAATTCACGTTGCCTGGGTAGCTATCGCGATCGGGCAGCGGGTTGCGCATCCTTGTGCGTTGCGTGAATCCTTGGTTGAAGAACACGTACAATCCGCTACGGCATGCCACCACGACATCCTGCTTGCCATTCCCGTCGAGGTCCGCCACGCTCAACCGCATGCCTACCCCGATGACGTCCTGAGGAGGCGGCCCGCTATGATCCGTTTTGGTGAACAGAGGAGCCAAGTGGCTGTAGCTGAGGATATGCCGCTGAAAGCGCCCCTTGTCGATGGTGTAATAAAACACGAACGACGGCTCCAGCACACCCACATCACCGCCATTGTGAGCCAGCAATTGTTTCCCTGTGATCAGTTCCGGCTTTCCGTCCCCATCCAGATCAGCCAGCGCCATTGTGTGGAAGGTGGGGTACTCCGTCTCGATCCAGTGCAGCTCAAAACTTCGCTTGCCGCCTTCCACTTTCTGTTCGTACCAGGCCAACCCGTAACCGTGATCGGAGCCCATGATGATGTCGTTCCGCCCATCGCCATTGGCGTCCGTGATCAGGATCGGCAAACCCGCGCCGCCCGGACGATCGGATCCGTAGGCCATGAACTGGTAATCTGCATGCCAGATCCAAGGGTCCTCCGTAGGCCGTGCAGGCGCTTCGAACCATCCCGAAGTAGTGACCACGTCATTGCGCCCATCGCCATTGATGTCGCCGATACCGCTTCCGTGACTGACGCCGATTCCTTCGGGCCCGAGTTTGTGCTCGCGGAACCAGGGCGCCCGATCGAGGTGCTCCAGCCAGATAAGGCCGCGCCCGGGCCGCCGCGCAAAGTAATTCACCAGCACGTCCTTCCCGTCGCGCCCCGCCAGGTTTCCGATCACCATTCCTTCCAACCCATCGGCCGCATGCATCGTGTGCGAAGCCCACTTCACACCCGGCTTGCCCGGATTCTCATACCAATAGATGCCCTGCTTCAACATCCACCCCGAACTGAGAATGTCCGGACGGCCGTCGTTGTTCACGTCCATCGTGCCTTCGTAGTTGTCATCGATGTCCGGACCATTGGTCGCCGCGCCATCACGAAACTCCGCATGCTTGACCCAGTTCGGGGCCAGATAGTAGTTCCGCCCCGCGGCGATGTCCGGCTTGCCGTCACCGTTGATGTCCAACACGGAGGAACACTCGGCGAACGGCCCAAACCAGTAGGTATGACGCGCCGGATCGTGCACCGGGCCGTCCACTTTCACCAGGCGGAACTGCAAATCTTTGACTGCATCATCCACCGCGCTTGGCAGGCACCAGGCCGCGGCGAGCACCAGCAGGCAAGCGAATCCCCATCTGCGCATATGCTTCTCTCCTTCCCGCCTACTTCTTCAACGGCAAGGCCACGGCCGAGCCCGATTTCACAGACATCTTCGCCGCTTCCAGCACCTCCTGCACATCGATGTGCAAGTCGAGCGCGTTCTGACCATCCAGAGGCTGTTTCGTGCGCAGCCGGTCCACCATATAGGCGATCGGTTCGGCCCGCTCCGGCGGCAGCGGCTTCACTTCTATAGGCGTTCCCCCCTGTTGTGATCCCCGGCCTCCACCGCCCGCGCTGCCCGCCTTGCGCACCGAATTGCCTACAATGCTGCCTTTCATTCCATAGATCTCGTTGCCCGCGCGCGGCGCCGGCGGCAAGTCCCAACTGGCTTCGAGAATCGCCACGCCGTCCGTGTAGTTCAGAATGATCACCGCGTGGTCTTCCACCTTCGGAAACATATCCGGCTTCATATGTTGCGCGGTGGCATACACGCTCTTCGGCTTCCCTTTGATGCTCAAGGTAGACAAAACCTGGTAGCAGCCGAAGTCCATCAGTGCTCCGCCTCCATTCTGCACCGGGTCCGCCAGCCAGGCGGCAAACGAGCTTTTCCGCGGGTCTCCCGGGCCGTTGTGTCCGGTCACGCCATGTACACGCCATACAGGGCCGATCTCGCCGGCTTCCACTGCCTCCCGCACCGCGTACGACGACGCCTGCCAGGTTGACCCGTAATTCGTCATCACGTTGATTTTGTGTTTCCGCGCCAGCGCCTGAATCTCCAGCGCTTCCTTGTAGGTTGCGGCCAGCGGCTTCTCCACGATCACATGGATGCCCCGGGGGGCGCAGTAGCGCACGACATCGACGTGCTCATTGGTGGGAGTGAACGCCCACACAATGTCCGGTTTCGTTTCGTCGATCATCTTCTTCCAGTCGGCGAAGATCATCGACTCCGGCACGCCCGGCCGCTTCACGTTCTGCGTCTGCGGGATCACGTCCTCGCGCGTGGCACGCGCGATGAGGTCTGGCAGGGTTTCCGACACGCCCACCAGCTTCACCGGATCCCCCTTCATCATCGTTCCCAAGTGCAGCCACACATGCGCGTGCAGCAGGCTCACCACCGCGATCTTGTATTCCGCCGCCGCCGCGGGCGTCATCAAAAGGCACATCAGTGCCAGCATTCGTTTCATTTCACACTCCGTCCGTTGCCTTATAACCGAGTTCTTCCACCGTGTGATTCTTCCCGTCGCCCTTGTATTCCTTGCGCGGCGCTGATTTTTCCACGATCCTTTGCGCCACCGGGTCGAAGCACTTCGTCCTGCCCTCCCGGTAGGCGAACACGCCAAGCTTGATCGCGACAATGATCTTGTGCCCGATCTCCGCCGGTGCGTTTGGCTGCTTGCGCGACCGGACGCACGCAAAGAAGTTCGTCGTGTGTGGTGTCCGCGCATCGCGTTGCGGCCCCAAAACAGGCAGCGCAAAGCTGCGCGGCTCCGGCTGAATCGCTTGTCCCCGTTGCGCCCGGCTCTGCAGTTCAGGGAACGTCTCCGGATACAGCAGCACTTCGTTGCCGTTCACCACCAAGGTCCCTTTGTGCCCGTAGATCGCCTGGCGATGATGCCGCCCCATTCCCGCGTTGCCCATCGATCCCGACATCTCAATATAGAAGTCCGGGTATTCGATCATCGTGGCGTAAGTGTCCGGAACCTCGCGATCCTTGTGCACGTAGATCCCGCCGCTCGCGCTCACGCGGGCCGGGAACTGCGGACCCATCGGATACAGAATCGGCCCCAGCGCATGGAAGAACAGATCCGTGGCGATGCCGCCCGAGTAGTCCCAATACTTCCGGAAACGGAAGTAACGGTCCGCGTCGAATGGCCGTTTGGGAGCAGGCCCCAGCCACCGTGTCCAGTCGATTGTTTCCGGAGTGCCCTCCGGTTCCACCCGGTAGTTCCACTCCCCCAGCAGCGAATTCCGCGCCGAAGTCGCTTGCGCGCAGAGCAGCGGCCCAATCTCACCGGCGTCGATCAACTGTTTCAACTGATGCGTAGAGGCGGCCGACAACCCCTGATTTCCCACCTGCAGCACGCGGTTGTACTTCTTCACCGCATCCACGATCGCCTTCGCTTCTTCGATCGTGTGCGTCATCGGCTTTTCGAGATACACATCTTTGCCTGCGGCCAGCGCGTCCAGAGCCATCTGTCCGTGCCAGTGATCGGGCGCCGCAATCAACACCGCATCGACATCGTTGCGAGCCAACAGGTCACGGTAGTCGTGGTGCACCTGCTTGTCGCTAATCCTGGCGATATCCCGCGCCCGTTCTTTGCGCTTGGTATAGACATCGCTTACGCCCACTACCTCGATGTCCTTCTCGTCCTCGCTCTGCTTCATGAACGCGCGCAGGTGAACGGTTCCCATTCCGCCAACGCCGATCATGCCCACCCGCACGCGATCATTCGCGCCCACCACCCGCGCTGCCGACCGCGTTGTTACTGTCGGCCTTATTTGGGCGCCGAAGGCCGTACCTGCCGCCACCGCGCCCACAAAAGCACGCCGCGACTCTCTGCTCATATCGCCCCTTCCGTTTTCTGTTTAAAACGAAAACCGAGCCCCAAGCTGGATGTTTCGAGGACTGTTCCCTTGTCCGGTGATGCGCCCGAAATCCGCGCTATTCCGTGTCGTGTTCGGTGAGCCGAACACCACCCGGTTGAACGCGTTCGAAGCCGATGCACGAATCTCCAGGTTCCCCCGTTCGCCCATCTTGAAGTCCTTCAGGATTGCCAGGTCTTCATTCACCGTCCACGGCGTCCGCAGATACGACATCTGCCGCGGCGTGTCCCCGTACGTCATGTTCGCGGGCTGGACATAGGCGGCCGGATTCAGATACGGAATCCGTCCAAGCCCTGCCGTCCCGATATTGTCGTGGCTCCAGCTCCATGCCGGGTTGATCAACGGAATCTCCCCCGTGGACACACCGGGCGCGAAACTGCAGCGCTGATTCTGGCCCCCGCCAAACAGGTTCTGGCTGCAACTCATCCACAACGGTGTGCCCGAGACGTAGGTATGCAGCGCCGATACTTTCCAGTTCCCCAACACGCCGTTGGCCACCGATGGCATCTTGCTCATGAACTTCCTGCCACGTCCCACCGGCAGCTCGTAAATGTAGCTCAGGCGCAGATTGTGGGGCGTATCCTGGCTCGCCACGGCCTTGTCGTTGCGGCGGTCATATTGATTCTGCACCGCGCCGAGGCTCGTCCGATTGGCGTCTTCTCCGTTCGTCGTCGAGATCACCTTGGCGAACGTATAGGACACCAGCATGTACAGGCCCTTCGAGAATTGGTGCTCGAAACTCGCCTCCAGTGCGTGGAACGTCGAGTGGCCGTCGTTCTGTCCACCGGCATTGCTGTCAACGTTGGAAAACTGCGGATAAGGCCGCAGCGCCTGCTGCAGTTGCAGGTTTGTTGGGTAGCTGGCATAGGGCAGCCGGAAACCTGAACCCACAACCACCGGGTTATTGATCACCGAGGCGATCGTGTTCCCCAGCAATGCACCGTAAATGCCCCAGTACCTGGGGTCCAATTGATTCTGCGCCTGCTGGCGCGACAACATCTTCGCTCCCATCACCCCGTGATAGGTGGTGCGAAGCACCGAACTGCCCGTCATCATCCGCTCCACCGTGAATGACCAGTCGCCGAAATACGGCGCGCGGCCTGCCGAAGGATTATAGAAGAACGCCGTCTGCTGAAACAGGTTCCCGGTCAGCGTCTGCGGATCCGCGATCGGGGGCGTCAGGTTCCTGATCTGTGTCGCAAATCCCGTGATTCCATCTTTCACAAGGTAGGAGATTCCATTCGAGAGGAAGTTGCCCGTCGCTCCGAAAGTGCCTCCGAATCCCTGGATCCCATTGTCGGCGTTGCCATCCTCGCGGGACGGCTGGTAATAGATCGCTGCTCCCGAACGCAGCACCGTTTTGTCATTGAGTTGGTAGGCAATGCCCAGCCGTGGGCCCCACGCATTTTTGCGCGTCAACCCGAAACGCTCTCCCTGTCCGTCGCGGCCTGCATACACCATCGCCCCCAACAGTCCTCCAAACGCAGTCGCGGGGCACGTTGGGCAGAAGTTGCTGTTGTGCAGGTTCCGCTCCCTCTTCGGTATCGGAATCTCATACCGGATGCCGGCATTGAGCGTAAACTTGCGCGTCACCTTCCAATCGTCCTGGACAAACCATGCATAGTACGGCCACTGGAACGATGTGTCGTCGGGATAGCGGAAGCTTCCTCCACTTGCTGTCCCCAGCAACATCGACGCCAGATCGCTACCGCTGTTCCCAATCGACGGAATCCCCGTCCCCGCCGCGCTGAAACTCACTGAGCCCCAGGTGTTGTTGTTGGAGATCCGGCGATAAATTCCACGGAGGTATTCAAACCCGAACTTTACGTTGTGCGTGTTCCGCACCCACGCCAGTTGTTCCTTGATGTTGGTGGTCCGCTGCCGCGAATCCGTGTATACGCTGTTCCCCCATTGCGCTCCATAAGCGCTGTACACCGTCGATACGCCCGGGATGAGCGTGTTCGGGTTACCTTTGAGAAACACCTGCCGCGCGATGTCCGTCGGATATTTATTCACGTACTCCGGCGCTTCCGTGACGTGCCGGTGGTTGAACCCGATCGTCAGATGATTGAACAGATTTGGCGTGATCACAGAGTCCGCGTTAAACCGGTGGTACTCCACCAAAGACTCCGAGGGAAACCCGCTCCCCGGGATTCCTTCAAACTGATTGATGCTCATCGTCGCCGGACTGAGGAAGTGGCTGAACAGGTAGCTGACGCGGTGCTTGTCATTGATCACGTAGTCACCCTTGAACGACGGCAGCCAGGATCGCGAGGTCGAGAACGACCGCGACCGGTAGTTCGCCGTCAATTTCGTCGGATCGTCCGGTTGCGGCAGCAAACCAACCAGCAGCCTCGCCGTCGGGTCGATTCGAGCCGGGCAGATCACGTCGAGCACCCCGTTGCACTGCATCCGCGGCCGGTCGGCCGCATTGGGGATGATATTGCCGGCCGCGTCAAACGGATCATACAGTGGAATCGTCCGTCCACTGGCATCCACGTTCTTCCGGAAATCTCCGTTGCGGAATTCCGCCAGCGGCGCGTTAATTAGGGAAGTCGACTGCCCGTTCCGCGTCGAAGCCCGCTCATAGGCGAAGAAGAAAAACGCTTTATTTCGCCCGTCAAATACCTTCGGGATGTAGATCGGTCCCCCGAAACTTCCGCCGGGATTCCATTGCCGCACGATCGGCCGCTTCGATGGAGCGATGGTGAACCCCCGCGCGTTGAACACCTCGTTGCGGTTAAACAGAAACGCGCTGCCGTGCACCTGGTTGGTGCCCGACTTCGTTACCCAGTTGATGACCCCGTTCGATGTTCGTCCGAATTCCGCCGAATAGCCGGAACTCTGAACCTTGAATTCCTCCATTCCCTCAACGCTTACCCCGTTCATCGCCGGGTCGTTGCGCCGCTCGCTCTGCGCTTCAGCCCCATCCAACTGCTCGCTTTGCCCGTCAAGCAGTCCCCCGCCGATCCTCGGATTATTCGCCGGCCCAATCACCCCGGGTGTGAGGATGACAAACGCCAGGTTCGATCGGACGCCTCCGCCAATGAACAGCGGCAAATCCTTAATCGCGTTCTTCGGGATCACCTTCCCTAAGTTGCTTCCCTGCACGTCCAGCAGAGGCGTTGTCGCCGTTACATCGATCGCCTGCTCCACTGTCCCGATGGCAAGGGTAATATCCACATTGGCAACGGTCGCCACCTGCACTTGCACGCCGGTTACCTCAGTCTTGCGGAAACCGGTGTGCATCACCGAGACGTTGTAAGTGCCCGACGGCAGATACAAAAAGGTATAGGCGCCATCCACGCCGGCCTTCACCGTCTGCGTCAAGCCCGTGGCGACATTCTTCAACGTCACTTCGGCCGCTGGAACCGGCGACGCTGTCGGATCGGTAACCACGCCGCGGATCGTTCCGGTGTTCTGCCCGAACGCCATGCCTAGACAGGAGGCCGCCCATAGGGCGATGAGGCGAGAAGTCATGTTAGCAACTCCCTGTAATTGAATTGCTAATACTTTAAGCCGAATTGACGGGCATAACAAGGCTACGAACGGTTCGGCGAACTGTTTTTTGCAGCCTACAGCACCCGCAAGAGAAGAAGGGCTGCCTTCACCGCCACAGTATCCCGAACGTCAGTTTCGAGAATCGCTTGGAAATGCCACGGGCCCTGGTGCCCAGGAGCTGCCGCCCGCAGGCGCCGCACCAGCTCCCGCGCCGAATCCGCCGTCGATAAATACTCCGCCGCCGCCGTTGTCGAACTGTTGTCGAGTCCCCCGATCACCAGCACTTGGTGACGGCCATCCACGCCTGCCAGCATGGATACCAGCGCATAGCTCTTGCTGGTTTGCGGCAGCGCAGGTGTATACTCAGCGCGTTCCTCACCCTGCGGCTTGCGGTTCACAATTCGCGCCGCCCGCGACTGGTCTGTCGGCGCCAGGGTGAGCGGTGCATTGTGCAGCACCGGTTCTACCCAGCGGTTGGAATCCGAGTGCCCCAGCAAAATCACATTCTCCTGCCGCAGCGTCTCCCAACTCAAAAAACGGCTCTGCGATGCGCGAACCGGCAGACCCGACTGCCGGAAGAACGAGGTCAACGTCACTCCGGCTAACGCCTCCCCCATCTTGGTTTGTGCCGCAACAGGATAAAGATAGATACTCCCGCCGTTCTTGAACCGGAAAAACTCCCGCAGGCTGGCCTCCTGCTCCGCCGTCACCGGTAACCCTCGATGTTCCGGGTTTGTACTGAGCGGGCCGTCAAACAGCCGGACGGTGGTGCCAGGCGGATTGGAGAAACAGATCCTTGCCCCTCCGCCATCGGTGAGCCACGCCCCCCACAGTTCCCGCATCGCGTCATCAGGGGCAGCCTGCCCAGCCGGACTTAGCAGGCCCCTCATGCTCCAGCCGGCCGCGAAGATGACGATCACGGCCAGCACGCCGCCTGCCGCGAATACCCACGCCGGGCGCACTTTGGGCGCCGGAACCACCGGGGCCGCTACTTCCGTTTCCCCTTCCGGCGCCGCTCCCCGCACTCGAAATGCGGGCACGTAGCTCCCAACCGGCAACTCGATTTGCACGGAATCGAGGTTTCCTTCGCTCGCATAGTAATCCCGCAGCTTGTGCCGCAGTGCATGCGCCTGCCGCCTCACTACCGAATCTTCGCCTGGAGAGTAATCCTCACCCCGCCCGAACACGTCCACCGCAATCCGCCGCTCATGGATCCCGCCCGACTCGCCGCGCAACGTTAATTCCGATACATAAGTCAGAAAGCGCTGCAGTTTCTCGGCCCGGGCAAACGTCTGACTCTGAAGCACCAACTGCAGCGCCTCTTCGCACTGCACGGGTTTGAGGGGCGATTCCACCCGGTTCATCGTTCGCGGCATCTTGTTCAATCCAGCATGGGATCAAACGAACAGTTAACGAACCGTTCGTAGCCTTCTGTTCGCGGGCTAAGTCCAAATATACTACACGTGGACATACTCCATACGGTCCCTGAAGGTCATCATGCCCTCATCCTCTATCTCACGGCGCCGGGCGTTATGCTCCGCGGCTGCCTTCTCCATCGTTCCTGCGTTCTCCGTTCGGGGCTACGCCGCCAACTCCAAATTGAACCTTGGCATCATCGGCCTCGCCGGCATGGGTGGCGTCGACGCCAAGACGTTTCACGGTCTTGGGGAGAACATCGCCGCGCTATGCGACGTGGACTCCACCGTACTCGACCGCCGCGCCGCCGAGTACCCCGATGCCACGCGCTATTCGGATTTTCGAAAAATGATCGAAAAGGAAAAGCTGGATGGGGTGATCGTCGCCACCCCCGATCATAACCATGCCTACATTAGTGTGTACGCTATGAAGCACGGGCTTCATGTCTATTGTCAGAAGCCACTCTGCAAATCGGTCCATGAGGCCCGTGTCATGGCTCGGGTCGCCGCGGAAACCAAAGCCATCACTCAAATGGGTACCCAGACCAGTGCGGAGCCTCGCGTGCTTCGCACCGTCGAGTACATTCAGTCCGGCGCCATCGGCGACGTGAAGGAAATCCACCTGGCCACCGACCGGCCCATTTGGCCCCAGGGTCACGACACGCCCACGGGCGAGGACGCCGTGCCCTCCACCCTTGATTGGGACCTCTGGTTGGGCACAGCCCCCATGCGCGCCTACCAGGCGAAATGGCCCGAAGGTCACCCCGTCTACAGCCCGGAGCGCAAACGCCAGTTCGCTGCGCGCGGCGCCGTGTATCATCCTTTTGTCTGGCGCGGTTGGGCGGAATTCGGTAGTGGAGCCCTCGGCGACATCGCCCCCCACAGCATGAATGTCATCTTCCTTGCGCTCGACCCCGGCCCACCATCCGCCGTCGAAGTGGTGAAGACTTCCGGCATGCGGGGCGAAATGTTCCCCGATGCCACCGTCATCCGCTTCGACTTTGCGCCGCGCCATCGCCCGCGGTTCTCCGTTTTCTGGTACGACGGCGCCCAACCTTTGCCGGAGCATCTGCAGGCTCGCCGTGATCCAAACGCCACAGGCCCCGACGGCAGGCCGCTTCGAGGTGGACAGGGTGGCATGGTCTGGATCGGCACCAAGGGCAGCTACCCCGCCGGCCGTGGGCCCTTCGCCGGGGAACAAACGGAAGCGCCGCCCCCACCGCCGCAACGCGAGTGGGGCAGGGAAGAAGTGCACAAAGACTGGGCCCTCGCCGTCAAAGCCGGCAAACCCGCTCCCTGCCACTTCGGCTACGCCGGTCCGTTCACCGAAGCATACCAACTCGGCAACGTCGCCCTCCGCACCGGCCATCGTATCGAGTGGGACCCCAAGGCCTTTCGCGTCACAAACTGCCAGGAAGCGAACCACCTGCTCCGCCGCGAATACCGCCGCGGCTGGGACCTCAAGGAGATCGCGGGAAAAGCGTTTGATGTCGGCCGCCGTGGCTGAGGCTCATTGAGTCGTAGCCCAATAACTCGGACGCGCACGGACCTTCACCCCCGGTTTCGCCACTCGCACCGTGATTGTATGAAGGCCCGCCGTTCGTTCCGACGGCACAAAGCTGAGTAGGTACTGCGAGTGCAGCTCTTCGCCGAGTTTCTGGATCGCCTCTTCCAGACCCTTCAAGCGGGTGAACGGGAACTCGGCGCCGCCGGTCTGAACGGCAAGCGCCTCCGTGGATTTCGCCGAACGAAGCCTGCTCAGTTCGCCCAGCGCTCCCAGCAGATCGGCGCGTTGCTCTTTCGGAGGCATTGGAAAGTCCGGGCAGCCATTCGGATTACACGCAGGCGGCGCACCGCTGTGCGTTCCGGCCTCTTCGCTCGGCCTCTTCGGCCGTCTGGGTTCCTCCCGGTTGGTTGGGTTGCTTCGGCTGGTGAATGCTGTTCGAAACGCGGAGTAGGTGGCTGCGTAGACGGTGACCCCCGCCGCCTGAGCCCGCTGCAGCACTTGTTCCAGTTCGCTTTCGCTTCCACGATCGCGTGTTTCGGAAATCAGCAGCAGAACCCGGCGGGAATTCAGCCGCCGGGACAGTTGCCGCACCGCGCTATCCACTGCATCCAGCATTCTGGCCTCTTTCGGAGCACCGGGCTGGATGCTGTTCAGGGCCGCGGCAATGCGGTCCCCGTTGCCCGTGCATTCCTCTTTCCAACTGATCTCAGCCGAAAACGAAACCACGCCCGCACACCCTCTCTCGCCGGTGACCAGCGGTTGGATCATCGAACCGGTCTTGCGAACCTTTTCCAGCACAGGCTGCGAGATGCCCGCTGCCTGGACTGCCATCACCAGTGCAATCGGCGCCACACCTGTTGCCAACGTGTCCACGCTGATGTGCTGTACCCGGCCGTTGTCGAGAATCGTGAAGTCCTTCGATTCCAGGCCTCCGATGCTTCTACCCTTGCTGTCCGTAACGCTGGTAGGCACCAGGACCAGCCGCGACTCGACGCCAAATGGCGGCTCCTGCGCCGGCAGCAACAAAAAGAACAACGGCAACACAAACCATCGCATTCGCCATTGAGTTGCAAATCTGTGGCCATTGCATCGGCTAGGATGAAAAGTGACCCCTATGACGCGGCGCCAATTTACTGCGCTCCTGGCGGCCGGCCCCGCAGCCGCGATCGCCGACAACCTGCGGCTGATCGCCCA
This sequence comes from Acidobacteriota bacterium, assembly GCA_018268935.1. GTDB lineage: Bacteria > Acidobacteriota > Terriglobia > Bryobacterales > Bryobacteraceae > CADEFT01. The sequence goes on along the minus strand of JAFDVS010000007.1, from coordinate 142,804 downwards.
TCGCGGCGGCGTCGTGGATTCCATGCGCCCGGAAAATAGTCCTGGGGCGGTGCAAGCCGCCATGGACAACGGCTACTGGATGATCGAGGTGGATGTTCGCAAGAGCCGTGACGGCGAACCTGTCTTGCACCACGATAACGTCCTCACAAAGTACTACGCGGACTCCCATCGCCCCGAAGAGTTGACATGGGCCGAGATGAGCCGCTTGCAGTCGATCCCAGGCGGAAAGCCGCCACTGCATTTCGAACAGCTCTGTGCGATGTGCAAGGGCCGCATGCGCTTGATGCTCGATCTGAAAGGTCAGTGGGAGCCGGCCTTCTATCAACGCCTGTTGCGCCATATGGTGGACAGCGGAATCCCACGCCCCATCTACTCCCTGGGTGGCCCGCGTGTCCGCCCCTTCTTCGATGGCCAGGTGATGGTGTCCGTCAACCGCAAGACGCTGCGCGATGCCGCCGAAGCAGGTGAGCCGGTGGCCGAACGCTACTTTCTGTTCGAACTCGGCAGTGAGATCGATCAGAACGTCGTGGCGCTGGCCCGCAGTCTCAAAGTGTCCCCCGTTGCGGCCATCAACACCTTCCGCTACACGATGGCCAAGCGCGACGAGTGGGAGGCTCCGAAGCAGGACATCGAGAGACTCCGTGCTCTTGGTGTCAATGACTACCAGGTGGATTCGCGCTATCAGCCCTTGTTCCGGTAACCCCTGATGCCTAAGCCTTGATCTCCTCGATCTGCTTTGTCGCGATGCCAACGGGCCGGTCTATCGGTATCCCTGCGCAAGCGAGCAGCGTGGTCAGCAGATCCCCCTGATTCCCCTTTGTATCCGGCAGGAAACGTCCCGTTTTGATCGAACCGCCTCCTTTGCCCGCAATCACGAAGGGTAGATTCTCGCGCGTATGCTTATTCCCGTCCTCCAGGCCTGAGCCCCACATCATGATGCAGTTGTCCAGCAACGTGCCGTCCGCTTCCCGCAGGCTGTGCATCTTCTTCACCATATAGGCGAACTGCGCAATGTTGAACTCCGTAATCATGGCGACTTTTCGAACCTTCTCCGGTTCGTTGTTGTGATGCGTGTTCGAGTGATGCTGGTCAGGGAATCCCAGTTCCGGATACGATGCCCCATTCGGTGTCGAGCCGATGTACGTACTGACCCGCGTGGTGTCGGTCTGAAATGCCAATATGTTCAGATCGCACATCACCTGCATGTACTCACTGCGCTTATCGCCATCCGGAATCCGGATCTCGATCGGCGGCGAATCGGAGGCATGACGTTGGCTCGATCGGAGGCCGGCCTTCTCCAATGCCGCCTCTTTGCGGCGATACTCGGTGGCCGCGATGCGCCGCTCCACGGAGCGGACACTGTCCAGGTATTCATCCAACTTCTGTTGGTCGGAAGTCGGCAAGGTTCGCCGCAGATCCCTGGCGCCTCCCAATACGATGTCCAACAGGCTTCGATCCAGGGCATTGACCGGAGACGACTCGCGGCCCGCACCTTTCGCTTCATCCTCTTTGTGGAACAGGCGATACAGCACGTTGCGTGGATTGACCTCGGCCGGCATCGCCTGGGTGGGAGAGCGGAAGCTGCAGTGCGAGTAGTAGCCCTCGTTCAGGCCTTCCTGATTTTCCTTCCACGTCTGCGGCATCGTGGCCAGTTCCAACGACGGCAGCGTGGTGAAAGCTCCTACGTGGTTGGCGGCAATCTGATCCGCGGAGATAGCGATATGGATCTCGGCCCGCTTATCGGCGGCAGGCAACGTCGCCGTAAGCCAGGTAGATAATTCGAGCGCGTGCGGAGCCCCATTAAACGGTGCAATCGCAACGCCGGAGATCCCCTTCATCATCAGACACTGATCCAGCACGGGACGCAGCGATTGGAGCGCCGGCGGTGGCGACGTGCGAAAACTCTCCGCATCCTTCGGCCAGAATTGATCCATGATCACACCGTGCGGCATGTACATGAATCCCAGACGCACCGGGGGCTTATAGGGCTTGCCCTTTGGGGTGTCGGCCCAACCCATGGACTCCATGAGGGGCAGGCCGAGGGAAACACCCAGACCCTTCAGGCAAGTTCGCCGGTTGATCTTTGCGCTTTTGCTCATGGGAGATCCTCTTTTCTTCCGATTCTACGATGCGTGAAGGGATAACTCATAACCACCCCCTTGATCAGTGTCTGCATGCGGTGCCCATCCGCAACGACCGCCTGCGTCAGGTTATCCACAACAATCTCGTCATAGCCTTCCAACCGGCGGCCCAACGCGTACGCGAGCAGTTTCTCTATCAGGTTCCGGGTGAGTGCTTCGGTTCGCGCGGCGATGATGACTTTCAGATCCTTGGGGCGCGAAAAACGCTCTCCGCCCGGCAACTCGCCTGCCGCATCAATTGGCTTCCCGTTGCTGTCCCGGTCGCGCCAGCGCCCGATGGCATCGAAGTTCTCCAAGCCGAACCCGATCGGGTCGAGAATCCGATGGCAATTGGCGCAGACCGGATTGGTGCGATGCAGTTCCGTGCGCTCACGCAGAGTCAGGTTTGCGACAGCCGCCTGGTCCTGTTGATCCAGCGCCGGCACGTTGGGCGGGGCAGCCGGCACATGGTCGCCCAGGACTTGTTCCAACACCCACACGCCACGCTTCACCGCGCTGGTGCGATTGGGGAAGGATGTTCCTGCCAGGACGCCCGGCATGCCCAGAATTCCCCCGCGATTGCCATCGTTCAGTTGGACCCTCCGCATTCCGGGCCCGGTGACGCTCTTCTCCAGCCCGTATATCGGAGCGAGCGTTGCATTGAGATAGGTGTAATCGCCATCCACGAAGCGGACGATGCTGTTGTTCTCGCGCACGATGCTTTGGAAAAACAGGCGCGCTTCCTCATACATTGCTGTGCGCATCTGCGCCGTCATCTGTGGAAACAGTGCCGGATCGAAGACCTGGCGCTTCAATCCTCCCACGCCCAGCCACTGTGCACCGAATCCGTCGAACAGTGCACGCGAGCGAGGATCCTTGAGCAAGCGAAGCACCTGCGCATCCAGAACCGCCGGCTCATGCAGCGCTCCCTTTTTCGCCAGCGCCATCAGTTCATCGTCAGGCATGGTGGCCCACAACAGATAGGACAAACGCGAAGCGAGTTGGTAGTCATCCAGCGGAACGATTCCGCTGCTCACCCCGGGTTCTTCAGCAGGAGTAATAAAGAGGAACTGAGGGGACACCAGAATGGCCTTGATCATCAAGTGAAGCGCCTGCGGGTGGGCCAGATTGTTGCGTCTTCCCAGGTCGTATGCCTCAATCAGTTTGTCCAACTCCGCATCCGACGGCGGCCGGCGGTAGGCTTTCGTTGCCAGGGCCCGCGCGACCTCCCGCGTCGCCGCGGAAGGTGGGCCGAACAGCCGCTTCTGGATTGCCGGTGGCGTGGAGCGCAACACCTGATCCGCGATCTTCAGGTACTGCTCCAACTGGAGCGCCGAAAGCGAATTCAGATACCCTTCGCCGCTGACTTCATCCGGCAGTCCATCGGCAATCGACGGTTCGACGCCAAACAGATCCCGCAGCGTGTTGCCGTATTCGGTTTTCGTCAGCCGCCGGATAAGGAAGGGTCCCGGATCTTTCTGGCTGAGGTATTTCAGCTTGGTCATCCACTCGGCGAACATCTGCCGGTCCGCATCGTTCGGCTGGGGCGCGTTTTTGGGCGGCATGTCATGCGCCTTCACTCTGGCGGCCGCTCTCTTCCACTGATCGGTGAAAGCCGCGTGACCGGGAGCTTTGAGCGCCGGCGAGAAATTTACTCCCGCCCGCGTCGGCCGCCGGTTCTGATGGCAGGCGATGCAATAGGTATTGATAAACGGCGTTACGCGATCACGGAAGTACCCTTCCGCATCGGCCTTGAGCGCTGCCGGATCAGCGGCCATGGTGAGGCACGGGATGGCAGTGCACAGAACCAGCCAGCAGCCCAGCGACAGACACACCTTCGAAAATAGACGGATGGCAACGGAAACGGCCATGCTTGCGGAAATTCTCCCTGTGAAGTTTATCATGGGGCCAAAGCTTCGAGCAGGAACGCCCATGCCCCTACCATAGGACTGACCGGGTGTACTCTCACCGGCACGCACCACAATGGCAAAATAGATGAATGTCAAGGAAATCCGTTGGTCTCATAGGTTGGCGGGGCATGGTTGGCTCCGTCCTTATGGACCGCATGCAAGCCGAAAATGATTTTGCTCTCATTGATCCGGTGTTCTTCAGCACAAGCGACGCCGGCGGGAAGGCTCCGAAGTTTGCCACCCATGAGACTACACTCCTCGATGCCTATGACACCAAGGCCCTCTCCGCCTGCGACATTCTGATCTCCGCGCAGGGCGGCGACTACACCACGGCGGTATTCCAGAAGCTCCGTGACGGCGGTTGGAACGGCCACTGGATTGACGCTGCTTCCACGCTTCGTATGGCTGACAACGCCGTGATCATTCTCGATCCCACCAACAAGCCGGTGATCGATGCGGCACTCGCACGCGGCGGCAAGAACTGGATTGGCGGCAATTGTACCGTGAGCTGCATGTTGATGGGCGTCGGCGCGCTCTACAAGGCCGGGCTTGTCGAATGGATGAGCACCCAAACCTATCAGGCCGCATCGGGCGGCGGGGCCAAGCATATGCGCGAGTTGCTCACGCAGTACGGCACCTTGCATGCCGAAGTGGCGGCGCTGCTCCGCGATCCCAAGTCCGCAATTCTCGAGATCGACCGGATGGTGGCGGCCAAACAGCGTGCGCTTGCAGGCGACGAAGTGGCAAACTTCGGCGTTCCGCTGGGCGGCTCCATTATTCCCTGGATCGACAAGGATCTTGGGAACGGAATGTCCAAGGAAGAATGGAAGGGTATGGCCGAGACAAACAAGATTCTCGACCAGAAGCCTCCGATTCCCGTCGATGGTTTCTGTGTCCGTATCGGCGCGATGCGCTGCCACAGCCAGGCGCTCACCTTCAAGCTGAAGAAGGATGTGCCGCTGGCCGATGTGGAAGCGATGATTGCCGCCGATCACGAATGGGTCAAAGTGGTGCCCAATACACGGGAAGCCACCCTGCAAGGGTTGACTCCAGTGGCGGTGACAGGCACGCTCACCATCCCCGTGGGCCGCATCCGCAAGCTTGCCATGGGGCCGGAGTACCTCGGCGCGTTCACCATCGGCGACCAACTGCTGTGGGGCGCCGCCGAACCCCTCCGCCGCATGCTTCGCATCCTGATCGCCTAAAGCGCCATGCACCTGCTTTGGCTCTACACCAGTCTCGCCCTATTAGCGGAGGTCGCGCCGCCGGCCTTCCGCTATCTCCCGGACTCGCGTGTCGTGCTGGAAAGCGCGACGCCGGGCGCGGTGATTCGCTACACGTTTGAAGATCGCGATCCGGATAAGTCGGCGGGTGTCTACTTTGGCCCCGTCGACGTTCCGGTGGGCCGCGTATTACGCGCGCGCGTCTTTTCCGCCGGCAACGCGGAAGCCAGCCCGGTGCTCACCATCGCAGGCCGTCCGCAGCCTTCCACGCTGGTGGAAGTGACGCAGAATCGCGATTGGAAAAACTACGACTGGGCCACCCGCCACCTTGCGATTCTAGAGCGAAATCAGCGGCTGAAGCCCGACATTCTGCTCCTCGGCGACTCCATTACCCACTTCTGGGGCGGCGAACCTTCCGATGCGCGCGCCCGTGGTCCGCTGAGCTATCAGAAGTACTTTGGAGCATACAAAGCCACCAACATCGGCTACGGTTGGGATCGCACCGAGAATGTGTTGTGGCGTTTGCGTCACGGCGAGGTGGACGGCATTCTTCCGCGCGTGGTGATGGTGATGATCGGCACCAACAACATGAACCTCAACACCACGGAAGAGATTGCGGCCGGTGTAACGGCGATTTGCGAGGAATTGCATCTGCGGCTGCCGCAATCGAAGATCCTGCTGCTTGGCATCTTTCCACGCGGCGCCAAACCGGATGCTACCCGTGACAAGATCGAGGCGGTGAACAGGGAAATCGCGAAGTTGCATGGCACGCGCAACATCACCTACATGGACATAGGCAAGGTGTTCCTGGAAACAGATGGGAGCATTGCCCCGGCGATCATGAACGACTATCTGCATCCGACAGAAGCCGGTTACGAACGCTGGGGTGAGGCGATTACGCCAACTTTGAAGAAGCTGTTGGGGAACTGAGAGAGGGAATTGTGTGCCCGGAGGGAACCCAGGCAGCGGGGAGTAATACGCCGCGAGACGCCCGCCCCGCCCCGCCGGTCCCAACGGGGGACAGACCGGGTGCGTCCCGATCAGGGTGTCGGAGGAGGCATCCTGTGCGGGCGTCTTCGGCGTGGGTTGAATTTCGGGAGAACAGCCGGATTCAAAGCCGGATGACGTGCGCGGCGCGGCTCCTGGTGGCGTTGCGCGTGTCCACGATCAGCCTGGCTTGCTTCACAATCGCGTTGTAGTCGAAGAGGGCATGGTCCGTGATGATCACCACGCAATCGGCGCCGGCAATCCCTGCCTCAACAGGCACAGACTCCATCTCGATACCGTCTTCATGGATTGAACGGATGTAGGGGTCAGAATAGGTGACCTGCGCCCCGCCTTTGCGCAGCAGGTGGATTGTATCGAGAGCCGGCGATTCGCGGATATCATCAATGTCCCGCTTGTAGGCAACCCCAAGAATGTGGATCTTCGAGCCCTTGAGCGGGAGATAGCGATCGTTGAGAGCCGACTGCACCTTGCCCACCACGAAATGAGGCATCTGCCCGTTGATGTATCCGGCCAGCTCAATGAAGCGAGGCTCAAAGCCCGTCTGGCGCGACTTCCAGGAGAGATAGAACGGATCGATGGGAATACAGTGGCCGCCCAGACCCGGGCCAGGGTAGAACGGCATGAAGCCGAATGGCTTGGTCGCGGCCGCGTCGATGATCTCCCATACGTCGGCGCCCATCCGGTCGCACATCATGGCGATTTCATTCACCAGGCCGATGTTGATCATGCGGAATGTGTTTTCGAGCAGCTTCACCATTTCGGCGACGCGTGCCGAACTCACCGGCACCACGGACTGCAGTGCCTGGCGGTAGAGCAATGCGCCCATTGCCGTGCAGGCCGGAGTGACTCCTCCCACCACTTTGGGGATATTGCGGGTTTGATAGACAGCATTGCCGGGATCTACTCGCTCCGGGGAAAAGCAGAGCCAGAAATCGCGCCCCGCTTGGAGCGATGTCCGTTCGAACATCGGGAGGAGTAGTTCGTCGGTGGTTCCCGGATAGGTGGTCGATTCCAGGATGATCAGCATCCCGGAGTGGAGGTTCTCCGCCACCGCTTTGGCCGCTTCCACGACATAGGTCAGGTCCGGATCCTTGGTTTTGCGCAGCGGCGTGGGCACGCAGATGTTGACCGTGTCGACTTCAGCCAGCGCGGAAAAGTCAGTCGTCGCACGGACCTTGTGTTGCTCCACCACGCGCGCCAACGCCTCGGTAGGTACGTCCTTCACGTAGGATTGTCCCTCATTGATGCGGTTCACTTTGTCTACATTGAGATCGATGCCGGTGACCGGAAAGCCCGCCTCCGCGAGTTCCACCACAAGGGGCAGTCCCACGTAACCCAAGCCAATGACGCCGCATTTCGCCGTGCGATTGCGGATCTTCTCCGAAAGAATCCCGGCCGCGCTTGCGACCGCTACTGCTGCTTCAGACATGTTGTGTTTTCTCCTTTTCCTTTGCACGTGTAGAACTCACAAAGCAGGGTGCGGAGTTCGCGGTCGAGATGCGCATACGCCGTGGCATTGAGATGCGAACCATCGCCACTGGTGAATTCATCGCGCAGAAATGAGCCGCCGCCCTCGTCCCTCAAAACAGCTTCCAGGTCGAGCAGTGGAATCCCCTCCTGCTCCGCGTACGCTCTCAGCCGCCGGTTGAATGCAAGCAACGCGGTCTGCTTGCCTGCATCGCGCTTCGACCGGGCTTGAGTCACAGGCGCAACCGTCGCCAGTATCGGACGAATCCGCGCCTCGCGAAGCCGGTGAACCCATTCGCTGATGCTCGTCATATAGCCGTCCACGTCGCCCGGAAAGTAGGAAGAGCACTCTTTGAGAATGACGGCGCCGGGGCGTTTGGGCGGCGGTTGAAACAAGGAGCGGAGGTAGGTTCGCGTCGGGTGGAACTTTCTTTTCGGGCGCATCAGCACTTCATCGAGCGCTGCCGACTTGTCAAACTGCCACGCCGCGACGGATTCCAGAGTGAAGGAGGTTTCGCCGGTGCGCGCCGGCCACTCCTCAAGGCGCCACAACCGGCCGATGGATGCGCCCACAAGCACGACGTGCTTCCGCTCTACGCTCACCGCATGCGGCTCTTTCGATTGTCTTGTCATCAGCATGAGGACCGCCGCGATCACAACCAGGCATGCCAGAATGATCCATCTCCGCATGACCCATCACTCCTGTCGATTCATTCGCGACTGGTGACCTGCGGAGGCTCGCCACGCAATTGCTCGCGAAACAGCGCGAGCAGGTGCTTGCGCATGCGGTCGCGGTTCTCGGGATAGTTCCTCGCTTCCCACCACGTTTCGTTTTCTCCCAACTGGATGCCGGGGGGGCGTTGGTCCATCCATTTCTGCAGGCACTTGTCGCGGTATCGGTCCATGGAACCGAATGGGCGCGCCGGAACTCCCATCACCAGCGTGTTCGGGGCAACGTCGGAGAGGACAACGGATCCCGCCGCCACAATCGAGTTGGGTCCAATCCGGATGTTCGGGCCTAGAATGGCACGCTGGCCGATGAGGCAGTTGTCTTCGATCACGATGGGGCCAAACACCTGAAGGTCTGGAACCTCGCCGCGGAAAACCCATGCCCCGCTGTCGTGCGTCATGAACAGCACCCCGTCGGCAATGGCGACATGGTTCCCGATCTTCACCAGGTACGGCTCAGTACCGAGGTTGGTGGGCACAATGAAGCAACCTTCGCCGATCGTGGCCCCAAACCGGCGTAAGTACTGCGCGATCGTCGTCGGTGTGTACTTGCGCACTTCCAGGGCGGTCCGGACTCTCCGGTGCAGGGCGCGAACTAATTCGGTGAAACGCATGCTTGCGATTCCGTCTGTGAGAGGGGCAGGGCTTTCAACACTTCCTTCAGCACTTTCCCCGCGCTGTTTTTGGGAAGCGCCCGCAGGAAGTCGATTTCTTTCGGCACCAGTTCGGGCGCCAGGTTCGACTTGCAGAAGTGCCGCAGGCGTTCTTCCAATCCTGTGACGTTTCCGTCATGAGGGACTGCAAATAGCCGGACAGCTTCCACCAGAACTTCGTCCGGCATTCCTACCACTGCGGCTTCCATCACCTCCGGAAAACCCAGCACAAGATCCTCCAGACGCCGGCAACTGACGCGCTTGCCGCCGCACTTGAGGAAGTCGCCCGAACGTCCGGCGACGTAGATGAATCCCTCGTCGTCGACGGTGGCGAGATCGCCTGTGTAGAGCCTGCCATCCCGGAACGACCGCGCAGACTCCTCAGGTGCGCACCAGTAACCTTGCGTGATGTTCCGGCCTTCAGCCACAATCTCACCCACCTCTCCGGGAACCACACTCCTCCCGGACTCATGCACCACGGTCAGCTTGACGCCGGGAATGCCTTTGCCGATGGAACCGAGTTTCGAATCCAGCAGCGAAGGGGGCAGATAGGAAAGGCGCGCCGTAGCCTCAGTCTGGCCGTACATGATGAACACCCGGGCGCCCGGCAATGCATCGGCGAGTTCCCGAATCAAGTGTGCGGGAAGATGTCCTCCCGCCTGCTGGATGTAGCGCAGGTGCGGAAAACTCCGCGCGCGCAGGCTCGAGTGTCGCAGCAGAATCTGATAGTGGCTCGGCACACCTGCGAATCCGGTGCACTCGGTTTCCAACATGCGTTGCAATAGCAGTTCGGGGTACATGAAGCTGGTTTCCACCACCAGGCTCCCGCCCGCCCGAAGATGCGTGTGCAGCAGCGACGCGCCAAAGCAATAGTGGAACGGCAGAACAGCCATAATGCGGTCACTGGCGTTGAGTCCGAGGTACTCAATGATGGATTCGGTGTTGGCGATGATGTTGCCGTGAGACACCATCACCCCCCGAGGCTTGCCTGTGGAACCCGAAGTGAACATGAGGGCCGCGAGATCGTCTGACTCCACTGGCGGCCTCAATGCTACGGCATGGCGACGCAACAAAACATCGAGATTCGTCACCACCTGGCAACTCTGCAACTGCACGCCCGCTTTGACGGCGAAGCGGGCATCCGCGAACACTACTCGTGCTTCGGTGATGCGCAGAATATAGGCCAGGTCATCGAGGGAGGTGCTAACCGGCAACGGCACACACACCATCCCGGCGCGCAGCGTGCCCAGATAAGCAGCCACCCAGAACAGCGAATTGTCGCCGACAAGAACGACGCGGCTGCCTTTCGCCAGTTCCAGAGTGAGCAGATGCGCGAGCACTGCGTCCACTGCTTCCGTCAACTCGCCATAAGTGTTGCTGCTCTTTGCAAACCACAGCGCCGTTCGAAGCGGGTCCTTATCGTCCAGCAGGAAGTCAGTGGCGTTCATCAAAAGCTCTCAATCAGGCAGGGTGGATGGCCCAGATAATGAGCCGCACGCTGCCGGGATTCAATCGCACGGTAGGCGCGATCCACCTGCTGCGGGGTCAGTGCAACAGCCGGGGCGAGATCCTCGGGAGAGATGCCTGCGTTAAAGCCGAACAGACAGAGATCCATCTGCGCCAGAGGAATGGAGAAGTAGAACTCCTCCTGGTTTTGTTCCAGTGAGTAGGTATCGGTCGTGGGGGGGCGTGTGCGGATTTCCTCCGGAACTCCCAGATACTCGGCCAACTGAAATACCTGCGATTTGTATAAGTGGGCGATCGGCTTGCAATCAGCCGCACCATCGCCGTTCTTCACGAAGAACCCCAGATCATGCTCCAGCCGGTTGGCTGTGCCGGCTACGGCAAACTGCAGCAAGTCCGCATAGTAGTATTCGATCAGCTTGCGCGCACGTTGCTTGCAGTTTGTCGCCGCCACCACACCCAGATACGCTTGCGGATTCAACCGGACCTTGTTCGTCGTGCCATCCGGTGACTGGACTACAACGGAGAAGATGGAATACCGGTCCTCGTTCACCACATCGGGCAGAACGATCTTGAACCTGTCGCCCTCGCGGTATTCCGGCACCACCATCCTCACCGCGTCGTCGCGCCGTTCATAGCTGCGTGCGGCGGTGAGGATGGGGCTGATATCTTCCAGCACACACCGCACCTGCAGCGAATCCGCTACCAAACGGCCCAGCCGCAGGCTATCCGGCGAGGAATCGGTTTCGGGCATCAGCAGCGCAAGCACGCGCTCGCCGCCCAATGCGCGGCAACACAGATAGGCCACCACGCTGCTATCGACGCCGCCGGAGACGCCGACAACCACACCCTTGCGCTTCAATTGATGGAAAACGATACTGCGCAGAGCGGTGATGATGCGATCGGCCTCCGCGGCCGGGTCGATACGAAGTGCTTCGGGAGAAATGGGAATGGTGGGACTCATGCCGTCACCTCCTGCCGGGCGGAGGACTCCAGCTTCGCACTGAGGAAGTTGGCGACCTTCCGGATGGAATCGAGATTGTCGGGAATGATCTCCTCGTCCTCCAGACGGATATGGAACCGCTCCTGGATGAACCCGATCAGTTCCAGGATGCCCGTAGAGTCGAGAATGGCGCTTTCCAAGAAGGAAGTATCCTCGGTGAGCCAGCCATTGGCCTGCCCGTAGAGGTAGTTGTCAACGATAAAGCACCGCAGTTCGTTCGCAATCGTCATAGTCGTACTCCTGTGAAGAGTGGTGGAGGAAGCGATCAATCAGTAACTCAGTGGAGAGCACACCCACGAACGCCATGTTGTCCCCGGCGCCGGTCAGATTCCCGCTTCTCGCCTTCGCCAGCAGTTTCTGGACGGGCTCCGGACGGAAAATGCCGTCACGCCGGAGCCGCGATGGAGACAGCAACTCTTCGACATAGCCGGGGGGCCTGGCGCCAACAAAACTGCGTGCGTCGGGTGCGCGATAAGGTTGCTTGCTGCGTTCGATCACCTCAGGGGGAGCCAAATGCGTGGCGCACCGTTTCAGCAGGTACTTCTCCTTCAGCACGCGCATCTTCAGGCGGCGAGGGAGGCGGTTCGCGAATTCCACGAAGCGGTAATCCAGAAACGGATAGCGGCCTTCCACTGCATGGGCCATCGCCACCCGGTCGCCTTGCGACGACAAGATGTAGCCGGGCAGCAGATAACGGGCTTCCAGATACTCGGCCCGGGTGAATGGATCCCAGTCCGGAAATGTCTGCGGCAGCAATTCGAGCAGGTCGAGATAAGCGTTGTGTGTGCCCAGTTCGGCCCTCACATCGTCGGAGAAGAAAGCCTTGAGCCTGGCGGTGAGTTGCCATCTGGGCAGGTGCGAGAAGAACGGCGCCTGCACGTCGCCGGCGCCCGCCTTAAAGAATGCATTCAGCCACGCCGCGGGCTGCGATTGGATCCCGCGCAGATAGGGATACAGCCGTCTCAGCATCAGCGGCCGCAGCTTCGATTCCGGATGCGCCGCGCAGAAGCGCCGGACTTGAACTTCTTTAAATATGTCGTATCCGCCCAGCATCTCGTCTGAGCCTTCTCCGGTGAGTACTACCTTGAAGCCGCGCTCCCGCACCAGCCGGGCCAGCAGGTAGAACGGGGCGGGAGCCGTACGGACGATAGGCTTTTCCGCGTGCCAGATGACTTCCGGAAAAATCCGCCCAATGTCCTCGCTGGAGCAGAGGATCTCCTGGTGATTGGTTCCCAGGAACCGGACGGCATTATGCTGGAAGCCGCCTTCGTCAAGGTCGCGATCCTCGAATCGCACCGAGAATGTTTCCAGGCGGCCGGCATAGCGCCTGGCGAGCGCCGCGATCACCGTGGAATCCAGGCCTCCGCTGAGGTATGCGCCCACGGGAACGTCGGCGCGGAGCCGAATCCTGGTGGCGTCTTCCAGCAGCTCCAGCAACTGTTCCCCGTACCGGTTGATATTGACCGTGTCGCCGGCCGGCTCCTGCGGGGGATAATGAATATCCCAATACTGCTTGAGCGTCAATTCGCCGGCGGCAAGCGTAGCGGAATACCCAGGCGGAATCTCGTAGATGCCGCGGAACGCAGTGCGCGGAGGCAGCGTGTACCAGAACGTGAAAACCTCGTCCAGAGCACGCAGGTCGAGCTCGCGCCGCACTCCGGGGTACTCCATCAGCGCTTTGATCTCTGAGGCGAACACGAAGGCGTCGCCGGTCCAGGTGTAGAAAAGCGGCCGAACTCCCAGCCGGTCCCGCGAAAGGAAGAGGCTGCGCCGTCTGCTGTCCCAGATCGCGAAGGCCCATTGTCCGTTCAGACGGTTCACGCAGGATTCGCCTTCTTCTTCGAACAGGTGCAAAATCACTTCGCTGTCGGAGCGTGTCGCGAAACGGTGGCCTTTCTGAATGAGTTCCTCCCGCAATTCGAGATAGTTGAAGATCTCCCCATTGAAACTGAGCACCAGCGAGCCATCCTCGTTATACATAGGCTGGTGTCCGCCGGCCAGATCGATGATGCTCAGCCGGACGTGGCCGATCGATGCGGACAGATCACTATGGACTCCCGACTCATCCGGACCCCGGTGTCGAATCGCCCCCATCATGCGGCGGAGAACGAACGGGTCTGGAAGCTTCGGGTGTTTGGTAACGAATCCTGCAATCCCACACATAAAAAAATGGCCTCCCTCCGGAAGAATGTGGGCCAGCCTCAGTTGCTCGCGCCGGTCAAAGGTGCGTTCTTAAGCGAATCGCCGTACTCCGCTTAAGGTAAGAGCGCCTGAAAACAGTCACATATTATTCGTGACTGCCAGGAACGGCGGCGACAGGCAGTCCGCCGGTCCCTCGAATGGTGCCGCCGTCTCGCGGCGGATCGGGAATGCCACCCGCCGAACCGGAAAGCTCATCCGGAGGCGACGGCTCCCGGTGGAACCGGTTCCACCCCAACGCGGGCAGGTACCCGCAGCAAGTGGGACTGTGAGCAGCAATCAACAGGCATGATTGCGCGGCCGGCGAACAGGTGCTTCCAGTCCAGCTAAGCGATTTAAAAAGAACCGCTTACGCCATCTGCTGACAACCTCCCTGCGGGTGTCCAGCCGGGCCGCGATCTCGTCGTTGCTGAGTCCTCGCGACGCCTCCAGAATCATCTTCGCCCGCACCACCTTGCGGTAGGGTAGTGTCCGGCTGCCGGCCCACCGGCGCAACTCCTCTGCCTCTTCCGGGCTCAGTCGGATTTCATAAGGACTTCGACGGGGCACTTAGCGCCTCCTTCACGTCGAAATGAGCAGGCCCAAAGCCGGTTCGCAGAATACGTGCCTGAGTGGGAAGCGGTCGGTGACCCTTCGTTATCTCATTCATTCTGCTTAACTTAGGTGAGAATCCCCCGTTGACTTCTGATGCGTCGGCAAAGTAACATCGACACAATGCGTACCAAAGGTACTGGTACGGTGGTTCCATAGCGGAACCAACTCTCAAGGAGATTGTGCGAAACATGAAATCGCTTGCTCACTTCGCGGTTACCTTCGTTGTGTCGTTTGGGGTCACCGCTCTGCAACCTGGCCTGGGCCAGACCAGCAGCACACCGGTGATCTTCTTCTCGGACCTCGACGGGGGGCCCAATACCGGCGGCCAGAACAACGCCGGGACATTTGTCACGCTCTACGGAAAGAACTTCGGGACTTCCCGAGGTAGTTCGGTGGTAACAACCGGCGGCGGCCAGGCCGCGGCCTACCCACTTTGGACGGATACCAAGTTAACCATCCAGATCGGCGCCGCGGCGGCGACGGGTAACATCACGGTCACGACGGCCGGCGGTACCTCCAATGGCGTGCCTTTCACGGTACGCCCGGGCAACATTTACTTTGTCGCCACCACGGGCAACAACAATAACAACGGTTCGTTCGCCGCCCCCTGGCAAACGCTGCTCAAGGCTCGTGATGCCATGCAGCCGGGCGATATTTCGTACGCGTTGGATGGCGTCAGCCAGCTCGCGGACGACGGTCAGGGCTGGAGTGCCGCCATGCTGCTCCGCAACGGAGGCTCTCCTGGCGCGCCAAAGGCGCTGGTTGCCTATCCCGGAGCAACGGTGACCATCGGTTCCATTTCCGGTCCTTCCTACGGCGTCAGAGCCGTGGACAGCGGATCGTTCACCGGTCATTGGACATTTGCCGGCCTGGTTTTGCGGGGCCGCAACTCGGCGATGGCGCTTGCCGGGCCTTCCAACAATATCCGTATCATCGGCAACGACATCTCGTGCCCGAACGGCAATGGGGAAGTAGGGTGCTTCGCCACGGCCAAAACGTCCTTTGTGTCGTTCCATGGGAACAACCTGCACGATGCCGGCGCCGTCAACGCATCCTCCCACTATCATGGCGTCTACTGGTCCACTGACTCGAACCACATCGACATGGGCTGGAACACGATCGCCAACATTCGCGGATGCCGTGGCATTCAGACACATTCCTCCCCGCTCCTCGGCGGAGGTTCGTCCGATCCCACGGGCCGCAACCTTTTCGACCTCAGCATTCATGACAACCTGATTCACGACACCCAGTGCGACGCCATCATCCTCGCCACCGTGGATCCTTCCCGCGGCAGAGTCGAGGTCTACAACAACATCATCTACAACGCAGGCAAAGGTCCGAACAATCCCGAGGGAACGGGCGCCTGGACCTGCGTGAACGTGCCGGGCACTACCGCCAACGGGACACCCGGAGGCGGCGTTGTCGATGTCTACAACAACACCATGTACAACTGCGGTTCCTTCGCCACGCCGCCCTATGGCAATGCCAACGCTGCGGTGGAAAACGGAGGTAACAACACGAGTCTGAAGATCCGGCTGCGGAACAACATCCTTTATCAACCCGGCGCCGCTCCTTATCTGGTGATCTATGGTCCGGCCGACGGAATTCAAGGAACCAACAACCTGTTCTTTGGCAATGGCCCGGCTCCGTCCAATCCCAACCTGACGCAGTCTGTCAGCAACAATCCGCTGTTCGCCAATCTCTCCGCGTTTGACTTTCACCTCACCGCGAGCAGCCCGGCTGCCAATGCAGGGGTTAGTCTTCCACTGGCCCGCGACTATGATGGGGTGCCGCTGCCACAAGGCTCCGGCTATCCTATCGGCGCGCTTGCTCTGGTGGGTAGTTCTTCCACGCCGGTTGTGGTCAGCGTCAACCCGGGAAGCGTGGGTCTTTCCGCCCAGCAGAGCCAGCAGTTCACCGCGGCGGTGACCGGATCGCCCAACACCAGCGTGAACTGGTCCATGAACCCCTCTGTCGGTACATTGTCATTCTCTGGCCTTTACACGGCTCCCGCGTCAATTGCCTCACAACAGACTGTTCAGGTCATGGCTACTTCGGTCGCCGATCCCACGCGGTCCGCTGTTGCCACCATCACCTTGAACCCGCCGGTAAACGTCAGCGTCAATCCCGCCTCTGCCAGTCTCAACGCCGGTCAAAACCAGCAGTTCACGGCGGCAGTGACCGGATCCACCAACACGGCGGTTACGTGGTCACTGAGCCCTGCGTCGGGCACCCTGTCGTCCAACGGTCTCTACACGGCTCCGGCGTCGGTTACCTCGCAACAGACCGTGCAGGTCCGGGCCACTTCCGTCGCCGATCCCGCGCGGTCGGCGGTGGCCACAATCACCTTGAACCCGCCGCTAGCGGTCAGTGTCAATCCTGCCACTGCCAGTCTCATCGCCGGTCAAAGCCAGCAGTTCACGGCGGCCGTCACCGGGTCCAGCAACACAGCGGTCACTTGGTCCTTGAGTGCCGCGGCCGGCAGCCTATCGTCCACTGGCCTCTATACAGCCCCGGCCTCGGTCACATCGCAACAGACCGTGCAGGTTACCGCCACTTCGGTCGCCGATCCCACGCGGTCGGCTGTAGCCACAATCACTCTGAACCCGCCGGTGACCGTCAGCGTCAATCCGGGGGCTGCCAGTTTAGCCACCGGCCAGAGCCAGCAGTTCACAGCGGCAGTTACCGGGTCCAGCAACACAGCGGTCACATGGTCTTTGAGCGCGGCGGCCGGCACCCTGTCGTCTACCGGACTCTACACGGCCCCGGCCTCAGTTGCCTCGCAACAGATCTTGCAGGTCATCGCCACTTCGGTCGCTGATCCCACGCGGTCGGCTGCAGCCACGATCACATTGAACCCGCCGGTAACCGTCACCATCAATCCCGCAACCGCCAGTCTCACCGCCGGTCAAACCCAGCAGTTTACAGCGGCAGTGAGCGGGTCCAGCAACACAGCGGTCACGTGGTCGTTGGGCGCAACGGCCGGCAGCTTGTCGTCCACTGGTCTCTACACGGCCCCGGCCTCGGTTACATCGCAACAGACCGTGCAGGTGAGGGCAACTTCAGTGGCCGATCCCACACGGTCCGCCGTCGCCACCGTCACGTTGAATCCGCCCGTAACCTCCGGCGGGTTTAGCGTCTCCTACACTCCCATCAGTGCGACCCAGGTCAGAGTCGATTGGACGGCCCCCGCCGGACAGCCGTCCTCCGACTGGATTGCCCTCAGCGGAACGGGTTCCCCCAATTGGTGGTATGTGTGGTACCGCTACACCGGCGGCGCCACCAGCGGCAGCGCTGTAGTCAATCTGCCTCCTACGCCGGGCTACTACGAGTTCCACTACTACCTGAAGGGCTCGTACACACTGAAGGCAAAAAGTGAAACGATGCCTGTCGGTGTCACCCCATTCAGCCTGACCACCACCACGGCGGCGGCTGCTCCGGGAACTCCGTTAACGGTGCGTTGGAACGTCCCCGCGGGACGGCCATCGAACGACAGCGTCGGACTCTACCTGGTGGGAGCGCCCAACGACCAGCCCGTATGGCGCCAGTATCCGAATGGCGCAACAACCGGTACGTTCACCATGCCGGCGCCGGCTACTCCCGGCGTCTATGAGTTCCGCTGGAGGATTGGCTACCTCGCTGCGGCTAGGAGTACACCCATCGTGGTGCGTTGATTCGTTCCCCTCGCGGCTCAGAAGCGCAAAGGGCACGCTCCGCGCCGCCAATACCGAAGGAACACGCGTCCGCATCAAGGCGCGGGCGGGCTCCGTTTTGCGCGTGTTCCTTAGAGGGCAGGCAACCGGAAAAGGGGGCCTGCCCTTCATGACAATTGTTCCCGAAAGTGGGTCAGCAGGTGTTGCTTCATCTGCTCCCGATCGCAGGGTTCAGCGGAGCGCTGGGCGGTCCAGCGCTCCACGCATTTTTGCCGGTATTGGTCCAGCGGCATGAGTGGCCGGGCCGGGACCCCGAGCGCAACGGTGTTCGGAGGAACATCCGAGATCACCACCGAGCCGGCCAACACCACCGAGTTCGGTCCGATACGGGTGTTCGGCCCGAGAATCGTACGCGCCCCAATGTAGCAGTTGTCGTAAATCACGATCGGACCCAACACCTGAAGATCGGAGATTCGGTCCCGGAAGACCCACGGCCCTCCGTCGTGCGTCATGAAGGAGACGCCCTCCTCAATCGACACATGGTTTCCAATCCGAACAAGGTACGGCTCCGTGCTGAAGCTGGTCGGTACGATCCAGCACCCTTCGCCCACCTCGGCCCCGGACTGACGAAGGTAATCCGCAATCGTATAGGGCGTGTAGCCATGCACCTCCAAGGCACTTCGAATACGGCGGTAGATCGCCTCCAGTTGCAGTGCCCGACTGGCGCTAAGCAGCCCGCCCAGGCGAAGCCGGCTTTCTGGCCATGGCCTTGGCATAAATCTCCAGTGTCCGATCTGCAATCACGTCCCAACTGAGGAACAACTCCGCCCGCTTGCGCAGCCGCGCGCCAATCTCCCGGCTGAGTTTCCCATCGGCGAGCAGTGCCATCATGCAATCCGCCAGCCGCTCCGGGTCATTCGTGTCCACCCAGATCCCGTCGCTTCCCAGATGATCGGTCAGCGCGGCTTTCGATGTGCACACGACAGGCAGCGCGCAGGCAGCGGCCAGCGCGGCTGGTAAACCGGCGAAGCCGCTCGTATAGGGCAAAGCGCAGAGTTGGGAGCTGAGATACAACTGCGCCATCTCCTCGTTGGATATCTGGTTCAGCCAGGTGATGCGTTCTGCCACTCCAATATCGCGAGCCAGACGGATCGCGTCGGCGGGGGGCTCCGTGCCGTAGTGCCCGTGGATCTTGATCTCCGGCATCTTGTCCGGGATACAGCGCTCCATCAGCGACACCGCTTGCAGCAAAGTGTCCAAGCCTTTGCCCGAAGCCAGTTTGTGGCCGCCGTAGAAAACCACCCCAGCTCGCGGGCCATCGAGCCTGCCCGTTGGTAGTCCCGCCCCATAGAGCGCGACGTAAATTCGGCCGCTCTCCACGTGCAGCCGGACGAGTTGCTCCCTCATCTCCTCGCAATGCACGATCACGGCATCGGCAAGATTGTAGGTCAGATTGGTGTCCGGACGTTCCAGTTGGTCGGCATCCAATTCGTGAACCGTGACAACTCTTACGGCAGTCGACGGTTGCCTCAGCCAATGAAACACGGCCTTCGATCCGTAGCCGTTCAGAATCTGCTGGAAGTGCACCAGCTCGGCATGCTTACACAAATTGGCGTAGCGGCGGGCGCGGAGATACAGGCTGACGTCGCGCGCCTTCCCCCGCAACACGCGCTTCCAGGCGGATGAAGATCGGTATCCTCCTGGAACGGGCAGCTCGAAGTAAGTGCAGTCTGGGGTCTGGAAGCGGCGCTCCACCTCGATCGGGTCTCCGCAACCGCAGTTGGCCGCGAGCCAGTTGACTGGCCCGCCGAGCTTTCGCTCCAGCGCCGCCTTGAGTGAGCCGGCATAGGAACCGTACGAAGTCTGAAACGGGCAGCAGATCAGAGTTATCCGCATCATGTCCTACCTCTTTGCTCTGATGGACCGGGTTCCGCGGTTCCACACGCGCCGGACGAATCTTGCCGCCGGCGACAACACACGGGTCTTCCATTCATAGGCCAGGCGCGCGCTGAAATCACGCGCAAAGACCAGGCCGGTAAAGTGCGGCAGCCGCTCCGATGTCCAGGATGTCTTGAAGCGATCCATATTGCCACCGAAGAATAGTTGCGGAATCTGCTGTTCGGCGCACTCCTCCAGGATCTCGTTGAATAGAATGTGGCCGGGCGCGCCCCGATGCAGCGTTTCGTCATAGGCAATCTTCATGGGGAAGTAGCAGTCTTCGGAGAAGACAGCGAATGAAGCAGCCGCCATGACCCCGTTCCGCTCCAGCGAGTGCAGGCAGAAATAGCCCTGGGCTCCGGCCTCGCGGGCAATCTCATCGTAGAAGCCGCGGATCTCGGGAGCACAAGCGATTGCCGATCCGGCCTTGCCCTTCCACCCGGCGGCCTCCAGCCGGTAGAACTGTGCCAGGGCTTCGGCGTCCGGCTTGGCTCGGCGGATCAATTCGGGTTCCCCTCCAAGTGCTGCTTCCAGGTGGCGGCGAAAGCGGCGTAGCTCATGGCGAAAATGCCGGCTGGTTCCGTCCCGCCATGTGAGCCGGCCGCTTTCGTCCCGGTGCATCCGGAGAAGAGGGCCACTCTCATGCGGGAAGAGCGCCGTGCAATAGCCGTCCTGACTGGCGAGTTCGATCAGCCCGTGGCAATTGCCGTTGTCAGGAAAAACAGGCAATTCGAGAATCTGCCAGATCGGTGAGTTCTTCAGCAAACTCCACAGGGCCGGGACTGCGGCGCGCCCGGCCGCGCTTGAGGCGCACAAAATATCGAAGCGCACGGAGTGAACACTGGCCGCACCCGTCAGCTTTCTCAGCGGAACGCCGGCCCACCAGCAGTGTTTCAGAACCATCGGCAATACGGCTATCAGACGCTCGCCGGCGGTCGCGCTCGCCAGGACCACAGTGCTCCCGGGCTCGAAGGCCCGCAGATACGCTGCAATCCATTCCGGCCGGTGGAACGGAGCGCAGCGGGTTTCGTCGCACAGCGCCAGCCATGGGGCCGACATCCGGCCGATTACCTCTTCGCCGCCGGCATCGAGCCGGGCTGCCACTCCCTCGGCCGATTGGAATTCCGTTTGTAGGGCTGTTCGGGGCATAGGAGCCCGTCCCGTTTCATTGAATCGCAATGGTGACTCCGGGCTGGCTGGCCGCACCAGCAGCCGTGAGCAAAAGTGGTAGCGCACTTCCCGCGTTCACCTCGGCAGGAATCTGCGCACTCACCAAATACAACCCGAGAACAGGGCCGGGCGCGATACGTGCGTCCACGATCGCTGCCGTGATCCCACCAATCAGCGCTGTAATCGGCTCTTTCACCTGCGGCGTAGTTTCTCCAGGCGCCGCCTCCATGGCAGGCGGATCGGTCTCTCCGAGACCTGCGGCGTAGAAGGCAATCGTAGATTCCCGCCGCGCCGGATTGGAAGAGGAATTCGCCGTGCCGTCATCGTTGAGCGCCGCCGCCTGGCCCATTCCTGACGAGTCCACGGTGAAGACACCTGGCGCTGTCTTCATCACCGCCAGCGCCAACGGATTGGAGCGCCTCCCGCCCACTTCGATCTCCAGCCGCACTCCCGACCTGCCCGCAATGCTATACGGGACCATCGCATTCAACTGCTGCGGCTGTACGGAAAGAAGCTGTGCCGGTATCTCGTCGAACAGTGCGGAGACCGGCGCCATCCCCGCGTCGCCATCGGACGTCTGCGTTGAGGCTGAGAAATCCTGTCCCAGTTCCGAACCGAACGCCGCCACCAGTCCCCCTGGAGCGATTGGCCCGGGCTGGAGGCTGGCAGCGTTCACGACTTGATACAGCGCGGGCGATGGATCACCCGCTGGAAGCAGCCACAGTTCAACACTGCGGCTGGATGTTGGAAGGGCGGTCTTGAGACTGGCGGTGCCCCGAGATCGAATCAACGCTCCGTTCACCACGAAACTGGCGGTCGATGCGCCGGCTGGAACGAACACCCGTTGCGGCATCGCGAGGCTGTCGCTGTCCGTGCTTACCGCCAGTTCGAGCCCGCCGCTGGGGCTCTGCTGGTCCAGGCTCACGATACAGGTTGTGGCGCCAGGCGCACGGATGACAGGAGGATTGCAGGTGAGCGCCGAAATCTGCAGTGGCGCATACTGCAGCGCTCCCAGATCGATGCCGGAATCGCCGCCTCGCAGGTTGCCGTCCTTGTCAGTGGGCACACCAGTCTCGACTCCCGCCTTCCGCGCCGGGCTGGAGCTTTTCAAATGAAAATCGAAGCTGCTCAGATTCGCAAACTGAGGATCGGCATTCAGCGAACGCGTCATGTTCGGATTCGAAGGCGGCGCGCCATTTCCGAAGAACAGATTGCTTGTGCCTTGAATGCCGTCGTCAGGTCCATAGATGGTCCAATACGGCACGCCACGCGGCTGATAAATGATGTTGTTCCGCAAGCGAACTTTCAGACTATGGTTGTTCCCTCCATTGGCGACGGCTGTGACCGCGTTCGCATAGGGAGGCGCGGGATGTGTGCCGCAGTTGTAGAGCGTATTGCCGAAGACTTCCACCGTGCCGCCGCCAGGCGCCCCGTTCGCCGTGCTGCCATTCACCATGATGCACGACCAGTAGCCGGTTCGTTCCGGATTGTTGGGTCCCTGCCCCGCGTTATAGATGACGTTGTTGTAGATCTCGACTTTCCCCCGCGATGGGTCCACCGTGGAGAGAATGATGCCATCGCACTGCGTGTCGTGGATCAGGTTGTCGTGAAGGCTCAGATCGTAGATATTGCGGCCTGTTGGATCGCTGGCCCCACCTGAGCCGAGTGGCGATGAGTATACCTGGATCCCACGGCATCCCCGCACATAGGCGACCGTGTTCCATGCTGCTTCCATCTGATTGCTGTCCGTGGAGATGTAGATGCCGTGATAATGCGAAGAAGCGTTGGCAGCGCCAGCGTGGTGCAGATTGTTGCCGAGGAGTTTGACCTGCGTAGTGCGGCCCGTGCCGAGGCAGCCAAGTTGCCCATTGCCATTCGGGCATGACAGATCGTTCCCGGCCACGCGCCAGTTGGAGGATGGCCCGCCCAGAATCAGCGCGCCGTTCAACCCGCGCAGAACAAGCCCGGAAAAGACCCAGAAACCGGGGCAGATGCCGGAGTCGGCCGTGCGAATCCCGTAGGAGGGACCAGTGGCGTTGCCGACAGTAACCGTTGCCCCCGGGTAGGCAACCAGCGCCATGGGTGCACCCACCGTGCCGCCTCTGCGGATGAGCATCGCCGCTCTCCAGCCCTGGCCGTCGTCGCTGGTCTGGCTTACGCCGTCCATAGCGTAGACGGTGTCTCCGGGCTCAATCGAGTCCCGCGCTTTCAACAGGGTTCGCCACGGCTTGGCGAAGCTGCCATTATTCGAGTCGCTGCCTCCCACCGCGACAAAGTAGATCTTTCCGGATCGCACCGTGAAGGGGACCGCATTGGAGGCGCCCGACGGCGTGGTAATCCGGATTTCGCCAGTCGTCGCCGCCGAGCCAAGCTGAAACGTCACCTTCGCATCGGACCAGATGGGATAGTTGGTGGCGCGGCCAGCGCCGATACTGACATACGATGTTCCAGGAGTAGCACCGAAGCGTGCTCCGTGCAGGGTCACGAAGACGCCGCCGTTGTTCTGGCCGCCCGTGTTGGGACCGCTTTCCAGGTCGGAGAAGAAGATCCGGGGCGGAGCCGCGGACAGTCCGCCGGACGTCATCAGAAAAATGCTTGCCGCGATCGCACGCCGAACCATGGCTACCTCCTTCCGTCTATCTCCCTCATAACAACTCGATGCGAGTGGTCCATGAGACTGGGCATACGCCGCGCCAGTCACCACGAATCGCGAGGTTCGGACGGGAGACGCCGAATCTCGGATGGAAACTGCTTTCCTCGATCGACACTTGAAGCACCGGATCCAGTTCCACCAGCAGCAGGTCTTTCGAGTTACCGATGCGGAATCCGCCTCCGTCCAGGTGAACAGTGAATTCGGGATGCACATGAAACCGCACACTCGCCTGATGATGTCCCACGCCTTCCAGCGTGTCTCTCACATGCATCACGCCCGGTGAAAGC
This sequence comes from Acidobacteriota bacterium, assembly GCA_018268935.1. Taxonomy (GTDB): domain Bacteria; phylum Acidobacteriota; class Terriglobia; order Bryobacterales; family Bryobacteraceae; genus CADEFT01. Next base: position 118,733 of record JAFDVS010000007.1, on the reverse strand, counting down.
TCCACCCTACGCCGGTGTAGGATCGGATGGCGAAGCCGCCCGTATCCGTCGTGGGAGCCTTCCGCTGCAACAATGTCTCCCCATTCTTCCGTTTGGACGTCGCGCGGATGCGCCCTGCGCGCCACGCGAAAGCCGCCCCACATCTCCGATTGATCCAAGCCATCCACCGCAACGGTGTTGTGAGAAGCCGTGCCGCGCTGCCGGCTCCGTTCGTGGCCCTCTGTGTAGGTTGACGTTCCCGGGTTCACCAGAATGCGTGCGCCGCGGTGAGATAGCTCGAAAGACAGTGCATCGGCGTGACCGTGGCCGGGCTGGTATTGCGGCCCAATCTCACCGACGTCGAACAGGACAACCGTATCCGCCGTTTGAAGCCTCACATAGCCTGTCGCCTGCAGATGGCAGACCCGCTGCGCCGGCGGAGCCTGCACCGGCAAATCAAGCCGCTGCGCATAATCCCACAGAGCGCCAGCACCATACGATGCGAACCCTCCGTCGCTGAAGAAGGAAGTGCCTCCGTCGGGGTGGCACATCCGCGCCAGCCAGGTGAACATCGCACAACTCGTGTCGCTGAAGAGCTGGCGCGCCGCGGGCGGAACGCATTCGGGATAGGCCTGTGCGAGGTTCACCAGATCCAGCAGGTCTCCCAACACGATCGTGTGATACATCGGACTCTGCTCACAGTGGCCGCCATCGGAGAGCACCTGTTCCGCAATCTGTTCCCGCAGCAGCCGCAGTGCATCACTCCTCCACTGGCCGGCCTCCGTGCCGTCAAAGAAACATCCGGCGAACAGCAACGCCTTGAGGTTCATGAACAGATGATTCGCCATCAGCCGCCATTCCAGATTGCGCCGGAGGTAACGAGCCTGCAACGCCAGGCTGCAGCGCGCTTCCGTGGGCAATTCTGCCCCGCCGATCGCCCACTTGATCCAGTTCACGATGCGGCAGGACGTGGGATACGGCTCCCATCCGACACCGGCAGTGGGCTGGTTTTCGGCCAGCCACCGTGACATCAGCTCCACATGCCAGGCTCGTCTGGATTCCGCCCCCGCCGACACAAGGTCATCGAAGTAGTGCAGGTTGTACAACCAGAGCTTAGGCGTTTCCTGGTCGTCCCATCCGTCCGCGCCTTTCACGTCGCGCGCGCCGTTGGCGTACGCAAAACTCGACGGGCCCGTTTGGAACGTCGGCGAAGCGATCGGCCGCGTCCAATGTCCCTTGACCGGCCGGACAACGAAGGCAACATCGTCCCTCGGCACGCGCCTCGGATAGCGCGACAGGTACAGCCCGTAGATCTGGCGCGGCTTGAGATAGCGTATGGTGCGAATGTACTGGATCAGGTTCATTCCGGTTGCAGATAGGTCCAGAGGAGCCGGAACGGGCGGATCACGCAATAACCCGCCCGCAACGGCCGCGGCAGATTCGCTACGCCGCGATCGAGCGCATTGGGCGGAATGCGCGTCAGCAGGTATCCCAAGCGCATCCGGGCGCGTTCCGCCCAGCCGTCCGCGAGCGAACTGAGCAGGCGGATCTCGTTCAGATCCCCGGCGAGTCTTTCTCGGTCGGATTGCCGCCCGGTGCTCTCCGGTTGCTGAAAAAGCAAGCGTTGCACCCGCTCGGCAAGCGCCGGAATATCCCGATGCTTCGCGATGGCAGCGCGCATTGCGCTGTGCGGTTCGATTCCGAGCAGTTCCGTGGCCAGGTGGAACGCGACACAGAGCCGCCGGCTGCACTGGTGCTCACTGGCCCGCTCCACCACGCGGCGCCAGTCTATGCCGGTTCGCGTATGGACAAGAGCGGCGACATCGGCAATCCAGACCAGGCGGTTCCACAGATGCCGCGCGCCATGCACAGGCAGCATCAGCGCCAGGTCCTCGGCGCACGGCCCCGGCAACGGCCGTGGGCCGGCGGAAACGTTCTCCCGCCTCCGCCAGAGCTCCTCGAACCCCACCGCTTCGTGCGCGCCATTGGGCCGCAGACCCCAGCGTGTCCCGATGTCCCACTGCAGTTCCACGGTCACTCCGGTTCTCCGGCACGCCAGAATGTGATGTGAGCCTGCACGGCCCGCCGATGGACCGGCGTTCTCTCTCGTGTAGCCATGCGTGGACAGCAGATCGACGGCGCGTTTGCCATCGCGGCGGTCCACCAGCACATCGAGATCCGCGAACTCGCGCAGGCACGGACTCCCGTACAAAGCTGCCGATAACACCGGCCCCTTGAACGGCAACGCTCGTATACCGTGTTCGTTCAACAAGTCTACGATCTCAATCAGTTCGGCGGTGAGAGCCACATTGCGAGCCGCCGCCAGCCGCCGGCGTACATTGAGCCGCCGGAGCACGGGCGGCGGAATCGGCAAGCCCTCGTATCGGGCCAGGTTGCGGCAGACCAGCGGGAAGACACCATGCCCGCTGGCCTCTGCAAAGAATTGCTTCCAATCCACCTGGCTCTCCTCGATAAGGCTGCCGATACGGCGCTTCCCGGCCTCGTCCACTTCCGCACGCGTGCAGGCCAGCAGAAGCTGTTGTGTCGTGCTCAGGCAGCAAGCCATGGCAGTCCTTGGCGGCGCCGCGTTGTCAATGATGCGGGCGTGGTGGCCGCGGCGGATTCGGCGGATGCGGAGGTTGCGGCGGATGCGTCCCACCGCGCCGCGACTGCGCCATCGCCGCCGTTGGCACCGCGATCGATGTAACCACCGGGATGGCCATTGCCGCCAGCGAGTGGCGCCGGCTCATCGCCCGGCGGCTCGGCGGAGGATCGGCGGCCGGTTCCACCGACTCAACCTCCAAGAGTCGTGCGGCCTTCAGCTGCTCTAGACCCAGTCGAACGAGTTCCGGGTCTTTGGGCAAGCCGATCTGTTGGTGCAGGCGGCTGGCGATTTCCTCGACTGTCATGGTGCCGTCACAACAGCGCCAGATTTCGACAGCACTTCGGTTGAGGCAATGGGCTCGATGGCTCCCCAGGTCATAGGCGATGATCTCGCCCGGGAGCTCTTCGATGGTGATTCCTTTTTTTATGGCAATGGGTTTCATAACTTCCTTCCGACTTTCGAATCTCTGGCGAGCAAATCCAGGATGGGCTTGACAGCGTCACCGCTATCACCGCGCATCGCGACATAAGCAGGGGCCTCGACGGCCACCAGCCGCAGACAGGCGAGCGCCTCGTGAGGCCGCTTACGCGCACAAACAGTATTGGCCAGCAGCCGCAACAGGGCGTTTCCTGGGCTGACAGGCCGTGCCTGCCAGCAGGAGGTCAAGTGATATTTCGCAAACACAACCAGCGCCACGTCCAACGGGCCGCTTCCTACCTCGGCGCCCAGCATGTGTGCCGTCCAGAGGCGGGAGCCACCGGCCACTCGAACCTGAAGCGGGCGCGCATAGGGATGAACCTTGCCGCATCGATCGAGCACCGCATACTCGTCTGAGTAATAGGCGGCGCCTTGCCGCAGCAGCGCAACGACAAGGCTGGTCTTGCCGCTGAACGTACGCCCTGGCAGCAGAATCGCTTTTCCTTCCCATGAGACGACGCCCGCGTGCACGAAAATATGATCCGGCGCTTCTTCGGCCACGTGCAGTTGCATCCGCCGCAGAACCGCGTCCAGCGCCTCGCGCGGCGTAGTGGATCGCTGCATCCTGCCTGTCCCGCAACGGATTGCGTAGGAAAGTCCGGATTCTCCCCGGCGCTCCTCAATCGTGTACGACAATTGGGGCGTGCCGCTGGACTGCGCGGCGACCGATGCCGTTCTGTTGCGCAGTTGCTCCAGCAGCATGGCTGAGTTGCTCCGCACCGCGATGCGCAAACCGTGAGTCTCGAGAACCAGCTCGTTCATGAGTTGTGCCTGAGCAGCAGGCCGCTGCTGCTGAAGTACTCCGCCGGGCACAGGTTGCCGAGCCACTCACGCAGGCGACGGTCGGCTCGATAGGTACAGTGCCGGGCCAGTACGAATTTCCATAGATCGCCGCACGGCTCGAAACCCGCACGAGTATGCGCACGGATCGACCCTCTATTGCCTGCTCCGATCCGGCAGATCAGCCGCTTGCATCCCTCTTCCTGCAGCAGGCGTTTGAGCCATGTGTAGTACGCCCCGCACAGCCGGCGCCCGCGCGCCTTTTCCACCGTGAATACTCGATAGCTATATGCGATGTGCTCTGCCGTGGGAATCAACACGTTTTGATCCAAGTCAATCTGGTCATGCATCAGCCAGGCATAGAAGACGACATCGCCATCGCACTCCCCCACCACGAACGAGTCACCGCCTTGGAGGCGATCGAAGCCGAACTTCTTGGCCGATACATCGTACTCGTGCGGTTTCTCCCCAAGTGCACCCAAATCCGCCGCACCGGCAAGGCGAAATCTCACCGCCGGCGCGGAGGCGGAATCGTCGAGGCTGTCGCAACTGGTTTCGAACAGGATCGATCGGGTCACGCTGAAGATTCGATCGCGCGCGTACTCTTTCACGCTTCCGCAGCGTTGCCGCAGCACGGCCACCGAGGTGGGGACGGTCAACGTAGAAAACTCATTTCACGATTGCGGCAGCCGGGGTAACAGCCAGCGGCGCAGATCAATAAACCAGGACCCTGTGATGCACTTGGCGGCTTTCTTCACCAGCCATGCGCTCGACTGGCGGTACCGCGGAACTCTGGCGCCGGCCGCGATTGCGGCAACTACGGAAGCCCGTGTGGAGCCGCGGATCGCGTAACGGCCAAGAATCAGGCAGCCATCCTCTTCCGCGACGGCGGCGGTGGGCTCAGAAGTAAACAGCACCTCAATTCCACACTGTGCGGCGGCACGCCCCACGCGGCGAGAATAGTAGCCGCCCGCGACCGAGGCCACATGCACCGCCTTGCCGAGAATATCCTCCAGCACTTGCCGGCTCTCACTCCACTCGCGGAGCAGTTCCTCATCGGTTAAATGCGACATCCGCTCCGGGTGGCTGCGCGAATGGCTGCCGATCACGTGCCCGCGTGCATCCAACCCTCTGATAGCGGCGGCATCGAGAAATCCAGGCCGCCCGATCCAATCCGTGGTGATGAGAAAGTGTCCGCGCCATCCATATTGCTCCAGGCGCCGTGCCGCGCAGTCGCCAACGCTATGTGCGCCATCGTCAAACGTGAGAAAGACCGGTTTGCCCTGCCATGCGCGGCGGCGGCTGATCGAGTCGATCCGCTCGCCACCAGATGTGGAGCTGATGGCGCACGCCTGTCTGGCGAACTCCGCCTCCCCCACCGTGTAGATGGAATGACGCCAGCCGCATTCGGGCCATGCGCCACCGCACGCCACATCGTGATACATGAGGGAAATGGCTTGCATGGCTTTGTCAATTCCGCCACTCGCGGTTCCTCAGATACTCCACCGCCCGCGCGCCACCGGACACAAGATAGGCAAGCTTCGTCGATGTAATCCCGCCGCCCCAGCGTCGCAACTCATATTGGTCGGCGAAGGGTGGGCAGTTGTACCCGGTCTCGGCCGTCAGGGCGAGTGTGTAACCTGCTTTCGCCGCCAGAGACTTTGTCACTTCCGTATAGTCATCCGCCATGCCGTTGGGGTAAGCAAAGAATCGGCACTCTTCATCCAACTCGCATTCGATGCGCCGTTTGGCCTCACTTAACTCAAATTCCTGCACCTCACTCGAACAGCGCGACAGGATCGGATGGGAGAACGTATGCGATCCGAACGATATCAGCCCACTCCTGCGCATCGCGCGGATTTCATCCCAGCTTAAGGGCTCCAGTCCCCGCGGTATCGCGCGCCACGTGTACTCCACATGCGAGTCCCGCTGCAGCCTATCGAGAAAACTCTGGGCATCCGGGTGAGGGAGGCTCTTGTAGTACCGGCTCAGGTGAACACAGCGTTCCGCTTTGCTTTTGGCGTCTTCCCCCTGCGAGTGGAACGCAATGTAGTCGATCCAGTCGCAGCCGAGAAAAACCTTCCGGTCGATAAATCCAGTTGTTAGAAAGACCGTGGCCGGGATACCGTAAGCCTGCAGCAGAGGAAACACCAGATTGTAGTTATTGGCGTAACCGTCGTCGAACGTGATAACGATCGGGTTCCTGATCGAACGGGAACCTGCCATCGCCTCCTGCAGGGAGATTGCGGTGCCGTAACTCTTGTACACCTTCAGGTGTTGCTCAAACATGTCCAGCGGCAACATCTTTCGGAACAGGCCGTTGGTGCACGCCGTCTCACAAACGCCGTGATACAGAATGATGCTGATGTGCGATCCCGTGATCGGACTAAGCAGCCGCATCAGGCCGGAATTCACCGCGAGTCTCTTGACGGCTTCTTTGATCATTCGAATGGAAGGCCAGTCCGGGCTGCCGCCGCAAACTCATCGGCGCAGTCCGGATGTACGGGCAGGATGTTGCGGCTCCATTCGTGAATCAGGTCGAGGTTCAGGAATGAGGTTCTCGCGAGGTCGGGAAATGCCCGGTTCAGGGGCGGATAGAGAAAGTACGTATCGACTCCGCATTCTTTCAAGGTCTGGATCGCCTGGTCGCGCCGTGAGCAGAAGAACGGCGCGGCAAAGTAGCAGACCTCATCGGCGTGGGGAGAGCTTTTGAATGGCAACGAACAGCTCTCGCGAAGGGCACGGATACGGCGGGCGCGCTTTTCGACGGCAGCATCTTCCTGTGCGACACAATCAGCGGTGCGGCGCAGGCTCGCCGTGGTCGGTTGTTCCTGGTGTGCGTCGAACTTCGCTCGCGCGGTGGACCGAGTGCCGAACACCCGGCGGTAAGTGACGCTAGCCCATCTGGCGGATACGGGCATGGTGTGCAGCAGCGTATGCTGGACGAGTCGCAGTGCGTCCTGCCCGCATGCGGGTGGATGGCTCAGTTCGGAGACGCGGCGCTCGATGCGCTCCGCCAAATCCCCGTCTCGCGTCGTGACTACGCCACCTCCTTCCCCGAAGAACTTCTTGAAGCTGAACACAGAGGCATCTCCTACGGTGCCGATGCGCCGGCCTGCCAGACTGGTGCGCAGCACATGTGCGCAGTCTTCAATTACCAGCACGCCGTGCTGCGCCGCCATCGGCTTGATCTCAACGGCGCGGTCCGGGTTGCCGTACAGATTCGTGGTCACCACGGCCCGTACGGATTGCAGCAACGGCGCGAGTCTCGCCACATCGATGTTGCCCGTCTCCAGTTCGATGTCTGTGAACACGGGTACTACCGCCGCCGCCAGCAGCGCTTCGATCACGCTATGACAGGTGATGGGCGACACAGCCACGCGTTCCCCCGGCCTCAATAGCTCCTTGGCCAACGCGTACAAACCAAAACGCGCGCTCGGCACGATAACGGCATGAGGAAGATAGTTCCCCCGGTAGTGCTCCAGAATCGCGCCAGCCGCCTTCGCTCTCTGGCTGGTGATAATCGACTCAAGCATGACCAGCCTTCATCCGCCGCAGCGTTCCCTCGACGTCAGGAAGCAGTTCGCGCAGCTTGCGCCACACGCTGGCCATGTCGCCGGCCAAAGCACAACTGCGGTTGCCGTTCCAGGGGCGCAGCGCACTGAATAGCTCCTCGTCCAACAACAACAGAGTTGCTCCGGATTTGAGTGAAGGTAGTGTCAGCCGCTTCTTCGCATTCGGAGTGAAGACCTGCCCCGCAGGTGTGTACAATCTGCGATTCGGCGTCTCCCAGAGGCTACACGAGCAAACGTCAAACGGATTGGAATTGTGCAGCAGGGCGCCATTCGAAAAGGGCGCGAAGGCGATACGCTGAAACGCCAGCAGCCGGTCAAGCAACTCGCCCGCCGGAGCAAACCATCCGTCCCCGCGGCTTGCGATATTCCCCAGCCTCTCGCGTGTCTCTCGATTCAGTTCCCGACACCCTGCTGTCTGCTCCGTGAAGTTCCTTCCGAAGTGCGTGTACAGAACCGAGCAGCCGTTCTCGCGCGCCAGCCGCGATACCTGCCGTTCGCTCAACAGTGCGTCGAATCTCTCCCGATCGCCGCCGTTGGAGCTGTCAAACCAGTAGTTCACAAAAGGTGTTCGCGCCAGATGAAACGGCATTTGCGGACTGCGCCGGATGGTATTCAGATCGTTCAGGAACACGTTGGAGCGTACGTACTTGATTCTCGACTGGCACACATCTCCCCAGAAGTACTCGCTTTCCGGCTCCTCGCCGCAACATGCGAAGCGCTGCGGACCCTCAGCGGAAGACCGCCCCAACCAGCGGTTGACCAGTGAGTGCATGGCCCGCGCAGGTCTGCTGCGAAACGATGAGGGCAGACGCCGCGCATCTTGGGCCACGTCGAAGTACAGATTGTCCCGGTTCTTCTCGTGCTGGATGTGGATCTTCGGCTCGTGGCCAAAAATACGGCAGAATTCATCAATGCCGGAGATAATTTCTTCTCTCCTGCTGCTCGCTCCGGCTACGTTATGCAGTGCGATCTCGAACCCGCTTGCTTGAAGGGATTCCACATACTCGCGGTACTCGGCGCGTTGCAGCGTATCACCCTCGGAATCGGCCGTAGCGTCACTCGTGGCCGGTGGCCTGATCCACACGGTCTTCGTCGTTCGTAGACCAAGTGAATGCAGATGCTCGTAAACCGGGCGGATCGTTTCCAGCGTCGATCCGTCGGTGTCGTCCACGATCGTGAACGCGAATGCCTTGCCATCCGGATAGGGCGACAGGCGCATCACGCGACCCCTCCAGTGCGTCGATCCGGATGTGGTGCGCCGTCGGGAAACAGCCAGCGCATCTTTCTCCGGACACTCGCCAAAAGAGGCTTCATGGCGCAGGCGGTGGGCGCAAGATCCCAGGGATCGAAGATGTCGATGGCGTGGCCGCGCGATGCGATCAATCCCCACAGATCCACGGCGAGAATAGCGGCCTTTTGCCCGCGCGACAGACACGGGTTTGAAAGTGCCTCTTGAAAGTCAGTGTCCTTCCAGAAGATCTTGTAGTACCGCACCCCGGTCCGCATCGCCGGTGTTGGCGCAAATGGCAGTCCCAGGGCCAGCCGGTAATAGACCTCGACAAGAGGAGCGCCGCTCTTCAGCGCCCACCGGATGTTGCCGCTCGGCCTGGGATTGAAGTCGTAGAGGTGGATCCGTTCCGGTCTGCTGATGCTCTGCGACCACTCGGTCTCGACAATCCCGTCGAAACGGATGTGCTCCAGCAACCTGCAGTTGGCCGCAAGAATACGCTCATTATGCGCGGTTCGGCCGTAAAGCAGCGTACTGCCGATGGAGCCATCCGGCTTACGGTTCGACCGGATGCGCCTGCCCATGGAATAGGCGGCGATCTTGCCTGCGCACACACAAGCGTTGAAGTTCCACAACTCCACGTCTTCCTGCCCGATCCACTCCTGTGCAATCAGGCGGGCGTCACGGTGACGGTACTCCTCGCTTCCAATCACGCGCTCCATTTCGTGAAGCACACCGCCTACTTCGTCAGCGCTCGCGACAAACCGGTAGACGCCACCGGCCAGATTGGTTGACTTCAGAATCAACGGAAATCCTGTGTCCCGCGCCGCTTCCAGTAATTGCGCCGCTGACTCCACCACGATAGATCTGGGTACGGCCACATGGCACTCCGCCGCGGTCTGATAGAGCCGGTCTTTCTGGATGACCTTGTCCAGCACTGCGGTTGCGGCGACCAACACCGAGAAGCCATTCGCCAACAATTCATCCCTGTGTCTGGCAATGTTCTCCGTGTTCGCGTCGTTCGAGTAAAACAGCACGCCAGGGCTAGCCTTTTCCATCAACTGGCGGACGTACGCCGCGCGGTAGGATGGCTCCTCCAACACAATTCGCGTGTTGACATAGCGCGAAGCAAACCCGATCGCCGAGGGGTTGGCGGCCACCGCCGTAACCGGTACACCAAGATGTCCCAGGTTCTGAATAATCGCCACCTGCGACAGCTTATCGGCGTCACAGACGATCGCCGGTACAGTGTAAGATCCGCTCTTCATTTCACCCAGCCCATCACACCAGGAAGCTTTCGTAGGAGGTTCCGTGCTTTCGGATCAACAAGGAAGAGAACAACAAGGTATGTACTAGACGCCAGCGCCGCCTTTGCAAACAGGCTGACGACGGGATAGCCTGCATTCACCGGTGACGCCGCCACCCACGCCGCACATCCGGCTACCGCGTACCTCACCGGCGACCGCAGGTCGATCCGCAGAGGAAGCAGCCGCCGTGAGTACCAGCCGAGTGTCAATATACAGGCTGAGTAGCTGAGCATCGTGGAGATGGCCGCTCCCATTAAGCCGATTCTTGGCAACAGAACGCAGTTGAGCCCAATGTTCAACAGCGCGCACACGATCAGGACTCCCGCCATGCGCAGCGTCTTTTTGTGCAGCAGCAGTCCCGCCACCAGGAAAACATGCATGGTGTAGATCAGCAAGCCCGCTAGCAGCAGCGGAATCAGCCGCTCCACTCCGGCATACTTTGCGGAAGCGAGCAGTAGGACCAAGTCTCTGGCAGAGACCGCCGCGATTGCCAGTATGCCCGCCGCGGCCATGAGATAGTAGTCGAGAGCGGCGGTCAGAAAACTCGTAGTCGCCTCACGGCCCGTCGTATTCCACAGACGCATGTAGATGGGTATCAGCGCCAGATTCAGTGGAGTGATCAGGAACTCATTTGCTGTCAGTGCCAGCCCGTAAGCTACCGAGTAGAACCCCAATGCATCCGCGCCGAGAAACGACCGGACCAGAAAGCGATCCGCCGATCCCAGCACCGCAAAAGCGCATTCGTAAACCACCAGCGGAAGGCCGAACGCGACTCCGGAAGCATAGAGCCTCCGGTCAAAGCTGGACGGCGTCAATACGCCTCGCCGCAACAACTCCATCGTCAACCAAGCCATGGCCGCTGCTTCCACCGCGACCGCGCCCGTGAAATAGGTGCTTGCGGTCTTGCCAAGCAACGGCAGCAGCAGGCAGACAACGGCAATCGTGCAAGCCTTGGTGCCTACCGTGGTTATGTTGAAGGCCCTGGTCCGCTCCTCCACTCTAAGAAAGGAGCAGAGTATGGAGCTGAGGGCCCGCAGCAGGACCAGCGCCGCGACAAGATAGCCGAGCGTGACCAGTTGTCTGCCCACCCAATCCTGCGGAGTCAGTCGAAGCAGACCGAGAAAAAGCAAGACTGCCGGCGCCGCGGTAAGCAGCACTCCAAAGAACATCGTCGAGTAGTAACGGCGGCTTCCCCGCCCACCCTCGGCCGAGTAGTCGGCATCGTAGAAGCGTAGTGCGGCATTCTGCAAGCCCGCTTTCGAGCCCGCTGTGAGCAACAGCAGCACCCGCTGTGCCAGGTCGATGGCTCCGAATTCCGCTATCGGAAGTACACGTGTGAAGATCGGGAAGGAAATCAGTCCGAGCGCCATCGTGCCGCCTATTCCCGCCAGATAGTGGGAAGAGTGCCGCACCAACGTCCGGAGTTCGCCTCCGGCCGCATCGCGGACCGTCTGCGTCACCGCGAACTCGTTCTCCTCCGTTACTGCCGTGGCCTCGATCATCATTCTCCTAGCGCTGCACGATAACATTCACAGGTCTGTTGAGCGATGTCCGCCCACTCCGGTAGTCCGATTTCGCGTACACGCTCTCCGAGGCGTGCTCGCAGGCTCCTGTCGCGGATCAGGCGCAACAGGCTCGCCGCCATGGCCTCCGTATCGTCATAGCGAACGAGCAACGCATTTACCCCGTCTTGCAGCAGGTTGCGAAAAGCAGGCAGGTCACTCGATACAATTGCCTTGCCGAATGCGATCCCCGTCATCAGCGCCCCGCTCGTGGTGATCTCGCGATACGGATACACCAGGACATCAGCGGCGTGATAGTACCCGGCCAGTTCGTCGATTGGAATGAATCGCAGTTCCAGCCGGACGCGAGATTCCAGGCCCAGTTCGCGCACTTCGTCTTTCACCGCACGCACGCATTCGCTGTCACCCGTGCCCGCAATCACCAGCCGGGCATTGGGCTCATGCGCGCAAACCTGCCGCCAGCTTCGTAGCAGGAAAGAAACGCCTTTGTAAGGCCGCACGATGCCCTGCCAAAGAATGAGGCACTCCTCCGGCGCCACACCGAGTCTCGCACGCGCGTCTGAGGGCGCCTGCCACGCAGTGTCCGCGAACAGAGGCCCGTGCGGGATGACAGCGATGCGCTCCGCGTCGATGCCGAATTCGCTCACCAGCCGCGCAGACGCTTCCACGTCATGACAGATCAGCCGGCTGGCCAGTTGATAGGCCTCTCGATAAATACTCTTGTGGCGATCTCCGCTGTCTTGCGGCAGAACGTTGTGCACTGTGTAGACGATCCTGGTTCCCAGTCTTCGTGCCAGCTTCAGGAACCAGAGTTCCACGGGTAGATAGGGCATCAGTGGTAGAAACTGCACGTGAACGATGTCTGGCCGTGAGCGTGCCGAACGCAGTAGCAGCGCCGCCAGATTCACGCAGTATTCGACAAGCTTCAGACTGCGCCGCAACGGAGCCGGAACCACTCGCAGTTTCGACATCACATCCAGCGCCCCAGGATCGTTGCGAAGCCCCCTACGCCGGAAGAACTGCGGATCGTGCTGATAGGTGACGGAAGCAAGCGCCACTTGGACCTCGGCCACTTCACGCAGCCCGGTGCAAAGGTGCCCCGTATAGTAAGGAACAATCGAGGCCAGATCCAGCATCGTCACACGTACCGCTTGGCAATGCGTGCCGCCTCCGCGGGTTTCGCCTGCCTCGGTACTCGGATTCAACACTGCGGGCATAATGTCCAATTCAGGAGACCATCCGGTACTCACCGGCTGGCTGTGCCGCCGCCACGTGCGGATGAGCCTCCAGCGAGGGCTGCGGCTCCAGGTCGGGGGTGAGATGCGCCGGTTGATATTCCGGCACCAGCAACCGCAATTGGCTGATGATTGCCCCGGCATCCCCGTACCACAGTAAATGCTGCAACTCCGCGATCCAGGGCACTAGTTCCGCGAACTCGAGACGGCGCCCCTGGAACACCCGGATCGTCGGGTTCGAAGTCGGCAGATGGTTCTCTGAGTCGAGGCTGATTTCTTCAAACAGCTTCTCTCCGGGACGCAGACCCACATACCGGATCTCAATATCTTCCTCCGGCACCAGGCCTGCCTGTTTGATCATCCGCCGGGCCAGGTCCGTCACTCGGACCGGCCTTCCCATGTCGAGTACGAAGATCTCAGATCCCTTGCCCAGTGTCGATGCTTCCAGCACCAACTGGACAGCTTCCTGCACCGTCATGAAGTACCGGCGGATATCCGGATGCGTCACCGTGACCGGGCCACCGCGCGCAATCTGTTTTTGGAAAATAGGAACCACACTGCCGTTACTCACCAACACATTGCCGAAACGTACGCACACAAAACAGGTGTTCGGCCCGCGGCCGACCGGAGGACGCCCGGCGGATACGATCAGTTCAGCGATACGCTTGGTCAGGCCCATCACGCTGCTCGGATTCACCGCCTTGTCCGTAGAGATAAGCAGGAAGCGCGGCACATTCAGGCGCCAGGCCGCTTGCACCAGGTTCCAGGTGCCGATGACATTGTTGCGCACGGCTTCGCCCACTTGATGCTCCATCACCGGCACGTGCTTGTAAGCCGCGGCATGGAAGATCGCTTCTACTTCATGGTGGGTGAGTATCTCTTCGACACGGCGACGGTTTCTGATATCGGCGATCTCGGACGCGAAGTGCAGCAGCGGGTGCCGCTCCCTCAGTTCGGCATCCAGGCGGAACATCTCGCTCTCGGCCTGGTCCAGCACCACCAATAGCTCCGGACCGAACTCCGCTAACTGGTGGCACAGTTCGGAGCCGATTGACCCCGCCGCGCCGGTCACCAGCACCACCTTTCCTTGAATCGCGCGCCGCACGTTATCCTGTTCCAGATTGACTCGCTCCCGCCCCAGCAGATCGGCGACAGAGATTTCACACCGGTGATCGACATGCAGTTTGCCGCTGATCAACTCGCCCAGGCCAGGAACGATACGGCACGGCACGCCCGCCGCGCGGCCCCTTGCGACGGCGGCATGCACCTGCCGTCTGGCAGTGGATGGCATCGCCACCACGATCTCCTGGATCGGCGGTTTGTGCCTGCGGTACGCGTCCACGATAGCCCGCGCCTGTTCGCCGGATCCCAACACCGGAAAGCCGAGTAATGTCGCGCCCTGCTTCCGTGGATCATCGTCAAGGAAGCCGATCAGCCGGTAACCAAGTTTCGGGTTAGACCGGATCTCCCGCGCCAGCGCGAGCCCCGCCACGCCCGCTCCATACACCAGTAATCCGCACCCATTGCCATTGGCACTGTGCGCTAGCTGGGTTTCGTAGATCAACCGCGCCGCGAAAAGTACCCCGCTGCCCGCCAGGATGCAGATCATCAGATCCAGGCACAGGACGGCCCGTGAGAATTGCCCGCCATACACTGCGTAGAGCGCGGCGCCTGCAAGCACCGACGCGATTACGTTCTCCTGCAGCAGGCGGACCAGATCGCGGAATCCCGTGTAGCGAGTACACCGGATCAGGCGCGGCTGCATTGCGCACAAAACCACTCCTTTCGCCGCCAGCACAATCAGCCAACCATGCGTGAACCGGATCGACTCCGATGCTGGGATCGCGAACTCAAACCGGAGCAACCAGGCGCCCCAGTAGGAGACGCTGATGATCGCGAACCCCCACAGCCAGATCCACAATCTGTGGAACGGCCACAGTATGGCGTTGCTCATGGACTTACCTCGCACTCATTCAACGCGCGGCCGCAGCTCGAACCGCAACCATCGCTGTCCTGCGGCTTCGCCGCGCAATCTCTTTTGTAATGTCCGCCACCTGCCGGACCTGCTCCTCCGTCATGGCCGGATAGAGCGGCAGCGAGATGAGGCGATGATAAATGGCCATCGCGCGCGGGCACCGGTTAGCCGCCCGCTGGGAATACGCGGCAAAGAATGGATGCAGCGGAATGGGGATGAAATGGACGCTTGTACCGATGCCCTTCGCGCGTAGTACTTCGATGAATTCATCGCGGCCAATCGACAGCTTGTCCAGGTTCAGCCGCAGCGTATAGAGATGCCAGGCGTGCCGGCAGTCCGGCTTATCGTGCGGCAACTCCACTTCTTCCACGTCACCAAGCAATGTGTTGTAGAGCTGCGCGTAACGTCTGCGCGTTTCGATGAAGCTCTCCAGCTTTCGCAACTGGTGAATGCCGATCGCCGACTGAATATCGCTGAGGTTGTACTTGAAGCCCGGCGCCAGCACCTGGTAGAACCAATGCCCCCGGTCCGAGTAGCGGTTCCAGGCGTCTTTGCTGATCCCGTGCAGACAGAGGATCCGCATCGAATCGGCCAGTTCGCCATCATGCGTCGTCACCATGCCCCCCTCGCCGGTGGTGAGGTTCTTCGTGGCATAGAAACTGAAGGCACATGCGTCGCTGTAGTCGTCCGTGTCCGGACACCCGGCGCCCACCGGCCAGCCTCGATAGTGCGCTCCGGCGGCGTGCGCGCAATCCTCAATCACATGCAGGTTGTGCTGGCGGGCGATGCTCCACAAACTCACCATGTCGCAGGGCAATCCCGCAAGGTGAACAGGCAGGATCACGCGTGTGCGTTCGGTCAGCCGCTGCCTCACCGACTGCGGATCCATATTCCCGTCCGCTCCCACATCCGCCAGCACGGGCGTGGCGCCCACGTGGAGAATCACATTCACCGTCGCGCAGAAAGTGAGCGGCGTCGTAATGACCTCCGCCCCCGAACCAATATTCAGCCCCGCCAGCGCCAGGTGCAGCGCTGCTGTACAGGAGTTCGTCGCCATGGCGTGCGGCACGCCGAGATACTTGCGGAAATCCGCCTCAAACTTCGCCGTTCTCGGGCCGGTGGTGAGCCAACCCGAAGTCAGCGTTTGAACCACTTCCCCGATCTCTTCTTCGCCAATGCTGGGACGATGAAAAGGAACTGAACTCTCATTGTTCATGGCCTGCTCCTGAGGGCAACGTTCGGCGAATCGGTCTGCCAATAAAGGACCGCAGCACGAAGCCGGCTGTCGCCAGCACCACTTGGATATCAGTCCACGCTGTGCGCGTCTCCAAATACTCTCTGTCGCGGCGGAGCTTCCGTTCCATCAGATTCTCGATGTAATACTGATCTGCCGGAACCCCTTCGGGTATCGCGTCTTCCTCGCAGCCTGATTCGAGTTGAACCGGGCCGGTGATGCCCGGCTTCACTTCCAGTACGCGGCGCTGCGCCGCTGTGTATAGCGCAACAATCGCCGGCTCCTCCGGACGGGGACCCACTACAGTCATATCGCCGAGCAGCACGTTTACGAATTGCGGAAGTTCGTCCAGCTTGGTGCGGCGCAGCAACCGTCCGATCCGGGTGATGCGCCGGTCGTGACCGCCGGTGATCGTTCCCAAAGATGCCGATCCTCGCTCCATCGTGCGGAACTTCCACATCCGGAAACGGCGCCCGTGCTTCCCGCTGCGCCATCCCAGATAGAACGGGCCGCCCGGCGAATCCAGGATCACCACCAGCGCGATCAGCAGCAGCAGCGGGCTGAGCACCACCAGCGCCGCCAGTGCCGCCCCAACATCGGCAAGTCTTCGCATCATGCAAGCCTCAACGCGACAACCGTGTAAACAGGGGGCTCGCCGTCATGCGATTGCGGCCCAGCCACATCGACGCCATGCCTGCCAGAAATCCCGCCCCATAGGACAGGTGATAGGTCAGAAAGATCAGGGGCAAATAGGGCAGCGGGCGCCAGCCGTTCTGGCGCGCCACAATCACGGAAGCCGCAACACTGGCGATCACATAGGTGCCTGCCATCACCAGCCAGAGCTCCGCGCACCACTCCACGCCCACGGTTGCGCCCGCTGCCAGGGCAATATTCGCGGCCACAAAGCCGCCCGGAACCAGGTGACGCCACGATGCCGGAATACGATGCTTCCGGATCACCGCAACCTTCCAGAACCCATATTGAAAGTACTGGCGGAATAGTGCCCGCAGGCTCGCCCGCGGCGAATACCAGGAGACGATCCGCGGCGATTGCCAGATGCGGCCCCCGGCTCGCAGCAGCCGCAAATTGAACTCATCATCCTGATTCCGCACCAGCGTTTCATCGAAGAGCCCGATGCGGCTGAAGATCGTTCTTCGCCAGCACCCGTACGGCACTGTATCCACCCAACCTTCCACATCCTCGCGGTGAAACTTTCCTCCCCCCGTCGAAAAACGGGAATGATAGGCAGCCGCGATTGCGTGTCCCCACGCACCCTGTGGCGCGGTTCGTGCCGGACCACCGGCATTATCGGCGCCGGTGTTCTGCAGAGTCTCGACGCAACGCAGACAATAGTCCGGTGCGTAACGGGTGTGGGCATCCATCCGCAGGATGAAATCGCCCCGCGCCGCGTGGATGGCCGCGTTCAAGCCGGTCGAGACGATGCGCCCCGGATTCGCGATTACACAAATACGGGGGTCCCGTGTTCTGAATTCCTCCAGTATTTCCCGCGTGCTATCGTCACTCTCGCCGTCGGCAACGATTGCTTCCCACGTCATTCCTCCGAAGTCCTGCGCGAGCAGCGATTCCAGCAGAGAGCCGATGTGACGCGCCTCATTGCGGCACGCGACGACAATCGAGATCGTAACCGGAGCCTCAGTGTCCATAGCTGGCCAACTCCGAAGTGGCGCTCACGCGGCCCTCCTCCAGTGCCTGGACGTACAGGGTCCGGTACGCGCCCGCCATCACTTCATCGGAATAGAACTGCTCGACGCGCCTCCGGCCCTCGCAGGCCATGCGTTGGGAGCGGTCCGGATCGCTGAGTGAGGTCAGAATCGCCGCCGCCAGCGCATCCGGATTCCCCGGCTCCACCAGGACGCCAGTCTCGCCGGGAATGATGATGTCCGGAACGGAGCCGGCAGGAGTCGCAATCACCGGCCTCTCCGCCGCCAGCGCTTCCAGCAGGCAGATCGGCATTGCCTCAATAAACGAAGGCAGTACCACGAGGTCGAGCGAAGCGTAGACTCCCGGCATATCGTCGCGTCTGCCCGCGAATGTCACTTTCTCACTCAGCCCAAGGTCTTCCGCCAGTTTCCGCCACTCCGCACCGCATGGGCCGTCGCCGGCGAATACAAACGCAGCTCCGGGTTTCGCCGCTACCACTCGCTTTGCCGCATGCAACAACACCTCGCCGCCCTTCTCCGGCGCGAGGCGGCCGGCAAAGCCGATCAGCCAACGGTGCTTCGCGGGCGCCTCATGCCGCAACGTGGGTGCTGCACCGCGGAACTCCTCCACAGGTACTCCGTTGGGCACATACGAAACCTTCGACACCCCCCAACGCCGCAGCGTCCCGGCCACAACCGCGGACACTGCCGCTACCCGGTGAAACCTGCGCAGAATCAGGCGGTCTAGCCCGGCATAGAATCGCATGCTCGGCTCGCGGCTTGGCCAGTTGTGGCACGTGGCCACCAGCGCGCAGGCATGCCGCCGGGACGCGAGGTAGCCATAGAAGTCCGCCTTGTATCCATGACTGTGCAGCACGTCAACGCGGCGCCGCCGCAGCAACTCGAGGATCCACTCGACAGCTCGCCGATCCCATCGCCCGTCGCACGGAATCACTTCGACGCACAAGCCCTGCTGCCGCGCCTTCTCCGCCACTTCTACATGTGGATACCGCGAATCGTGGAAGACTCCGGCGATCGGCGTGCCTCCCTGCCGGGCAAGCGCACGCGCCAGGGACACCAGCATGCTTTCCGCGCCGTAGTAGCCTCCGCTGCTGATGAGATGGAGAACGGTCACTCAGCTACTCCTCTGTCACACCTTCGGTCTCCTGGAAGTCCCAGCTACGCGCTACCAGCGCGGCTAAGACCCAGAAGTATCCCTGAATCTGAAAGTAATTCCATCGGTCTCCAAATACGTTCGCCACAATGGCGCAGACCACCCATCCCGCCAGCCCCAGACCTAATCCCGCTGCAAACGGATCCACAGCCCGGCGGAACAGCAGGACTCCTCGCACAAACGTCTTCGACAAAAGCCAGAGAAACAACAGCAGCCCGGCCAGTCCGGTCTCCGCCAGGATCTTGAGATAGATGTTGTGCGTATCTTCGTAGTTGCCCACCCGCTTCATATAACGGTAAGTGTTGTATCCCGTTCCCAGAAACAGGTTGGCGTTGATCAGTTGCGCGGCGTCCTCCCACAGCGTCACTCGCATTTCGGCCGAGTGCTCCAATCCGCCACTCGCGTCGTAGGTCATGTTGACTCGTGCGATGACGGCAATGGGCACCAGCGACGTCCAAGTCAGGCCGAACACCAGCATCGCCACCAAGAGCTTCCGCTGTTTCACAATCCCGAGAAACAGACACCCCGCCGCCAGTGCGACATATCCCCCGCGCGAGAGACTGTACATGAGACACACCGCCGAGAACAACGCCAGCGCGTAGAAGCCCCAGCGCTGCAGCCGTTCCTTCTGAGTCGATGCCATTGCCAGAAGAAACGTCGCATACTGTGCCTCGAACGAGGCTAGTCCATTCGACCCCGCATATCCCATGGTCCCGCCTTCACGAAGTTCCTCGGAATAGGTGCTGAAGTCATGCTCCGTTACGGTATTGTAGAAAGCCTTGTCCAGCATCAAAACGGCCAGACACATCAGGTAGATCAACCACCTCACCTGACGAGCCTCCGTTACCGCGGCTGTAATGAGGAAGAACAGCACCGGCATCGTCATGAAATCCGCCCAATCGGAGAAGCGTCTGTCGCCGGACAACCATGGCATCTCCACGCCCAGATAAAACGATCCAAAACACATCGATGCGAAGGTGAAGGTCACATAAATGCACAGCAGCAGTGTCCAGTGTGTCCTCGTAAGAATGGGTTGCCCTTTACGAAGCAACCCCAGCACGATGCCGAGCAGGATCACATAGACGAGGCTTGCACCAAGAGGAAAATCGTTGATCCGGTAGCGGATTGTCTGCAGTGGAATCAAAGGTACAAGGAAGTAAATGCCAATCATTGGCCGCCAGAACACGCTCAGCAGGAATGCCAGGATTCCTGTCGTGTACAGCACAACGGGGATGAAGCCCTCCAGGCCGAGATTCAGCATCCGGCCCTCCACGACCGCCAGAACACCGTGTACTCGAACAGCAATGGAGAGAAACGTCCATTAGGGCCGGTAACGTTGCCTTCGTAAACGTTGATCCGAGGTATAGCCAGCGGATCGGAAAATCGGCTCCAAGCTCCGCGCTCCGTAGTGAACGCACGTTCGTATCCCGCGGCTGCCAAGACCCGGCGCACCTGCGGCGAGTGATTCCCGTTTGGATAAGCAAACACGCGGCAGGGCTGATTCAGTCTCTCTTCCAGGATCCGCTTAGACGACTGCACCTCCTCCTCCACTCCACGTTCCTCCAGCACCGTCAGGATCTCGTGATTGCATCCATGCGAGGCGATACTAACGCCCCGGTCCCGCATCAAACTGAGTTGCTGCCAAGAGAGCGTCCCGTCGCAGCCGCCGGATTCCACTTCGCCTTCCGTGTTCGCCCCCAGTTCTGCGATCGCCAATTCCCGGTCCCGTGGTCTGCACAGCTTGAGTTTCGCGATTGCCGCCTCGGCATCGCCCTTCGTACGCTTCATCATCCCCACAACCCTCTCCGGCCAGAACGGAGAATTCTTCCCCACTAAGCCGGGACAAACAAAAACAGTGAACGGCACGGCATGGGAGCCGGCAACAGGCAATGCGTTCTCACCGGTGTCGCGCCAGCCATCATCGAAAGTGAGTGCAACGCGCACGTGCGCGCGATCGCCGCTGAAAGAGTCATCGGTCCGTACAACGCGAAACCGGTCCGCGATGTAGGCCACCAGCCGGTCGAATGTCTCGCGCCGCATGACGATGCCAGGCAGACTGTTTGTCCGCGGCAGTTCCGCATCATTCAGGACGCGGTGCAACGCAAGCACTACAATCGACCCGTTGCGTCTCAGTTGCCGCTTGGCGATCCACAACCCGCCAATCCCCCAAAGACCCGCCGCCCTCAGCCAGTGCAGCAGGCAGCGCCAGGAACTCATTTGCCGCTCCGCAGCCGTTCCTCTGAACCATAGTGCGAATAGTAACGCTCAGGCGATTTCTTCCACAGAAACCATTCTTCGGCCGCGTTCACAACCACTCCGGCCAGTTTGGGCCGCATCTTCGCCAGCGCGGCCAGGCATAGCGTTCGATCGGTGTGGTCGGGGCGAACCACTGCCACCACCCCATCGCATTGGCCCTCGATCAGGTCGTAGTCAGCGAAGAGGTTCACCGGTGGGCAGTCCACCACAACCTGTCCAAAATGCCGCCTCACCACTTGTGCCAGGCGCCTCCATCGCAGCGAATCGAACAGGTCGGTTGGATTTTTTGTCTCCTCGCCCGCGGGCAACACGGCCAGTGACGGGAGTTCTTCAAATCGGAAAATCGCATCCCGAACCAGCGATGCACCGGACAGGATCTCTGCCAGACCAGGGGATCGTTGAACCGAAAGGCGGCGATGCAGGGCGCTGCTTCGCAGGTCCGCATCGATCAGCAAGGTCGGCGCTTGCCCGCTCAATGCCATCGCCGCCGCCAGGTTCAGAGCGGTGAAACTCTTGCCATCGCCCACACTCGGACTGGAAACCGCCAGCACGAAGGGGCGCTTCAGTGCCTGCACGACTCTCGTCCGGATGATTCGGAATTGTTCGGCCGAATAGGCATCCTTCGTCGTCGCCGATACGAGGAGCATCGCATCAGCCGCTTGCAGAGGCACGTTGCGCAGCGCGCTTACGTCCCAACCTTCCAGATCGCCGTGGGAGTAAATTATCCCGGCTTCCTCTGGCTTGGTCATGCTTTCTGTACTAGGCCACTGAGTCATAGGAGTGCGCTTTGATCCGATCTGCGAGCCAGCGTTTGCTCGCGCGAGCCATGCGCATCAGCGCGGTTCTCACACCCGGACGGCGAAACGCCGCCCAGATGAGTTGGCGCGAATGAGTGCTCAATCGCCGTTTGTAGCCGGCATCCCCGGAGAGGAGATCGTAACTGTTGTAACCGCGATCCGCGTAATACTGAATGGCGCGGGATACAGCGACCGTCCCCGGACTCAGCCGGTCGTCGATGGAGTAGTCGAACCCGCACTGGTAGAAGTACACATTCCGGCCGTAGACCAGATGGTAGAGATAGCCTAGCGCACGATTGCCCGCGGCCAGACGCATCAACTGAACTTCGCCCCCATCGCCGCACTTCTCGATCAGCCTGCGATGAAATGCCGCAAAGTGCGGTGATGCAAACACCACCTGCCTTTTGCGCGCCAGCCAGCGGCGCCGGTTGAACTCAGCCAGCTCTTCGAACATCGTAAGCGCGGATCTTTGGCCGCTCGAACAATCCAGGTGCAATTCGCCCAGTTGTCTGAAGCTGCGTAGGTTCTGCCGCAGGTGCTTGCGGCTGGTGCGTCCCATCGCCTGCTCGAATGTTTCTCCCGAGTCCCGAATCTGAACCAGATCGGCATAGTAACTGGGATGCCGCAACTCCTCGTACTGGTAAGCGGCAAACGCCCTCTTCAGCGCTTCATGGGCGGCACCGGGCACGAACCCGTCCAGCGCCAACTCATCCCACGATTGAGTCCGCAGATAACCGGCAAGACGTTGCGCTACTACTTCCTCCCACCCTCTCCGGCAAACTAGACTGTTGAACTCAACGTACGTTGTGTCAGCGGCGCTTTCCCCTGCCGCGTTCACGTGAATGCTGCGAAGCGGCTTCCACGGCCATCGTGGTGCACCCTTCACCAGCAGGCAGGCTCCCACCAACTGCTCTGCCGCGTGAAACATCGCGATGGTGACATCCAGCAGCGGCCCAAACACCTCCATCCACGTACCCACCCATGCTTCCGTTGTGAAGAACGAACTGTCCGCCGAACACCGAGCCAGTTCCGCCCAGTCAGCGGCAACCTCCGGCCAACTTGTCCCGGGATCGATCCGCAGTTGCAAATCCGGCGGCGAAACCAGCAGCGGGTTCGGTATCAGGAGTGGCGTGATCATGACGCTAGGAACCTGCGTTCCGATTCACTCCGAACCGCCGTGTGAGACCCGGCGCCTTCCAGCAGCGCATCGTACAATCCCGTCAGCCGGTTCATCATTGCTTTGATGCTGAATCTCGATTCCACGATCTGGCGGCCCTCCCTGCCCATCCGCACCGCCAGTGCGGGGTCCTGCAGGAGTTGGATGATGCGCCTCGCGGCAGCCTCCGCATCATTGCTCGGAGTCAGATAACCGCATCGCTGTTCTCCAATCAGTTCCGCATTCCCACCTACTTCCGTGGCTACACACGGGAGCGCACAGGCCATCGCCTCCAGCATCGCGTTCGACAAGCCCTCACTGACCGACGAGAGATAGAAGATGTTGCAGCCCTTCAGCACCCCGGGCACATCTGTGCGAGCCCCTGCAAACACCACCGACTCACTGACGCCCAGTTCCGAAGCCAACTTCTGCACGCCTGCGAAGTAATCCGAATCCTGCACCGCGCCGATCACCAGAAACCGCACCTCAGGCACCGAGTTGCGCACGATCGCCGCGGTTCTTACCAATTGGTCGATTCCCTTCACGGGCCGGATGTTCGCCACCGAGACAACGACCGGCACACTCGCCAGGCCCAATTCACCGCGGAAATCGCTCGCCGGAGTCTTGTCGATCTCGTCAACATCAGCGCCGTTAGGAATGGTGATGACCTTCCCAGGATTCAGCCGGTCCTGCTCAATATGGAACAGCCGGACGCTTTCGCTTACCGCGTGAACCTGGTCGTACATACCCCGGGCTGCCCGATAAGCCATCCAATGCGCGGACGAGCGCAACAGACCCATATCGCGTCTGCTCGAGATCAACAACGGGCACCCGGCCAGCTTGGCCACCACGCCTCCGAGCAAATCCGAGGCAGGGAAGAACGTGTGCACGATCGAATACCGCTCCCGCCGAATTAACCCATACAACCGCGCGGCTTCTTTCATCGCCCGCCAGTCGTACATCCGTTGGATAGGGAAAAGGTGCACAGGGCAGGGAAACAGATCGACGGGAACGATGCTTGGATTTGGGGAAAACGTAGCCACCGAACAGCGGTAGCGCTGCGGCAGCATCTTGACAATCTTCAACAGAATTCCTTCCGCGCCGCCATGCGTCGAGGCCAGTACGTCGATCAGATACAGTATGTGCGGGCGTTCCATTCGGCTCAACGCCTCCGTCCGTTTTCCTGCGGGGTCCAGACGAGTGTGAGCCGCACTCCGCGGCGGGCGAAGTCCGCCAGCGTTCCGCTGGTTCCATTCGCATACGCAACATCGAAGACCAGGCTGAAGTGGGGATTTATCTCGCGGATGACAGTGGCGTGGTACACCCAAGCGTTCAGGATTCGCGAACTTCCGATTTGCAGCCGCTCGTACCCAAGGCTGCTCGCGAGCGCCAGTGGTGACCGCGCTCGTCTCCATGACCAGGAGCCCTCCCCCCCGATCGTGGTATCCGCACCAAGCCCATGAAAGTCGGCCACTCCGCGCCGGAACGATGCGGCAACCGTGTGGTTCCCCGCGTTCGTCCCGGCCGCGCCGAAGGCTGTGTATCCATTCCGGCCCGGGCGCTCCACTTCGCCCAAGTAGGCTGTGCGAGCATAACCGCCGTCCGCGCGCACGAATGACCTTCGGCCGACCGTGCGTTCCACCCCCAACGTCGACGTCTCAATATCGAACCGGTACTGACTGGAGTACGACTTCGAATAGGAAGTGGCAAAGATCAGGCGTGTCCGCGGCGAGTGCGAGTACGTGATGCCGGCGTCTCCCACACCCAGCGTGACCGATGGGTATCCACTGGTGAACTGCGGGTTCGACGAAGTAGTGCGCAGGTCGCGAATAACCCCAATCCCTCCCTGCACGGCGAGCCGCGATAGCAACGCGTGCGTCACCCGCGCGTGCAGCGAGCCCATCCTGCGCCGCGCTCCGTTAATCATTAACTCCAGTGGAGACCCTCCAATCGCGGCAAACACGTTGCCACCAAGTGCTTCCGAAAGCTCTCCTGGAGTGGATGCCTCCTGCGCCGCGGTCAGCGTGCGTGCCGGAGCAAACAACATGTTCGAGATCAGCCGCGATTCTCCCACCCCTTCGAAACGGTACGTGGTTCGGCGCCCGCGCCCGGAGAGGAACTCCAAATGCACCGTATGGTCCGAACCGCTCATCTCTTCAAAGCGATGGTTGCGCACATATCCGCCGCGGTAGGTGAACGTGCCTTCCGCGCGGCGCCCTCGCAGGTTCAGAGACGCTTCCGCCTCTACTCCCCCCATCAACAGCGAAACCGGGTCAGTGGGAACAGTCAGCCCCCCGGTGCTGGGTACCGATAGCCAGTAGCCTGCTTCGTACACCGAAACGCTGTTAATCTCCGCACTGGCCGGCCGGCGAACGCCTTCGGAAGTTGGCTCCTGACCGAAAGCAGGAAACGCCACCGCTATCACCAACATCGACAATCGCATGAGCGAACCGTCTTTCTACTTCAACGTGGAACCACCACCGTGTCGCCTGGCTGCAATACGATGTTTTGCTCGACTTTTTCGCCCCGCACCACTGCTTCGTAATCGAAGGGAAGAATCGCCCTTTGGCCCCCCATCACGCGCAGAATGTAAATCTTCTTCCGCCGCGCGTAATCGGTAAGGCCCCCGGCTTCCGCCAGCGCCTGCAGCACCGTGAGCGGAGCCATAATCCGGATCGGGCCTTCCCGCCGCACCTCACCGATCAGGTACACCTTTTGGCTGTTGATCTCTCTCACCATTACCGTAACCCGTGCTCCGCGGATCACCTCGCCGTAGCGATCACACAGCAACTTCTGAAGATCCACCGTCATCAGTCCGGCGATGCGAATCTCGCCCAGGATCGGGAGCGAAATCGTTCCGTCCGGGCGCACCGTGACCGAAGGCACTGAAGCGTCCGGTTCCTTCCATACGTCGATTTGCAGGACGTCGCCTGGCCCGATGCGGTAGCGGTTGCTCACTGCCACCGGCCTCTCCTCTGTAGGCGACTGTTGGCTACCCGCCGCGCTGGCGGCCGCGAGGCCAGCCGCCAGCATTCTGATGAACCATATCCTTCCCATACCACCTCGATGGAACCGCTCAAACATCTTGCAGCCGCGGTATCCGCCCGAGGATCGGAGTGTTCGCCGGCAACTCCCATTCCCCCAGCAGTTGATTCGCTTTCAGTTGCAACAGGAACGCCACCGCGGCTCCAGCCAGCAGTGAGAACAAAGTACCCGCCGCACTCAGCAAAAGCCGCCGCGGCCGGCTCGGCTTCTGCGGAATGCGCGCCTGATCCAACATCACGAAACGCTGCGATTTCTGCCAGCGCTCCATGTTTGCCGCCATTTCGGCGGCCAGTTTCTTATTCAGCAGGGATGCGTAGTTCGTTCGGCAGGTCTCGTAGTCACGGGTGATGGCTGCCAGTTGTTGTTCCCGCACGGGCAACGCACGAATGCGGTTCTGCACATCGCCGATCTCGTCCAGAACCCGCCGCCGGCGGGATTCCAGGTGCAGCATGTCCTGTGTCACAGCGCTCAGTTGGGCGCGCAGTTCTTCGACGCGCAGGTTCTCAGCGGCCATGGTCTCCGGTGGGACTCGAGTCGCAGGCGTTGCAGCCGGTGGAGTCGCACGCCGCTCCGCTGCTTGTTGCGCTTGCCGTTCCACCGCCGGCCTCTCCGCCGCCCGCCGCGCGGCGTCCTCGCGCTCCAACCGCTGTACCTCTTGCATCATCCGCTGCACATCCGGGTGCGAGTCGTAATAACGGGCTCGTGCTGCACTCAATTCCCTTAGTGCCCGGTCCAGTTCCGTTGGAGCCGCCGGCGCCGTGGGTACTGCCACCGTCACCTCAGCCACCGGCGCATTCGCGTTTTCCGATTGCCGTCGCGCCGCTTCCTGCCGCTCGCGTACAACGGCCTGCGCATAGGCCATCGAGCTTTCCAGAATCAGCTTGTTCTGCTGCGCTCGGCCCAACGCTTCCTGTATTCCAAGCAACTCCGTGCGGCTCTGGCTCATCGAAGCCAGCAACGCCGCTTCCTGCTGCGGCAACTCGCCATTGTGCGTGAGCTTAAATTCCTTCAGTATCGTTTCGTTTTCCCGCAGCCGCTTCTCGGCTTCCGCCAACTGCTGGTTCAGAAAGTCGGATGTGGCCGTCGCCTCGTCGGTTCTCTGACGCAGGTTCTCATTGATGAAAAACATCCCGACTCGATTGGCAACTTCCGCCGCGATCTCCGCCTTGGGGGCCTGATACACAACTTCAAAGGCGCCAGGCCCACGCGAACTCCAACCGCGGACCAGGTTGATTCCAATATCGTCGCGCATGACGCGCAGAACCTCTTCCTTGGTCAGGCGCGCACGCAACTTTGGGTACAGGTCCAGGCTCTCAATCAGGCCCCACAACCGGTCGTGGCTGAGTACCTGTTGCTTCAGCATGTCCAAACGCGCTTCCAACGGCGTTTGCACCGTTGCCGCCACGTAGGCTTCGGGGATTTGCTGCGATTCCACCTGAATGACCGCGTAGGAGGTATAGAGCGGCTGGAGGCTGAACACGATCCCGGTGATCAGGACCGTCCCCATCATCCAGAACGCAACAAGGAACAGCTTGCGTTTCCACAGCGCTCTCGTAATGGAAAGCGGGCTGAACTCAGGTCGAATTTCCAGCGCCTTCATCGAACTTGGCTCCAATCGTTCATATTTAAGAAGCCTGCGCCAACCCCGGCCCGCCGAACTCACCTCCAGCGTGACGCCGGCGCGTCAGGCGGACCATATCGGTCCTCACTCCCAGCAGAGATTGGGGAGGCCAGCCCGGTACTTGCTCCACTCGGACGATCGTGCCACCACCCTGGAGAACTGCTTCAGCGCCATGTGGCAGATCCACGCACACCCCAATCTCGAAGCGGATCGTGTCACCGGTGGCAAACGCGCTGGCATCATCACGGCCGACCAGGAATGCGAGTCCGCTTCGGCTCACGTCAAGCGTCTTCCCACGCGCATACTGCCACGGCGGCTCCATACGCCAAGCCGCGCCGCTCAGATCCATGCCGAAACGTACCTCGCGTCTTCGCTCGACCACGATACGGTGTGCGTCAGAATCGTTCATATCTCAGCACCTCTGCTTTAGCCCGCCAGCCTCCCAACAGCCATGCGCTGTTGCGGCATGCCGAAATGCAGTGGCCGGACAACCGCCGAGTCAATCTTGATCGACACTGAGCGTTGCAGTAGGGAGATGGACACCACCAGCCGGTTCTTGCTTTTGAAAGCGATGAGCGTGCCGGCGATGCCAACCAGCGGCCCGTCCACCACCCGCACCAGTGATCCCGGCTCGCCAAACGGCCACGGACACACATCCTCGCTCCATTCGCACAGCAAACGGATCTGCTTGATCTCGCTCTCCGGAATTGGAGCGGGCAAACGACCGCACTGTACGATGCAGAACACACCCGGGATTGTCAGAACGGGTAGGCGATCGTGCGGGTCGAATTGAGAGAACACGTAATTGGGAAACAACGGCAGATATACCGCTTTCGTGCCGCTGCTGTACCGCTCCACCTTGCGATACAGAGGCAGGTATTCCGCATATCCTTTCCCTCGCAGTGCGGCGGAAACCCATTTCTCGTGCCGCGACTTGACCATTAGCGCGTACCATGCTTGCGCCGGATCATCATTGCTCACTGGGTACCTCCTTGGCAGTGAGGCCCTTTAAGTCAACATCTCCATCGGAACAGCGCATGCCCTGGCTCACACGTATTCCGAAGCCGCCCTGCAATGGATGCCGCGGATCTCGGCACTGGGGGAGTGTCGCGCCCGCGGAATTGAGCGGGCAGCACGGATCATGCTGCAAGTGCTTCGATGAGAAGCCTGCGGCATTACCCGAAGTTGCACTTTGCCGGTCGTTTGCCAGTTCTGCGCCGGGTGCGCGCCAATCGGTGGCGGCTTTGGTGATGGGTTGGCCCGCAGGATCTGCTTGCCGTCACCATGCCACTCTCGCGCCATACCGGGCGATGCCGAACCGCGAGGGCAGAGCGTCGCGCTGGCCGCGGTTCTGGGGAATGTCCCTGACAAATTCTCCAACGGCGGACGGCGCCTTCAGTCACGTTTCCTGCGTGACTCGGTGGCATCGGCAGGCACCACGTAACGCATGTGCCTGGGCATGCTACCGCCCTCTTGAGGGTTACGTGAAAGAGCGTCTTACGACGTCTTCTTACACTAATTCTTCTAGACAGCCTTAATTTAGAACCTACTTTTCGTTGATGTCAAGCACAAACTGAGATGCTCTTGCCGAGATAGATCTACTGACGGATCTACACGTACTCATGGTACTGTTCCTGGCGTGACTGACTGGCGGCTTGCGCTGGTCACCCCATCGGCTGTGGACTCCAATAGCTCCCGCTCGATTTCTTAACGAGTGTTGAAACGGTTTTCTATCGTCCTGCACTAATCTCCAAAGTGGCTTCATGACTCCTGGCCATGGGCAACCTAGGGCTATCGGTTGGATGCGAAGTGTGTGATTGTTCGCCTGAACAGCCGGTTCCCTTCCGCGAGAGTCGAACAGAATGCTCGGAGTATCTCGATGATTAGAATCGTTATCGCTGCACCCGCGCGCTTCTATAGAGAAGGCATCGCGCTGATTCTAAGGGATCATGCCCGCATCTGCGTCGTCGGTTTGGCGGCCACCGCAATACAGACGGTTGAAGTGTGCGCAAACACCCGGCCCGATGTCGTTGTACTCGACTGGTCGATGGAAAGCTGTCTCGACGCCGTACGCAACCTCGCCACAAGTGTGCCCTCGTGCAAGCCCGTGCTGCTCGCAGTTCCAGATACAGAGAGCGATCTGATGGCATGCGCCGAGGCCGGGGTTCACGGATATGTGACAAGGGAGTCCGCTACCGACTCGCTCAGCAGAATCATCGAGGCCACTGCCGGCGACGAGTTGCATTGTTCTTCCAACTTTGCCTATCTGCTCATGAAGCGCGTCGGGCAATTGGCGGCGCAATCCCGGAATGCCTCCGCCGCGCCACTATTGACACCGCGGGAAATCGAAGTGCTTCGCCAGGTGGAACAGGGCTCTTCCAACAAGGAAATCGCCACCCACTTGGGAATCGAAGTCGCCACGGTGAAGAACCACATCCACAATCTGCTCGAGAAGTTACCCGCCCGCAGCCGGTCGGAAGCGGCTGCTATGTATCGCCGCTGGAACGCCTCCGCCTGATAGCCTCTTCCTTCCCGTTCCTCAAAAGCCCGCACAGGCCGGGGCGTCCCCCAGCATGTTGAGGAACTCGTGTGCCGCGGGTAGACCCGGCGCGTTGTGCGGGCGAGTTCCTCAAAAGCGCAAAGGGCACGCTCCGCGCCGCCAGTTCTGAAGGAACACGCGTTCGCATCAAGGCGCGGGCGGGCTCCGTTTTGCGCGTGGTCCTCAAAAGCCCGCACAGGCCGGGGCGTCCTCCAGTATGCTTAGGAACTCGTGTTCCGCCTGTAGACCCGGCGCGTTGTGCGGGCGAGTTCCTCAAAAGCGCAAAGGGCACGCTCCGCGCCGCCGATACCGAAGGAACACGCGTCCGCATCAAGGCGCGGGCGGGCTCCGTTTTGCGCGTGGTCCTCAATAAGAGTCCGCCTGTCCTCGTAGCACACGCATTCCTTTCTATCCACGACGGCAACCCTTGCGGAAGCAGTTCGGCTAAAGACTGTGTGGATCAAAAGATCTAGATCCTCGTCAGAATCCTTTATGCATCCTTCGGTGGATTCGCGTTTCCCCAAACTGCTCTTACAATCCTCTATGAAGCCAGAGGGGCTAACGGCATTGAGTGTTTCGATCCTCCTGTGGAATCTACCGGCAATGCTCGCGGACATCGTCTTCGCGGCGCTTTCGAGTGAGCGCTTTAAAGTGAGCGCCGCAAACGGAACGCTGCGGCAATGGCGCGAGGTAGCCAAGTCACACGGGGCTGAGGTTGTCATCACTTCATTTCCCACAGGCTCGCTCGTGGCGGAGGGTACTGATCTGTTATGCGAGACGCCGCAACTGAGGGTGATTGCCTTGCGGCAGGACGGGGCCGACGCCGTACTCCTGCAGTTCAAGCTGCGCGTCGACGGTTTGGGCGAATTGTCTCCGGAGCAACTGGCCGCCACGGTGGAATCGTCGGCGCGCCCCCGGGACTTCGGAAGGGTTGGCGGGTGACCCTGATGCCTTTCGAAGACCGTGAGACCAGACTGTCATTGTTCGGCCGCGCCGCTGACGAGTTGACGCGCATTGATCTGAATCCTCGCCGGTTCAGAGCCGCACTACGGAATCACCACCGCCGCGCCATTCAGAAAGAGGACGGTAACTTTGTCTTTGCCGACCTGACGCCTTCTGTACCGAACTACGAAGTCGAGCTGGCCGGCACGGAATTCCTTTCACGCACACTCCAGTTGGGATGGCCAGGACCCGGCGCACTCGAGATTGCACCCCCCGGCGAAGACGAGTTGCAGGTGCTGATTACCTTGGTGAACGGCAACCGTGTTGAGTTTGCAACCATACCTTTCCTCCCATCGATTGCTACTGGATCTGCCGTCTTCGGAGAGAATGGGTTCTCCACCACACTCGCCGCGGCCGTCGAAGGCGTTGACGTTCAGGAAGCGGAACTCGCCGCCGTCGCCGGGCTCGCGCCAGGCCAGGCGCTTCGCATCGTTCGCAGCCGTCGTGTTCTTTGCCGGCCTGGTCCTAATTATGCGTTTCCTGCTGGAACCACCCTGGCGGCCTTACAGGTCGTCGATAGTGCCGGAGCGGGACCCCTCCAGGGAGCGCAAATAAGAATCACCCACGTCAACGGAGCCCCCCTCACGACGGTCAACGTCGGCGGCGTAGTGCTCTTTCAGGCTGCTCTGCCTGCCCCACCCCCGCCAGCCAACACTACACCCTTCCTGTTGGGTACCGATGCCGCCCGCTCCATCGAGACCAACACTCGGGGAAACGCTGTCTTCTATTACCAACAGGCGACGCCAATTACTTCGTTGACGGCTAATGTTTCGCTCGCCTCGTATGCGTCACAATCCATCGCGGTCTCCGTCCAACCGGGATCGCGCACATTTCAGATCGTATCCCTCGTGAGGAGCTAACGGATGAAGGGAGGTCGCGTGGTGGAAAAAAAACAGGAACCGAAAATTGCGGCAAAGGACGCCGTGCCCGCGATGGTGATTCGAAGTTGCTGCCGCCGGCCATTGCTTTTTCGATCGCCCAACGGAACGTTGCGCCTTGCGCCCGGCGAGTCGCTTGAAATGCCGGAGACCTGGACGGGCGGTGTCGAACTCCGCCGGCTCATGCAGAGCGGCCTGGTCGTTTGTGCAAAGCCGGAAAGGCTGGCCCCAGCGGCTCATCAGCCTGCGGCAGTCGAGGAGGGACACCCGCTCGCCGTTGCCGGTGAGGCGCCCGCGTCCGGCGAAGCCGACCAGTCTTCCTCTCCTGCCATGGAAGCTGACCGAACCGTAAAGGAGGCCAAGTAATCATGCCAACCTACCTCGCTCCTGCCGTATATGTGGAGGAACGTTCAACCGGCGCCCGGCCTATCGCCGGCGTCTCCACCTCCACCGCGGCGTTCGTCGGTGTAACCGAACGCGGCCCCGTCGGCCGCGCAACCCTCGTCACCAGCTTCGCCGAGTTTGTCAAACGATTTGGCGGACCCATACCTATCATCCCCGGCTCGAGCGAACACTACCTCTACTACTCCGTGCGCCACTTCTTCGATCTCGGTGGAACGCGTTGCTACGTGGTTCGCGTCGCTCACTACAACAACATCTCTGATCCCACTACGTTGACCGCCGTGCCTGCTACAGCCACTTTTCCAGGCCAGCAACTGAACGGCGCCGCCGTGGCCAACGCACTCCAGGTAGCCGCCATCAGTCCCGGAACATGGGGAACGGCCCTGCAAGTAGAGGTGATTTCGAGCAGCCGCTTCCAACTCCGCCTGGCCTCCTCGATTGCCGCTGGGAATGCGACAGCCATCGACCTGGTGCGCAACACCGAGGTGGTCCGCGGTTCCGTTCTCTACCTCGTCCATGAGATCGCCGGCGTGGTGGGAAGCGTGAACACCACGACAAACTCAGTGGATTTCGCCGGGCCGCTGCTCCAAAGCGGTGCTCCTTCGACTGCATCCATCGCCACCGGCGCCGTCGCCTTCACTCCGGACTTCTCCGCCGCCACATCCACCAATCTTGCGGCGGCGCTCAATCTCAACACCGCCAATCCACCCGCCTCCGGCGCCATGGTGCTCACCAGCGTGGCAGGGCTTTCCCCAGGAAGCGCTCTGCACTTTGTCGTGGATGCAGCTCTTGTCGTTGTGCTCTCCGTGGAGCAGACAACCTCGGGCGGAACGCCGATCACCCGCGCGGTCATCGCCCCCGTCGCCACACCAATTGCCCTGCCCACTCTGCCCCAAACGGGAACAACAGTGTACGCCCGCGATTTCGGCCTGCGAGTCCGTCTCAACGGCGACGTCATCGAGTCTCACAGCAACCTCTCCTTGGCCGCCACCAATACCGCCGACTACGTCAATGACCGCTTGGGACCCGACAGCGGAGCCTCCGAGTACATTGTCGCCACCGAACCGAGCGCCGCCACCGCGGACAACATCGTGATGCCGAATGTAGGTTTCACGGCCTTGGCGGGTTCAGCCAGTGACGGCCTTGCCAATCTCTCCGTTACCGACTTCGCCGGGAGTGTCTTGGCTCGCAACGGGTTGCACGCCTTGGACCCCATCGAAGACGCCAGCATCCTCGTCGTTCCACCCTCTCGAATTACATCGGCCGCCATTCCGCTTCCTCTCACACACCAGCAGAATCTCACGGGGGCAATCATAACCTACGTGGACGGCAGGCGGGACATGTTCTACATCATGGATCCTCCTCCGCCCTCTGGAGACCAGGTGCAGGCAGTCCGCACTTTCCGCGGCAACTTCAGCTCTTCCTATGCGGGGATCTATTTTCCCTGGCTTCGTGTCGGCCACCCCGTCACGAATCAGCGCCTCAGTGTTCCACCGTCCGGTGCGGTGGCCGGCGTTTTCGCGCGAAGCGATGTCCGGCGCGGCGTTCACAAGGCGCCTGCCGGTACCGACGTCGGCATCTTGAGCGTTGCTGCCGGCGTTGCCCACATGGTGACTCGCGGACAAAACGACATCCTGTATCCCGAAAACATCAACGCGATTCGAAATCTGCGTGAGGGCATCGTCGTATGGGGCTCGCGCACCATATCGGCCGATCCGCTGTGGCAACAGGTGAGCATCCGTCGTTTGTTCATCTTCCTGGAACGCTCCATCGAGGTCTCCACGCAATGGACAGTCTTCGAACCCAATGATCCGTCGCTTTGGAAGACCATTGAGCGCACCATCAAGGGCTTCCTCCGAATTCAGTGGCTGGAAGGAAAGCTGGTGGGAGACAGCGAGGAGCAGGCGTTCTTTGTACGCTGCAATGCCGAAACGAATCCGCCCGAAGTGGTGGACGCCGGCCAGGTCGTCACCGAGATCGGCGTGGCCCCATCGCGCCCCGCCGAGTTCGTCGTCTTCCGTATCCGTCAATTCGCGGGCCGCGTAGGTTAACAGGAGAAGAAAATGGCTGAGTATCTTTCGCCGGCAGTCTTTATCGAAGAGCAATCAAGCGGTATCAAGCCCATCCAAGGCGTTGGGACTTCAGTTGGCGGATTCGTCGGTCACGCCGAGCGCGGACCTCTTGCCGTCGCGACGGCTGTGAATAGTTATGGCGAATTCGAGCGCATCTTCGGCAGGCCAATCGACAACGGCTATCTGGCTTTCGCCGTAAAAGCGTTCTTTGATGAGGGCGGATCGTCCTGCTGGATCGTAAGAACCAGCCACTACACCGCTCCCACGGCTCCCGCCGCCGTTGCCAGCGGCAGTACGTTCCAGAATCCCGACCCCATCAACGCGCTTCGCGTCGCTGCCTCGTCTCCGGGCGCCTGGGGGAACACACTAACCGTTACCATCGCCCTCGTGGCCCCCGATCTGTTCACCATAACGGTGTTTCAATCGGGCGCCCAGGTGGAGCGGTTGCTCAACCTCTCCATGGACCCGCTCTCGCTTCGCTACGCCCCAGTCATCGTCGAGCAACTGTCAACCTTCATTCGTGTCACTGACATGATCCCTTCCGGCTCGGCGCTGACGGCGGCTGCACGCAGACCGCAGCCCGCCGCTACTCCCGTTGCCCTCACCGGTGGCGTTGATGGCCTGACTTCGCTCGCCACCAGCGACTATATCGGGGACGCTGCCGCATCAACGGGGTTGCACGCCCTCGACACCATCGATGAGGTCAACATCATCGCCATACCGGACGCCGTCGATCGCCAGGTGCACGTGCTCGGCATGGCCTATTGTGAAGCTCGCATGGACTGCTTCTACGTGGCCGATCCCCCGGAGATGGCAACCACCGCACTCGAAGTCCTGAACTACAAACAGGCTCAGGGGGCCTACGCGGGCGGCAACGCCTTCAATTCCAAATACGGAGCCCTCTATACCCCCTGGATCGATGTCATAGATCCTCGCGATGGTGGCGTGATCCGAATCCCGCCGTCGGGCGCTGTCATTGGCCGCTACGCCCGCACCGACGAATTGCGCGGCGTACATAAAGCGCCCGCGGGCGTCGTCGACGGCCGCATGGCAAGCGTCGTGGGCCTCGCCGCAGCCTTTAGCCATCCCGACCAGGAGATGCTCAATCCGCGAGGCATCAACGTCATCCGTCGATTCCCCGGTGTGGGCAATGTGATCTGGGGCGCTCGCACCGTGAGCAGTGACCCCGAGTGGCGCCTCCTCAACGTCCGGCGCCTTTTCCTCTTCCTTGAGGAATCCATCGAAGAAAGTACGCTGTGGACTGTCTTCGAGCCGAATGACCCGTTCCTATGGAAGTCCATCGAACGCAACGTCTCGGCCTTCCTCCGCCTCCAATGGCTCGCTGGAGCGCTCGTCGGCGTCACCGAGGAGGAAGCGTTCTACGTTAAGTGCGATGCCGAAACCAATCCGATCGAATCGGTTCGCATCGGACGAGTAATCACAGAAATCGGTGTTGCCCCATCGAAGCCGGCGGAGTTCGTCATCTTCCGTATCGAGCAGTTCGAAGGTGGCTCCGACGTTTCCGAGTAGACAAGTTCTTTTTGAAGGGAGAGATCCGCAATGCCTCGACGACCAGAAGATCCGCTCGGCGGCTTTAATTTTCTCTTGGAATCCGGCGGGCTACTCCGCGCCGGATTCTCCGAAGTCACTGGGCTCAACTCCGAGACCGATGTCATCGACTACCGTACCGGCGCCGATGATATCACCAATCGCAAACTGCCAGGCCTCAAGAAATTCGGCATGGTCACCCTGAAGAGCGGAGTGGTCGCCTCGCCCGATCAGGACCTCCGCGCCTGGCGAGCTTCGGTCGAGAACGGCGACATCCAGCGCATCGATATCTCGATCATTCTCCTCGACGAACAGCGTGTGGAGCGCGTCCGCTACAACCTCCGCAACGCATGGCCGTCGAAATGGGTGGGTCCGGACCTGAAAGCAGGCGCCAGCGAGATCGCCATCGAACAGTTGGAGATCTGCCATGAAGGAGTGGTGCTCGGATGATGCTTCAGACTGAGTTCGAATTCACCCTCCCGAAAGGCTTCGTCGACAAGGACGGCAACCTGCACCGGGCAGGCATGATGCGCCTGGCTAACGCTAAGGATGAGATTCTGCCGCTCCAGGATCCTCGTGTCCAGCGCAACGAGGCATATCACATCGTCATCCTGCTTTCGCGGGTCATCACACGTCTGGGAGAGGTGCGGGATGTCAATCCCGCTGTAGTCGAGAACTTGTTCGCCTCCGACCTCTCTTATCTCCAGAGCTTCTACAACCAGATCAACAGCAACGGAAAAGCAATGCATCCGGCAATCTGTCCATCCTGCAACGCCCGCTTCGAGGTGGAGATGAATGGAACGGGGGAATCCTAAGCTACCCCCTGGAGCAGTTGCATCAGGAGGTAGCCTACATCGCCTATCACTTTCACTGGACTCGCGACGAGATTTTTGAGTTCCCGCATCCGGAACGACGCCGCTGGGTGACGGAAATCGCCCGCATTAACGAGGAGATGAATCAGGAGAACCAGAGTTGGAACCGAACCTGACAGCGCCCGGAGTATACCTGCGACGCAGCGACGAAGCGCCTCGCCTGCCGCTGGAAAGCGCGGTGACGGCGTTCGTCGGTATCGCCGAACGTGGACCTCTCCATTCACCGCAGCCGATTCGGGTGTGGAGCGACTATGAGGACATCTTCGGAGGTGGTGTCGCGCATGGATACCTCGCCGAATCTGTCTTCGGCTTCTTTCGCAACGGTGGTGAAAAGTGTTGGGTCGTGCGGGCCGCCGACACCAGTACGGCCACCGCGGTCCCACCGGCTGCGTCCTGTCCTCGTGTGGATCCGCTACGTGCTGCGGAAGCCGTCGTGCAGGATCACCTCGCGGCCGATGTGCTCCGCGTTCGTGCACTCGATGCCGGTAGTTGGGGCAATCGCCTGCAGGTGCGCATCTCCACATCCACCGCGGCCATGATCCCTGTGGGTGTCCTGACGGCGCCAACTACTGTAGCCGGTGCCCAGATATTCGTGAATCCCGTGAGCGACCTTGTGCCCGGCGGTGCCTTGCGAATCACAAATGCCGGCGGCGTCACCGGAGCCCGGGACCTGCAGATTCAGACCGGCCCCGCCGCCCTCAATGCGGCCACCGGCGAAGTGCGCCTCACCACTCAAGTCGATGCCGTTTACCCTACCGGCAGCCTCGTGTTCGCTCCGGGGTTCCGGCTCGAAGCCGAGTTTCGAGGCCGGCGTGAGGTCTTTGACCGCCTCTCGATTGTTCCCGCGCATCCGCGATTCGTCGAACTCGTCGTGAACGGCTCGGTCCCTCTCGGCGACTACATCGAGCGCCGCCGTTTGGGAATCTCGTTGTTGATTGAGGTGCAGCGGATCACCCCGGCAGCGCCGCGCTTCCGCCCCCAAAACACAGCCGCTTCCTCACAACTGCCGTTACGCGGAGGCGGTGATGGATTCATACAAGCCCGTGCCGCGTTCCGCG
The DNA here is from genome assembly GCA_018268935.1 of Acidobacteriota bacterium. Classification (GTDB taxonomy): domain Bacteria; phylum Acidobacteriota; class Terriglobia; order Bryobacterales; family Bryobacteraceae; genus CADEFT01. The sequence goes on along the minus strand of JAFDVS010000007.1, from coordinate 80,734 downwards.
ACGCGTCCAATAATGTGCTGGTCACCCTCTACGCCACCCGAGACCGCGGTTCGGCGGGAAACGGCTTGCGGCTGCGTGCGCGGCCGTTCGCCACACGTACCGCCGTCCCCATCCCTACTGCCTTCGGCGCTGCAGACGTTGCCATTGTCGAACAGATCGACGGGTTCCAGCCGGCCGAGTTGGTGAGATTCGGAGATCTCGCGGTGGCTCCAACGGAAACTGCTTCCCCTTCCGTCGTGGATCCGGCATCGAGTCAGTTACGCTTTCCAGCGAACCTCGCAGTGCAGCATCCGCTGGGCGAGACCGTGGCAGTCGACGGTCGCTTCACGCTGGAGGTGCTCCGCGAGGGCGACCGCGAGCCACGCGAAATCCTCCGTAACCTCAGCGGCAATGCGGCTGCCGGCTCACGCTTCGTCCGTACGGCTCTCGCCGCACAATCCTCGCTGCTGTGTGCTGACACACCCCCGGCCCTCTTCTCGACACCGATCCTATCCGGCCCCGCTTCGGAGATCGTGCTCGCCGGCGGCGTCGATCCGGGCCAGATGGATCATCGCTATTACACGGGCTATCAAGCCAACGGCTCCTACTTCTTCCCCGCGGAATTACCTCCCGGTACACGCGTCGGCTTGGCAGCTACCGAGGATATTGACGATGTGACGCTGGTTGCTGCGCCGGATCTCGTCCGGCTGAGCCCCGCGGATACAGCGGCGGCACAGGTCGCCCTGCTCGCTCATTGCCAGCGAGCCGGAGACCGCTTTGCGCTCCTCGATTCGCCCGCTGACGCCACGCTCCGGTCTATTGAGGATTGGGCCAATGCCACCGGTTCCGCTTCTCAACGCAGATTCGGAGCCGCTTTCCATCCCTGGGTGCAGACCACCTTTGAACAGACCACTCGCGTCATTCCGCCGTCAGGATTCATCGCCGGATTGTTCGCCCGCACAGATCGATTGTTCGGCACCAACAAAGCCCCGGCCAACGAACTTGTGAAAGGCGCCGAAGCCCTTCTTCCTTCCATCGATCGACGCATGCACGGTGTATTGAACCCTCTTGGCGTCAATTGCATTGTCAAACTGACCGGCGGCGCCATCCACCTCATGGGATCGCGAACCCTGAGCGTCGGCACAAACGATCGTCACCTCAACATTCGCCGCACCCTGCTCGCCGTCAAACGTCAGCTCTCGCAGCGCATGCTGTGGACCGTGTTCGAACCGGCGGATGCGGCGCTGTGCCGCCGCATCGAATCCACCTTGACCACCTTCTTGCAGAGCCTCCTCGCAAAAGGCGTAACCGCCAGCACACGCCCTAGCGAGGCCTTCTATGTGAAGTGCAATGAAGAGACCAATCCGCCGTCACAGATTCGCCAGGGAATTGTGGTCACCGAGATTGGGTTGGCGTTGAACGCTCCCGCGGAGTTCATCGTACTGACGGCCCGCCGCACACCCGATGCCGTACACCTGATCGAGGAGGAGATCTGAAATGCGCAGACTAGACGATCCTTTCCCCAGTTTCCGCTTCCTGCTCGAACTTGGCTCATTACAGGTGGGAGGCTTTCAGGAATGCACTGGCCTTCAACTCGAAACCAAGGTGTTCGAGTATCCAGAGGGTGGCCGCAACACATCCCCATTAAAGTTTCCCGAGCGCGGCGCCGTGTCAAACATCACACTCAAGCGCGGCATGGTGGCCGGCTCCACCTCCGCGGCCCTCTACAACTGGCACCTCGACGTCATGACGGGATCGTTTGACTCGGCCGTCAATCCACATCTCCGCCCGTTCGATGCCGGCGACGACATCGATGACCGCCTTGCCATCGTCCTTCGCGACGAAAGGGGCGAAGAGCTGAAGCGTTGGAGGTTGTTCCGTGCATTCCCCGTGAAATGGACAGGACCTGAGATGAAGGCTGATTCCAGCACCGTAGCAGTGGAGGCGCTGGAGATCGCCTGCGAGGGTCTGGAGATGATCTGAGGAAGCCATGCCGAGCGCTGTCAATATTGTCGGGGACGTCACGCAGATGCTGAACGATCTGCTGCTCGATCTCACACCGTCGTTGGACTCGCCGGCAGACCTGCGTTTGCAGGGCAATAACGACACCGCCCGAATCAATATCTACCTCTATCAGGTGCTCGAAAATCCTTACGCCAAGAACCAGCACTGGCGTACCAGGGAGAACGGAGATTTGCGATTCCCCCCTCTCGCCCTCAACCTCTATTACCTCCTCACCCCCTATGCGAACGATCAGTTGAGCGCTCATCACGTGCTCGGCGATGCCATGCGCATCCTCCACGACCATTCACTGCTCGTGGGCCCTGCTCTGATTGAATCCCTGCGCCTTACCGTGGAACAAATTGCCATCGTCTTGGTTCCTTTGCAACTGGAAGACCTCACGCGCATCTGGAATGCCCTGCAAAGTCCCTACCGCCTGTCGGTCGCCTATGAAGTGCGCGTCGTGCTCGTACCCTCGGAAACGGCAGTCACCCCCGACCGCGTCACTGTCCGCATCAATCGGTACTCACAGCTATGACGAACCAAGCCCTTTCCGCATTCACGAATTCGGCTGAGCATCTGCAAGCGGAAATGCAGTGGGTCGAACTTGTGCTGCGGCGGCGCGCTTTCGAACTGTCCAGACGACGCGGAGGACAGGAAAAATTTGATGAGTTCGCGGGCATGTATGTCTCTGAGGCGGAGATTGCACGCTACGCCGAAGAGCCCGGGAACCCGCACGTCCCGGACGACGAACAGGTAATTCAGTTGAAGCGCCGGGCCGCCCGCATCCGCGAGGAGCTCGACCTCCGCCTCGCCGAAACCGAGGATTGCGGTATCGAACTCCGTCTGCCGCGCCTCGCCCGGAAATTCGATCTCAGCCCCGGCGAGGTGCGCGTCCTTCTCTTCACGCTCGCACCCGAAATCGACCTCCGCTTCCAACGCTATTACGCATACATTCAGAACGACGTTTCGCGGCGCCGCCCCACCATCCAACTGCTCGCTGAGTTGTGCCTCGATGGACGCGCTGCAGCATCCCGCGCCACGTTCTCTCCCGATGGCTTGCTGGTGCGGGAGCGCCTGCTTCACGGCGCCGGACGCGAGGATATGCCGTTTCCTGCCCGTCAACCGCTTGTCAGCGAGACGGTGGCGGACTACCTGATGGGCGAAGATCGCATCGACAACCTCATCAACGGATTCGTCTCGCTGCTTCTGCCGGAGACCCCGCTCCCTGAGGCGGATTATTATCACCGGCATCGCGGCATCGTCACCGAACTGCTGGCCCGCCTGCAATCCAGCGGAACGCTGCCGGTCTGCTACTTCTGGGGCCCTCAGGGCTGCGGCAAGTCCGCGCTGGTTGAGGCGTTCGCCCAACGCGTGCGCGTCCGGTTGATGCGAGTGGACCTGCGCGCCTGGCTCGGTGCGGGAGCGGTTACTGGCGACCTGTTGCGCGCCATCCGCCGCGACGCGCGCCTCCATGGCTGCTTGCTCGAACTAAGCCGCTGCGAAGCCCTGCTTGCTGAATCGGCGATTGGGGCACGCTTCGCCATCGAAAGTTTCCTCAAGGAAAACCAGACGGCCGGAATTGTGCTCACCGGTACCTCTCCCGTTGAAGAGCTCTGCGAAGTGGTGTCGCTGCCGGTCGCGAGCTTCGAGATTCCCCGTCCGGATGCCGCCGAGCGCGCCGGACTGTGGCGGAATGAACTCGAAGCCTCCGGCGTGACCCTCACCGAAAATGTCGTCGGCCAACTGGCGTCTTGCTTCCGATTCACGCCACTCGAAATCCGCCGCGTTCTCGAAGGAGGCATCACCGGTGCCGATGTGGCGTCCGCGCTCATGCGTCGCTGCCGCGAGAATTCTCGCCACGCGCTTCATCGCTTCGCACGCAAGATTACCCCGCGCCGCGGGTGGGACGACTTGGTTCTGCCCCCGGACATGAACGCCCACCTCGCGGAAATCTGTAATGCAGTCCGCAAACGCACCCACGTCTATTCGGATTGGGGCTTTGAGGCTAAGTTGGCGCTTGGCTCTGGCCTTTGCGTGCTCTTTTCCGGCCCTTCGGGAGTCGGCAAGACGATGAGCGCTGAAATCATCGCCGGTGACCTGGGCCTGGATCTCTATGCCGTTGACCTTTCCTGCATCGTCAGCAAGTACATCGGCGAAACCGAAAAGCAACTCAGTAAAGTTTTCGATGAAGCCGAATCCACCAACGGCGTACTCTTCTTCGATGAGTGCGACGCCCTCTTCGGCAAGCGCACTGAGGTAAAGGATTCGCACGATCGCTACGCCAACATCGAAGTGAATTACCTGCTGCAGCGGATGGATCGCTTTGAGGGTGTCGTGATCCTCGCCACCAACCTGAAATCGAACCTCGATGCGGCTTTCATGCGCCGCTTGCGTTACGTGGTCGAGTTCCCGTTTCCACAGCCGCCCGATCGCGAACGGATCTGGCGGAAAGTATTTCCCGCCGAAACTCCGTTAGCCTCTGATGTCGACTTCGCATTCCTCGCGCGTCAGTTCAAGCTCGCCGGCGGCAACATCAAGAACATCGCATTGAATGCTGCCTTCCTCGCCGCCGGCGACAGTGGCAAGGTAAGCATGCGGCAGTTGATTCTCGCTGCCAGGCGCGAGTTGCAGAAGATTGGTCGAACCTACTCCAAGGCCGATTTTGGCCGCTACTACTCCTGGGTCGCCATGGAGGTGAACGATTGAGCCGCGCAAAAAAACTCGAGGAAGACATGCCCGCGGCCCATCCGCCCACAAGAACTCCCACGGAAGGCACAGAGAACCCGCCTGGATCGCCCACCGTGGATCGGGCGGCGCTGCGCCGTCAGTTGCTCTCTGCTCCCGACGCCGAGCAACGCGCCTCCACATTGCGAATGATTCAGGATTCCTACGGCAACGCCGTCGCCGAGGAGTTGATTCGGGAAGCTCGTATCGCGCGCGCCCCGGAAGAGGAGGAAGAGGCATGACGGCCAGAGCATTTCGGCCACCACCCTGCTGGAACTCGACATTAGGCCGCGTCCGCGGATATGTATTCCGCTCCCCGCGGCGGCGCAGTGTGCACACACCGGCTGCCTCGCTCACATTGACCCGCCGGCATCTCGGTGGAGTGTATCTACTCGCATCCCTCCAGGCGTGCGCCCGCCTGCAAATGGCTTGGCAAAGCACTGCTCTCACCAATATCACTCGCGTCACCATGGCGTTCCTCCGGCAGGATCAACCGTTCGCCGTCGAAAGGATCCGTCTCCACCATCCAGCCGGTGACACCCGGCCTGCGTCCACCGTGTCTGTGACCCGTGCCTTCACCAGTCACCTTCATCAACTGCTGAAGACAGTCACCACGCTTCAGCCCGGCACGGGTGTGCGTCCTCGTCTCATCACGCGCCTGCAATCGCTCCTCACCATGCAGCGGTTCTTCCGCCAATCCACCGCCGTCCTGCTTCAGACGCGCCACCATGTGGTTCGCACCGCGCGGCACTGGGGGAGCAGCCATGAATTCCACTCCTCAGTGGCTTGGCGTCATCTCACGGTGAGGCTGGGCGGAATCCTCCGGTCCACCGATTTCGAAAGGCACAGCAGGACGCTGCGGACCACCATCCGCCTGATGCGAGAGACAACACTCCGCCATCGGGACACCCGTCATTCTTTTGCGGTGATTCAGCGCCTGGCGGCCTGGGGCAAAGCCGCGTTTCGCACGGCCCAGGTACGGCCTCCGGCAACGATCGTCTTTCCTGCCCGGGTGGGCGCCATGCGAGCGATGCCGCTGCCCGTTGCGCGCGCCCATCGCGCAGGGCGCACGGAAGTGTTCACACCCCAGGCGCGCCCGTTGGCCGGCACGCCGGCAAACCGCGTCACCGCCGGGACGCCGTCCATTGAGCACATGGAGAAAACGCTGCGGGAAGCGCTCACACATACCGTGGAGCGAACCGTGAAACAGGAGGTCGCGCAAAAGCTTCGATCCGAATCCGGGTTCAGCCGCCGCCTCAGCGAACGCGTCCAATCCGATCTCTACAACAACATCATCCTCGAACGTGAGCGGCTCGGAGGCCGCACCCGATGAGCGGCAGGCTCGAAAAATTGCGCATTCGCAACGAGGATTCCGGCGAAGAGTTCGCCGTGCTCTTCAATCCCACCGAGTACTCCATCGAAGATGCTTCCAAGTGGACTGACCAGGATCGTATGGGACAGAAGCCCGAGCTCCAATACACCGGAGGCCAACGGAAGAAGTTGAGCATGGAGCTGTTCTTCGATACCTATGAGGACCGGTCCGATGTGCGCGAGTTCACCAGCAAGATCGCCGGGTTGCTGGTCTTCAACCGCGAAGTGCACCGTCCTCCCAAAGTCACACTCAACTGGGGACAGGCTGCGCCCGGCGGGCCACACGCCGACTTCCCTTTCGTCGGAGTGCTCGAATCGCTCAAGCAGCAGTTCGTGTTGTTTCAGGGCGACGGAACGCCTGTCCGCGCCAAATTGAGCGCCGTGTTTCTCGAATATACGCTGCCCGAGGAGGAGCTGCAGCAGAACGAACCGCACTCGCCCGACCACACCAAGGCTTACGTGGTGAAACAGGGGGACACATTGAGCGGCATCGCCGCCATGTTCTATCGCGACGCGCGCCTCTGGCGGCCCATCGCAGACCGCAATGATCTCGACAACCCGCGTCTACTGGCGCCCGGACAAGTCCTGACAATACCGCAGATCGTCTGAACCTATGCCCGATCAGAATACAACACCCGAGCGACGCATCCGGATCAACGGCTCCAACATCCCGCCTGACCTCGATGCCGATGTCCTCGAAGTTGTGGTTTGCCAGTATGTCGAGGGCGGTGATCGCTTTGAAATCAAAGTCAACGCTCTAAACTCCAATGACCAGCAGTTGAAATGGATCGACTCGGACCAGGTGCAGCCGGGCAACCAGGTGGAGATTGAGCTGGGCTACCGCGACACCACTGCCTCACTGATCGACGGCGAAATCACCGCCTTACGCGTCGAATATTCGAACGAGCAGGCGGCACAGTTGCAAATCCAGGGCTTCGACCGCCTCCACCGTCTGCGCCGCGGACGCCGCACCAAGACCTATACCGAAGTGAAAGACAGCCAGGTGGCTGAGATGGTCGCTTCCAATCTGGGTCTCGAAGCTGAAGTCACGGACAGCGCTGTCGTCCATCCCTACCTGTTGCAAAACAATCTCAGCGACATCGATTTTCTGATGCAGCGAGCCAAGAGAATCCGGTTCGAGGTTCTCGTCACCGGGCGAAAACTCTTCTTCCGTCCTGCGGCCAACCACCTTGCTGAAGCTGTGGCCCTCCAGTACATGCGCGATCTGAAATGGTTCAACGTCCGCCTCTCCACCGCGCGCCAGGTGAGCGAAGTGGCTGTGCGCGGCTGGAACCCTTCCTCAAAGCAGGCGATTCTCGGCGTGGCTCGCGCCGGCTCGGAAAATTCACGCATGAAGGGCGCTTCGCTCGGGCCGCAAGTGGCCGAAGAGGCATTCGGGGCATTCTCCGAAGTCACCGTCGACGTTCCCGTTGAATCGCAGCAGGAGGCCGAACAGATTGCCGCCGCTCGCTTCAACGACCTCGCGATCGAATTGACTTCCGGTGAAGGCGAGGCCGTCGGCAACCCCGCTCTTCGTGCGGGCGCCACTGTCGATTTGCGCGGCTTGGGGACCCGCTTCAACGGGCTCCACTACATCGTCAAGTCCGAGCATCGTCTGTCTCCGGACATCGGTTACGTCACACGCTTCGACGCCCAGAGGAACTCATCATGAATGTCGCTGAACTGATGGGCGCCGATCTGACGCACTCGGCCACTAACGGCAAGATGTACGGCGTCGCCACCGCCGTCGTTACCAATACAGGCGATCCCGGGGAACTCGGCCGCGTGAAGGTTCGTTACCCGTGGCTCGATGACGATGCCGAAAGCCCTTGGGCGAGAGTGGTCACCCCAATGGCCGGCGCCTCGCGCGGGATGGTCTTTCGCCCCGAAGTGGGCGACGAAGTCCTCGTCGCCTTTGAGCACGGCGATGTGCGCTTCCCCTTCGTCATGGGCTCTCTCTGGAACGCCACCGATCCCCCGCCGGACCACGGCTCCGACGCCGATAATCACAAGCGCGTCATACGCTCCCGCAGCGGCCATGAGATCACGCTGGACGACACGCCGGGAGCTGAAAAGATCATCATTGTCGACCAGTCCGCCAGCCATCGGATCGAACTGTCTTCGTCGGGCGTTGTGATCGACAGCGCAGCAGTTCAGATCGGGTCCTCAGGATCGTCGGAAGGCCTTGTCCTCGGTAACGCTCTCCTGCAGTTGTTCAATCAGCACACGCACCCCACCGGCGTAGGTCCATCCGGCCCTCCGGCGCAACCCATGGTCTCCGGTACTCACGTCAGTACCAAACACAAGACGGAGTAACAATGGCATTGAACAAATCCACACTTGCCGATGCGTTAGCGAAGATCTTCGATAGCAAACCATCCTCGTCAGCCGAGGCGGGCTTGCAGTGGGCGCAGGCCTATCACAACTACGCCAGCGGAGCCATGACTTCGGTCGCCAGCCTCCCGGTAAACATATCAGCCGGCTTGCCCATTCTCATCGGAGCTTTCACCGGGGCTCTCACGGCAATGCAGGCCCAGGCGTCTGCCCCTGCAATGGCAGGGGGCGTAATGGTCTTCTGGCAAACCATCGCCTGGGCTGGGCCGACCGCGGCCGGCGCCACGGCGGTGCCCGGAAACTTTGCATTGATTCCGGCGTTGGTCGCCATCTTCTCCGATTCCGGTGGAGGAAGTAATCGCGACAAGGCCGGCAAACTGGCGGATGCCTTCGATGCAGGAGCCAGGCTCGTCGTCGCCTCAGAGGCGCACCTCGTCACGGGCGTGCCTATCATTGGGCCCATTCAATAGGAGGGAATCACATGGGTAAGGAATTCCTGGGACGCGGTTGGGGGTTTCCGGTCGAGCCATCTCCCGGTCGCTTGCCCTATGCCGCCGAGGAGGATAAGATCCAGCAGTCCATCCTGATCATCCTCGGAACCGCGCGCGGAGAGCGTGTCATGCGGCCCGACTTCGGCAGCCGGCTGCGCGAACTCGTCTTTGCGCCACGCAACTCCTCCACCAGTGCTCTCGCTGCCCACTACGTCACACAAGCTCTCACCACTTGGGAACCCCGCATTGACGTGCTGCGCGTAACCGCCACCGCCCCCGATCCCCGCAACGGTGTGCTGGAGATCAGCATCGACTATCGTGTCCGGGCCACCAATAGCCAGTTCAACCTGGTCTATCCGTTCTATCTGAAGGAGGGTTCGCGTGCTGCATCCCAAGCTTGACCGGCGAACCCGCACCGACGTGTCCAACGCCGCGCTACTCCTCGCTACCCAGTACACACCCGGCTGGGCCGGTGCTCCTGATCCCACCGATCCCGGCCGGCGGCTCATCGATCTGTTCGGACGGCTGGCCGAACTTCTCCTCGAACGTCTGAACCGCATTCCCGAGAAAAACTTTCTCGCCTTCCTCGAAATGACTGGAGTCGAGCGGTTCCCTGGAGCGCCGGCCGGCGTTCCCGTTACTTTCCTCCTCTCCAAACGGGCCCTTCAGGGCGGTGAGGTCCCCCAGGGGACTCAGGTTGCAACCACACAGACACAAACATCCGACGCTCGTGTGTTTGAAACAAAAAACCCGTTCTTTGTTACACCCGCAAGGCTCGACGCCGTCGTCTCTGTTCTGCCGGCCGCCAATCAATATGTCCTTCACACGATATTGCCGCAGCCGCCCACATCCGCTGCCCTGGCCGGCGCAGTGCCGGTTACGGCTTTCAGCCAGTCAGAACCGGGGCTCCGCCAGGTAAACCATATCCTCTATCTCGGCAGCGCGGCGTTGTTCGGGCGCACCGACGCCGCTGATGTCACCATCACATTGACGCTTGCGAGCGGCTCGTTTCCAGCCTCTGGAATCACCTGGCTGCGCTTCGACAAGCATGCCAAGGACTGGGTTGCTGTCGGCGTCCCTGTCACCCCCGGTAACCCTGCCCCATCTCAATTCACCTTCACCTTCCACGCCCTGACCGGAGCCGCCGAAAGAGAGATCAACGGAATCAAGGATGTGTGGTTGGCCGCTCGCTTCGACGGACCATTCGCTGCCGGATTCGTGACGCCGGTCATCGCCGCTGCACAAGCCGCCGCCGGTTCGCCTGTCACCCCCGTCACACAGTTCGACGCTGCCTTTACCAACTCCGAGCCGATCGACACATCCAAGCCGTATCTCCCCTTCGGACGCAGGCCAGCCTACGGGGACGCCTTCTACTTCGGTAGCAAAACAGCCTTTGGTGACGACGTCGAACGCGTTGATCTTTCGTTCTCCATCCGGCCCTTTGCCCACAGTGCGCTCGAGGCGCAGTTCGCCGGCGTGCCGGACCCCACTACCATTCGAACCGTGGCTCGCTGGCAGTTTCTCGATCAGGCCGGTCAATGGGTCGAATTGGGAACCTTCGATCACCGCTTCACCTTCACCGCCGCCGGAGTGACTCAGGTTTCCAATGCAGGTCCCGGCGGAGCACATGCGGCTGAGGGCGCCTTCATCGGCCTGGGAGGCACCAATCTGGTCAACGTACAGTTCAGCGGCTTTCAGGGCCGCATCGGATTGAGGAAGGTGAACGGCGTGGAGAGCCGCTGGTTACGCGTGCTGCTGCTCAGTGACCTTCCCTACGGGCAGGACGGTATACAGACCGCCGCGGGCTTTGTGGGCCCACTCTGGATCTCTCCCACCATTGAGGACATGTCCATTGTTTATGTTCCTCTCACCGCCGGCCAGCCGGTTACGAATGTGGCGACTCTTAATAATTTCCAGTTCGAGCGCCCATCGGGTCCCATCGCCGCGTTCACAAGCCTCGCCAGCCGCCAGATGGGTGGCCTCCCCCTGTTCGGCTCTCAGCCTGCGCTCTACTTCGCCTTCGATGCCCCTTTCACCCAGGTTTTCATCAGCATCTTCTTCGACCTCGCAGGGCCACAGTCTACTCTTTTTTCGCCGTTGGAATCCGGTAACCCGAACATCGCCTGGGAGTACTGGAGCGCTGCCGCGGGGTGGTCCGCACTCGACGTGGACGACCAGACCTTCGATCTCACGACCAGCGGAACCGTGGGCTTCGTGGGCCCCGGTAACAGCGACCCGCTGGCTCTCTTCCCCCAACTCGATCCGGCTCCGCTAAACCCCATCCCCCGTTGGTGGTTTCGCGCCCGCCTCGCCAGTGGCGCCTATGACTATCCCCCGCGTGTCAAGGGAATCTACCTCAACACGGTAATGTCTGCCAACGTCTCCACCCAGCGCTCCGACGTCATTGTCGGATCGTCAAGTGGCGAGCCAAACCAGATATTCGGCCTGGTGAAATGGCCCGTCTTAGGCGGCGAGTTCTGGGTTCGCGAACCGGAGCGTCCGACTGCGGAAGAGCTGGCCGAACTCGAAACAGAGCATGGTACGGACAGCAGCGTCGTCGAGGATGCAGGCCAATCGGAGGTCTGGGTCCGCTGGCGCCGCGTCCCGAACTTCCTCGTCTCCGGCCCTCGCAGCCGCCACTACACGCTGGAACCTGTGGCAGCGGTGGTCGGATTCGGAGACGGAACCAATGGCCTCATTCCCCCGCCGTCTAAGAACAACATCGTCGTTCGCCGTTTTCAAACCGGAGGTGGTGAGGCCGCAAACTGGGAGGCGCCACCGCTCGCCGTCAAACAACTGAAAAGCTCACTCCCTTTCATCGACAAGGTTTTCAACGTCCAGTCGGCTTCGGCTGGCGCCTCCTACTGGACGCTGGATGATGTCGGACGCTTCGGACCTGAGACCATCAAGAATCGCGGCCGCGCTGTCACCACGGAAGACTACGAATGGATGGTCTTGCAGCGTTTCTCCCAGGTCGCTCGTGTTCGCTGCCTTCCCACCGTCGCTCCGGCCCCTGGAGGCGGACTCGCATTTCAGGCGGGAGCCGTCACCGTGCAGGTCGCGCCGAAAGGAACGGAATTGCGCCCGCAGCCAAGCCAGGGACTGCTCCGCCAGATCCGTGAGTTCCTCGCCCAGACTGCCTTGGCCAACATCGGCGACGGCATCTACGTCAAGGGTCCGGATTACGCCGAGGTGCGTGTCGCCGCGACCCTCGTGCCCTTGCGCCCGGAGTTGACCAGCGTCGTCATCCGCCAGGCCACCGCCGCCCTCGAAGCATTCCTTCACCCCCTCACAGGCGGTGAGGATCGAAGTGGCTACGCCTTCGGCCGCCCGGTCTATCTCTCCGAAGTCTTCGCCGTTCTCGAACGAATCGAGGGTGTGGACCACGTCGTCTCGGCATCGTTCATCGATCTGCCCGGAGCCGGTGTGTTCCCGGTCCCTTCCAATAGTCTCGCCTCCTCCGGCGCACACCTTATCACGGTCTGACGATATGGCAATCCAAATTCCCAGCATCGACGATCTCAGCTACGAACAACTCGTAGACGCTCTCCGCCGTCAGATTCCGCCCGGCCTTTGGACCGATCACAACCCATCAGACCCCGGCATCATGCTGATGGAACAATTGTGCTGGATCGGTGAGATGGTCCTCTACCGGATGAATCGCGTTCCCGAAACCCATGAAACCCGGTTCCTCAACCTCATCATCGATCCCCCGGAGCCCGTAACGGTCGACGTCACATTCACCGCAACGTTCCCCGCGCCCCCTGCACCAACAGCCCAATTCACAATCCCCGCGGGCACGCGGCTCGCCACCAACTATGCAAACGGCCGCCGTTTCGTTTTTGAAACCATCGAGAGCCTGACGCTGGTTCGCCCGGGTGTCGCCCCCTGGGTCTCCTTTGGAACCGTCCGCGCAAGGGCCATCCTTGAGGTCCTGAATGAACCGCTTGGCATCAGCGACAATACACCCCACCAGACCTTCGCCCTTCGCCCGCCACGCCAGGCTCTCGGCTTGGGTGCCGATGATCCGGCGCCGCTGCTTCTCGATTTTGCCGGCCGCACGGCTTCCTACGAGCCGAACCCGCAAATCACCGTCGCCGGTGTTCCATGGACTGCCGTTCCTTCCCTGTTGACTGAGTTCTCACGCATCAACCTGCCGCTCAACGAAGCATTGCACTGCATGTTTCAGCCCTACGAGAGGACCGTTCGATTCGGCGATGGAGTATACGGCGCAATCCCCCCGGCCGGCTCTCTTATCGAATGTGCCCGCTACCTGGTCCTCGAAGGCCCTCGTGCCCTCGCCCTCCGGCGAGGCGATCTTATCCACGTCTTGAACTTGACGGTTCCTGCCGGCATGACGCTCGCCTTCGCCCACACGGACGCCGAAGGTGGGGCGAATTTCTTTCCTCCATCTCGCCGCTTTGAACTCGGGTTGAAGCGCTTCCGCGATCCTTTTCGCCTTGTAACCGCCGCCGACTTCGAACAAGCGGTTCTTGTCGATTTCAACGAATTTCAGAGCCTCTCCGGTGCGTCCCCCAAGATTGCCCGTGCCTCGGCAGTGATGAATCGCCGGCCCGATGTCGCCGGCGATGAACCGGCGCCAGGCTACGTCACCTTCATCCTGCTCGCCGAGCCGCCCTTCTTCAACGAAGCGCAGTTCCAGGATGAAACGGTGCCTTTCGCCATCAAGGACGCCATGGTGGATCTCCCGTCACCGCTTTGGGAGCGTATCCGCCGCTTTCTCGATGGCCGCCGTCTGATCACCACCCGTCTGCGAAGGATGAAGCCCGGACTGACTGCCTTTCGCATCGACGCCACCGTGGTGGTGGACACCGATCGTAACGTCGCCGAAATGGAGCGCCAACTCCGTGCGCTCACTTACGGCTTCCTCAGCCTCCGCTCCGGTGGATTCGACGGCGCGGGGTGGCCGCTCGGACGAAGTGTGTATCGCTCGCAGTTGTTCCGCCTCCTTGAGGACGCCGCGGGCGTCGACCACGTCTCTTCGCTCGTCCTCTCGCCATCGGATCCTCAGGGAACCGTCATCCTGGCGCCCAATGAACTGCCCTTGTTGGAAATGCTAACGCTCGCCATCGTGCGGGCCTAAGGAGATTACTTTGGCCGGTGAACCCAGCACCTATTTGCAGCATCTGCCCGAAATATTCCGGGCGGACCGAAGCGACGGTGCGCCCGCCTTCCTCGGCGACTTTCTCAAGATCTTTGAGGCCCTGCTGACCGGCCGCGCGGATGCACCAGGAATTCCCGGCATCGAAACTACTCTGCTGCGCTTCCCTGACTACCTCGATCCACTGCTGGCGCCCATCGACAATCCGGCGGCGTCTTCCACAGAGCCGCTTCGTTCCGAATTCCTCTCCTACCTCGCCTCGTGGGCCGCTGCCACTCTTGACCAGAACTGGGACCTCGAAAAGAAGCGCGAATGGGTCCGGCGTATCGTGCCTCTCTTCAAACGCCGCGGCACCCGTGACGGCCTTCAGGAATTTCTTCGAACCTTCGTCGGAAACCAGGTCAGAATCGATGAACCCGATGGCGGCATGACGCTCGGTGTGGATAACACCACGCTGGCCGTCGACACATTCCTATCGGACGCGCCCGCCTATTTCTTCCGCGTTCGTATCTCGTACGGGTTTCCCCCGGATCCGTTCGATTTCGCCGTGTGGAACAACCTGCTGCAGGGAACCAGGACGATCGTAGACCTGGAAAAGCCCGCGCACACCTACTACCAACTCGATGCCCGCTCCCCAGGGATCATCGTCGCCGCGCGCTCCACAGTCGCCGTCGACACCCTTATCTGGGAGAACTCAACGCCATAACGAACGCGGAGCAAATTTTATGGAACCTCTTATCCGTCATGTCCGATTCTTCAACGGCCAGTTTCTCAGGCAGGACGAGTTCAATACCGAGAAACTCTATGGCACGCACATGCGCCGCCGCGTCAGCTACGCCCTGTTTGACGACGGTGTCGTGCAGATCACTCCAACAGACCTGACCATCGAGTTTGTCGCGGCCAAACGCATTCGCATCCGCCGTGGAATGGCCATCGGCTCGAATCACGACGTGATGGAAGCAAGAGAGATCATCCTGCGCCAGGATTCGGCCTCCATCGACCTCGCCGCCACTTTCGGCGCGGGAGACACCGTTTGGGTCACCGTAAACTATCGCGAGGATCCATCGGTGCCGGTTCCTCTCGGCGCTGTGACCGAGAATTCCCGCATAGACGAATCCGCGGAAATCCAGCTTCACGCCGCCGACCCCACGGGAAATATCACCCCCGCCCAGGATCCGTTGATTGTCCTCGGATCGGTCGATTTCGACACCATGGCGATCAGTCCGGCCGGCCGTCAGCAGGCCCGGCTGCGCGCCGCGATTACCGGAGGGGGCGGCGGAGGTGGACCGGCCACGCTCACCAGCATCGCCATCACACCACCTGCGCCGATTGCCGTGACCGTTGGCGCCGCGCAGGCCCTCACGGCAACAGGAACATTCTCCGATGCCTCCACGGCAGTGCTCACCTCCGCTGGCGGACTTACGTGGAGTAGTTCAAATCTAGCCATTGCCACCGTAAGCGCAGCCGGCGTGGTCACTGGTGTGAGCGCCGGTGCTGTCACCATTACCGCCACGCAAGGCGCCATCAGCCAGGCAGCGGCGGTGAACGTCAACCCCCCAGCCGTGCTCCCCGTAATAATCAGCCTGTCTCCTCCAGCCTTTCCCGGCCAGGCCTCCAATGCCACGGTGGACATCGTTGGAACCAACCTCCACGGTCCGTTCCTCGCACCCGGCAGTCCGGCCATAGGCACACAGATAACGGTTCGAAGCGGCGCCGTTACTATTCCCGGCGTCAATCCCCAGGTGCGTGCGCCCATCGGCGGTAATCAGGTTGTGCGATTTACTATGCCTCCGCGGGATGCCTCATGGGGAGTCCAGCAGGCAGTCACCATTGACCTTACTTTCGGCGGCTCCACGGCCTCCGCCCCATATCGCTACGACGACTAGAAAAGGAACACTTCACATGTCTACAGCAATCTGTCTGTTTGTCTTGGCCGTCATGGCCGCGATCCCCGGCGCCGCCCAGACGGTGGCCCAAGTGGAGGCCGCCGCCGGAGCCACAACGAATCTGTTCGACTTCAACCCTCCGGTCGGCACCGGCGCCAATCGGGTCCTCGTGGCAAAGTTCGTCGTGAACAGCCTCGCGGCCGACCTTACACTGCGGCTCGACAGGAACGATGCGACTACGAATTTTGCCCTCAACCAGGGCAACATCGCAGTCACCAGCGATGCGGGCGCCAATATGATGACTCTCCGCCTGCGTGACATGACCGCTACCGATCCCACCGCGGTTCCGGCTACCTTTCGCCTCATCAAGGCCACCATTACGTTCAACGACAGTTTCGAATTTCCCAACCCAGCTCCTACCTGGCACCTCCAGGCACAACAGCCCGCAGCGGCCGTGCGCTTCATCGGCTACTGGGTGCAGGGCAGCGCTGGTGAAGCAGCCGCGGAAGCTCTCGTTACGCGTCCAAGACTGATTGTTCCCCAAGCGGACCTCTCCAACTTTGCCACCTTTGCCGACTTCGCCAACCCCACCAACGTAAACTTCGGCGGCGTACACATTAACCTCGATCCAATCTACGTCCCCGAGCATCAGTGGCAGTTTGCCAACGTTGGTACGGGCCCACTGCAGATCACCGCCGCCAATCCGGCAGCGGCCCCCGCCGGCGCCTATACCATCGAGAACTATCCCAGCCCCCCGCTGAACGTTCTTCCCATGGGCTCGTTCTCGCGCCGGATCACCGTGCGGCCGACAGCGTTAGGCCCCGTTCCGGATGTGAACGTGACGCTCACCGCCGCGCCAGGATCGAATCTTCAACTGAACCTCACCGGCACCACCGGTATTCGCCTCCGGTCGGCTATTCTCTTCGACCTTTCGGGAAGCATGCTGCTGGACAAGCACAACAACACAACCAACTCGGACGCGGACCGCAAGATCACTCTGGCTCGCATCGCGGCGCTTGAACTCGCGGAATTGTACCGGCAGCTCCTGCCGAACGGCCTTCTCAGCCTCTCGATCTACCCCAACAGGCCGGGTAACTGTCCGTCCTCCGATCGCTTGATCGATGCCAACGAAATCTCAAACAATGTGCAATCCTTCCGCAACCATCTGGATCGCGGACTTGGCCACGCCAGTCTCATAAATCCAGCCTCACTCAGCAGCATGACACCAATGGCGGCGGGAATTGAACGTGTCTACAACGAACTTCACGATCGCGGCCAGTTCGAGCGTACCGCGGTTTTTCACTTCGGGGACGGAGAGCACAACTGCAATTCCGGTGGACCCCGTCCAACTCCCGCGGACTGGTACAACTGGCCTGCCTTCCAGAACGCTGGCATCCCATTTTTTACGGTTCCCTATGGAGCAACGTATGCGAGCTGGCTTGCCACCTTCCAACAACTCTCGAACAAAACTGGTGGAGCCACGTTTCCGGCGAATATGACCGACGACTTGGCACTACAGAAAGAGTTCAAGAACGCCCTTGCCACCGCCCTCGACTTCGAGACAATCGCCGATCCGACCGTCGGCATACAGAGCGGGCAGACCCGCGATCACACCATCTGCCTGAACGAGTCCTCGCAAATCGCCGTTTTCTCTGTTCACTGGCGTGGGCAAGATTCGCGGGCAATTACCATTCAACTCCTTCCACCTTCGGGCCCCGTCATTAACCCCAACTCTTCAGACCCAACAGTGGCTTTTGTGAGCGGAGCAAACTATGCCAATTTTGTGATTCGCGGCTCTCGCCTGGCCGGAAGCAATGGCGCCGGTGCTTGGACCCTCCGCGTGATTAGCCGCGCTACCACCGATTACTCGTACCAGGTGTACGCGCGCGATTCATGGAAACTGAAGCCGAATCTGAATCTCGCTGGAATCCTCTCCCAGGGTGCGCTCACCTTCACTGTTGCCCAGGCTGCTCCGTATCTCACCAACGTGCAAGTCTCCGGCACTCTCAACCGCCCGGCCGCTTCGGTGCCCAACTATCTCGCCACTACAAGCGTCAGCCGCGACGTGATCAATCGAGTCCCCGACCATTTCCGCGACGCGTCCATGGCGGACAAGAAATACTACGTGCTCGCAAACATGTCCAATCAAAACATCCCGCTGGGCAGAACCACCAGCCAGATGCAGTTTTCTCCCATTCCGGTCCCCGACGCCTCAAAACTAGCTGGTCTCAGCGTCAACCCGGGCGACCTCGCCTATCAGACCACCATTCGTGACTTGCCCTACGCGGGCCGCCACGATTTCAACGTGACCATCACGGGCACCACCAAAGCGGGTCACTGCTTTCAGCGCCAATTCCCCTACTACGCCTCGCTCGACCCCGTCCTCAGTGGTCCCATCATCGCCTCGTCCACCAAGTGGGAGCAGCCGAAGGCCTACGACTTCCTCGACCAGGAGGTCACTCAGATTCTGTCTAAACCGCCTGACAACGGCGTAAGCCGGCAGTTCCTACACTTCACGCCGAAGGTTGGCGAGAATTACCTCGGTATTGGCCGCGCCAACGACATCGCCATCAACTTCACCGGTGCGCAGCCGCGTGGCCGGCTCCAGGATCTGCTCGATGGCTCGTACGTCCAACTGGTCGAATATCCGAGCAGCTCATCGCCATCTGCCACCATTTCCCTGGGTTCCATCACCAGTCCCGCAATTCCCGTTGGCTCAAATGGCTTGGCCTGGTGGATTTGGCTGCTGATTATTCTCGCCATCATCATCCTGATCCTGTTGTGGCGGAAGTGGCGCTCGGCCTGAAGGGCTAATACGCCGTGCCCGAAGCTGCCTTGTTGGAAAGCGCATCAGCAGAGCCGTCGTTGGCGGCGGCCCTGCTGTCGCCTCCTGTTCCGGACCCCACGCCGGAGCCAGGTCCCGTCGAGGAAACGACACCCGAATCGTCTCCCTCAGCGACGGCCTCCGATTTTGCCGACCGCCTCGCTTCACCCGCCGGTGCAGAGCGCAGAGGCGCTCCAGCCGTGGTGTTGCAGCTTCAGACGGAATACGGCAATGCGTATGCGCTTGAGGTCGTGGACCGGCTCAGGCAGTCGAAGCCTAGAAACGAGCAGCAGAACGAAGCCACAGAGGAGGTGGCTCCAGGGCTGCCACCACCACCTCCTCCTCCCGCCACTCCCGAACCACCTCCTGCCGAGCCCCTGGCCGAAGCGGCGCCCGCTCAACCTACGGCTGAGGCTGCCCCTGCACCGTCCGCTCCTGCGTCTGCGTCGCCCGGTGGCGCTCCGGAAACCGCAGCGCCCGCGCCTGAGCCCGCCGCGCCGGCGCCCGCCTCAACCACACCCGCCGAACTCAGCGGTGAAGAGCCGCAAGGTGGTGAGATCGCCATCGACGCAGCGGCATCCCCACCAGAGGCTGAAACTGCGCCATCGGAGCCACCCGCCGCCCCGCAGTCCGAGGACGCTGCGGCTGTGCCGGCGCCCGCTGCTTCGGAAGGTGAAGCACCCGCCGAAACGGAGCGTGCTCCTTCGTCCCCTCAGGAGGACCGGGCCTATCAGGCTGTGCTCGCCCGCGCTCGCGCCGTGGCTCGCTCCCAGGGCCACAACAATCCCGCCCAGGACAAGGCCGCCCAAGCCCAGGCCGCTGCTCCCGGACCTGCGAACGAACTCCAGGATGGAGCCGCTGGTCAACAGGTCACCAAAATGGCCGGCCAGCAACCAGCGCCCTTCGACAAGGAAGCCTTCAAAGCCGCCCTCATGGAGAAGATCGCCCAGATCGCTCCGAAAACTCTCGAGGAAGCTGACGAATTCAAGGACGATAACAAAGCCGGAGAACTCAAAGGCGCTGTGTCCGGCAAGGTGCAGGAGAGTAAGGAGGGCACCGCAAGACCTGTCAAGGATACGGCTGCCGAAACTCCTGACACCGGCACGGTACAACCCAAGCCTGTCGAACCCTTGCCTCCCACCGACCCCGGTGCGCCGCCGGCTGACATTCATGCCCAGGCTGCCGCACCCAAACCGAAGACCGAAGCCGAGGTGTCGCTGCAGCAGAACAGCCAGGAACTCGATTCCGCCGCTGCCGGTTCCTCGCCCCCATTCACCGCAGAGATCGCCGCAAAGTCCAACGAGCCAGACTTCCAGTCTGCCCAGGACGCCCGGCAACAGGCACAACAGGACGCTGCCGAGCGGCCCGCACAATACCGCGAGCAGGAGCAAGCTATCCTCGGCGGCGCCCGCCAGCAGGCGGCCGCTCAGGCTGCCAACCAGACCCAGGCGATGCACGATTCGCGTGAAACTCAGTTCTCCGCCATCGTCGACCGTCAGGGCGCTACTCAAACCGAGGACCAGACCGGCCGCGCCAAGGTCCTCGCCGACATCCGGGCCATCTACAACGAGACGAAGAGCGCCGTTGAGCATCACCTCGGCGAGATCGATAGGACCGTCAATGACACCTTCGATGGCGGCGCCGAGCGAGCCCGTCAGGATTTCGAAAACTACGTCGATCGCCGTATGCGCGACTACAAGGACGAGCGCTATAGCGGCGTCACCGGCGCGGGCCTCTGGCTTACAGATAAACTCCTCGGCCTTCCCGACGAAGTCAACGTCTTTTACACCGAAGGACGTGACCTCTACATCCAGCAGATGGATGGCGTCATCGACGAGGTCGCGCAAATCGTCGCCGATGGCCTCAATGAGGCGATTCGACTCATTCAGGAAGGCCAGCAGCGCATCCAGACTTACATCAATGAGGATCTGTCCGCCGAGCTGCGTGACGTCGGCATGCAGGCTGCCGAAGGCATCCAGGGCGAGTTTGACACGCTGGCCCAGAACGTGATGGATCACCAGAATCAGTTGGTGGATTCTCTCGCCCAGCGTTACAACGAGAATCTCCAGGCCGTCGATGCCCGCATCGAGGAAATGCAGGCTGCGAATCGGGGCCTCGTCGACGCCGCGCTCGATGCCATCAACAGTGTCATCGAAACCATCATCCAGATGAAGAACATGCTGCTCGGTGTCCTCGCCCGAGCCGCCGATGTCATCGACAAGATTCTCTCCGATCCCATCGGATTCCTCGGCAACCTCATCGCCGCCGTCCGCCTAGGCCTCGGCAACTTCATCGCCAAGATCGGCACTTACCTCCAGCAGGGGCTGATGGGATGGCTGTTCGGCGCGCTGGCTGAAGCCGGCATCACGATGCCTGAGACCTTCGACCTCCGGGGAATTCTTAGCCTCGTTTTGCAGGTGTTGGGGCTTACCTACGCCAACATCCGCGCACGAGCCGTTCGCATTCTTGGCGAACCCATGGTCCGTACTCTCGAGACGGCGGCCGAGATCTTTCGCGTCCTCATCACCGAAGGCCCCGCGGGCATCTGGCGGTGGGTTAGTGATCAGCTCTCGAATCTCGGGGATGTCATCATCGAAGGAATCAAGAGCTTTGTCATCGAACGCATCATCATCGCGGGCGTGACCTGGCTGATCGGACTGCTCAACCCCGCCTCGGCATTCATCAAGGCTTGCAAAGCCATCTACGACGTCGTGATGTTCTTCGTCACCCGTGGTAGCCAGATCATGGCGTTTGTGAATGCGGTGCTCGATTCACTCGCGGCCATTGCCGCCGGTCAGATCAGTGGCGCCGCCGCCGCCGTCGAGAGTGCGTTGGCCCGAGCTGTGCCCGTTGTCATCAGTTTCCTCGCAAGCCTCCTCGGATTGGGAGGAATCAGTGACAAAATCCGCGAGATCATTCAACGCATTCAAGCCCCCGTAAACAGGGCCATTGACTGGGTGATCAACAAAGCCGTCGATCTGGTACGCGCTGCCGGCCGCCTCTTCGGAATCGGTGGCCAGCAGGAACAGGAGGAAGAGGACCCCGAGAAAGCAGCCAAAGTCGCAGCCGGCAAGGCGGCCATGCACCAGGAAGAGGCGCAATACCTGGAGCAGGGCGAGATCACCCAGGAGCACGCTCAATCCGTCGCCGCGAAGGTGAAGACGAACCACCCCGTGTTTAAGTCCATTACAGTGGTGAGCGGAGAAGGCACCTGGGATTACCGCTTCGAGGCAAGCCCGCCACAAACCGAAACGGGTAAGCCAAAGGCCGACGGGTTCAGCCAGGAGGAACTGGAGAAAGTCAAGCCAAAGAGCATCAACAACTCCTCTGGCGCAGGAGGACGCGCGGGACCGGCCACCGGCACCGTGGACCTGAAAGATGGCGATCGGGAGGCGATGCCGGCAATCCCCTTGCACGGCTATCAGCAAGGCGATCACCGCGGCCACCTGATTGGCGACCGTTTCGGCGGCTCGCCTTCTCAGGCCAATCTGGTTCCGATGCACCCGTCATTGAACCTCTCCACTTTCAAGAGCTATGAAAACGAGGTTGCGGACAAGATCACAAAGACCAAGTCGGAGCGCGGCGCGGCGCTGGCCTTCATGGATGTCACCCCAAACTATCCCGGCAACGACGTGAACGATCCTTCGCACTACCGCCCAACCAGCGTCACTGCCGGAGGCAAGGTCTGGACCTTCAAACAAAATTCCAATCCACCCGAACTCGACGAGGTCGCCTTATCCAGGGGTGGATCGTTTTCCAATCCTTCCTCCGGGTTTTTCCTTACCAAGGTCGCACTGAACGAAAGCACGGCGACGGAGATCTCCGAGCAGACCGGGCTGAGCGCCACATTGGCCGCGGCGGTCGTTGCCAACCGATCTTACAGCCGCTATTCCCAACTGTCGGCCGCCGGCTTGGACGCAGCGCAGATCGATGCGCTCCGAAACAATCGCCGCGTGACTCTCAATAAATCAGACTAAGCTTTCAGGGCGCACAGCAAGCAGAGTGTCAACAAACGCGAAGGCGCCAACAGAGAAACCCGAGAGTTCGAGAGGTTGAGGGCGGGCCAATGGGCTCAACCACCATGGTTGAGTTCGCACCCCGGACGCGCACGATTCGAAGTGGAGAACGGCGCGCCGAAACGAAAATACCGGCGAATGTTTGGGAGACGGCGGTGGAAAGTTCGCGTTTGAAGGAATGGCTCCCCGGCATGGATTCGAACCACGATTCACGGCTCCAAAGGCCGCTGTCCTACCGTTAGACGACCGGGGAACGTATCTCCCTATCTTAACCCACTCCCCCCACACCCAGGCAAATCCAAACACCCCCCTTGCCCTAAACTAATCATCAGCCATGCCTCTCATCCACTCCGCACTCCCTGAATCCCAACCCTCTCCCATCCCCCCAATAATCCCCCTCCACGAATACGAACTCCGCCTCGCCAGGACTCGCGACGCCATGCTCCGCCGCAACCTCACCCACCTCTTCATCTACGCCGACCGCGAGCACTCCGCCAACATGGCCTGGCTCACCGGCTTCGATCCCCGTTTCGAAGAAGCCCTCCTCATCCTCCGCCTCGACGTCACTCCGCTCATCCTCACCGGCACCGAGTGCGAATCCTACCTCCCCATCAGCCCGCTCTTCAAAGCCGGACGCCTCCGCCACGAACGCTTCGAGCCTTTCTCCCTCCTCAACATCGACCGCACCAACTCCCGCCAACTCGATGAAATCCTCCGCGCCGAAGCCCTTCATCCCAACTCAACAGCAGGCGCCGCCGGTTGGAAATACTACCACCCCAATGAGCACCCGCTCGCCGAAAAAGCACTCGAAATCCCCGCCTTCATCGCCGATACGATACGCGCCATCTGCCCGCACACCGTCAACGCCAGCGCCATCTTTCATCACCCCGCCACCGGACTCCGCACCTTCTGCTCCGCCGCCGAAATCGCCGCCTTCGAACACACCAACATCCTCGCCTCAAACGGCATGCGCAACATGATCGAAGCCATCCGTCCCGGCATGACCGACTTCGATCTCGCCGCTCACATGGGCTTCAACGGCCTCCCCCACTCCTGCCATTGGACCGTCAAAACCGGCCCCAACCGCATCAGTCTCGCCAGCCCGAGCGGAAACGTCGTCGAACGTGGTCAGCCGCTCTCCGCCAACATCGCACTCGCCGGCGCCAATTGCTGCCGCTGCGCCTTCATCGCCGAAAGCGAACACGAAGCCCCCGATGGCTACGTACAACACTTCGTCGAGCCCTACCTCGCCGCCATGGGCGAGTGGTTCTCCATGCTCCGCATCGGCGCCATCGCCGGAGAAATCGAAGCGCGCATGCGCCAACTCCTTCCCGCCGATCTGTTCCACATCAAGCTCAACCCCGGCCATCTCATTCACCTCGACGAGTGGCTCAGTTCCCCCTTCTACCCCGGCTCCACCATCGAACTGCACTCCGGCATGGCCATCCAATCCGACGTCATCCCGTCTCACCCCGTCTTCATCTCCACCCGCATGGAAGATACCTACGTGCTCGCCGGCGCCGAACTCCGTGCGGAACTGCAGCGCGAGCACCCCGATTGCCTCACCCGCTGCTTCGCCCGCCGCGAGTTCATGCGCAACGTCCTAGGCTTTGACATACCGGACGATCTGCTCCCTCTCTCTAATCTCCCTGGCGTGATCTCGCCCTATCTGCTCGCGCCACATCAAATCCTCGCCCTGCGTTAAGGATCACCCACTGCCATAACCTCGCCGGAACAACGAAGGGGTCACACCCGCCATCCGTTTGAAAAACTTCACAAAGTTCGTGGCTTCGCTGAACCCAAGCTGGCTTCCGATCTCGACAATGCTCGCCCCGCTATGCGCCAACAGTCGTTTGGCCTCCAACGCCACACGCTCGTCGATCAACTCCTTCGCTGTCTTGCCCGCTGCTGCAACAGAAGCGCGCGTCAATGTTTTTTCCGAATACCCCAGCCGCCGGGCATAAAACCGCACCGAATGCTCCCGCGCGAATTGGCTCTCCACCTCCCGATTCAACAACCGCAGCACTTCGGAAACGTGCGCTCGCTGCCGCACATTGCCCGGTCCATTCACCCGCACGAATCGCTGGATCTCCACAAACAGCGCCGCAATCACATGCTGCAGAAACCGTGCCGTCAACCTGTCGCCCCGATACTCTGCTGTTTCCCGGGCAACCACATCCAAGGTGCGAGTCACATCAGCATTCAGCCACGTGGGCAATTCCAACCATGCCGGCCACTCCGCCATCTCCCGCCCCAGCCCAGCCGAGCCAGGTTCGAACCCACTCAAAAAAAACGGATCTATCAGCAGCAGCCGCCCCCGTAGCGAAGCATCCAGATGGAACTGCTGCACCTGCTTCGGCTGCCCGATGATCAACGTCCCTTTCCGGATGCGGTATCTACGGAAATCCACCTCATGCCGGCCTTTGCCGCCTTTGAAGTGGATCAGTTGATAAAATTCCAGCCGTTCCGGCCTTGCGAAATGCTCGGGCGGGCACTTGCTTCGCAGTTGAGACACCGTGAGCGTGTCTACTCCCAGATTCTGCAACCGAGGATTATGGAATCGCACCTCCCGCATCGGTTCTCTCAAGCTGGAAATTTGTCCACTTTTGACCATCTCATTTCCCATTATCACCTTGGCGAAACCACTATCACCTGTGCATGATCAGGAGAGGACAAGCCTCCGTATGCGAACCCTTCTCGCGATTCTTCTGCTCGCCGCCCCACCTGCTGCCGGCGAAGACTCACCCGCTACCCTCCGCCTCAAACAGCGCAACCGCGAGTTCGAACCCGCCATCATCCGCGTCGCCGAAGGAGTCTATACCGCCATCGGCTACACCGTCTCCGCCAACTCCATGATCGTCGGCCAATCAGGTGTCATCATCATCGATCCCGGCCAAACCGTCCCCGGCTCCCGGCGCGTGCGCGAGGAATTCGCCAAAATCACCACCAAGCCCGTACAAGCCATCATCTATACACACAGCCACCCCGATCACACCGGCGGTGCAGCGGCTTTCATTGATCAGGGCAGGGAAATCCCCATCTGGGCGCGCTCCAACTTCGGCTCAGAAACTGCAACCGTTCGCGGCACCGGCCTCGCCAACGGCGTCCGCCCCGTCAACACACAAGGCTTCGACGTTCCACCCCTTAAGCGTCTGGGAATCGGCATCGGCATTCCACCCGAACGCCCGCCGGCCGGCGGCCTCATTCGCGACGGGCTATCCAACTCGCCGGCCCCTGCCGCCCGCACTTTCCCGCCTACCCACAAGTTTCCCGAAGACCGCCGTACCCTCGAAATCGCAGGCATTCGCCTCGAACTCGTTGCCGCTCCCGGCGAAACCGACGACCAACTCTACGTCTGGCTCCCCGGCTCCCGTGTGCTCTTCGCCGGCGACAACTTCTACAAGTCCTGGCCCAACACCTACCCCCTCCGCGGCACCGCCCGCCGCGACATCCGCCAATGGGCCGATAGCATCGACAGGATGGTTCAGGAAAAGCCGCTCCACTTGATAGGCGGACACACCCGTCCCGTCCTCAACGATGCCGAAACAGTTCTCCGCAACTACCGCGATGCCCTTCGCTTCGTCCATCAGAAAACCATCGAAGGCGCGGAAAAATTTCTTACCCCCGACGAACTCGTCGACTACGTGAAACTCCCTCCCGAACTCGCCAACCTCGACTACCTCGGCGATTACTACGGCAGCATCGCGGGCACCGTGCGCGAAATCTATTCGCAACACGTTGGCTGGTTCGATGGCGATCCCCTCAATCTCCACCGCCTACCGCCGCGCCGGCAATCGGAAAAGATAGCCAGCCTCGCCGGCGGCTTCCCGGGTCTGCTCGAAAAAGCCCGTGCCGCACTATCCGCCAATGACCCCGTATGGGCCGCGCAACTCGCGCAGCACGCCATGCGCCTCCAACCCGCCGCAAAGGAGCCGAAGCTGCTCCTCGCCGAAGCACTCGACGTCATCGGTGAGCAAACATTCAACACCCCTGCACGCAACTACACGCTCGCCTTTGCCGAGCGTCTACGCCGTCAGGCCGAAGGAATGGAACAGCCTTAATCAGGCATTCCCTGCATTCCAACTGAGCAACACTACCTCCGCCACATTCATAGCCATCCCCATATCTTCTTCCTTCGCCGTTACCCGAGCCGTCAGTGCCATCCCTTCGCGCTCCGCCTGCCGCACCAGAAACGTTTGCTCCAGCACTTCCTCTCCGGCCACCATCCCGCGAAACGACAAGCACTCAAATCCCACCGCGTGAAAGTGAACATGCTCGATTCCCGGCTGCTGCGCCTCATGCTCCCGCTCAATCTGCTCCAGCAACCCATGCACCCCATCCCCTCCAATCCCCCGCAAATCCAGATTGATCTGAATCCGCCCGCCGGCATCGAAGATCAACGTGCGACGCCCGTCATCCACCACGTGCCAACCCAACGGCACATGAAACACCGCCTCTACCGCGCCGGCTCCCACCACGGCATACCGCTCTTCCAGATTCACAGACAACACCCGAGGCACTAACCCCACTCCGTTATCCCGCAGCCGCGCATTCATCGGATGCTCTGGGTCCAACGATCCCGCATCCTCGGCCAACGCCACGTCCCGGGCTTGTGTCGGCGCCATCTCATCCGTCTCTGCCTTGGCCTCCTCCCCAGGTTCCAACGCGGCCGTCCCCCCATGCACATGCACCAGCCGGAACGAATCCACCATCCGCGCAAACACCGGCGCCACGCTTCCCCAAATCTCCTCCGGCGCCATCGACGTCACCGTAAACAGCCGTCGCCCATCCTCCAGAAACACCACTCTCATCCGCATCCGGCCCGCTTCCGTATCCTGCACACCCATGCACGCCATCGCCGGAGAGTCACCCACTTGCACTCGCTCCACCGCTTCCACCGCGATCCCCTGCTTCTCGCACAACCACCCCATCCATTGCGACACCGCGCCATCTCCGTACGCCGGCCGCGCCGCCACCGAATGCACTACCGCGCCATAAGGAGCCATCGTCACTTGCAGCGCCAGCATATACTCCGGATTGTCGAACTGCGCTTCTTCTTCCGGAATCTCCAGCACACGCCACGATCGCGGCTTCTCCATCCGGAAGCTCAGCCCCGCACGCCCTTCCACTTCATACACCACGCTCTCAAATTCGTTCATGTCTGTTCTTCACTCTACCGGGAAAGGCGCAACCCCGGAGCCAATTCTTGCATACAGAACCGCGAGCGCAAGCGAGTCGGTCCCCCACACGCAAAAAAAGGGTTGCGAAAAGAATTGAAAACAGGTATCGTTAGGGTTTCAGCCACGCTGAGAAGAAAAACCGCACTGGAAACGGTGAGAGAGACAGGATTAGGAAGCCGTTTCCAGTGCGGTCTGCCCTTATGATTCGGGCATGAGAGCTAGGCGTCGGCGCGGATGGATCTTGACGATACCCGCACCGCCAACATTCCTGGACAGGCCCGCGTCCAATCTATTCCCGCCTCAGGAACGCCAACCGTTGGCCGAAACCTCAACTCAAGGTAAGACCGGTACTACAAACCCCTTCGTCTCGGGGATACTCTCCCGGAACAACTCTTGAAAAAAGTACCCTCTGTTGCAACCAGCATATGAACGTAAGTGAGCGAATTAAACAATCCGAATACTGACTCCCGCAAGCACTCTCTTGCCTCAGCTCACTGAATCCATCCGCTAATTGCAGCAGAGGGCAGGTCAAAGAGGTTGTTCCATCAATTCGTTATCTAAGTTAGCACGTCCGGGGCCATGTCTGCACAAAAAAGTGATGTTGAAAACAAAAGACTTCCCATCTTGCCGCTACTCTCCCTTCGCCCACTTACAGTGTCCGGTGTGTCACTATGACACAATCGAGTAGAATGCGACTGTTCCTCTGCCTCCTCCTCGCCCTTCCCGCGCTCTCGCAAACCCCGCCCTCCGCCGCTGCTGCCGCCACCCCTCCCCCCTCCACCAAAGAAGGACTCGTCTCCCCCGATATCTCCCCCGAAGAGTTCAAGGTCTATACCGAGCACCCGCGCCTCCTCCTCAACTCGCGCCGCCTTCGCCTCCTGCGCCGTGAGCGCGATCGCAAATCCCCACGCTGGGAGCAGTTTCAATCCCTCATGACCGGCGGCGCCAGCATGCCCGAGCGCGGCTTCGCCCTCGCCCTCTACGCCGTCGTCTCCGAAGATCCCGCCCAAGCCAAGCAAGCCATCCAATGGGCACTCGGCCCTGCCAGCGACCTCCGCCAACTTGCCTTTGTCTACGACTGGTGCCAGCCCAACCTCACTGAGTCCCAGGAAAAAGCCCTCGCCGCCAAACTCGTCCAGGGCATCGAGCGCGAATCCAAAAGTGACTCCGTCTCCTCCATCCGCTCCCGGGCCCTCGCCGCCATCGCCCTCGCCGATCATGTCCCCAACATCACCGAGTCCACCCTCCGCACCATCTGGACTTCCTGGTGGATGGGCAAGATCGTCCCCGCCATCCGCAAAAACCGCAATGCCTTCCCCCTCGCCGACTCCTACGCCCTCCTCGAATTGATGCACGCCATCAAAGACAACCTCAACTTCGACATGCGCGACAACGCGCTCGCCTTCTTCCGCGATTTCCCCAACCACCGGGTCATCAGCTATTACCCCGCTACCTTCCCCGCCGCCGATAACTTCTACCACATCGCCCAATACTCCGGTCTCGGCGAACCCGACCTCACCCAAGCCGCCTTCAATCGCGCCGCCGATCTCAGCATCGTCGCCTACGACCCCAACGCCCTCGCCCATCAGTTCCTCCAGGGCTGGCTCATCCAGGATCGCTTCATTATGCGCGGAGCCCTCGGCTCCCCATATGAGTTCCTTTGGGCCAATCCCTACCAGCCCGGTCTCAGCTACCACCACCTCCCCACCTTCTTCCACGACCCAACTTCCGGTATCCTCATCCTCCGCTCCGATTGGGAAGAAAGCGCCACCTGGCTCAGCTACAATCGCGGCGACATGGAGCTCTTCATGGATGGCAAACGCAGCGGCCTCCAGCCCCGCGCCATCAAAGAACCCCTCGAAATCGGCCAGAATATGGTCGTCGTCGGTGAGAATCCCATGCAACTCACCTTGAACCTCGCCGAACCCACCCGCTACTTCTTAATCGGACTCAAGCCCACTACCAACTACGAAATCGAAGTCGACGACGAGGAACTCGCCGAACTTGCCACCGATGCCGGCGGAGTCCTTGCCATCGTCTTCCCCCAAACCACCGGCACCGGGTTCCGCCTCCGCGAATCTCACTTCCAATCGAAGTAGTACCCCCTGCTCCGGCGTCACCGTACTCCGGTGTTTTTCGTAATTGGGAGCTTTCCGCAACCCCCTGAGGCTTCCGGCTAATTCCCTTATTCCATCCGTTGGGTAATCCTGATACCAGGAGTTCAAATTACTGCATGGAGACCTTGCTCGCCGAATCCAACCGGAACGCGACACTCGACAATCCGACCGCACCCAACCCGCAGCTTGTCCGATTCTACTGTTGCGAATCCCGCATCATCGACGCCGCGGCCGTCGACCCTGATACCGCCGATCTCTTCGCTTTCGTCACTTCGCTTACCTAACACGGAAGCCGCTGCCCGCCAATAGTTCACCCGGACAGGAAACATTTCCCCAGCCGCTTCCGTTACTCTTGGCATGCCCGCTTTTCAGGACTTCCTTCAGGACCTGCGCTTCGGTACCCGCGTGCTTCGTAAAGAGCCGCTGCTCACCTTCGCCGCCATTATCTCCATCGGCATAGGCGTCGCCGCCAATACCACGGTATTCGCCGTTGCCAACAAAGTCCTCTTCCAACCCCTCCCCGTTCAGCGCCCCGATTCCCTCTACGCCCTCTACGGTGTCCAGAAAGGCCAGCAGCCCGGCGAAACCATCTCCTTCCCCGATTACCGCGACCTCGCCGCCGAAACCTCCGTCTTCCAATCCCTCGCCGCCTACTTCCCCCTCGTCCCCGCCAACCTCACCGCCGCCGATGGCCGCCCCAACCGCCTCTGGGGCCAACTCGTCACTGGCAACTACTTCGATGTCGCCGCCATGCGCCCCTTCCTCGGACGCACCTTCCTCCCTTCCGAAGATCAGGTCCCCGACCGCGATTTCGTCGTCGTACTCGCTCATCACACCTGGCGCACCAGGCTCGGCGCCGACCCCGCCATCATCGGCAAAACCATCCGCATCAATCAGCACCCCCTCACCGTCATCGGCGTCGCCGCTCCCGATTTCCGCGGCACTGACGTCGGCCTCATCGGCGACTTCTGGATTCCCATGTCCCTCCATCGCTCCGTCGCTTCCACCCTCAGCGAAGGGCGCGACGATCGCTTCACCTCCCGCGGCAGCTTCTGGCTCTTCTCCATCGCCCGCCTCAAGCCCGGAGTCACTCTACCCCAGGCGCGCGCCGCTCTCGACACCATCTCCGCCCGCCTCGCCCAATCCTTCCCCGACACCAGAAAGGAAAAATCCTTCTATCTCGAACCCGCCGGCCAGATCAATCCCAGCTTCCGTGCCTCCACCACCGCTTTCCTCGCACTTCTGCTCACCGTGATGCTCCTCGTCCTCCTCATCGCCTGTGCCAACGTGGCGAACCTCCTCCTGGCCCGTGCTGCCCGCCGCCAGCGCGAAATCGGCACCCGCCTCGCTCTCGGCGCCGGACGCTTCCGCCTCATCCGCCAGCTTCTTTCCGAAAGCTCCCTCATCGCCCTCGGAGGCGCAGCGTTCGCCCTCCTCCTCACCCGCGCCGCGCAAACCGCCATCGCCCGCATCCCCTTCCCATTCCCCGTCCCCCTTGACTTGTCCACTGTCATCGACTGGCGCGTCGCACTCTTCACACTCTTCCTTACCTTCCTCACCACCATCGCCTTCGGCCTCGCCCCAGCCCTCCGCGCCGGACGCACCGATCTCGTCTCCTCCCTCCGCGTCCTCACCGCCGATGGCGCATCAAAGCCACGCCGGTTCCGCGCCGCCAATATCCTCATCGTTGGCCAGGTCGCCGTAGCGCTCGTGCTGCTCACCGCCGCCGGACTCGTTTTACGCAGCCTCCGCAACGCCCACACCATCAACATCGGCTTCGATCCCCGCAATGTCTACACCATCGCCGTCGATCCCGTCCTCGATGGCGTAAAGAAGCCCAAATTGGCGCAGCTCCTCACGCAACTCAGCCATCGCCTCCGCTCCATTCCCGGAGTCCAGGCCGTCAGCTACTGCGACCTCCTCCCCTTAAGCATCGGCGGTCAATCCACCACCGTCCGCACCGAACGCCGCGCCGCCGATGCCAAAACCGAAACCATCTCCGCCGATATCACCACCGTCGGCCAGCAGTTCTCTGAAGCCATCGGGATGAAACTCCTCTCCGGCGCCACCACGCTTACCGCCCGGCCCGGAGCACCCGTTCCCACCCTCATCAACGAAGAGCTCGCCCGCAAACTCTGGCCCTCCGCCGAAGCCACAGGCCGCATCTTCTACCGTGGCGACAAACCTCATCAGGTCGCCGGAGTCCTCGCCACCATCAAAATGCGTTCTCTCGGCGAAGCCCCGCGTCCCGCCTTCTTCCCCCTCCTCGATGACACCTTCGCCGGCCAGGCGATTTTCGGCTTCCGCCTCCTCGTCCGCACCGATGGCAATGTCCCCGCCGAGCGCCTGCGCCAGGAACTCGAGTCCGCCTTCCCTACCACCTCCGTCTACGACATCGCCCGCATGGAAGATCACATCTCAAGCGCCCGCATTCTCCCCCGCATGGCCGCCGTGGTCTTTGGATTCGCCGGCTTCACCGCCATCCTTCTCGCCATCACCGGCCTCTTTGGTGTGATTCATTACAGCGTCAGCCGCCGCTCCCGCGAGTTCGGCATCCGCATGGCCCTCGGCGCGGGCAGCGGCCGCATTCTCCGCCTCGTCCTCCGTCAGGGATCCATGCTCGCCATCATCGGCATCGCCCTCGGATTCGCCGCCGCCCTCGCCTCCGCGCAACTCCTCCAGGGCATCCTCTACGGCATTAGCCCCACTGACCCCGTTACCTTTACCGCGGTGCCTGCGACGCTGCTGGCGGTGGCGCTCCTTGCATGTCTGCTCCCTGCATGGCGAGCCTCTCGCCTCCTCCCGTCTTCTGCGCTGCGGGAAGAGTGATCGCGAACCGCGTCCCTTTGCCTGGCATGCTGTCCACATGGATCGAGCCGCCGTGCGCCTTCACAATCCACGCCACGAAGCTCAGCCCCAGCCCCAATCCCTGCTGCTCCTTCGATGCTCCCGGCACCCGGTAGAAGCGGTCGAAAATATGCGGCAAGTGGTCCGCCGGTATCCCCACACCCGTATCCTCCACCTCCAGCAACACCTGCTCCTCCTGCGCCGACACACGAGCAACCACTTTACCCCCGCTCCGCGTGTACTTCACCGCATTCGACAGCAGATTGTTCACCATCCGCTCAATCTGAATCCGGTCCGCCTCAATCCCCGTCACCCCATCCGCTTCGCACAACATCTCCACGCGGGCCTCTTCCGCCGGAATCTGAAACTCTCCCACCAGGTCCCGCACCACATCCGCCAGATCGAATACGCTGCGCGTCAATGCCAGTTGCCCGCTCTCGGCCTGCGATAGGAGCAGCATCGCCCGCACCGTCTGCGACAGCCGCTCCACATCCTCCAGCGCGTTGATCATCGCCTCCCGGTACTGCTCCTTCGTCGTTGCCGTGAACAGCGCCACTTCCAATTGCCCGCGGATCGCTGTCAACGGTGTGCGCAACTCGTGAGACACATCCGCGTTGAATTGCCGCGTCATCCGAAAGCTCTGCTCCAGCCGCTCCACCATGCTGTTGAACGTATGGATCAGGTTGTCTAATTCATCCCCCGACCGCCGCGGTGGAATGCGCAAACTCAGGTTGTCTCCCGATACCAACTCCGCCGTTCGCGCCAGTTCATGCACCGGCCGTATTGCCCGTCCTGCCACCAGCCAGCCCAGCAGGCAGCCGCTCAATATAAACACCGGCAGTAATCGCTGATAGTCCCGCGAAAATTCATCCAGAATTGCTTCGTTCGCCGAATTCGGCCGCCCGATCGCCACGAAATACGACTTGTTGTCGTCGTCCACAAATAACCCGCCGCGGATCCGGTACAGTTCCCCCGACGACGATCGCTTCTCCAGCCAGTACGGCTGCTTCGATCCCAACGCCGCCACCACTTCCTTCTCCGGCGGTATCCCCAAATCCTCAAAAATGTCCGAAGCAGCGATCTTCTTCCCCTTCGCATCAGCCAGGAAGAAAACGCGCTGCATCCGCTTGACGATAAACTCCTCTTCCCGATCCTCGGAATCGTACCGCCAGTCCGCCTCTCCGCGGTGAATGATCAGGTACCCCTTCACCGCATACCATTCCTCGTTCAGGATGTCTTGAATCTGGTTGTCCAGAATCAGGCTCAACACCCCGCGGAAGAAGAACCCAAGAAACACCAGCAGCCCAACCAGAAAAATCCCGTTCGCCAGCGTCAGCCGGAACCGCAGCCCGCGAAGAAAGGAAAACCTCGGCTTCTTGGCCATCGCCCCAATTACATCTCCGCTGCTTTTTCCGCCGCCCGCTCCGGCAGATCGAGCATATACCCGATCCCCCGCACCGTATGAATCAGCCGTGTCGTCGTGTTCTCATCGATCTTCGTCCGCAGGTGACGAATATAAACATCGACGATATTCGTCAGCCCGTCGTAGTCCATGTCCCACACGTGCTCGACGATCATCGTCCGGCTCAGCGGCCGCCCCGGATTCCGCATCATGTATTCCAGAATGCTGAATTCCTTCGGCGCCAGTTCAATCGGATGTCCGCTCCGCGTCACTTTCCGCCGGATGCAATCGAGCACCAGATCACCCACCTGCAGCCGTTCCGGAATCGGTTGCCCTCTCCGCAGCAACGCCCGCACGCGAGCCAGCAACTCGACGAACGCGAACGGCTTCACCAGGTAATCATCGGCACCCAACTCGAGGCCCTTCACCCGGTCATCCACCGCATTCCGTGCGCTCAAAATCAGCACTGGCGGCGAAACCTTCCGGTTCCGCACCTTCTCCAGCACATCGAGTCCATCCATATCGGGTAGGTTCAAATCGAGCACCAGCAGATCGTAATCCGTCTGATGCAACAAATCGAGCCCTGCCTGCCCATCATGCGCCACATCCACCGCGTAGCCCGCGCTCTCCAGGCCCCGCGACAGAAAGTCCGCAATACGTTTTTCGTCTTCAATGACGAGGATTCTCATCTAACCTCAACAATATCATGTGGGGGGAACGCCCTCGCTCGCGGACGATCATGCTCTCCAAAAGGTCGAGGTGCTACAATGTAGCAAATGAAGCACACTTCCATCCGTGAACTTCACATCCGCACTTCAGAACTCGTGCGCGAAGCCGCGGAAGGCAACATCATCGTCATCGAACGCCGAGGCGAACCTGTTGCCGAGTTGCGCCCCATTACCCCCCGCTCGCGATTAACGACAGCCCAGAAGGCTCAAATCTTTGCTTCCATGAAAAAGCTCTGGGCCCGCATGCCTCCGGCTGCCGATAGCACCGCGATCCTCGAGGACGACCGAAATCGGTAAGAACGTGTATTTCGATACCGCTTACATCGCCAAGTTCTACTGCAACGAGCCGGAGTCTCCGCAAGTTCGTGAGTTGGTTCGCACGGCGGACATCATTCAAACATCACTCTGGGCCCTTGCCGAGTTTCACGCCGTCCTTCATCGCCAAGTAAAGGAAGGCGCAATTTCGTCTGCTGACGCGGGCAAAATCGCCATCCGCTTCTCTGAGCACTCGGAAGCAGGGCTGTGGAACTTCATTCCCGTCAGTGAAAACGTGCTGCGAAGGACGAGCGCCATGCTGATCTCAGCACCGCGCGAGCTCTTTCTACGAACTGCGGACGCCGTCCATCTGACCACTGCACTGGAAATCGGCGAACGCCAGGTTTGGACCAATGATCGCCACATGCTCGCCGCCGCCGTCCACTTCGGTCTGCTCGGCCGATCCGTTTAACGTTCACCCAAGTCCAACACCGCCCTCACCATCCGCTCCACATCCTCCACCCGAGTCCGGAAATTCACAAAGCAAGCCCGCAGTCCAAACCGTCCCTCCAGTACCGCATTCGACAAAAACAACTCCCCGCTCGCCTGCACCCGGTCCAGCAACTCCGCATTCACCCGGTTCAACTCCTCCTCACTCATTCCCCCATCCCCAACCCACCGGAACACGACAATACTCAGCCCCGTAGCCATCAACTCCAGCCGCGGCTCCGCCTTCACCCGCGCGGCAAACAACCCCGCCATCTCCAC
The DNA here is from genome assembly GCA_018268935.1 of Acidobacteriota bacterium. GTDB lineage: Bacteria > Acidobacteriota > Terriglobia > Bryobacterales > Bryobacteraceae > CADEFT01. The sequence continues at coordinate 44,686 of JAFDVS010000007.1, read as the reverse complement.
ATCGTGCGCGATCATCCGCACCAACCCATCCCGCCCCGCGCACTTCATCTGCATCCACACCTTCAACGCCCGGAACCCCCGCGAGTTCTGCAGCCCCAGTTGATAAAAATTCACCGGAGCCCCTTCCTCCTCAAACCGGTAGTACGCAGGCGAATGATCAAACGTCTCCCGCAACGCCGCCGCCCGCCGCACCAGCACGCACCCCGCCTCCACCGGCGTATACAGCCACTTGTGCGGATCGATCGCAATCGAATCCGCCAACCCCACCGCGCGCAAATCCTCCGATGCATCCGGCAACGCCGCCGCCGGAGCCCCATACGCCCCGTCCACATGCAGCCAAAGCCCATACGTATCGGCAATCGCCCGCATCCGCACCAGCGGATCCACCGCCCCCGTGCTCACCGTCCCCGCCGATCCCACAATCAGAAACGGCGTCAAACCCGCCGCCATATCCTCCGCGATGCGCAGCTCCAACTCCCCGCAATCCATTCGATACTCGGCATCCACACCAATCGAGCGAACCGTCACCTCCCCAAACAAATCCGCCGCCTTCTCCAGCCACGTGTGCGTCTCCTTCGACGCATACACTCGCAGCCGGGACCGCGCCCCACGCCCGCGCGCCGCCAGGTACCCGATAAAGTTCGCCATGTTCCCGCCGCTCACCAACAACCCGCCGCAATCGGAAGGAAAACCCAGCAACTCCGCGATCCACCGTACAGCCTGCACCTCCATCTCCGTCGCCATCGGCGACAGCTTCCACGCCCCTACATTCGGGTTCAATCCCGCCGCCATCAAATCCGCCAGCGCCCCCAGCGGAGCCGCCGATGAAATCACGTACCCCGCAAACCGTGGATGCCCGCTGAACAGCGAGTGCTCCCGCAACAACCGCCACGCCTCTTCCAACACCTCACCTGCCGGCGTGCCCGAAGCCGGAAGCCCTCTGTCCCCTAACGCCGCCCGCACTTCCGCCGGAGTCTCCCCCGGCGTTAACGGCACATCCCGCACTTCATCCAACCACCCCGCCAGCAGATCCACCAGCCGGTATCCCAACCGGCGGAACTCCTCACCGGTCATCTCGTAGTTGCGGTCGCCATCCAAGCTTCGGTCTCCTTGCGCAGTCTCTGAAACATCTCCGGATACTCCGCCGCCAGCGTCCGCCGCTCGCCCGGGTCCTTCTTCACGTTATACAGGAATCGGTTCTCTCCCATCTGCAGATACTTGAAATCCCCCCGCATCGCCGCCAGCATGCTCCCGCCTTCCGCGTGCAACTCCCAGAAGATCGTTCGCTCCGGAGCCGCGGCCTTCCCCGTCCACACATCCAGCATGTTCATCCCATCAACCTTCCACGCCGGATCCGGCTTTCCGCCCGCCGCCGCCAGCAGGGAAGGGAACACGTCTGTCATGTGCATCGGAACCTCGCTCCGCTTGCCCGCGGGCACTCGTCCCGGCCACCGCACAATCGCCGGCATCCGGATTCCGCCTTCTTCCAGACTCCGCTTCTGTCCACGGAACGGCCGGTTGCTGTCGTGATAATTCGAAGCTCCCTTGTTCCCCGTCTCAAACGTCGCGCCGTTATCTGACGAAAACACAATGAGAGTATTCTTCGCCAGCCCCGTCTCATCCAGTGCCTTCAAAATCCGTCCGATTGCCTTATCCAACCGGTGAATCATCGCCGCATACTGCGCATTGATCGGCTCGGCCGGATTCTTTTCCTGAAACTTCCCCTTATACTTCGCCACATCCTCCGGCGGAGCCTCTACATGGAAATGCGGCTCAATAAACGGAACATACAGGAAAAACGGATTCCGCCCAATCCCCTTCAAAAACTTGATCGACTCATCCGCCAACAGATCACACGAGTACCCCTGCACATCCACTTCCGTCCGCCCGCGCCAGAACTTCTTCGGAAAATGTTCCCACGCATGCCGCGCGTCCAAATATCCAAACGTCTCATCAAACCCTTGATCCAGTGGATGCGTGAAGCTCCCATCCGGCAACGCACCTTTATGCCACTTTCCGTACAACACGCAGCGATACCCCAGCGGCTTCACCGCCTCGGCCAGCGTCACCTCGCTCGAAGGCAGATCCGGCCCGTTCCTCCGCACTCCATGATGAATCGTATATTTCCCCGTCAATAGACACGCCCGCGACGGAGCACATACCGGAAACCCCGTGTACCAACGGTCGAACACCGTCCCCTGCGAGGCCAGCCGGTCCAGGTTCGGAGTCTCCCAATCCTTCCGCCCATTGAACCCCACATCCCCCCAACCCATGTCATCCGCGTAAAGGATGATCAGGTTCGTCTTTTCCGCCTGCCCGGTCAGCGCCGCGGGCAAAACTCCCGCGGCCAGTGCCTTTACCATCTGTCTGCGATTCATAGCGTGCAGGCGCTATCGTATCATTCCCCACCAGCCGCTTAAAGATGCCGTCCGGACGAACACAACCACTACCGCCTCCACCCCCACCAATACCAGCGCCGCCCCCAGGTGCTCCAGCGCTGCTTGCCACCATGGCGCCTCGATATTCATTGCGCCCTTGATCGCTGCCGGCATCGAACGTTCAACAATCCGCATGACTCATCATCCCCATCGCAACACGCATGCTCAATGCGGCATGATGCCGCAGGCTTCTCACCCATGCGACAAAATGCCGCAGCACGAAATGCCTCCATTGGCAGACCATCTGCACCGCGTCACGCTCGATTCTACGCTCAACAGGAGAACGCATCATGATCCACTCCGCCCGGCAACATTCCCTGCACGCATTTGGCGTCATCTGTCTCACTCTGCTGTGTGCCCTCGCTACTCCCGCCTTTGGGGCAAATCTCGCAGGCATTGTGCGCGATCCCTCTCAGGCCGCCCTTCCCGGCGCAGCCGTCACCGTCCGCAACCTCAATACCGGAGTAGAAAACTCCACCCGCACCTCGGCCTCTGGCGCCTTCTCCTTCGATTCTCTTGCTGCCGGCCGCTACCGCATTCGCATTCTCGCGCCCGGCTTCCTCTCGGCCACGCGCGAGTCCGTCGAAGTCGCCGCCTTCGGCACACTCCAACTCGACTTCGCACTCTCCATCCTGCCCCCGCGCACCAGTGTCGAAGTGGTTGACCAAGCCTCCGAAGAGGCCCGCGACTCCATCGCTCTCGCCCGAGCCCGCGACAACGATGCCTCTGCCTCCCTTCGAAACACTCCCGGTTACGCCGCCATTGCCAACGGCGGGCTTTCCGGATTGCCGGCCCTCCGCGGCCTTGCCGATGACCGTGTCAACATCCTTCTCAACGGCATGACCATCGGACAAGCCTGCTCCAACCACATGAATCCGCCCCTGTCCTACGTCGCCCCCGCCGCAGCCGGAACCCCTCTCATCGCTGCCGGAGTCACACCGGTCAGCCTCGGCGGTGACAGCACCGCGGGCACCATCGCAGTCAACACCTCCGCACCCGATTTCCTCCCTCGCGGCCAAAGCCTCCGCGCGCATGGCGGGCTCTCCTTCTCGCATCAAACAACCAGCGTCGCCAACGGCGGCAACGCCTGGTTTACTCTCTCCTCGCCAAACGCCGCCCTCTCCTACACCGGCGCCTACCTCAACGCCAACAACTACCACGACGGCCGCGGCGTTGCCGTCAAGTCCACCTTCTACGAAACCCAGAATCACAATCTCCAACTCGGCGCGCGCAAAGGCTCCAACCAATTCCAACTCGGCCTCGGTTATCAGCGCATCCCCCAACAGGGCTTCGCCAACGCCCGCATGGACATGACCCGCAACGAGGCCAAGTTCCTCAATCTCGCCTACGGCCGCCTGCTCGGCTCCGCACGCCTCGACGCCCGCTTCTACTACCAGGACACCCGCCACGAAATGAACATCCTCCGCGACAAAATCCCCGGCATGAACATGCCCATGGAAACCAGCGGAGTCAATACCGGCTATACTCTCTCCCTCGAAGAAAACATCGCCGGCATGCACACCATCCGCCTCGGCCACGAGATGCGCCGCTTCTCCCTCAATGACTGGTGGCCGCCCGTCATGAACATGGTCGGCAGCATGGGGCCCGCCACTCTGTGGAACGTGAGTGAAGGCCGCCGCAACCGCATCGCCGCCTACGGGGAATGGGAAGCCCGCCAATCCCGTCACTGGACCACACTCCTCGGCCTCCGCGCCGAAACCGTCGGCATGAATGCCGGCGACGTCGTTGGCTACAACACCTCCACTACCACGACCGGCAGCGCCATGTACGCCGCCGATGCAGCCGAGTTCAACGCCCTCTCCCGCGCCCGCCGCGACTTCAACTTCGACGCCTCCGCCGCTGCTCGCTGGCAACCACTCCCCGGCTGGCAGGCCGAGTTCGGCTTCGCCCGCAAAACCCGGTCCCCAGGCATCTACGAACGCTACCTCTGGGTCAAGCGCAGCATGATGTCCGTCAACATGAACGGTTGGTTCGGCGACGGCAATGGCTATACCGGAAACATCCAGCTCAATCCCGAAGCCGCCCACCATTTCACCGTTGCCTCCGAGTGGCGCGGAACCGGCGAAAACCCCTGGCGCTTCCGCATCGCCCCCTTCCTCAACGAAATCACCGATTTCATCGATGTCCGCCGCTGCCCCATCATCAACGACAAAAACAACGGCTGCACCGCCATGCGCTTTGGCGCCACTACCGGCTTTACCACCCTCCAGTTCTTCAACTACCGCGCACGCCTGGCGGGCGTCGACGGCTCCTGGCGCGCGCCCTTACCCTCCGGCCGCGCCGGAGCCTTCGCCTTCGCCGGAGTCTTCTCCTACGTCCACGCTACCAACCTCGATACCGGCGGCTACCTCTACAACATCATGCCCGCCAACGCCCGTACCTGGATCGAACACAAGCGCGGCGCATGGTCCTCCGCTTTCGAATTCCACGCCGTCGACGCCAAACACAACGTGCAGGCTGTCCGTAACGAACTCGCCACACCCGGCTATGCCTTGCTCAACCTCCGCTCCAGCTACCGCTGGAAACTCACCGACTCGGCCGGCATCCGCCTCGACGCGGGCATCGACAACCTCGCCAATCGCTTCTACGCGCTCCCCCTCGGGGGCCGCTACTGGATCGGTGACAAGAACGGCAATACTCAGGTCCCCGGCGCAGGCAGAAGCATCTACTCCGGCTTGACCTTCGAGTTCTAATCCCCACTCACGTCCGCGGCGGATACTTCAATAGCTTCCTCTGCAGCGAGCGGCGATGCAGCCCCAGCAGCTTCGCCGCTTGCGATATGTTGCCGTCGCAATCGGCCAGCACCCGTTGGATATGCTCCCACTCCACCCGCGCCAGGCTCGGCACTTCTTTCTCGTGCGATTCTCCGCCTCCCGGTTCCACGCCCATCCGCACCCGCTCATAGGCCGCCACCACCTGGTCCGCATCCGCCGGCTTGTTCAAATAGTGGTCCGCCCCAAGTTTCGTCGCGATCAACGCCGTCGCAATGCTCCCATAACCCGTCAGCATCAGAATGCACGCCCCTGGCGCGGCCATTCTCATCTCGCGCACGATGTCCAGCCCCGTCATTGGCCCCGCCAGCCGTAGATCCACTACCGCCAGATCCGGGCTCTGCTCAGCCGCCAGCCGCATCGCTTCCGCGCCGTCTTGACACGGATGCGCAACCCATCCCCGGTCCGCCAGCGCCCTGCTCAAACGCTGCCGGAATACCTCATCGTCATCCACAACCAACGCGATTCGTGGCGTCATTTAACCCTTCGTCACGATTTCGCCAACAGCTTCAACCGGCAACTCCAACGTCGCTCGCGTGCCTTGTCCCACGGTGGACGAAAGCTGGAACGTCCCGCCCATGCTGTCCGCCAGATTGCGCACCAGAAACACGCCCAGCCCCATCCCGCGCCCCGGCGCCTTCGTCGTGTAGAACGGTTCCCCCACATGCCGCAATGTCTGCTCGCTCATCCCGGCGCCACTGTCCTCCACCACAAACCGGACCATCGCTTCCCCACCCGCCTCGGCCCGCAGTAACACTTCCTCGTTGTTCGTGCTCGCGTCGAGTCCGTTGTTCACCAATCCCGCTAATGCCTGCTGCACCGCCTTCCCCGGCAGTGCAACCATCGCATCCAGCCCCGCACCAACGGCGATGCGCACTTGCCCAGGTGACCGGCTCGCCTGCGCCGCCGCCCGCAGTAGTTCTCCCACTACCACCGGCTCGTTGGCCTCGCCGCCCGGTTCCGCCCCTTCCGCACTCAAATGGCTCAATATCCCCCGGCACCGTTCCACTTCCGTCCGGATCAGCCTGCTGTCTTCCGCAATGATGTCATCCGGCACCGTCCGCGTTGCATATCGCTCCAGTTCTTTCGCCACCACCGCGATCGTCGCCAGCGGAGTATTCAACTCGTGCGCCGCCCCAGCAGCCAGCGTTACCAGCGCTGCCAGCCTTTCCTTTCTTGCCAGTTCCTCCTGCATCCGCAGCAGCGATGCTTCTCGTTCCCGCAGTGTCCCGGCGATCTTGCCGGCAAATAGCGCCACCAGAAACGTTGCCACCAGAAACGCTACCCACATCCCCGCAAAATGCAATCCCGCCCCGGGCCCGCGGTGATGCACCTCCAGCGCGGGTAGCGGGCGATGGAACGCAAACAGTATCCCGTAGCAGGCGGAAGCGATTGCCCCCAATCCCCACGTCTGCCGTTGCGTCAGAATCGACGCCGAGAGCGTCACCTGCACCAGATAAAGCACCGCGAATGGATTGTATTGCCCACCCGTCAGCATCAACTGCGCCGTCAGGCAAAGCGTGTCTACAAGAAACGCCCAGCCAATCGCCACTCTCGCCCGGTCTGTTTCCTGCTTCGATGGCTCAGGCGTTCCGATATAGGCTTCCAGCAGAACGTTCGTCAACGCCGTCACGGCCGGTGGAATGCACATCCAGCCGAGCGGCAGCGGAATCTCCAGCAGTCGGTCGACGAGAATCGCCGTCAACATCTGCCCGGCCGCCATCGCGTACCGCAGCCGCGTCACCCATGGCAACGCTAACCGTGACGGCAAGGAGGATTCACTGGAAAATCCCATACTCCTATGCTAATCATCGTCCCCTGCTTTCGAGGTGCGACAATTTGCCGCACCCTGCCGGACCGCCGTCACACCCCTTACCGGTTATACTTCGGAGTCTGCCCCCGCAGCGCCAACCAGATCACATCACAAATCCGCACGGAATTCTCACTCAACGGCCCATCCGCCAGCGTCCGCAAATTGCTCTCCAACTGCTCCGCCCGCGACGCCCCCAGAATAATCCCCTGCGCCGGAGAATGATGCAGCAGCCAGTTCAAAGCCAGGCTAATCAAACTCCTCCCCTCCTGCGTCGCCGCCCCCTGCAATCCCTCCACGGCGTCAAACATGTCTTCATGCCAGTACCGGTCCTGATACATCTTGTTGTTATCGAACCGCGTCCCCGGCGTGAACGAAGAACGTGCATGCTTGCCCGTCAGCAATCCCCCAGCCAGCGGATTGTACACCAGCATCGACACCTCATACCGCTTCGCCATCGCCGTGTATTCCTGCTCTATCCCCCGCGCCAGCACGTTGTACATCGGCTGCGTAATCGCCGCCGGAACATACCCGTTCCGCCGCGCGATCTCCTGCATCTCCGCCACCTGCCACCCCGCATAATTCGAACTCGCCGGATATCGCACCTTCCCCTGCTTCACCAGCGCGTCCATCGCTTCCAGCGATTCGTCAATCGGCGTATTCCAATCCGGCTGATGCAGATAATACACGTCCAGATAATCCGTATCCAGCCGCCGCAGGCTCTCTTCCGCCGCCTTCAAAATCGCTTTCCGCGACAACCCCGCATCATCCGGCCCATCGCCCATCTTCCCGAACACCTTCGACGCCAGCACCACGCTCTGCCGCCGCCCTTTCAGCAGCCGTCCCACAATCTCCTCGCTGACGCCCTTGTTGTATACGTTCGCCGTATCGACAAAATTCACGCCCGCGTCCAGCGCGCAATCCAGAATCTTCCGGCTCATCCCTTCATCGGCCTGCCCGCCGAACGTCATCGTGCCCAGCACGATCCGCGAAACCTGCAGCTCCGTCTGCGCAAGTACAATCTTTTCCATTTTCCCTACCTCATGATCCGTTCTAAAATCGGCGGTATTTCAAACACGGCCCGGTTGTGAAACCGAGCCACCGCCCCCCGCAACTGGGCCAATCGGCCCGGCTCCACAATCGCCTGCACCGCTTCCGCAATCTCGCCGAACCCCTTCAGTACCACCCCCATCTTGTTCCGTTCTACCCAGTCCGCGTTGAACCGCTCCTGCGGCAGTGTCCACGCATTCTTCTCCACAATCACCGGCAGCCCCATCGCCAGCGCCTCGCTGATGCTCCCCGGCCCCGGCTTCCCGATAAAGAAATCGGATAGCTTCATGAAATACGGAATCTCTTTCGTGAACCCTTCGATATGCACCGGAAACGGCCACTTCCGCCCTCGCAACGCCTCCCGCAACGCATCGTTCTTCCCGCAGATGGCAATGTATTGCGCTTCCGGCCCGGCCTGCTCCAGCTTCTCCAGTATCCTCCGGATCGCCGGCGACCCCTGCCCCCCAAACAGAATCAACCCCGTCGGTCGGTCCGCCTCTAATCCCAGCCGCACCCGCTCCGCCGCCCGGTCCACTTCCACCGGTTGATAAAACCGAGGATGCAGCACCATCCCCGAAACACCGAACACCCGCTCCGCGCCATACCCCATCGCCTTCGCCTGCTCACAAGCCTCCGCCGTCCCGCAAATCCAATACTGCTCCTGCCCCGGCTCCATCCAGAAATGCGGCGGATAGTCCGCCATATCCGTCAACACAGTCACCAACGGTACCGATGGATGCACCGCATGTAAAGACTGATACAGCGCCCGCGCGAAATTCGGAATCAGCGATACCACCAGGTCCGGCTCCCGCGTCCCCCAGAATTTCTTCAACTCCTTCACCTGCGCCGGATGATACAGCCGGATCATCCCATGCAAAAACACCAGCATCTGCGCCGATCCTAGCGTCCACCCCTTCTTCAAAATCAGGTTGTAAATATCCTGCAGCCGGATCCCCGTCACCTTCCGGAAAATATCCAGTTCGTCCAGCACGTCCTGAAAGTTCACCAGCCGGATTTCCCACTCCCGCCCTTCCGCCTCAATTGCCGCCTGCAATGCCGTTGCCGCCGCACGATGTCCCCCGCCGGCGTCAAAGAAAACGAAATCGAGCAGCTTCCTCTGCATGCAGTAGATCAACTCTAGCAAACCCCCCACCCGCTACAGTGGAGTTGTGCCCGTTATTCGCCACGCCCGTGCCCTCGACCGCTGGCTCATGCGCCGCGTCCATCGCTGGCACGCTCCGCGCTGGGTCCGCGCCTGGATGATCGCCTCCACCTGGCTCGGCGACGGCTGGCTCTGGTGGGCTCTCGCCATGGCCCTCTACTGGCGCAAGAGCCCCAGCCTCCCCGCCCTTGGCCTTTCCGCGCTCCTCTCCACCGCCCTCTACTCCGCCGTCAAACGCATTGTCGTCCGCCGCCGCCCCTTCGAAATCGAACCCCACGTCTGGTCCCGTGCCAAGCCTCCCGACAAGTATTCCTTCCCCTCCGGCCACACCATGAGCGCCTTTGCGGTCATCGCCGCCGTCATCCCTTTTCACCCCCAACTCACCGTCCCGCTATTGTTCGCCGCCTCCAGCATCGGAGCCTCCCGCGTCATCCTCGGCATGCACTACCTCAGCGACGTCCTCGCCGGCGGCATCGTCGGCACAATCCTCGGCTGGTGGATGTCCACCTTCCTTCGCCCCTAGCTTCACGCAAAAAGTGGTGAAGGCCATCGTTTTTCAGTGGCCTGCATCGGCCGAAGGCCGCGCCCCAAGCCCGTAGTTTTCCTTCCGCTTAGATCAGAAACACCGCTCCCAACGTCGTCGACAGCAGCCCCACCATCACCAACAGATACACCCACGCCCGCCGGTGCGCCGCGTTGATCGTGAACCCAATCCCCACCCGCTTGTGAACCAGAAAATTCGCGTCGTTCGGGTTGTAGTAAATCACCCCCAACCGGTAGTTCTCATCGCGGAACTCCGGCGCGTCCGAAGGGATGGACGCTTCATACGCATTCTGCGCCTTCCATCCCCGGTACACGCCAATCAGCGCCCCACCCATCAGCGCCGCGGTGCACACCATCATCGCCGGACTAAACCAAGGCTCCGCTTTCCCCGCCTTCAACCCCATCATGATCACCGCCATCATCGCCGCCAGCACGAACCGCATCGGCTGCAGCAACTGATACATCGTGTCCAGGCTGTGCCGCAGGCTCGCCGAACTCGCCCGCTCCCGCGCCGTGTCCGAATCGTGAATCAGAAGCCCCATCAACAACTGCACCCAGATGCTGATAATCCCCACCAGAAACACCGATGCCAGGCTCTTTGCCGCCCATCGGTCCGGATCTCCATGAATGTTCCAGTGCACCGGCACCCGAGCCGGCAAATCCGGATAGACGGCGATCAACCACAACACCGGTCCCACCGTCATCACCGCCGCCAACGCATGCCATACCGGTCTCATACGCTTGCCTCCAAAGGAAAAGGCCGCCCCCACTCGGAGCGGCCTCACCTTGTTTAAGTCTATCAGTGGTTCAATCAGGGCCGCTGCACGTTCTCGGCCTGCAGGCCCTTCGGACCCGTCTTGACCTCGAACTCAACCTCCAGCCCTTGATCGAGCGTGCGATATCCGTTCATCTGGATCGCCGAATAATGGACAAATACGTCCTCTCCCGTCGACCGTTGAATGAATCCATATCCTTTAGCGGCATTAAACCACTTGACTGTGCCTTTTTCTCTCACTACGGAAATCTCCTGCCTTTACTGCCAGCGATTCCCTCTCCCAGTGGACTTGCCGGGTCAGGAATGCGCCTTAAATCTATGTCGCGCTATTTTCTCTCTACCGCGCGCCGCACGTCAAGTTCCGTAGCGATATTTTTTCTTACGTCCGCCGGCGCACCACCGCCGCCATCGCCGCCAGTCCACCCAGCAGCAGCAACCCTGTCGATGGTTCCGGCACATCGCCGCCTTCCACTTCGAAATTCCACGTCGTGTCGAATGCCGTTCCAAATGCCAGCCGGACATTGTCCACTCCACCCTCAAATGCCCCCGCCCATCCGGATCCCACGCCAACGCTCAGCCCGTAAATCTTCGTGTTCGCGCTCAGCGTCGGATAGTTCACGTTCGGATTTGGCGTCGTCAGCCAGTCCTGCAGATCCCGGTTGTAAATTTCCAGCACCGATCCGTTTGCGTTGCCGAAGTTCACCATCCATAGGTTCGCCGATTGACCAGCTCCCGCAAAATTGAATAGATCGTCGCTCACCCACTGATCCGTCGGAACCGGCGAAGTGTCGGGGTTGTAAGCCCGTTCATAAACCAGATACCCCCGGTCGTTGGTGGTTCCTGCATTTCCATCCGCGTCGAAATAGAGCCGGATTGCAGGCATGTAATGCCCGTCCACCGTGCTCGCCGAATCACGGTACCAGTCATAGCTGAATGCGCTCAACGTCCCCAATGAATACCCGCCATTCCCAAACAGGTACTCGAAGTCCGCCTTCGCGTTGTTCCCCCCGTGTGCCGGCGCCGCTAGGTACGCCGAACCGTTTCCGCTCCGCGGATAATCCGCCGTAATCCCCGACGCACCGCCATTGCGCACATTGTTCGAGAACCACGCGTCGAAGGCCGCGAAGTTGTTCGCGTTCGATCCGCCGGCATTCGTGAATGCCGTTCCGTTCCCGTACACCGTTACATTCGCTGCCGGTAGCGTCCACGCGGCGAGTATTCCCGCCAAGACACACGTTGCCTGTCTGATTCTCATCAGGTTCTTTCCCCTTCGATGGTCTGGATTTGTGCGGAAATGCCCGACGCTATCGCCTCGGCGGATACGCTTCGTGTATTTCCAGATTAATTTGTACTATTGGAGAATATGCCTATTCGATTCGGAAGTAAATACTTCCAGGTCCTGAAAAGGTACTAGTTCAACTGGGTTTCGTAATGGGACGCGAACTTTGCATCCGTGAGAGAAGTCTTGACGGCTCAAGCTTTTCTGCGTTTCCCAACTTCCCGCAACGTCGCCGCATCTTCCGCATGGATCGACCCGTCCGGCAACGGTCCCGTATTCAACAACAAATTCCCGTTTATCGACTTGCAGTACTCCAGTGTCTTCAGCACCCACTCCGCGTCCCGATGCTTGCGGTCATCCCGCGACTGATACCCCCAGATCCGCTCCTGCAGCGTGTCGCAAATCTCCGGTAGCTTGTTCTTGTTCTTCTCCCACACCTTCTTCGCAATCTCCCCGCCCCGCGAATGCGGCGCCAGCGTTCGCTCCGGAGCCACGAAATCCTCGTCCCCATTCGCCCCCTGCTTGAAGCAAATCAAACACCCCGGCTGCAATCCCCGGATCAACGAATACGTCTCGGCAATCGGAAACAGATCCGGCCGCGCGTAGTAACCCATGATCGGATCCAGCCAGATCCCGTTCACCGGCCCGTACTGCGTCAGCAACTCCCGTAACTGCGCATGCACGAAGTCGATGTACTTCCGGAAATCCTCCGGCTTCTGATACCGGTACGATGGCTCCGCCACCTTGTAATCCGGCCGCCCCCGGTCCCACGCAGCATTCTTCGAATCCATCCCCGCCGCCCGCGAAAAGAAATACGGATGCCGCCAATCCAAAGCATAGGAGTAATAGTAAAAAATCCCCAGCCCCCGCTTCCGCGCCGCCGCCGTCAACTCCCCAATCAGATCCCGCTTCGCCGGCGCCGCCACGCTCGAAAAATCCGTCTGCCCGGTCTTGAACAAACAGAAGCTGTCATGGTGCCGCGCCGTCATGTTCACATACTTCATCCCCGCCGCCTGCGCCATGTCGCAGATGGCATCCGCGTTGAACTTCTCCGCCGTGAACCGCGCCTTCAACTTCGAATACTCGGCGACGGGAATCGCCTCGTTCAACATCACCCACTCGCCGCGTCCCAGCAGGCTGTACACGCCGTAGTGCATGAAGAGTCCGAACTTCGCCTTCCTCATCCACTCGAGCGACTCCGCGCGGCTTGCCGCGCCCAACCCTGCCGCACTGGCCGCGGCCAGCGAAACAAACTCCCGTCGCCGCATAACCAAACCCTCCTGCTACGTCAACCTGTCCGACGCCTGAATCAGCGCCCGGATATATCCATAGCAAAACGCGAACGCCTGGTGCCCGCCCGGATCGTCATGGTGATGGGGCACGTGATCCGGCATCAGCATATACGGATACTCCACTTCCCGGTACACCTTGATCGCTTCCACAAAATCAACATCGCCCTCGTCCGGAAACACTTCCTGGAAGTCGCTCCGCTTCCCGCGAATATTCCGGAAATGTACGTTGAAGATTTTCTTCCGCGATCCGAAATACCGGATCACATCGAAGATCTCCTTCCCCGGATTCTCCAGCATCTCCGACACCGTCCCCTGGCAGAAGTTCAACCCGTGATACGGGCTCTCCTTGATCGAGATGAACTTCTTCAGCCCTGCCACCGTGCCCAGCACCGTGTCCACGCCCTGATAGCCCTGCGGCGGCATCCCGGGATCGTGCGGGTGGCACGCCATCCGGATCTTGTACTCATTGGCAACCGGAATTACCCGTTCCAGAAAATAAGTAATCCGTTCCCAATACCGGTCCGCCGTCATCTCCCCGGCCCGCGTCAGCGGCGTCGCCGGCTTCGCGATGCTGTACTTCCACGTGCTCAATTCCGTGCCGCCGCGTCCCGGCGTGCGCTCCGTCCGCACCACGCCCAGAATGCTCATGTTGTATTTGATCCCCGGAATCCCCACCTTTGCGCAATCCTTGATCAATTGCTGAATCTCGGCGATATCCCGGTCCCGGTTCGCCCCATCTCCCAGCATGATCGCCGGCCGCTGCGTCCGGTCGATATGGCTCGACGCCAGGTACGGCGGCGCGATCATCTCCAGTTTCACCTGGTGCTTCTCGCACAGGTCTTTCAGCTTCTGCAAATCCTCCAGCGTGTACTTCGCATTCTCGCCCTTCGGCGCCGGATACCCGTTAATGTGATTCACGCTATGGCGTTTGAAAAATTGGAGCCGCTTCTCGTCCGTCGGGCCCGATTGGCATCCCAGCTTGAACAGGATGGGCTTCGGCCATTTGGCGGCCTCCACCGGTTGCGGCGCATTAGCGGCGAGTGCACCCGCCGCGGAGCTTTGAAAGAAGGTTCTGCGATTCATGGCATTTACCGGAACAGCCATTGTATACCGGGGCGCTCCCGTCCGCCGCCTGGCCCGCGATTCCCGCGTGTTCCGCAATACAGGTTGGTGGAGATTCCAAAGGGAGAACGGATTATGATCAACAACTCAAGTCTGCCTTTTGCCGCGTTGCCGGCCCTTCTGGCCTTGTCCAGTGTGGCCTCTGCTCAATGGACTACTCAGCCCCCGCTACCCGCAACGCGCTATTTTCATGCGGCGGCGACCGGCCCCGATGGGCGAATGTATGTCACAGGTGGCGTGCTTCAGGGAAACCCCAAACCTTCGGGTAGCGTGAGTCAATTCGATCCCGCTACCGGCCAATGGTCAGCCGCCCCGGGGATGGGGCCTAGGGCCCGGCACGCCGCGGTAACCGGCTGTGACGGCCGCATCTACGTGATCGGTGGATACGCTTGGGCAGGTAGCGGAACGCCCGGTGTCACCGTCGAGTCGTACGATACCAACACCACCACTTGGCAGACCGAACAGCAATCCCTCCCCACTTCCATCCCCGTGAACCCCAATACAAAATCCGTCGTGGCTGCTTCCGGCGCCGACTGCCGCATTTACGCCGCCGATCCAAGCGGAGATCCGGTATTCTCACTGGATGTCTTCAACAAAGCCGCTGGTTGGAAACAGGAACCACCCATATCCAGCGGAGAGGAACTGTTTCATCTGGGGGCCTCTCACGACGGCTTGCTGTATTCCCACGGTTGGTCGAACTACAGATTCGCATCCACTTGGACGGATCTCTCGAACTTTCCCTACTCCGCCACCGATTACCTCGGTATCAGCGCCCCCGACAGGAATGTCTACATCATCGGAGGTCTACAGCCTCAGGCCCACAAAGTGGAATACCCGGCAATCACCTGGACATCCACTCCTCAGGTGGCGACGTCGAGGCGCGACCTTGCCGCCGCGGTGGTGGACGGAAGAATCTACGCCACAGGGGGCCATCTGGCCAGCAATTCTCCCAGTTCACTGACGCAGAGTTGGGGTCCCGTGCGAGCCAGAACTGGAGCCTACATGGCCTGGTGGCGCTTCAATGGGGGATTGGGCGGCAGTTGTACGTCCCTCACTGCCTCCGGTACTGTCAACTTCCCCACTGGAAAGGTCCTCAAAGGGGCTGACCTCGCTAACGGCTATTTACAAGCCAACGGCTCCCCCTCCTGTGTCAACCTCGATGCTTCAACTGGGATGACCATTGAGTTCTGGATGAACCGTGGCAACCTCACCGGCTTGCAGAGCATTCTGGATAAGCGTACAGGGAATCGCGGCTATCATGTCTTTCTGCACACCAGCGCTGGAATCACCCGCGTCGGAATCCAACTCGCCAACGGGAACAAGTACGTGAATCAGATAGCACCAGCGGACATCCCGGCCACTCAATGGGTTCATGTCGCCATCGTCCTCAGCCAGGCCTCAAATGGCGCTTCCATCTGGTTGAATGGCGTTCGTGTCCATCAGTTCACTCCTATCGCCGGTACATTCACCAATACCGCCCCGCTGTTGATCGGCGCCCATAGCACGGTCTCGCAAAACCGTTACAAGGGCATGCTGGACGAGTTGACTCTTTACAGCCGGCCATTGAATCCCGTGGAGATCCGCTCGATCTTCCTGGCCGGCAGCGCCGGAAAAATCTAACGGAAAACGGGAAGCCCCGGCTCTGTCCGGGGTCGATCCGGCATTTGACCTTACATGGAGTCCTTCGGGAAACTCTGGCCGTGAGCCGCCCAGCGCAGGAAAGGCCTGCGTGCGATAATGCTCCTGCTTATGTACTGGCTTGGCATCGACGTCGGCACCGGCGGCACTCGCGCCCTCCTCATTGACGAAAACGGAGCCGTGATCTCCGGCTTCACCGCTCCTCACGACGACATGACCATGCTCCAGCCCCTCTGGGCCGAGCAGCGTCCCGAGAACTGGTGGGCCGCCGCCCAAACCGCCATCCGCGGCGTCCTCGCCCAATCCGGCATCCCCGGCAACGACATCCAGGCCATCGGACTCAGCGGCCAAATGCACGGCCTCGTCATCCTCGACGAACTCGGCGCCGTCATCCGCCCCTCCCTCATCTGGTGCGATCAGCGCAGCCAGCCGCAAGTCGATTGGATCAACGCCAAACTCGGCCCCGGCCGAGTCCTCGCCGCCATCGCCAACCCCGTCCTCACCGGCTTCACGCTCCCCAAACTCCTCTGGGTCCGCGACCATGAGCCCGAACTCTACGCCCGCGTCCGCAAGGTTCTCCTGCCCAAGGACTACCTCCGCTTCCAACTCACGGGCGAGTACGCCTCCGACGTCTCCGACGCTAGCGGCACTGCCCTCTTCGACGTCGTCCACCGCCGCTGGTCCGGCGACATGTGCGAAGGCCTCGAAATTCCCCTCGAATGGCTCCCCAAAATCTACGAATCCCCGCAAATTACCGGAACCATTTCTAATTCAGCAGCCGCGCCCACCGGACTCCGCCCCGGCACTCCCGTCGTCGGCGGAGGTGGCGATCAGGCCGCCAGCGCCGTCGGCAACGGCATCGTCGAACCCGGCATCGTCTCCTGCACCATCGGCACTTCCGGAGTCGTCTTCGCCCACACCGACGCGCCTGCCTATGACCCTCAGGGCCGCGTCCACACCTTCTGCCACGCCGTTCCCGGCAAATGGCACGTCATGGGCGTCACCCAAGGCGCCGGGCTCAGCCTCCAGTGGTTCCGCAACCAGTTCGCCCCAAACGAATCCTACGACGCACTCACCGCCGAAGCTGCAACCTCCCCCGCCGGCGCTCACGGCCTCCTCTGGCTCCCTTATCTCATGGGCGAACGCACGCCCCACCTCGATGCCTCCTGCCGCGCCGCCTGGATCGGCCTCACCGCCAAACACCGCCGCGCCGACCTCATTCGCGCCATCCTCGAAGGCGTCGCCTTCAGTCAGAACGACGGACTCGCTATCATCACAGCCATGGGAGTCCCCGTCAACCGCGTCCGCCTATCCGGCGGCGGAGCCCGCAGCCCCTTCTGGCGCCAGATGTTCGCCGACGTATTCGGCTGCACCGTGACCACTCTCGAATCCCAGGAAGGTTCCGCCCACGGAGCCGCTCTCCTCGCCCTCGCCGCCGAATCCGAACCCGTCGAACAGGTCTGCCGCCGGGCCATCCGCGAGGTCAACACCCACACTCCGGACCCCACTCAATCCGCATTCTATCGCCGCGCTCACGCCGCCTACCAGGGCGCCTATCCCGCCCTTCGGCCACTAAATCCAAAACCCTGAGCCCAAGCCTCAGTGGTGCAGGCCATCGCAGTCCGCGGCCCCATCGGAGACATCGGTGTGTACCGGTGGGCATCGGTCCGCATCGGTGTCCAAAAGCAACCCCGAACCCGCAACGCTCACCCCTGGGCCCCCCCCACACTCACTTCCACCTCACCCCAATTTCATCGAAAACCCCCGTAATTTGCTCATACGACAGGAACTGTTCCGCCCGGATCCCCGCCTTCCGCGCCCCCTCCACATACGCCGGAATATCGTCCGTGAAGAAGCATTCCTCCGCGTTGCACTGCGCCGCCGCAATCGCCGCTGCGTAGATCTTCGGAGACGGCTTCATCGCCCCAACCTCGTGGCTCAGCACGTAGTGATCGAAATGCCGCAGCAGCGGATAATTCTCCCGCACCATGCCAAAATGGATCGCGTTGGTATTGGAAAGCAGCAGCAGCCGGTGGTGCTTCTTCACCCCCTCCATCAGCGATTCCGGAACCAGCGTATGCCCCGGAAACAGGCTGCTCCACAACTCCTGGAACTGCCCTTCCGGCGCCTTCAAATCGAGTAGCTCCACAATCCGCGCCGTAAACTCCTCCGGAGCCATCTGCCCCGATTCGAGCAGCGGCACCAGCCCCGTTGCCGCGATTCTCCCCGGAATCTCCTTCGCCGGCACCGCGCAATGCTCCGCCAGCCGCCCATAGAGCCGCTCAAAATCCAGGGGCACAATCACGCCCCCCAAATCGAAGATCACTGTCTGGATCACGCCTTTGATTGTACCGATATTGCGCCGTGGCCTATGGGTATGTCAGGATACTGCCGATAGAACACAAGTGATGTCGAGGCCAATTGCCCGGAATCTGTTCCTGGTATTGGTGTGCCTGTCATCCCTCGGCCTTTCTCAAACTTACACATTCCGCGAGTACGGGCCCCAGGACGGCCTCGAAATCGGCAATATCGAAACCCTCCTCCAGGACCGTACCGGCTTCCTCTGGATCGGCACCCAAAGCGGCCTCTACCGCTACGACGGCCGGAATTTTCTCCAACACACCAACGACCACGGCCTTCCCAGTATCTTCATCACCGCTCTGCACGAAACCCCCGATGGAACCCTCTGGGCAGCCTCCACGCAAGGCGTGTCCTACCTCAAAGACGGCCGCTTCCAGCCTCTCAAGCTCAACGTTCCCCGGCTCGGCTTTCCCTTCAGCCGTTTCCCCATGGCCTCGCTCTCCGATGGCCGCATCTTCCTCACCACCGCGGACGGGCTCGCCTTGATTGCCACTGCCGGCGAGGGCTACGCCGTCACCAGAACGCTTCAACTTCCCCCCGGAACCGGCGCGCCCCCTGACTACCCCACCAAGGGCGGCCACACCCTCCACTCATCGGGAAAAACTCTCTGGATCGGCTGCGGACTCCGCCTCTGCCGTCTCGATGGCGCGCCCGGCCAGGAACGCATCGTTCTCGCCGAGACCCCCGGCTTACCCGAGGAACGCTGGACTGTGATTCTCTCCGGCCCCGATGGCGCTCTCTACCTCCGTAACGAAAGCAAAATCTTCGCCCGTCCCGCCGGCGCCACCCACTTCGAAGACTGGAGCTTCGGAGCCCCCCTCCGATCCCAACGCCGCATCGCCATGGCCTTCGATCCCACCGGCAATCTCATCGTAACCAGCAGCAACGGCGTCGCAATCCGCCGCGACGGAACATGGCATCATATCACCGAAGAAAACGGCCTCGTCGGCACCGTCCCCAGCAGCATCCTCACCGACCGCGAAGGCAATCTTTGGATCGGTACCGGTGGTCACGGCCTTCTCCGCTGGATCGGCTTCGGCGAATGGAGCAGTTTCACCCGCCGCGACGGGCTCACCGACGATTACGTCTGGTCCATCGCCCGCGACAGCGCCAGCAGGCTCTGGGTCGGCACCGAAAACGGCATCTTCTACGGCCAGGAGTCCGCCGGCGCCTTGCGCTTCCAGCCCTGGAAAAACAATCCTTCCCAAGGCACGGTTTATTCTCTCGCCACTACTCCCGACGGCGCCGTCTGGGCCGGCACCAACCGCGGCCAACTCCTGCGAATCGATCCCGCCGGCCGCGCCTCCAACCTCATCCCCGCTGCCTCCGGCCTCGACATTCGCATGATCCGCCGCCTTTTCCTCGACCACGATTTTCGTCTCTGGGTGGCGGGCACTCCCGGCGTCTTCCGCAGCACTTCATCCGTCCTTCACAACCGTACTCCAACCTTCGAGCGCCTCGAAAGTGAAGACGCGCACGAGAGCTTCTTCGACGGCTTCCAGGATTCCAAAGGCCGCATCTGGCTCGCCGGCGCCCTCGGTATCCTCCTCATCGACGGCGCCAAAACGGAGCGCATCACCACCGCCAACGGGCTCCGCCAGGACATCGTCAGCCTCATTCGCGAGCATCACAACGGCGAATTCTGGGTCGGATACCGCGAGCATGCCCCCCTTTCCATCCTTCGCAACAGCGGCGGAAAGTGGGTCGCCTCCGCCGCCCCTTCAGGAGACTCCAAGGTCCCCAGCAACGCCCTCTCGATCACCCCAGGCCCACTCGGGTCCATCTGGCTCGGCAGCCTCAACGGCCTCCAGGAATGGAATGGCCGCCGCTGGCGCCGCTATTCCGCCATGGACGGGCTCGTGTGGGACGACTGCAACAGCCGGGCCATCCTTTCCGAACCCGGTGGCACACTCTGGATCGGTACCAGCCGCGGCCTCAGCCGGTTCCACCCCAAGGGCCGCTCCCCCGAA
This sequence comes from Acidobacteriota bacterium, assembly GCA_018268935.1. Taxonomy (GTDB): domain Bacteria; phylum Acidobacteriota; class Terriglobia; order Bryobacterales; family Bryobacteraceae; genus CADEFT01. The sequence continues at coordinate 24,454 of JAFDVS010000007.1, read as the reverse complement.
CAGGGCCCCCTCGCCCTCATTACCTCCATCCGCACCAGCCAGCGCCGCTCCATCGAACCCCGGAAACTCCGCATCGGCCCCAAGGAAGGCGCGCTCGTCATCGACTACGCCGGCCTCTCCTTCACCAACGAACGGGGTGTCGAGTTCCGCCGCCGCCTCCTCGGCATGGACCCCGAATGGGAGCTTGCCACCGACCGCACCATCTCCCTCGCCAATCTCTCCCCAGGCAGTTATTCCTTCGAAGTCCAGGCCCGCCGCGTCGATTCCCCCTGGGGCCCCATTGACCGGCTCCACTTCATCGTCGAAACTCCCTGGTATCGCACCATCCCCGTCCTCTTCGGCGGCACCCTCCTCTTCATCATGGCCGCCGTCCAGTTCGGCCTCTGGCGCGAACGCAAGCTCACTACCGAAAAAGCCCGCCTCGAAGCCCTCGTCGCCGAACGCACCTGGGAACTGGAGGCCGCCCGCCATCGCGCCGAAGAGGCCAGCCGCATGAAAAGCGAGTTCCTCGCTAACATGAGCCACGAAATCCGTACCCCCATGAACGGCATCCTCGGGATGGCCCAATTGCTATCCTCCACGGAACTCTCCGCCGAACAGACTGACTACCTCGAATCCGCCCGCACTTCCGCTGATGTCCTCCTCACCCTCATCGATGACATCCTCGACTTCTCCAAGATCGAAGCCGGACGCCTCGAACTTGTCCCCGCCCCCTTCTCTATCCGCGAATGCGTCCGCGCCGCCGTCCAAACCCTTATCCCCAAAGCCGCCGAAAAAGGCATTCGCCTCACCTCCTCCATCCCCGATTCCGTTGCCGATTCCGTTCTCGGCGATAGCGTCCGCATCCGCCAGATCCTGCTCAACATGATCGGGAATGCCCTCAAGTTCACCGCCCACGGCGAAGTCATCGTCTCCGTTCAATTGCTGCGCGACCTCGGCGATCAGGTCCTTCTCCGCTTCCTCGTCTCCGATACCGGCATCGGTATCGCCAAAGACAAGCTCGGCATTATCTTCGAAGCCTTCCGCCAGGCCGACGGCTCCACCAACCGCACCTACGGAGGCACCGGCCTCGGCCTCGCCATCAGTCGCCGCCTCGTCGAAATGATGGGCGGGGAAGTGGCCGTCGAAAGCGAGCCCGGCAAAGGCAGTTGCTTCTCTTTTACCTTGCGCCTCGATCGGGCTGAGTTGCAGCCCCGCGCGCTCCCCACCGAGGTTCTCGTCAAAGATGCCTCCTCGCCCCTTCGCATCCTCCTCGCCGAGGACAACCCCGTAAACCAGAAGCTCGCCCTTCGCGTCCTCGAAAAGCAAGGCCACTTCGTCGAGGTCGTCCCCAACGGCAAACTCGCCCTCGACGCCCTCGATCAGCGGCCCTTTGACCTTGTCCTCATGGACGTCCAGATGCCCGAAATGGACGGCCTTACCGCCACCCGCATCCTCCGCCAGCGCGAGAATGGCTCCACTCGCCGCATCCCCATCGTCGCCCTCACCGCCAACGCCATGAAGGGTGATCGCGAAAAATGCCTCGAAGCGGGCATGGACAGCTACGTCAGCAAGCCCATCCACGTGAGCGAACTCCTTGCCGCCGTCGCCCAGTTCGCTCCCACTACCTCACCCTAAGCTCCCCTCGAACTTCTATTGCCCCAGTAAGTGGTGGTGATGGTTCGCCATCCGGGAACTCTCCGCCGACTTGATATCATGACGTTCCATGAGCACCCATTCTCGACGCTCCCTCCTTGCTGCCCTTGCCGCCTCCTCTACCGCCCAGGCCGGCATCGAGGCCGCCGCCTCCGGCTACGCCAACCCCCGTAAAGTTCTCCTCTGGGAAAGCACCCGAAAAGAATTCCGCGAGGCCCTCGAAGGCGGCGCCTTAAAAGCCGTCATCGTCCCCACCGGCAGCACCGAACAGCACAACGAACACCTCGCCATGATCAACGACACCGCCAGCGTCACCCTCGTCGCGCAGAAAGCCGCCTTGCTCCTCTACCCCAACATCATGGTCGCCACACCCGTTTCCGTCGGCATCTCTCCCCACTGGATGGATCGCAAAGGTACACTCACCCTCAAGAAAGAAACCTTCCTCGCCGTCGTCTTCGATATCTGCGAAAGCCTCCAAACCCACGGCGTCAAGAACATCCTCGTCCTCAACGGCCACGGCGGCAACGTGGCGCCGCTCCGCGAATCCGTCCCGCAGTTCGCCAAAAAACTCGGCATCCGCATCGAAACCAATTCCTACTGGGATGCCTACACCCCCGAAATCGTCAAGAAGTACATGGTCAGTGGCAAAGCCCCCGGCCACGCCGCCGAATTCGAAACTTCCTTCGCCATGGCCGCGTTCCCCGAGCGCATCCACTGGGAGGGTGTCGATTACGACAAGATCAAACCCCACCTCCACATCAAAGATCCCAAGTCCGCCATTCAGGAAGAGGAGTTCGCCCGCGAAGCCAAACTCGCCACCACCGCCAAAGGCGAAGCCATGATCGACATCGCCGTCAAATGGACCGCCAACCGCCTCCGTGGAATGCTCGCTTTATGATCCCCCGCCGCCATTTCCTCGCCTCTTCAGCGGCTCTCTCCCTCCAGGCCCAGCCTGCGCCAAAGAAGGTGGCCGCCATCGTCACTATGTACACCAACGACGGCCGCCTCAACACCCACGCCAACGTCATCATCGGCCGTCTTCTCGACGGTTACTCCCCCAACGGCGTCTTCACCAAACCGCGCACCCGCATCGTGTCCATGTTCACCGATCAGACGCCGCCCGCTGACCTCTCCCGCGGCCTCGCCGCCAAGCACGGCTTTCAGATCTGCAACACCATCCGCGATGCCCTTACCCTCAACGGCAGCGATCTCGCCGTAGATGCGGTCTGCTTCGTCGGCGAGCATGGCAACTACCCCACCAACGACCGCGGCCAGAAGCTCTACCCCCGCTACGAACTCATGGAGCGCATCGTCGAAGCGTTCCGCCGCACCGGCAAATCCGTCCCCGTCTTCCACGACAAGCATTTCTCTTATTCCTGGCAAAAGGCGAAAGCCATGTACGGCTGGTCGCGCGAACTGCGCTTCCCGCTCATGGCCGGCTCTTCCATCCCGCTCACCGTCCGCACGCCCCAACTCGAGATTCCCTACGGCGCAGCCGTCGAACATGCACTCATGATCGGCTACGGCGACATGGACGCCTATGGCTTCCACACCCTGGAGTCACTCCAATGCATGATCGAACGCCGCAAGGGCGGAGAAACCGGCATCCGGGCAGTCGAATGGCTCGATGGCGACGCCGTCTGGAAATGGCGTGACTCTGCCGGCCAGTGGAGCCGCCCCCTTCTCGACGCCGCTTTCGCCCGTGCCCCGCAGATCAAAGCCGGCCGGCCCGAGGACAACGTCAAAACCCCCGCCGCATTTCTCCTCGAATACCGCGACGGCCTCAAAGCCGTGGCCTATATGCTCAACGGGCACGCCAGCGGCTGGACGTTCGCCGCCAAACTCCAGGGCAAAGCCGATCCGGTCGCCACCCACTTCGGCCAGCCCAGGGAATCCGGCGCAGTCCGCCCGCTCGCGCACTTCGATGGGCTCGTCCATTGCATGGAGGAAATGTTCGTCACCGGCCAGCCGCTTTATCCCGTCGAGCGCACTCTGCTCACAACCTGTGCGCTCTCTCTGCTCTTCGAATCGCGTGCCTGGAAAAAGCGTCTCGAAACACCGGAACTGGCCATCGCCTACCGCGCCCCGCGCGAAGCCTATTACCAGAAGACCTGACCCGCTAGCCGCGTTTCTTCAGCATCACAACCAGACCGGCCATTGCCACGCCCAGCAAACCAAACGTGGCCGGCTCCGGCGTCGGTGTATCGTCGCTTGGCGTGCATTGCGCAGTTGCGCACGTGATGGAAGGCTCGTTCAGAGCCGTGCCGAACTGAAACCGTACATTCGAAATCGTCCCCGTAAAGTTCGCCGGCAGCGTGAACGTAAACGTCGCCGAGTTGTCAATGAACGTCCCGCCGTCTACTGCCGGGTTCGCATTGGCATTCTTGCCGTTGATCAAACCCCAGTTGAACTGCTGCCCGCCGCCGCCTGTGAAAATGCCCAGTCCCGCCGTGCCCACGCCGTAATGCTGCGTCACGCCCGGCAAACCCGCCGTGTTCGCCGCGTACTTCCATTCCCCGTTCCCGCCTGTGGCGTCCAGATCCTGCGGATGCGGCGTCGAGCCGACAGTCACGTCCGCGTCGAAATTGCTCAGCACCGCCGTATTTGTTCCCATGTCCCACAGCAAGGCAATCAGAACATCGCTCGGCACCGAAACATTGTTGTTGTTCGTCAGCACCAGCGTAAGCGTCGTCCCCACGATGTCGAACGAGGCGCTCGCGCTCAATGCATTACCCGAAGCGCTGTTCGTCCCTGTCGCTTGAAACACAATCGGAGCACCCTGCAAACTCATGGCAAACATTGCCATCGCTACGAAACCCCGCATCCCAATCCTCCGTAATCGATTCGTTATCATTGTTGTAATGTTCCCTACTGAATTGTTGAATTCTTCACGATTCTAGAAATGGAATTTATGTACAATGCTATCAGGCAAGACCTACAGAATTAGTCCCGGTACTGGCGCAAGTTGCTCATAGTTAAGGGTTTATTATTGCAATAAAAAGTTTGTCTCAATTAGTACCATTACTGCATAAGTGGTATTTATTGTGAGGATTTGTGTCTTCGGGATCATTCCTGCTGGTACCCGGGTACTGCTCTCTCCGTTAACTCCTTGTAAAGCTCTGTTAAGCCGCGTACCCGCCCCCACCCCTTGCACCCGTCCAAAAAGCATGACCGCGAGAATGCTTGCCCTCCTCACCCTGACCCAACTGGCCGCTTTCCACGCCTCAGCCGCTCGCGTGGCTCCCCTCCGCGAAGGTGTCGCTGATATCGTCGAACGCACCCTGCCCTCCGTTGTCCGTGTGCAGGTGGAACGGAAAGCCGCATCGAAAGCCGGCGCCGGCGAAGCTTCCGGAGTCATCATCGCCGCCGATGGCTATATCCTCACCAACCACCATGTGGTCGACGGCGCCACGGCCATCCGCATCCAGCGCAGCGATGAAACGGAACTCCCCGCCACCCTCGTCTCTTCCGACCCTCAAACCGATCTCGCGGTGCTCAAAGTCGAAGCCGCCGGCTTGCCATTCCTCGAGTTCGGCGATAGCTCCCGTCTCCGCGTGGGGGACGCCGTCCTTGCCATCGGCAATCCCTTTGGACTCGGTGTCACCGTCACCTCCGGCATCGTCAGCGCCCGTGGCCGCTCCACCGGCCTGCGCCAGTTCGAGGACTTCATCCAGACCGATGCCGCCATCAACCCCGGCAACTCCGGTGGCGCTCTCATCAACCGCGACGGCGATCTGATCGGCATCAACACCGCAATCCTCTCCCCCTCCGGAGCGAGCAACGGCATCGGCTTCGCCATCCCCGCCAATCTCGCCCGCTCCGTGATGTCCGATCTCATCGTGCATGGCCATGTGCGCCGCGGCTATCTCGGTCTCGGCCTGCAACCGATGACCGCCGATCTCGCCGAAGCGCTCGCCATTGACGCGCCTAACGGAGCACTCATCTCCGACGTCACTCCGGACAGTCCCGCCGCAAAGGCGGGCGTCGAAAAAGGCAGCGTCCTCACGGCAATCGACGGGCTCCCCATCCGCAGCTTCGACCGCCTCCGCCTCTACATCGCCGAAGCGAAGCCCGGTGTCACCATCCAGCTCAAGCTGGCAACCACCAGCGGCGAACGCACCCTTCCCGTCACCCTCACGGAGCGGTCGCAAACCGCGGCACTGACACAGGAAGAGCAACTCCCCGGCGGCGCCATCGTCTCCGGTCTCCTCATGCTGGCCATCGATCCCGAAGGACAATTTGCAGCCGCCGGCCTTCGCCCTGGCGACGTGATCTCCGGCGTCAACCGGAAACCCGTCGCCTCACTCGCCGATGTGAAGCGTGAAGTCGGCCAGTCCCAGAACCGCAATGTGCTGATTGAAGTGAACCGCGGCGGCTCCAGCTACTTCTTCGCCATCGCCCGCGCCAACTTCTAATCTAAAATGGCCACTTCTTCTGGCCGAGGATCCCGGCCGTGACCAGCTTCTTCACTTCGCGGTCAATCGTGTCGATCCTGGTCTTATACAGGGGCAAGCCAATCTGCAAGAGGTTCTTATAGGCCTTCTCATCATCCCCGCCGGTGTTCAGCGCCGCCAGGATGTCCACGCTGGACCCGCGCCCCTGATGCCGGATATCGGCCACCACCAGGCACACCTTGTCCAACCGCCCGGTGAGGCTGTATCGCCGCGCATAGCTCTCCATGGCCGTCTTGAAATGGGCGATGCCCGTCTCCACCTGAATCGCCCGGTGGCTGGCAGAGTTCTCCGACCAATCCACCATCTTCGCCGCGTTGATCACCTCCACCGATTCCACATCCTGGATCGTTGGGTTGAAATACTTCATCAGCGCATCGGTGGACGCATCGGACTCCAGCCGCACCAGCCCGAGCGGAGTATCCCGCGCGATCCGGCCCCCGTCCAGTAGCAGGTCCGGAAAGTAATCGGCAGCCTCGGGCTCGGCCAGCAGCCGGCGGAAGAACTTCACGAAGTCCCCGTTGGGCACATGCGCCGCATACTGCAGGAAGGTGAAGGTGAAAAACGCGCGGTCGTACGTGTTGAGGCAATTGAAGGCGCCATTCGATTCCGCCGTGCAGGTCGGCAGGATGAAATGCGCCCAGAAGCCGTGTGCCGCCATATGATCGGCCGGGTTGTACTTCGCGCCCGGTGTGCGGATGTTCGACAACCCGATGGTTGGCTCCGCCCGGCCAAACTTGACTCTCCGTCCCACTTCGAATTTCGGGCCATTGTCGATCGAGGCTTTGTAAATGCCGTTGGTTTCGGTGAATGTGACGATCTTTGCTGGCATTACTCAATGATAGGGATTTGCGGCGCCGCTGTGCGGGGCAGGCGTCCGTGCAGACGCGGGTCCGGTGCAATCTCCACCGCGCGCTTGTAGGGAACGAAGCCCGTCTTCACATAAAACCCCAAAGCCTGTGGCGAATCGAGCGTGCAGGTGTGCAGCCAGAAGCGTTTCGGCCTAAACGAAAACGCGTGCCGGATGGCATACTCGATGAGGTACTTCCCCGCGCCCTTGCCAATCATCTCCGGAGCCAGCCCGAAGAACGCCAGCTCAATCTCAGGAAGATGGCGCCTGTCGATCTCCAGCAATCCCTGCGGCCGTCCGCCCGATTCGAGAAAGAATACATCCACCTCGGAATGGTGGATGATCGCCGTCAATTGTGTCTCCGGCAGAATCATCCGGCTGAACCAAAGCCATGGCTCGCCGACCGTGCGGAACACCGTACGATATTCGCCCACGGCTGGTTGCTCCATCTTTCGTACGGTGACCCCATCCGGCCGCAACGTAAGTAGCCGCGGCGCTTCCTTCATTTCCAGATAGGTCACCACGGCGGCAATGTGACCGGCTGGCACTTCGTGATATCCCGGTTCCAGCATACGTACATCAGAGTGTAGCGAAGGAACTGCCCGGATGGTACGAATTACATTCCCCGCACGATTGTCGAGTCATGCGTTTCCATTGATTTTCCAACAAGTTGCTGTTTGGAACGGAGATTGCAATACTGGCTGCACCAGAGGAGCCAAGCATGAAAAAAGACAACAAGATCATATATGTAGGCGTCATTACAGTGGCGATGGGATGGCAAATGGCTTGCGGTGGTTCAAAGCCCGCGGCCGAGACTGCAACCTCGAACATTGCCCCAGCCGTCACCGATGCGAAGCCCGTTGCGGCCCCGGCCCCTGCACCCCCGCCAAGGCCGGCCCCTATCGTCATCGACGCCGGCACCAACATCCGCGTGCGCAGCACCACCACTCTCTCCACGAAGAACAATGCGGCCGGCGATGCCTTCCACGGCTCGCTTGATGCGCCGCTCACGGTGGACGGCAAAGTCGTCGCTGAAAAAGGCGCCAGGGTTCAGGGCGTCGTCGCCAGCTCCGATCCCGGCGGCCGTGTAAAAGGTGTGGCCAGCATCTCGGTGCGGCTCACTTCCATTGAAACCGGCAAAGGGCCGGTCGCCGTTCGTACCAACACCCTCGCCCATCAGGCCCGCACCACCAAGAAAAATGACGCCATCAAAGTCGGCATCGGCAGCGGCATCGGAGCGGCCATCGGCGCCATTGCAGGCGGTGGCAAGGGCGCAGCCATCGGCGCCGGAGCCGGTGCGGGCGCCGGAACAGGCGTTGTCCTCGCCACGCGTGGCGAGCCTGCTGTGTTGCCCGCCGAGTCCGTGCTCACCTTCCGCCTCACTGACTCCGTGAAGCTCAACTAAGCACGGCCTTCGCAATGCTCTTTCGTCACCGCGTGCCGGTGACGAAACATCGCCCGCAGTTGCATCTTCACCACCCATCCGATCAGCCAGTCGCTCATCGGAGACAGCGGCAGCCGGAACTCCACCGCATCGGTGAGCCGCGTGCCGTTGTTCTCCGGTTCGAACCGGTGCTCATGCTTCCAGTAGCGGAACGGCCCGGCAATCTGTTCATCGGTGAAGTGGCGGAGATTCTCATGATCCACGTGCAGCGCTAACCAGCGAATGTGGAATACACCCACCGGCAGTTGCATTTCCACGCGGCTGCCGGTGGCCAGCTTCCCTTTGCGCAGCAGGATCCGCGGCCTCGCCCATGGCGGCGACAACAGTTCCAGAGCGTCTTCCCGCTCGTGAAACTCCCACACCCGCTCCACGGGTGCGTCGATCCAGACAGTGGCAGTGAATTTCGGCATAACGCGCTCCCCGGCGAATCCGGTACACTATCCTGTTTCGAGATGCTTCTTCAGCTTACAGCGATTCAAAAGCGCTTCGGTGGCGTGGTCGCGTTAAAAAATGGAAACCTCACGGTGGCCCCGGGTGAGGTGCATCTGCTTCTCGGCGAGAACGGCGCAGGTAAGTCCACCCTGATGAAGATCGTCGCCGGCATGCATCAGCCCGATGGCGGCGACATGCTGTGGAAGGGCCAGAAGGTGAGCTTTTCGAAGCCTGCGGATGCTTCCGCGGTCGGCATTGCAATGGTCCATCAGGAGTCGCTTCTGGCTCCGCACCTTTCCGTGGCCGAGAACATCTTCCTCGGCCGCGAGGAGCGTCTGCCCTTTGGTTGGGTCAATCGCGGCAAGATGCTCGATGCCGCGCGCAAGCTGATCGAAGAACACCATTTCCCGCTCCATGCCGATTGGCGTGTGGAGAAGCTGAGCCCGGCCGGCAAGCAGTTGGTAGAGATCTGCCGCGCTATCGCTCACGGCTCTTCCCTGCTCATCTTCGATGAGCCCACCAGTTCGCTTTCCGAGAGCGAGACGAAGGAAGTGTTTCGCATCGTGCGCACGCTGCGCGACCGCCAGATGGGTGTCATCTACATCACCCACCGGCTGGAAGAACTGCGCACCGTTGGCGATCGCGTCACCATCCTCCGCGATGGGGAAACGGTGCACAACTGCGGCTTGAATGAGATCACCAACGAGCGCATCATCCAGCACATGGTGGGACGCGAGTTGGGAGCCATGTACCAGCGGTCTTCGTTGCTGCCCGGCGAGGAGTTGCTGCGCGTGCAAGGGTTGACGCGCAAGCCGTTGCTACATGATATATCACTCACCGTGCGCGCTGGAGAGATCGTCGGACTCGCCGGATTAGTCGGCGCCGGACGCACCGAAACCTGCCGCGCATTGTTTGGTCTCGATGAACCCGACTCCGGAGCCGTGCACGTGGCGGGGAAAGCGGTCACCGTGCGGTCTCCGCGCGAAGCCGTTACCGAAGGCATCGCCCTCATCCCCGAGGACCGGCAGAAGACCGGGCTCGCCACCGCATTGCCTATCGGCTACAACCTCACCATCGCCGACATCAATAAAGTAAGCCGCATGGGCTTCCTTCTCGATCACGACAAGGAACGCTCGCTGGCCGGCGACTATGCCAAAAAGCTTCGCATCAAGTGCGAATCGCCGCGCCAGTTGGCCGGCCGGCTCAGCGGCGGTAATCAGCAGAAGGTGGTCATCGCCAAGTGGCTGGTGCGCGGAGCGCGGGTGTTCCTTTTCGATGAGCCCACACGTGGCATCGATGTCGGCGCGAAGGTGGAAGTGTACGAAGTCATGGATGAACTGGCGCGTTCCGGAGCGGGGATTCTGATGGTGAGTTCGGAGCTGCCGGAACTATTACAGGTGGCCGACCGCATTCTCGTCATGCGGCAGGGACGCATCACCGGCGAGTTGCCGGGACGCACCACCCAGGAGGAAATCATGAAGCTTGCCACGTTGCACGACGGCGGAGCATTGCTCGCGGAGGAAGGGACCGAATGATTCAGCGGCTGCTTCCCTTTCTCACCTTGATCGCATTGTTCGTCGGCCTTTCCATCGCCTCTCCCGATCATTTCCTGAGCAAGACCAATCTGTCGAGCGTGGTCCGCCAGACGGCGGTCATCAACCTCATGGCGTTGGGCATGACGCTGGTCATTATTTCCGGCGGCATCGATCTTTCCGTCGGCGCAATCCTGGCCATGGGCGGACTGCTCGGCACGATGGCGATGGCCAAAGGCCAGCCCATTCTGATGGGCGTATTCATTGGCGTATTCGCCGGCTGTGTGTGCGGGTTCCTCAACGGCTTCCTCACCACGAAGCTGAAGATCAACCCGTTCATCGTTACTCTGGGCACGCTCGGCATTCTCCGCGGCACGACGCTTATCATTTCCAATGGCCTGCCGGTACATGAGATCCCTGCCGCGTTCTCCTACCTGGGTGAAGGCAATCTGCTGGGTGTTCCGTTTGTGTTGTGGGTGCTCGTCGTCTGCGCGGTGCTGGTGCATGTCATTCTGGAGCACACGCGGCTGGGGCGGTATGCCTTCTCTATCGGCAGCAATCCCGATGCGGCTTATTATGCCGGGATTCCGGTGGCATTCCACACGACGGCTGTCTATGCCATCTGCGGCATGCTCACCGGACTTGGCGGAATGATCGAAGCCTCGCGCCTCATGACGGGCCAGCCCACGGCGGGGCAGGGTTATGAGTTGCAAGCCATCGCCGCGGTGGTTATCGGCGGAGGAAGCCTGCGCGGCGGTGAAGGCAGCGTCATCGGAACGCTGGTGGGCGCCTTCATCATGGGCCTGCTCGCCAACGGCAGTGATCTGCTGGGCATCAGCCCTTATTTGCAGCAGGCCATCATCGGCGCGACGATCATTCTCGCGGTCAGCTTCGACGAACTGCGCAAGCGGAAGATGGTGCACTAGCGCCTAGTTCCACTTGCCGTTCCAACCTTTCCACTCCGGCCAGGCATTGAGGATGTGATTGTAGTTCGTCTTCCGGCTCTCGACCCAATCCATCAACTGGGCGACTCGCCCCTTGGTGATGCCATCCGCCGAGCTGTTCTTCTGCTGATAGATGATCTGGAAGAGGCCCTGGTCGACGTCCTTCCACACTTCCTGGCAGCGCAGGGCGAAGCGGTAGTAGACCTGGGGACTATTGATGTTTTCGTAATACCGCATCAGGTTGCGGAGGTAGAACAGCGCATTGGCCGGCTTGACCGCTTTGAGGTCCTCACCGAGGCGGTTCTCCACGAAGTCCTTGGCGGTCATCCAATCGTAGTAGCGGTAGTCGATGGTGCCGAGTTCGAGAAGCTTCACGAACTTCACGAAGCTCTTCTGATCGTCGGGGTGCATGTGCCGGACGAACTGGAGATCCTTGGGAAGGACGGGGTTCCCGAGTTCATCCGCCATGCGCTCCAGCCAGCGGGTGACCTTCACTTCGAGCGGGATTGATACCGGGCCGTCGGGGTTGGGGATGGGGATCTTCACGCCAGTTTCGAGGTTGAGCACGAGCTCCGTCTTCACCCCGACCCAGCCATCGACGTTCAACGCGCCCTTCTTCGAGTTCTGGTAGTCGCGGATGGCCTTGATCAAATCCGGTGTGTGCCCGGTCCCGACGGTGAGTCCGGGTTTGCCCGCAGCCTTTGCCAGCGACTGCCGGATCCACCGGTTGTAGTCGGGATGAATGTGATTGTTGGTGATGAGGGCATTGTAGGTCCTCTCATCGACAACCCCGTTCACCTGGCCGATGAAGTTCTTCTGGAATGCTCTGACGGCGTCCTTATATTCGGGGTAAACCTCGTGGCTATCGCCGTTGATTTTGAATTGGATGCCTGGGATCCGGTTGAGGGACTGTTGGGCCCAGGTATGAAACTCAGCGGGTGCGATGTACATGGATCATATCCTCTCTACCAGGCACATGTGCAGGAGAGGGACGGAATCCGCCACCGCGCTGAAAAAAATTTTATCCCTTGGTCTTCATCAGCTCGACGCGGAGGTAGGCCGGGACGTTTGGGCTATAAGGGAGGTTCTCCCAGACCTTGGGCTTGAGGTTCTTGAGGGTGAAGTTGAGGGCGACGATGGTGTAGGCGACGATGTTGCCGCCGGGGCCGTCGAAGCCGAAGTTATCGGCGCGGGTGACGATGCCGTCCTGTTCGAGTGGTTCGTGTCCGGCTTTCACGCTGTGGAGCGAGAACTCGATCTGGAACTTCTTGATGGCGGCTCTTGTTTTGGGGCCGCAGTCGCCGTCGATCTGGAGGTTGGCGATCTCGTTCCCGTCATAGCAGTTGCGGAGCAGCGTCTGCACCAGCGCCACGTCGGTCTTATTGTTCGTGCGGCCCGGTCCGACGGATTTGCTGACGTTGAAGTAGTACTTCATGTCGCCGCTCCAGTGCTTGGTTTCCTTGTAGGCCATGTCGATCTCCTCTGCCTTGTATAGGGCAAACGGCGGAGGAATTCGCTCACGGCCAGTATCAAAGCCACCGGGATAATGGAACGCCACTATCCCCGATGATGGCCCGCATTGTCCCGATGGCTTCCGGATTGGCCCACTAATCGGAAGCCGTTCCGCCTTAGAACTGCAACACACTGCGTTGAAGTTAGCCGCGGGGTACTTCTGTCACCCAATCGTGACCTCGTCCAGTGTTGCGTTCGCGGGTATTTCGATATCCGCAGGCTGAAGGTAAAGCTCAATGGCCTCGCGGATATTGAGCTTCGCTTCCAAAACTGTGTCGCCAGCAGAGGCACAGCCGGGCAACTCAGGACAGACGGCTGAATAGGCTTTTGCGACCTCGTCGTACGCGATGACAACTCGGAACTTCATGTCCTCAGTATAGTCTGACGATCAAAGAATGTACTTACTGAGGTCCTGATCCTTGACAATGGCGGCGAGTTGTTGGCGGACGTAGGCGGCGTCGATCTTGACGTTCTTCTTTTTGAGGTCGGGGCCCTGGAAGCTGATCTCTTCGATCACCTTTTCAAGGATGGTGTGGAGGCGGCGGGCGCCGATGTTTTCCATCTGCTGGTTGACCTGGGCGGCCATGCGCGACATCTCTTCGAGCGAGTCGTCGGTGAAGTTGATCTTGATGCCTTCGGTCTCCATCAGGGCGACGTACTGCTTGGTGAGGGCGTTCTTGGGTTCCTTCAGGATGCGGATGAAGTCCTGTTCGGTGAGCGACTTCAACTCGACCCGGATGGGGAAGCGGCCTTGCAGTTCGGGGATGAGGTCAGCGGGCTTCGAGACATGGAAGGCGCCGGCGGCGATGAAGAGAATATGGTCGGTGCGGACGAAGCCGTAACGGGTGTTGATGGTGGTGCCTTCAACGATGGGGAGGATGTCGCGCTGGACCCCTTCGCGGCTGACGTCGGGACCGTGGCCGCCTTCGCGGCCGGCGATCTTATCCACTTCATCGAGGAAGATGATGCCGTTCTTCTCAACCCGCTCCAGGGCAATGCGGGTGACCTGATCCATGTCGATGAGCTTCTGCTCTTCTTCCTGGATGAGGTATTCGAGGGCTTCGAAGACGCGGAGCTTGCGGCGCTTGCTGCGCTGGCCGAAGAGGTTGGGGATCATCTCCTTGAGGTTGATGTCCATCTCTTCGAGGCCGGGCATGGTAGTGATCTCGAGGCGCGGGCCCTGCTCCTTGACGTCGAGTTCGACGATGCGGTCATCGAGCTTGCCGAGGCGGAGCTTTTCGCGGAGCTTCTCGCGGGTGCGCTCGATGGACTCGGAGGGCTCGGGCTGGGGCGGCATGAGGAGGTCGAGGAGACGCTCTTCGGCGTTGCGCTCGGCCCGTTCGGCGACTTCATCGAGCTTCTCTTCGCGGACCATGTCGATGGCGATTTCGACGAGGTCGCGGATCATACTTTCGACGTCGCGGCCGACGTAGCCGACTTCGGTGAACTTGCTTGCTTCGACCTTGAGGAAGGGGGAGTTGGCGAGCTTGGCGAGGCGGCGGGCGATCTCGGTCTTGCCGACGCCGGTGGGCCCAATCATGAGGATGTTCTTGGGCATGACCTCATCGGCCATTTCGGGGTCGAGGCGCTGGCGGCGGATGCGGTTGCGCAAAGCGATGGCGACGGCGCGCTTGGCTTCGGCCTGACCGATGACATGCTTGTCGAGCTCACGGACGATTTCCGCCGGGGTCAACTCATCAAGGGCGGGAGCCTCGTCGAGCGACTGGCTGGGGAGATAGATAACCATTAGCCGAGCTCCTCATAGATGTTGTGGAGATTGGTGTAGATGCAAATCTCGCCGGCGATCTTCATGGCCTTTTCGGCGATGGCGCGGGCCGGGAGGCTGGTGTTCTCGATGAGGGCGACAGCGGCGGCCTTGGCGAATGGTCCACCGGAGCCGATGGCGGCGATGGGCTCATCGGGTTCGATGACATCGCCATTCCCGCTGAGGATGTAGGTGTTCGAGGCGTCGGCGACGAGCAGGAGAGCCTCCAGGTGGCGCAGGATTTTATCGGTACGCCAGTCCTTGGCTAACTCTACCACCGCGCGGGGGAGATTGCCGTTGAACTGTTCGAGCTTGGCTTCGAAGCGGGCAAAGAGGCTGAAGGCGTCGGCGGTAGAGCCGGCGAATCCGGCCACGATCTTGCCGTTGTAGAGGCGGCGCAGTTTCTTGGCCGAGGCTTTGAGGACTTCGCTGCCGAGGGTGACCTGGCCGTCTCCGGCCATGACGACCTTATCGTCGCGACGAACACAAAGGATGGTAGTGGAACGAATGCGGGAAGACATCAGTGAGGTACATTTTCATTGTACCTGTGACCGCTCGCTTCACGCGCGCGGCTCAGAAACGGGCCTGCTGGGATTTGGGCACGCTCACATAGCCTTTCACCTTGTCCTTGGTGACTTCGTTGACCACTAATTCGAGGGACTGGCTGCCGGAGCGGAAGGCGATGGGCTCGTAGAGATTGACGTTGCGCTTTTCGAGCTTGACGTCGTCGAGGATGAGGTCGATGTCGTAGCGTTTGCGTTTTGTGTCGGCCTTGCGCAGGGCGAGACTGACGGGGCCGGTGCGGGAGTACTGTTTGGACTTGGCGAGTTGGAACTCGTGGTAGTCGCGCTCGCCGCGTTGGCGGAGTGCGCCCAGATCCTCGTTGGTGCGGGCGATGGAAGAGCCGAGGCGGGATTCGAGGTCGCGGTTGGCGCGGTCGAGATCGTCGCGTGTCGCGGCAAGGCGCTTGCTTTGCTCATCCAGTTGCTGGCGGAGCGCTCTGAGATCGTTGGTGATCTTCGGAGAGGGCACGGCTTTGGTTTGGTGGACGACGCGCGGCGGCGCTTTCGGTTCGGGCTCAATGACGAGGGCTCGTTTCTCCTGGAGGGCGTTGAGAGCGCTGAGGCGTTCGGAGAGATCTTTGACCTGCTGCTGCAACTGGTGAACGGAGACGCTGAGGGTGTGCTGGTTGCTGATGACCTCGCGATCCTGGGTCCCGCCCCGCAACCCGTAGGCGAGACCAAGGATCGCAACAAGAGAGCCGGCGGCGATGGGCCACAGGCTCCCGGCGGAGAAGGCAGGCTGGGTGGATGGCGCGTCGGAGTGCAACATGAGCTAGTCCTCTCCCTTGACGCGGCTAGCTTCGATGCCTCCGTTAATGGAGACGCCGGAGACTTCCACGCGATCGCCGCTCCGCAATTGGTTAATCGAATCGATGCGGACGAGGTTGGTGCGGTTGGTAATGAAGATGGGCATGGGGAAGCCGTCGAGGCGGAAGCTATTGGTTCCGAGGTCGATGGACGACACACGGCCCTTGAGTTCGATGTCAGCGCCGGCAGGCGGGTTCGGATTGCGGGTGGCGAAAGCGGTGGCGAATTGGGGGACGGTGGCGCGGGAGAGGATGAAGATGCCGGACCAGTTGGCGGCCTGCATGGGCATCTGCATTTCTGCTTTGGCGTTGCCGTCGTTGTTGGTGGTGAATGTGCCGTTGGTGAGGCTCATGCAGCCGACGCTGGTGAGGGCGAAGCGGCAGAATGAGGCAGTGTATGCCGAACCCGGCATGGCGCCTTCGAGGGTGACTTCGACGTTGCCTTCGGCAGTGACTTCGATGGCGCCTTGTTTGAGCGGATCGGTTCCGGTGGCGTTCTGGATGCCGAGGGCGCCGATACGGACGAAGTCCGTTTCCCAGACGGTGGGGTCATCCTGGCGGTGGTTCTCGCTTTCGCCTTTTCCGTTTCCTTTGCCTTTTCCGTTTCCTTTGCCTTTTCCGTTTTCTTTGCCGTTATCGGCGGAAAGGCCGAGGGTGAAGGCAAGGGCGATCGCGAGTGCGAATCGAAGGTACATGGTGCGTCCTCCTATGGTGAGGAGGAATCAGCATTTGCAGTACCACGGCCAAGCAGGTGCTAAGTGATTGGGGATGCGTGGCTGAGGGGAAGACCTGTGGGCCAGCATCCGGAATTTTTTACAAAGCGAGGTGTGGAGTTACTTCAGTTCGACCATGATGGCTTCGAAGGGATCGGCGCTGAGGTTCTCTTCCTTATGTTTGGAAGGAGTGCCCCAGGCGGCTTCGCCGGCTGCTCGTTTAACGGGAGTCGCTTTTCCATCGGCGGAGGTGACGACGAAGTCCTGCGGGGTGATGTTCGTGGTGACCCGGAAGGTGGCGTGCTCATGCATGGGGATGGACTGCTTGCCGGGGAGTTTGACGCGAACGACGCGGACCTGGTCATTTTCGAACTCGACCTTGTAGCGTTTGGGATCGACGCGGACGGGGTCGAGGGGGCTTGATCCGGCCTTGGCGGAAGTGCCCTTATTCTTGAGTTCGATCTCCATGATGGTGACGGGCGCAGGGCTCTTGTTGACGGCGATGTGCATGCCGGCGGCGGGGCTCCAGAGGGGCTCACCGGCTTTCCACTTGATGGAGGAACGTTTGCCGTCCTGCCACTCGAAGTCCTGGCCGCCGGGTTGGAGGTAGATCATGACACGATTCATTTTGTGGTCGTGCATGCGGGTCCGCGTGCCGGGATCGGAGACGACCTTGAGGACGCGGACGTGTTCATTGTCGATGACGACGTTGTTCTGGGCGAAGGCTGAGATCGCGCAGAGGAGGAAAGCGGAATGGCGCAGCATGTGATTCGAGTCTCTGCGCCATGATATCAGGCCGCGGGCGGGAGGCAAGATCGCTCGCCGGGTTCGGGGAAGTTGAGGGCGGCGAAGGGGCCGTAGAGAGCGCGAGCGGCCTCGTCGAAGGCACGTGCGGCATCTTCAGGCGTGGGAAAGGCCCCGATATGGCGGCCTTCGATACGGGCATGCCACGTAGTGGCGTTCCGTTGTCTGACGCCCTTATAGATGGACTGCGTGGTTCCCTTTCGTTTCCCCATGGCGCCGGAATGGAGTTTGCGGGAAACGACCATGAGGTTGGCGCGCCGATGATCCAGTGGATCGCCGTTGACGTGGATGACGCAATGTCCGCGAGGGATCTGGCCGAGTAGTAGCTGGTGTAAGGTGACGGTTGTCCCGCGGCCGATGCCACCGTGGAGGTGGGTTTCCCCATTCCAGTAATAGCGCGAGACTTCGGGGAGATCCCTGGTGTCGATACGGAAGTGGGTTCCGGCGGTGGTAGGGACCAGGGCGGTATTGCCTTCGATGATGGGATCGGTTTTGGCGCCGAGGTCGCGGAAATTGAGGAAAGTATCCGGGCCGCGGTACTTGAGGGCAGCTTTGTCGAATTCCAGGGCGGCTTCCTCTTCGGTGTCGAATCTCCCGAGGTAGTGGTATTGCTTGCCGGTGTTGAGGATAGCGGTCCAGCGTCCCGCTTTGGTGAGGTAAACGCCTTTGAAGCGGGAGGGCTTGCTGCGGACGGGGCGGCTGTCATAGGTACGTTTCATGACCGGGCCTCTTTGGTTTGTGATTTGGACCGGGAGAGGACGGGGGGAGCGTTCTTGCCGCAGCAGCGCTTGTACTTGGCACCGCTGCCGCAGGGGCAGAGGGCATTGCGCGGGGTTTGATGGGTTTGCGGGGTGTCGTGCGATTCGGCGGATTCGGCGGGTTCGGTAGATTCGATGGATTCGTCGGATTCATCAGTTTCAACAGGTGATGAAAGTGATGAATTGTGATGAATTTCGTCCTGGGCGGCGCGGTAGCCGGCCATATAGGCGGCGTCGAGTAGCTGATCGGTAGATTGTTGCTGTTTGGGGGTGGATGATTTTTCCGCGGTGGTGACGAATTTGATGATGGCCAGGGCGGTACGGAGGCGGAGCGACGGAGAAGCGGAGTCGTCATCGAGGATGTTGCGGAGGATGTTGATGGACGGGTCGGCGAGGGAGTTCATGGCGCTGCGGTATTTGTCGATGTAGGCGCGTTTGGAAGCTTCGAGGGTGTCACTGAAGTCAGGGATGGTGCGGCACCAGTTATGGAGGGTGGTGCGATGAACGCCGATGGCATCGGCGGCAGCGGTGGCGGTCAGGCCGGATGACAGGGCCTGGATGGCTTCGAGCTGTTTTGCATTGAGGGGGTGCATGAGGCTCTCCTGGACAGGAGGGTATCAGGAGGGGCTGGAGAATCCGGGTGGAGGCGGAGTGCGGACTTGGTGTATGTGATTGAAAAGTGGCGAGAAATTTTTTTCTGATTCGTTAGTGACCGGCTGTCTGCGCCTCGTTTCGCTTCCTTGCGCTTCCTCTCTCTTGGTTGACCGGGAGGGTGCGCGGACAATGGATCGATCCTATGACGCGAAAGATAACGATCGGGCTGATGCTGGGAATCCTGGCAGGTGAACTAGGGGCGCAGAACCTGAATAGCGGGCTGGTTTCCTATTGGAAGGAGGATGCCTCCGGGTCGCACAGCGATAGCGTGGGGGGGAACACCGGGACGGTGACAGGGGCGGTGAGCTATACGGCATCGGGGAAGCTGGGTGGGGCTTACTCCTACAATGCGGCGGGATCGCAAAGTGATGGGCTGGTGTCGGCGGCTGTAACTGGGTTGTCGTCATGGACCAGCGGAAGTATGAGCGCCTGGATCAAGGTGACGGTGTATAGTTCCGGGAACAAATTGACAGTGATGCAAATTCCCGAGAACGGTGGCTACGGGCACTTGTGGCTGAGCATCATACCGGGCACGCGGAAGGTCCAGTTTGTGGCGGGCACGGGAACGGCTGATGCAGGGCTGGATGGCACGACGGCACTCGCGGACAACACCTGGTATCACGTGGTGGCGGTTTGGAACAAGACGGCCAAGACAACCTCCTTGTATGTCAACGGCCAGTTGGAGGGGACAAGAAGCATTCCCAATTTTGGGGCCCAAGAATCGCGGCTCGTGTGGGGAGCGGGGTACAACGGATTTGGAACGCGCGGGACGATTGACGAGGTGGGGCTGTGGAACCGGGTGCTGACGGCGGGGGAGGTTGCGAGTCTCTATAACGGCGGGGCGGGGCAGGCGTACCCGTTCAGCGCGGCGAGTACGGGGACGATTCAGGTGTCGAGTAACCTGGGGAACGCGACGTGGGGGATCGGAGGGACGGCGAGCTACAACGGGACAGGGAACCAGACGGTGAACGGGGCGGCGGCGGGGTCGTACACCATGACTTGGGGAGCGGTGGCGGGGTATCAGACGCCGTCGCAGCAGACGCTGAATCTGACCGCGGGGTCGACGATTCAATTCAACGGGAACTACGTGCCCTTGACGATTTGTACGCCGCCGGTGATTACGAACCTGAGCCCTTCGGTGAGCATTGCCACGGGAGGCAGTACGACTTTGTCGGTGGGGGCGAGCGGGACGCTGCCGTTGAGCTACCAGTGGTATCGGGGGAATTCGGGGGACACGAGCCAGCCGCTGGGCGGGGCGACGGGAGCGAGTTATTCAACGGGGGCGCTGAGCGCGACGACGCGGTATTGGGTACGGGTGACGGGTTGCCAAGGAAACAGTGCGAATTCCGGGACGGTAATTGTGACGGTGCAAGGGGGGTGTACGTATGGGTTGCAGCCGGAGGATGCGAGTTTCGGGCAGGCTGGGGGCACAGGGTCGTTCCAGGTGGTGACCGGGGCGGGGTGCGCGTGGACGGCAGGGAGCGATGCGAACTGGATGCGTGTGACGGGGGCGGCATCAGGGTCAGGGAACGGGACGGTGAGCTATACGGTGGATGTAAACGGGAGCGGATCGCAGCGGCTGGGGAGTTTCACGGGGTTGGGTGGATTGTCATTTGTGGTGCGGCAGAGCGGGGCGACGACGCTGCCCGCGGTGGAACTGCTGACGCCGACGAATGGAGTGGCGGGGCGGCTGCCCGAGACGTTTTCGTGGAAGGCGGCGAGCGGAGCGTCGCGGTATGTGTTGCAGGTTGCTCCGAGTGCGGGTTTCGCGAGTGCGCAGGGGTTTTATACGAATCGGACGTCGCTGCTGGTGCCGGACAATGTGCGGGTGTTGAGCCAGGCGCAGGATGTGTATTGGAGAGTGGGGGCATTGACGGGATTGGGCGAGTCGCCCTCGGTGTGGAGCGAGGTGAGGCGGTACCGGCTGGGGGGAACGGTGACTGCGCCGGGAGCGCCGAACCGGGTGCGGCCGGCGGATGGGAATACGCTGGCGGAGAGTCCGGTGACGTTCGAGTGGAGCGCGGTGAGCGGGGCGACGAAGTACCAGTTGGAGTATGCGACGCGAGCGGATTTCGGGAATTCGGTGCGGTTGTCGGATACGGGGAACACGCAGGTGGGGGTGGCGCTGCCGTTTGGGAATTATACGGTGTACTGGCGGGTGCGGGCGGGGAACAGCGCCGGGTACGGGGCGTATAGCAGCACGGGGAATTTCCGGATGGCGAATGAACTGCCGGTGAGTTCGGTGACGCTGAGCGGGATCACGTCTCCGGTGCAACGGCGGAGCAGGGTGACGGTGACGGCGACATTGACGGGGCGGCATACGGGTGCGGTGACGGGGTATTGGATGCTGGATGGAGGGACGCGGCAGGATTTTCAGATTGCGGCGATGGGGGCGGGGACGAACAAGGTGACGATGCCGGTGGTAACGGATCCGGCGGGGGAGCATTCGGTGCAGGTGTTTTTGACGGCTCCGAATCAAGTGCAGTCGGGGCTGGTGAAGTACCGGGCGGAGGATTTGGCGGGGCCGTTTTCGAAGATCCGGCTGTGGGTGGAGAGGCCGACGATGTATTTGGGGCAGCAGACGGTGATCCATGCGGAGTTACAGGACGCTCAGGGGCGGACGGTTTTAAATGATGCACGGCAGGTGGTGTTTCAGGTAGTGGATGGGGTTGGGATTGGGCAACTGACAGCGGCTCCTGGAGTGACGGTGAACCTGGGGGAGACGGTGACGGGGCTACGGGCGACGGGGGCATCGGGGGTGGTGACGGTGCAGGCGTCGAGTGGGACGGTGAAGGAGGTCGTTAAGGTGGCGGTGGGGGCGGAAAAGATGAGGGACCTCGCGCTCGAATATGTGAAAGCGCTGGAGCAACTCAAGCTACCGCCGTTGGAGAAGGTTTTCAACTCGGCGCCGCCGAGCCTGAGGAACTACTCCATGTCGAGTTGCCGGAGTACGATCCAGGCGTTGAATTTGAGTTCGCCGGGGGACGTGGACCTTTTGGAGAGGCTGTTGCTGGGTTTGATGGTTCTTCACCGGGTATGGGGGAAGGGGATGGATCCGATTGGCTCGGACACGATGCAATTCGGGGCGGCACAGCTGGCGGTGGATCAGGCGACCGGGATTGCGGAGATCCTGATGTGGCTGGTGCCGTTGGACGAGGTGAGCCGATCACTGCGGAAGCTGAGCCAGGAGGATGGAAACGCTGCGAAGAAAGCAATTCTGCGTTGGATGACGAGTGAAACACAAGAGCTGCAAGACAAGATTGTGGACTATGTATTGCATGGGGTTTGTGTTGGCATTGGGTGGGCAGGTCTCGATACATCGAGGTGTGAAACCATCATTTTGGGAGCACGCGGGCTGGCCACGAGGAGGAACGGGAGCTGGTCGGTGGAGGCGGCGACATCGGTGATTGGAGGGGTTGTCCAATATGTGGCCAGCGAGTCGATCGCGGCGACGTATCTGGGCAGTACACAGACGCAGTTCGACCGGTATGTGGCGGCGGCGAGGAATAAGACGGGCCCATTTCCCGGGCTGGACGGTGTGCATTTCACAGCCGATTTTCAGACGCAGCTTGCGGGCAAGAATGCGAGTGCGGCACATGAGGCCGTGGAGTACCAGTTGAAATGGGGCGGCACGTTCGCCCTGATATCGGATGTGAGCAACGAATTCGCGAAAGCGCCGGGGATTGGCCCCTTGGCGCAGGTGGTAACGATCGCGGGCCGAATACTCACGTCCTACGAATACATACTGGCAATCCGAACCGCCATCATCGGGTTAGAGAGTGTGCAGACGGCGGTGCCGATGAGCTTGCATTCCGCGCTGCCAGGGGCCGGTATTTCGACAAGTGCGAGCAGGAAGCCGGTGGAGCAAGACCGGGAAGCGGCGGAGGAGAGAACGGCGTCCGTGCTACGACAGCCGGTGATGCAGGATCTGATGACAACCGCTGCAGCGTTTTCCGTGCTGGCGGCGAAGAGCATGGCGGCAGTGGAGGCGAGTGATTGGAGCAGTTTGCGGCAAAGTCTGGATCAAATGCACGAACTAGGGGCGGCGATGGATGCCGAGCAGACTCTGCTCAGCGGCAGCCTGAATGCATATATGCCCGGCTCGGGTATCGTGACGAGCGGTTTCGCGGAATGGAACGAGCAACTGACAGCGAAGCAACTGGCGTGGGCGAGCAGGCGGTTGGAAATGATGACGGTAATGGAAGCGGTGTATGAGTCGACTACGGCGCAGAACAAGCAGAGTGCTGCCGCGGCGGTGGAGGCGGCGTTGAATGCGCTGGCCGCGTATCTGGAGGCGGCAGAGAAGACGGCGACGGCGGTGTTATTGGATACGGCGGGGCCGGGGTTGACGGTGACGGGGATTGTGACGCCGGGAGAGGCGGTAGCGCGGGCTCCGTTTGCGATTCGAGGAACGGTGGTGAATACGGGCGGCGCAGCGGCGGCGGAGACGGCAGTGGAGTTGAGTTTGCCGGCGGAGTTTATGGTTACCAATGCGCGGCAGGCGGTGGGGGCCCTGGGGGCGGGGGCGAGCGTGGAATTGACGTGGCAAGTGATTTGGACGGGTGGAGGGTCGGCGGATTTCGGATACGGGTCGATGATGCCGTCGTCCACGAGTTCGCCTGTGGTAGTGCTGCCGAGCGCGTTCAGCTTTCCGCTGTTGCGGTTTACGTTGAGCCAGGGAGCGGTGCAGGCGGGGTTGAATGGCGGCGGGGGCACGGTACGGCTGAGCGTAACGCCTGCGGGGACGGTGCCGGTTTCGACGAGTGCGGGATGGATCACGGCGCAATTGAATGGTGATGTGTTGACGTATTCGATTGCGGCCAATGCGGGCGGGATACGGACGGGGACGATTACGGTGGGGGATCAGACGATTGCCGTGACGCAGGCGGGGAGTGGTGGGACTCCGCCGCCGGTGGGTGGGCTGGTGTTTGTGCCGCTGGCTCCGTGCCGGGTGATGGAGACTCGGGCGCAGTACAACTTTGAGGGACGCGTTGGAGCGTTTGGGCCGCCGTCGTTGACAAGCGGAGAGACGCGGACGATGAATTTGCCGGGGTCGAATGTGTGCGCGATACCGGCGACGGCGAAGGCGTACGTGTTGAACGTGACGCTGATACCTTCGGCGGGGGTGAACTTCGCAACGGTGTGGGCGGCAGGCGAGGCGCGGCCGAATGTGTGGACCGTGCGGTCACTGGATGCGCAGGTGGTGGCGAACACGGCGATTGTGAAGGCGGGGGCGAACGGCGGAGTGAGTGTGTATGTGTCGGATGCGACGGACATGCTGATGGACATCAGCGGGTATTACACGGATCCGGCGTATGCCGCGAACGGACTGGTGTATTATCCGATGACGCCGTGCCGGGTGGTGGATACGCGGGCGCTGTACCGGCCGGTGGCGGGGGAATTCGGGCCGCCATCGTTGACGGCGCGGACGATGCGGAAGTTCCGGATGCCGGCGACGCCGTATTGCCAGGTGCCGGTGGCGGCGGCGTACTCGGTGACGGTGACAGTGGCTCCTCCGGCGGGGTTGCCATATCTGACGATGTGGCCGGACGGGCAGGGGCAGCCGAATGTGTCGAGCATCAATTCGTTTG
>JAFDVS010000079.1 GCA_018268935.1 Acidobacteriota bacterium | reverse complement strand
TACCGCGCTAATATCTACCAATGATTTCCCAGACCGTGGAATACGCCCTGCGCGCGATGGTCGTTCTGGCTCAAAACCCCGACTCGCCGCAAACGGCGTTATCCATCGCGACTGCGGCCAAGCTTCCGACGGACTATCTCCTGAAAGTGATGCAGTCACTGGGCCGGGCGGGCCTGGTGAACGCGCAACGCGGTAAACACGGGGGCTTCACGCTGGCCCGCGCCGCCGATGCAATCACGATCCTCGATGTCCTGAATTCCGTTGATCCCATTCAACGCATCCACCACTGCCCGCTGGGGCTGAAGAGCCATGGCACTCGTTTGTGCGCGCTGCATCGCCGGCTCGATTCCGCGCTGGCTATGGTGGAGAATGCCTTTTCCAGTACTACTTTATCCGATATTCTGGACTCACCGGGTCCGGTTCAACCACTTTGCGAATCGATGGTACACCTCCATGCCAAAGCGAATTAATCTCCTCGTCGTAGCACTGATTCTGACGGCCGGCTGGGCGCTGGCGGAACTGAGCGGATCGTATCTTGTGCCGATTGATCATGACGCCATCCGCTATTCGAAGACACAGGCCGATGATCCGATTCACCGCCTGGGCCAACGCATCGCCCGGGGCGAAGTGAAGCTGGATTTCGAAGACAACGGCATGGGGCATTTGCGCTCGCTGTTGAAGAATCTCAATGTCAACCTGGACTCGCAGGTGTTTGTGTTTTCGAAGACGAGTTTTCAGGCGCCGCGCATTTCTCCGCGGTTGCCGCGTGCTCTGTACTTCAACGATGAAGTGTCGGTGGGCTGGGTCCGCGGCGGAGACGTGCTGGAACTGGCCGCGCTCGATCCGAAGCAGGGAGTCATCTTCTACACGCTGGATATTGAGGATGTGGCGAAGCCGCGGTTTGATCGCCGCGATGCCTGTCTGCAGTGCCATCAATCCGGCGGCACGTTAGGTGTGCCCGGAATTGTGGTGCGCTCCGTGTATCCCGAGCCTTCCGGCATGCCGGTGTTCCAGGCCGGCACGTTCATCACCGACCATCGCAGCCCGCTCAAAGAACGCTGGGGCGGCTGGTATGTTTCCGGCAAGCACGGTTCGCAGTATCACCTGGGCAATGCGCTCATCCGGGATCGCGATCATCCGGACCAACTGGAAAAAGAAGGCACACAGAATCTGACCAGTCTCGCGGGAAAGTTTGACACGGGGGCTTATCTGGCTCCGCACAGCGACATTGTGTCGCTTCTTGTCCTGGAGCATCAGACGCACATGACGAACCTGATCACTCGTGTCGGATGGGAAGCGCGGATGGCGCTGCATTATCAGAGCGGCATCAACAAAGCCTTCAATCAGCCGGATTCCATGATGAGCGAATCCACGAACCGGCGCATCGATTCGGCGGTGGAAGAAATGGTGCAGTACATGCTGTTCGTGGATGAGGATCCCATCGTGGAGCCGATCAGCGGCATCAGCACGTATCAGAAGACGTTTCCACAGCGCGGCCCGCGCGATAAGAAGGGACGCTCGCTGCGCGATTTCGATCTGAAGAAGCGGGTATTCAAGTATCCGCTCACCTACATGGTGTACACGGAAGCCTTCGACTCCATGCCCGATGTCGCTCGCGAGCGCATCTACAAGCGCCTGCACGACGTGCTTACGGGCAAGGAGAAGGGCGCCAAGTACGCATCGTTATCGGATGCGGACCGGCGCGCGATTCTGGAGATTCTGTTGGATACGAAGCCGAACCTGCCGTCCTATTGGAAGACGGGATCGGCGGCGGACTAAGCCTTCAGCAATTCGCCGAGGCGCTTGCCGACTATACGGTGCTCCGTGCCTTGCATCATCCAAACGCTGACCATCAGCGAATTCTCTCCGCGCAGCAGCGTGTAGATGGCTGGGTCGCCAGCGAGCAATTGGTCGTGCACTTGTTTGGCGGAGGGCGTGCGGCCGGGCTGGAACTCCATGGCCAGATGTGGAACTACGTTGGCGATCTCCGGCACGTAGCGCGACATCGTGATGCCGTTGACGTTGCCGATCAGCTTCATCATTTCGGCGACACGGCGATCGAGTTCGCGGGCTTCGGCTTCGTGATCGACGCGCAGGAAACGCTCCACGGCGGCGACCATGCCGACAATCTCTTCCTTGCCGACCTTCATCCCTCGCCCGATGCCGCCATAGGGACTCTGGCCTTCGGTGGCGGCTTCAATCAGATCCTTGCGGCCTAACAGCAGACCAGCCGACTGCGGACCCATCATGCCCTTGCCTCCGGAAAATGCGACGAGATCGAAGCCATCGCGATTGACGTAGTTCCAGAGGTTTTCTTTCGGTGGCACATCGGCCGCGGCGTCGTTGAACGTGGGGACGCCCTTTTCCTTTGCGATGCGGATGAACTCGGCGCGCTGGATCCTGCCTTCGTTCTCGGCTTTGTTCATGTAGAAGAGCATGGCCGTGCGCGGGGAGATGGCGCGGCGCAGTTCATCGGCTGTCTCCACCATTACGATCTTCGCGCCGGCCATCATCATCTGATGCTCATAGCCGGAGCGGTGCGTCTTCTGCATGATGACATCACGCCAGCCTTCGCCGGTGTCTGGCAGCGACTGCAATCGCTTCTTGTCGCCGCGCGTAAGGCAGGCGATGGTGCCCACGGATATGGAGGCAGCGGCGCCGCCAGTGACCATGGCTCCGGGTACCTTCAGCATCTCGGCCAACTTCGCACCGGCCTTCTTCTGCAGATCCGGCAGGTGCACGAAGTGGCGTGCCGCGTCGTCCATGGCCTGCACCACTTCCAGTGGCATCAATGACCCGCCCAACACGGTTACTGTGCCCATGCCGTTGATGATGGGCTTTACTCCCAGGCGTTCGTAAACAGCAGCGGAACCTGCTTTGGTGGTAGTCTTCGCGGCAAATGCCGGAGCAGCGGCTGCGGACTGCAGCAACAGGCGTCGGGTGGGTTTCATGGATAGATTATACGCCCACGCTGTTTCAGGCCAGGAGTTTCTTCACCACTTTCCCGTGAATGTCGGTGAGGCGGAAGTCGCGGCCGAGGTGGCGATAGGTGAGCTTCTCATGATTGAAGCCAAGGCAGTGCAGAATGGTCGCCTGCAGATCGTGAACGTGGATGGGGTCCTCTTCGGCACGCATGCAGAACTCGTCGGTTTTTCCGATGACCTGTCCGCCTTTCATACCGCCGCCCGCCACCCAAAGGGAATAGGCAAACGGGTGATGATCGCGGCCGCCCTTTTCGGGATCGCGGCCGAGGCGATGCTCCACCATTGGTGTGCGGCCGAATTCGCCGCACCAGACCACGAGTGTGGAATCGAGCAGCCCGCGCTCCTTCAGATCCTTCAACAGCGCGCCAACGGGCTTGTCGGTGCGGTCGCAGTTTTCTTTGAGCTTTTTGTTGAGCTCGGTGTGATCGTCCCAGGAGGCGTCGGCGAGCAGCACGAATCGTACTCCTCGTTCCACCATGCGCCGCGCGAGCAGGCAATTGGTGCCGAAGGAGCGGGTGGTCTTGTCATCGATCCCATAGGCGTCGCGGGTTGCAGCCGTTTCCTTGGAGAAATCGAGCAGACCGGGCGCAGCCATCTGCATGCGGAAGGCGAGTTCGTAGGAAGAGATGCGCGAAGCGATGTCCAATTCGCCCGTGTCTTCCATGTGCTGCTCATTGAGATCTTTCAACGCGTCGAGCGTGATGCGCTGCGTCTGCCGGGAGAGTTTTCCCGGATTGGAGAGATAGAGAATCGGATCGCCGGAGCTGCGAAATACGGTGCCTTGATAGTGGGACGGGAGGAAGCCGTTAGTCCAGTTGGTGACGCCGCCGGAAGTGCCGCGTCCGGATGCAAGCACGACGAAGCCCGGCAGATCCTGTGATTCGCTGCCCAGTCCATAGGTGACCCATGCGCCGACGGACGGCCTTCCGAATTGCATGCTGCCGCTGAACAGCAGCAACTGGCCCGGGTGGTGATTGAAGGCATCGGTGTGCATGGAGCGGATGAGGCAGATATCGTCGGCGCGCGCCGCGGTATGCGAAATCCAATCCGCCATCTCGGTGCCGCACTGGCCCCAAGGGCGGAAGGTGCGCGGGCTGGGCAGCACGCCTGCGTCGGGCTGTGCGAAGGCGAGCTTCGATTCGTAGAACTTAATGAATTCCGGAGGCAGCGGCTTGCCCGCGTACTTTGACAAACCCGGCTTGGGATCGAAAAGATCCAACTGGCTGGGGCCGCCTTCCATGAACATGAAGATGACGTTCTTCGCCTTGGCGGGGAAATGCGGCTGGCGCGGCATCATACCTTCCGCCGCCAGCCGGTCCGCCAGCGCGGCGGCCCACATACCGCCGGCACATCGTTTCAGGAAACTACGCCTTGTTGCATTCATGCCGTTACTCTCTGTGCAGAAACTCATCGAGATTCATCAACACACGGGCCATGATGGTCCATGCGCCGCCTTCTTCGGCTGTTGTGCCGGTGACTGTTTGTGGGTTTAGGAACGCCGCTTCTTCTCCGTCGGCGCGCAGCAGGGTGGCCTGCTTGTCGAATGCGCCGCGCAGCGCCGTTACTTCTTTCGGTTTGGGATCGCGATTGAGGCAGAGCCGGAAGGCAAGCTTCATGCGGTCTTCGAAAGTGCCGCGCTCTTCGTTCAACAGGCGCACTCCCAAGGCTTGCGCTGCTTCGAGGAATACGGGGTCGTTCAGGAGATTCAACGCCTGCAGCGGTGTCGTCGAACGCTGACGGCGACTGCACGCCAGCACGGCGTCCGGGGAGTCAAATGTCATGAGTTGCGGATAGGGAACGGTGCGCTGGAAGAAGATGTACAAGCCGCGCCGGTATTTGTCCGGGCCCTTTGATTCCGGCCACTTCACGCTATTGGCATAACTGAGTTCGGTGACTCCTTTGGGCTGCGGGGGGCGCACGCCAGGTCCGCCGATGGTTGGTGTGAGCAGACCGGAGGCAGCCAGTGCCTCGTCTCGGATCAGCTCCGCGGGCAGGCGCAAGCGTGTCTGCCGTGCCAGCAGCCGGTTGTCCGGGTCCTTGTCTTTCAGATCATGCCGGGCTTTGGAGGATTGGCGATACACGGACGAAGTGACGATCATGCGGTGGAGCCGTTTGAAGCGCCATCCGTTCTCCATGAAGTCGGCGGCGAGCCAGTCGAGCAGTTCGGGATGCGAGGGTCTTTCGCCGCGAGCGCCGAAATCTTCTGAGGTAAGCGACAAGCCCTTACCGAAATACTCCTGCCAGATGCGATTCACCGTGACGCGCGCGGTGAGCGGGTTCTCTTTCGAAACCAGCCAGCGGGCGAGGTTCAGCCGGTTGGGTTCTCCCTGCAACGGTGGCAAAGCAGCCAGAGTGGTGCGTTGCACTTCGACGCCGGGGCTGCGGAAATCGCCGCGCATGAGGATGTGGCTCTTGCGCGGAGTGAACGATTCGCGCACGGACTGGGCCATGGTGATCTTCGGCATGCTGTTGCGCAGTGCCGCCCATTCCTTCTGCAGCGATTTCCAGTTGTGCAGTTCGAGTTCTTCTTTCGAGATGACGTCGCTGGCGCGGTCAATGAAGTAATCCACCAACTGTTCCTGCTGCTCGCGGGGGCGCTGCGATTCTTCGAGGCGCAGCACTGGTTGGAGCCCGTTGGTGAGGTTGCCGACGTATTTCCAGGCGAACTGGATGGGATCGTTGTTGCCGGGCTGGTCGGCGGCTCGAAGCAGTTGCTGCCGCCATGTGCGCATGAGGGCCGGCCCACCATAGCTTTCGAAGATCGCCTTGCGCGACGCTTCGTAACCAGGGCGCGCGGCGAGCCAGGGGCCGAGTTCTCCCGGCAGTGGCGCTTCCACATCGTGATCCATCAGCGGGTTGAAGAAGGCGAACAGCGAATAGTACTCGCGCTGCGAAATAGGATCGTATTTGTGATCATGACATTCGGCGCAACCGACGCTGAGGCCGAGCCAGGTGGTGCCCACGGTATTCGTGCGATCCTTCACCTGCGCGATGCGGAACTCTTCCGAATCGACGCCGCCTTCGCGGTTGGTGAGCGAGTTGCGATAAAAGCCCACGGCCGCGCGTTGTTCCGGGCCGGGATTGGGAAGCAGGTCGCCGGCGAGTTGCTCAATGGTGAAGCGATCGAAGCCCATGTCGCTGTTGAGCGAGTGGATGACCCAATGGCGGTAGCGCCAGGCCCAGGGGCGCGGGCTGTCTTTTTCGTAGCCATCGGAATCGGCATAGCGGGCGAGATCGAGCCAGTGACGCGCCCACTTCTCACCATAGTGGGCGGAGTTCAGCAGCCGGTCCACCACGCGATCGTAGGCGTCTGGTGTGTTGTCGGCGAGGAACTCATCCACCTCCGCAGGTGTTGGAGGAAGGCCTGTCAGATCGAGCGAGACACGGCGCAGCAGCGTTGCCTTTTCAGCCTCAGGCGAAGGTGCGATGGCTTCCTTCTCCAATCGCGCGAGTACAAACCGGTCGATTGCGTTGCGTGACCATGCGGTGTTCTTCACGGCCGGCTCAGCGGGTTTGCGGATGGGTTGCAGGGACCAGTGGTTGCTCTTGGGTTGGGGCTTCGCCCCGGCGACAGGCAGGGCAGGGAACTTCGCACCATCGGTGATCCATGCTTTCAGAACATCGATCTCAGCGCGAGTCAGCTTCGCGCCGGCGGGCGGCATCTTGCCGGATTCCACAAGCTGAATCACTTTGCTGCCGGCTGCGTCGCCGGGGCGGATAGCCGGGCCGGAGTATCCACCGCGCAGCGCGTCGGCGCTGTTATCCAGGCGCAGCCCGCTTGTCTGTACCGCGGGGCCATGGCAGCCCGTGCATTTCTTCAGCAAGGGGGCGACATCGCGAGAGTAGTCGGGCGCAGCCGAAAGTGCGGCGACGCCGAACAGGAAGCAAACCCAGATTGCGGAGAACACGCTCCCTATTGTATTTCAGGCTTTGAGTGTCTTGAGGAAGGCGCAACTTGCCTTCATCGCGTCCATGTCCATTTCGACGAAGTAATTCTTCACTCCGGCCTTCTTCGCCGCTGCGAAGAGCTTCTTCCAGTCGATGGAGCCCTGGCCTACCGGCGCCATCTTCTTTGTAGTGGCGGACCAATCGGAAAGATGCATGGAGAGGATGCGCCCCGAGTATTTGGCGATCATTTCGGCGGGATCGTAGCCGAGGCTGATGGTGGTCACCTGGAACTGGCCCTGGACCAGTTTGGGATCGAAGACGCGCTGGATCTCGTCGTAGATGAGTTTGCCTTCGAGCATGGCGAACTCGGTGTTGTGATTATGGAAGCCCATTCGCAGGCCGGCCTTTTTCGCCTTTTCGCCCAGCTTGTTGGCTTCTTCGGCGGCCTTCGCCCAATCGGCGAGTTTGGCATCGCGCGGCAAACCGAATGACGAGATCACCATCTGCTCCAGGCCGAGGGCGACGGCGTATTCCACGCGCTCATCCATCGCTGTACGCAGTTCGCGCAGCGGATAGTGGGAACTGGTGCAGCGCAGACCGGCGGCGTGCATCGCCTTCTTGATCTCGGCGGGGGCCTTCGATTCCAACGCCGTGAATCCCGATTTCTGATAGCCGGGCGGCGAGCATGTCTCGATCGTGCGGAAGCCGATCTGGGCCAGTTCTTTCAGCAAGCCATCGAAGTCCTGGGGAATGCGGTCGCGCACGGGATACAACTGGCAGCCGATCGGCATGCCCAGCGGCGCCGCTTGCATCGCGCCCGCGGCCAGCGCCGCTCCTACGAACTCTCTGCGATTCATCATATGGTTTTCGGATCCCATCCTTTTCTATATTCCCGGCTCAAGTAGCGATTGGCTTCCGCGGAGTTGGTGCATTGATTGGCGGCCGCATCCCAGCGTAGCTTTTGTTGCGTGCGCAGTGCGACGGCGTAAAGATTCACCGCTTCGGAAATGCCGCTAGCGGTGAGGAAACTCCCCGGGGATTGCTTGCCGCCTTTGCATGCGGCCACCCATTGTTCCATGCCGGGCGAGAGGGTGTTGCGTTCGCGGCGGGGGCGATCGCGCGGCGGCTCGGTCGATTTCTCGGAAAGCAGGCGCGGATTCTCCACACGGAATCCGGCGAGAATCTTTCCTTTCTCGCCGACGAACATCATTCCTTCAGCGGGCAGATCTTTGTCTTCGCGCTCCAGTTCTTCGGGCGCCGGGGGACGGATGCCGCCTTCATACCAGATCAGATCGAGCTTCGGATATTTGAAGCGGACTACGCTGGCGTTCGGGAAGGAATGCGTGTTCTTGCCGCGGGCAATCGTATCGCCATCGAAGGAAACGGTGCGGCTGAGCATCGGTTCGATGACCGTGGGGCCGCTCAATTCCAGTGCGCGAAACACGGTCCAGAGGCTGTAATGGCCCATGTCGGCCATGGATCCGCCGCCGAAATCGAACCAGCCGCGAAACACCATGTGGGTGTAGTTGGGATGATAGGGGCGCTCGGCTTCCGGCCCCAGCCACAGATCCCAGTTGAAGCCTTCGGGCACTGGTGGCGTGTCCTTCGGCAGATCAGGGAATTGCGGCCACACGGGGCGATTGGTCCAGTTGTGTACTTCACGCAATTTGCCGATTGCCCCGCCGTGAATCCATGCGAGCACCTTTTCCATCGAGCCATTCGAATCCCACGGCATGAAGTGAGTTGCCACTCGGGTGCGCTTCGCTTCGGCGATCACCATTTGTGTTTCCGTGAGCCGGTTGGCGATGGGCTTGTGCATGATGACGTGCTTGCGGCGCTTCATGGCGGCGATGCTTGCCACGCCATGCAGATGGTCGGGCGTCATCACCTTTACCGCGTCGAGATCTTTTTCCTTCTCCAGCATTTCGCGGAAGTCGGCGTAGCCTTTGCAGCCCTTCTGGCCGTAGGAGGTTTCGACGAGATCCTTGCCAACGTTCAACCCGCCAGGAATCAGGTCGTCCGTGCCGGCGCGCCAATCGGGTTTCTTCAAGCC
Organism: Acidobacteriota bacterium; assembly: GCA_018268935.1. Classification (GTDB taxonomy): domain Bacteria; phylum Acidobacteriota; class Terriglobia; order Bryobacterales; family Bryobacteraceae; genus CADEFT01. The sequence continues at coordinate 15,363 of JAFDVS010000079.1, read as the reverse complement.
TGCGCGGAGGGATTGGAGTAATCCGTTCTTTGACCAGTCGCGATAGCCCGCCGCTTCGCGGCATGGATCGCAGACGGCGACAATGCGGATTTTTTCGGAAGCGAGCAGCGGGAGCATCTCCCGCAGGGCCTGGGTGCCCGTTCCGATGCACGCCAGGGTGACCTTATCGCTGGGCGCCAGATAGCCTGCGCCGAGCACATGGCGCGGCACGATGGTGAAGGCGGTGGCCGCGAGGAAGCCACGCCGGGTTGGGGTGCTCTTCATGGCCGAACTATACCACCGCGCATTGACGTGCGATAGCGGCTCAGTTTGCCAGTGGCGGGCCTCCGGGGATCACGATGGAACTCCATTGCGCGGGATAGGCGTGCCGTTTGGCGGTGAACTTCGCATTGAGGTATTCGCCCATGTAGACAGGGCCGCTGATGCTGTCTCCGCTCACTGTGCCGGCGAAGGTGAACACGATCTGGTCTCCCGGCGGCCGGTCGATGCTACGCAGTTTCACCTTGTCGCCATCGATGGTGCCGAACACGTCGCGGGTGGAGAAATCGCCCTGGTGCGTGCCCTGCAGCTTGTTGCCATTCTGCTCCAGCATCAGCGTGTGGTTGCTTTCGCTGCTGAAGAATTCGAGGTGGATGTCCCAACGCCCAGTGAGATTCGCGGCGGGCGGGGCGAGGGCGGGCTTGGGTGATCGCTTTGCGGAGAGGACGCCATGGAGGCGCTCGGCGACGATGCGGTCGTCGCCCGGTTGCATCATCCAGGCTGTGATGTCGATGGAGTTTTCACTGCCGCCCAGTGCGATGCGCGGTTTGTTGCGCGCTACTTCTTCGGCGACCTCTTCGCCCGTGATGTGCAGCTTTGCCGGATCCCAGGAAACCACCAGCGCGGGACTGCGATTGGAGAGCCCGCGCGGCTCGCGCACTGTGGCCGTGACTCCGGGGACTTGCGTGAGACGTTTGGAAATCGTATCGAGGTAACCGAGCCACTTCGTCCACTCGGCCTTGTGGTCGCGCTTGACCCACGCTTCCACCGCGGCCAGCATGCCGAGCGTTTCTTCGCGGCCGACTTTGTTGTCGCGGCCGGGTCCGTGGTGCGGCGAACTCGCCTGCCACGCCGACATGAGGATATCCTTGCGGCCCAACAGCAGACCCGCGCATTGCGGCCCGCAGATGGCTTTTCCTCCGCTGTATGCCACTACCGTGGCGCCGCGTTGGAGATGCACGTTGGGGATCGTGAGCACTTCGGCAGCGGCATCCACCAGGATGGGGATGTTGCGCGGTTTGGCGATGCGCGCCACGTTTTCCAACGACAGCGGTCCGCCCTGCGAAGCGCCGCCGGCCATCATGTAGATCATCGCCGTGCGCGGGCTGATGGCGCGTTCCATTTCCTCGGCTGTTTCGACGTGAATGATCTTCACGCCAATGTTGCGGATGGCGTGATCGTAGGCCGTGCGCGACCAGCGCGGGGTGATCACTTCGGTCTTGTCCATGCCGGTCAGGTCGGGGATGCGTAGCAGCTTTTCCGGATTGCCACCGGCGACACAGGCGGCAGTGACGTGTTTCAGGGCGGCCGCGCAGCCTGAGGACACCATGCCCCATTCCGCGCCTGTCAGTTCCGCGAGCCTGCTTCCCACTGCCGCGGCGAGTTCATCCAATTGCACGTAGTAGCGCGCTGCGGCGTCCATGGCCGCGCGCACCTCGGGCAACTCCACTGAGGCGCCGATGATGGTGAAGGTGCCGCGGCAGTTGATCACCGGCTCGACGCCGATGGATTGATAGATTTCGGGTCCGGGGCGCAATGGCCCTGCCGCCGCTGCCGTCTGCGCCGCAGCGCCCATGAGAGCGGGCAAAGCCAACACGTTGCCGATGGTGAACACATCACGACGGCTCACCTCTTCTTGCGAATCGGGCTTTTCCTCATTCATGCGTTGCATGATACCGCTTCGCGACCCTGGTTTGTTATCGTCAAAGCCAATGCAGCGGCGTACGTTATTTCAGATGGCAGCCGGGGCCGCGGCGGCGCCGGCGAACACGGCTCGACTCGCCCGTCACCGCAATCTCTTCACCGGCGATAGTTGTGTGTATTTTTACAATCCGGAATTGTGGCAGCCGGAAGGCTTGCCGTACACGGCGAAGGCGATTCATCGCTATGTGGATCTGCTGGCCGATTCGGGAGTGGACACGTTTCTTTCCAATCCCAATGCGCAGGTGGCGTGGTATCCGAGCAAGAAGCTGGACACGATTCTCGATGGGTACAAGCGCGGGGATCGTGATTTCTTCCGCGCCCATGCCCGCGCCGCGCTGGTGCCTGCCGCGCAGTTGGATACGTATCTCGATGACATGGTGCGGTTCCACAATCTCTATCTCGATCTGGTGGAGGCGAACGTCGATTGGCTGGCGGAAACGGTGAAAGCGTGCCGGCGGCGGAAGATCGCTCCGTGGGTCAGCGTGCGGATGAACGATACGCACGGAGTGGAAGATGCCGACAGCCACTTCAACTGCAAAGTCTTCAAAGACCCGGCCAATCGCCTTTCCGGCCGTGCGTTGGATCCCAATGATCCGCCGAATCCGCATTGGGTGGCGCTGAACTACGCCCGCCAGCCCGTGCGCGATTTCATGTTCGCCCATATCCGTGAGTACATCGAGACATATGGCTTTGAAGGCATGGAGCTCGATTTTCTCCGTGATCCGCACATTCTGGAGCCCGGTGCGACCGACGCCGATTGCCGTATGGTGACCGCATTCCTGCGCGAGATTCGGAAATACACCGAAGGGCACGGGCGCATCCCGCTGGGGCTGCGTATCCCGGCGAATCTGGGTTATCTGCGTAGCCGGGGATTGGATGTGAAGGCCGTCGTGCGCGAAGGGCTGGTGGATTTCATCGGCTTCTCGAATTTCTGGCAGACCTCGTGGGATCTGCCTTATGAGCAATTGCGGGCCGAACTCGGCAACGATGTAGTGTTCTATGGCGTGGTGGAGAATGCTCCGAACTGGGTGCCCGCGCAGACTCCGGCGGATATGCCCGCACCGGCGGCGGGGCGCGCGCCGTATCCCAATTTGGGTGTGCGCTACATGGCGGCGAGCGCCCCGATGTTGCGCGCGAACGCCGCGGGCAAACTCGCAATGGGCGTGCATGGCATCGAGCAGTTCAACTTCTTCTGCACCGATCAGCCGAAGGTCCCTGGGCTGCGTGCTGATTATTCGGCGCTGCGCGGCATTCACCATCTGGCGTCGCTGCGTGGCAAGGAGAAGCATTACTGCCTGTCGTCGCCTTCGGGCCGTCTGTCGATGTTGTGGGAGATTCCGGAACAGATTCCGGCGGTGCTGGAGCCGAAGCAACGCCGCGAGTTCCGGCTTTCGATGTGCAAAGAGCCGGCGGGCGCGAAGTTCACGGCGCAGGTGATTGTAGAGAAATCGGTGACGCCCGCGCGGCTGAGTGTGTCGCAAAACGGCGCATGGCCCGTATTTGCGGTGCGCGAAACACAGGCCATGCTCTATCCCGTTGGTCCCTACAAGCAATTCCCCGATAACTACACCGCCTGGGAGTTCACGCTGGATGCGGCGGCGATTCGTGAAGGCTGGAATTCCTTCACGGTAACGAACCAGAACAAGGCTTCAGGCGGAACGGTGAAGATCGTCAGCTTTGAACTTGGGGTGGCTTAGTCCAGAACCTTCAGCTCAATCACGATGAATACAGAGGAATCTGCGTCCGCCCCCGCGGTCTTGCCTACCACCGATTTCTGTCCTTCCTTGAATTCGCCTGCCGTGTAGATGCCGAACTCCTGGAATTGGAACTGTGTCGTTGAATCCGGCGATGAGAAGTAGGGCAGCCGAAGGTCAACGCGGATCTCGTCGAACTTCACATAACGTCCGTCGGCTTTCGGCTTCACGCTTTCCGGAAAGATCCGCGCCTGGATTCTGCCGAAAGCAGTGGGCAGGTTCCCCAAGTTTCCCGGCAGGCGGGAATTGTGCTCCGTGCGCTTGCCTTCCGTGAGGTGAAGCGGCACGGAATCCCATAACTGCACCTCCTTGCACAACGCCACGGCGCGCAATTGCTTTGCCACCGGTTCCATGTCGGCGGAGATTGGCCGCGCGCTCTCCAAGGGCTTCGAACCGCAGCGGAGCAGGGTCATGGTCATCTGGATATTGCGTCCGATCGCGGCTTCGCTGCCCGGCTTGTCCAACGCTTCAATTACCTTGCGCATGTGTGCGATCGTTTCCTTTGGCGCGTACACCACGATGGTGCGCAGCTTCTCGTCCGCCTGATACTTGGCGTCAAAGATGCGCAGCATGTTGGAGAGCCGCTGGAAGGAATCGCCGCTGAGCGTTTTCACAGGAATAATCGCCGTCTCCATTTCCACCTTCGGAATGAGAGGGGCTTGCTGAGCGGTGAGCAGGGTGGCCATCACGGCCATGGCAGTCAGTAGTTTCATAGAAGGTCTCCTATTCTCCCGCTCCATCGGCGACCAGGAAGATCACCACGTTGGGGTCCGGGGTTTCCAATCGAATCAAAGGATCTGTATTTCGCGGTTTGGGCCGCGTGGTGGCTTGTGGCAAGCGCATTGGCGGTTTACGCTGCGGGGTAACGATGGGTTGTGGCGGAGTGGGCGGCACGGGGCGGGGCTCCTGCTTCGCCACCACCACAGGAGGGGCCGGCACTTGCGCGGGTTGCCGCAGCACCATTACCAGCACCACGGCGGCAACCACACCCGCAGCCAACACCTGCCAGCGCAACCAGAATGGACGGCGCACCGGTTGCGCCACACGCTCGGCGACGGCCAACCGCACGCGCGCCAGCGAATCGGCGGGCAACGGCTCGTCCCGCATCTCACGGAATAAATCGCGCATCTGGTCGTCGTTCATCGTGCCTCCATCCAACCGCGCAGCCGGTCCAGCGCCCTGGAAATCTGGCTGCGCACCGTTACCTCACTCGAGCCGAGAATCTCCGCCACTTCGGCGGTCTCCAGCCCTTCGATCTCGCGTAACACTACCGCTGCCCGTTCCTTTTCCGGTAGCCTGGCCAGCGCCGTCATCAGGCGCTGCTTCTGTTCCTCGCGCAGCACGGATGCTTCGGCGTTCACAGAGCCGTCGCGATGCTCGGTCAGCGGCTCGGCGGGCTTGGCGCGGCGGGTCCGGTCAAAGCAGAGATTCACCGTCACGCGGTACAGCCACGAACCCAAAGCCGCTTCGGCGGCGAAATCCAACCCGTGCCGGTGCAGCCGCACGAAAACTTCCTGCGCCACATCTTCGGCATCGGCCCAATTGCCCAGGATGCGGTACGCCGTCCGCAGCACCTGCGTTTCGCGCCGGCGAACCACTTCATCGAAAGCTGATTCCACCGTGCGCGGCATTCCGGTCATTATGGCGGCGTCGATCATCCTTTCCTACTGATGAAACGTAGCACCCCGGCGAAGCGTTGAGAGAAAGTTGTATCTTTTTTACGGATGGCACGCACCCTCACCCGCCGCAATCTGATGCTTGGACTAGCGGCACAGGCCCCGAAGGCAAGACCGAATATCCTGATCTTTCTTACGGACGACGAAAGCTGGCTGGAGCGCAGCGCCTACGGCTGGTCAAAGCTGCCCACGCCGCATTTCGACCGGGTGGCAAAGCAGGGCGTGCTGTTTACGCGAGGCTACACCTCGGCGCCGTCGTGCGCGCCCTCGCGCGCTTCGCTGCTTACGGGGCGGCACTTCTGGGAATTGGAAGAGGGTGCGTTTATCCAGGCATGGCTTCCGACGAAGTTCCCGGTGCTTCCCGATCTGATGGAAGCGGGCGGATACCACGCTGGATACACGGGCAAGGGCTGGGGACCAGGAGTTCTGGAGCCAGCCGGCCGCAAGCGCAATCCCGCGGGCGATGCTTATCAAAAGATCCGCCGCAGCGCGCCGGAGGAGGCGATCAGTCCCATCGACTACGCCGCCAATTTCGACGATTTTCTCCAACGCAAGCCCAAAGGGAAACCGTTCTGGTTCTGGGTGGGCTCCACCGAGCCGCATGGCCCTTACGGCGAGGACAACTATCGCAAGCTGGACTCCAAGTACAAGGTGACTCTCGACGACGTGAAGACTCCGGAGTTTCTGCCGGACACTCCGGACATCCGCCGCGGCCGGGCCAACTTCGCCTATGAAATCTGCTACACCGATGAAGATCTGGGCCGGGTGCTGCAGGTTCTGGAGCAGCACGGAGAGTTGGACAATACGCTGGTCATCGTATCGGCGGATAACGGCACGGCGATTCCGCGTTCGAAGACCAATCTTCAGGATTGGGGGTTGCATGTTCCGATGGCAATGATGTGGCCCGCGCGTGTGCCTGCCGGCCGCAAGGTGGATGATTTCGTGAACTTCATCGATCTTGCGCCCACCATGCTGGAGGCCGCGGGGTTGCGCGTCCCGAAGGAAATGAGTGGACGCAGCATTTTGCCGACACTGACTTCGAAGCGATCCGGCCGCGTCGATCCGGCGCGCAGTTGGGTTGCCGGGGGACTCGAATGGCACGGCGAATTCGATCCGGTGAGCCTGGCCGCGCGCACCATGCGCGATGAGCGCTATCACTACATCGTGAACTATGGGAAGCATCCGGAAGATCCCACGGTGAAGCGATTCCTTCCGCAGCTTGCCGATCCCCGCCCGCGTGAAGAACTCTACGATACGAAGGAAGATCCCTGGGAATTACAAAATCTCGCCGGGTCGCGGCAACACGCACCGATTCTGGCGCGGTTGAAAAAGCAACTGGAGGATTTGCAGCGGAGAACGAAAGACCCGCGTATCACCGGCGAGATGCAGACCTTCGAGAAGACCCGCCAGTATGTGCAGAAACGCAAGCGCGAGGGCTATGGAGGCGAATAGCTACTTCTGCATCCCCACCTGTTCAGAGGCGCGCAGGCGGTCGTCCAAGCGGTTCAGGTGCCGCTCCATTTCACGCGTGATGACGGGAGAATGCGGAATGGTGCAGAGGTATTCCGGGATCTGCCACACGTCCTCTTCCGATATCATCCAGGCATCGCCAAAGCGCGACAAACGCACCGGCCGCGAATAGGCTCGTAGCGACTTCTCACCGGCCAGGTTGTGATAGTGCTCGAAGTAGGACATCACCAGTTCGCGCACTGTGCGATAGACCGGTTCGCGGTAGCGAAGGCTGGCGTAGTTCGATTTGGCGATGGCGCCCCAATGGCCGCGCTCCCGAAACACGGTAAGCACATGGTCATCGTCGCGCACGGCTTCCAGATCCACCAGCATTGGTGTGTGCCCGTGTGCCGCCAGCGCGGCGCAGGCGAGGAAGGCTCCTTCCATGCAGTGCCCAATGCGGTCGCGCAGCACCATCCGCGCCGAACGGCAGGTGGGGCCATTGGGCTCCTTGTTGTAGCCGATTTCCGTATCGAGGAAGCGCTGGATCCTGCCGGGCGTGCGCAGAGCACGCAACTCGCGCTGCTCCGCTGGGGTGAAAAGATGCATGCTCATAGCGATGAGGCCGGAAACTCGTAGTGTATGATTTCTTGACGGAGACAAGTAAGTGAAGCTAACTCGAAGAGTATTTACCGCCAGTGTGGCAGCAGCGGCGGCGAGCGTGGGAAGCGCTCAGATCGCGCCTACATGGACCGCGATTCAAGGCGTGTGCGCCTGGCCGAACCTGCAGCGGCTACCCGATGGAACGCTGGTGGCAACGATCTTCAATCAGCCCTGCCACGGGGAATGGGAAGGCGATCTCGATTGTTGGGCGAGCAAGGACAACGGCAAGACCTGGAAGTTTCACGGACGGCCTGCGCCGCATGATCCACGCACCAACCGGATGAATTGCGGCGCCGGGCTCGCAGTGAATGGCGACATGGTGGTGCTGGTGAGCGGCTGGTCGAATCGTGAACCCATCGGCAATCCCACCTCTGCGTTGAAGGGCCAGGTACTGAAGGCGTGGGTCTGCCGCTCTTCCGATGGAGGCAAAACATGGTCGCACACAACCGCGTTTCCTGATCCGCCACCGGTGGGGCCGGGCATCGACAACCAGTTCATACCCTTCGGCGATATTCACATTGCCGTCGATGGCTCACTGGTGGCCTCGGTGTACACGCGCAAGGACAACATCCGCAACAACGGCCTGCTGCGCTCGCGCGATGATGGCCGCACCTGGGGCAACTGGGTGGAACTCAATCCGAAGGGGAACGAGACGGCCATTCTGCATGTGGGAGGAGGCAAGTGGCTGGCGGCCAGCCGCATGTTTGAGAAGCCGGGCGACCAGCATCATATCGAACTGTTCGCATCGAACGACGATGCGAAGACGTGGCAGCGTAAGGGACCGCTCACTTTGCCCGGCCAGATTACGGGACATCTGGCCAAGCTCAGGGATGGGCGCATTCTGCTGAGCTACGGCAATCGCAATCGCGGCAACTTCGGAGTCGACGGGCGTATTTCGAAAGACGGCGGACTCACCTGGGAGGCGCCATTCCGAATTGCGGCGACGCCGGAATCGGATTGCGGATATCCGGCCAGCGCGGAGCTTTCGGATGGAAAGATCGTCACGGTGTACTACACCAAAGTATCCCCCGGTCATTTTTATGAGATGCGCGTGACAAATTGGTAGGCATCCTCTCGCTGGTAAGGTTGTATGGGAATCCCGAAACCTTACCCGGTGCTCGCCTACGGATCAGTGGGACAGGCTGTCCTATTGCTGCAAAGGGCTCTCAACCTGGGGCCGACGCAGCAACTGAAGTTGAAGGAAGATTCGCAGTTCGGCCCTAAGACACGGAATCGCGTAGTGGAGTTCCAGGGGCAGAAGAACATCTCGAAGGATGGCGTGGTGGGCCCGGTCACCTGGAGTCAACTGGAGCCATTCATCCAGCAGATCCTTAAGATCATCGATCAGAATTTTCCCGTCAGTACGGACGATACGGTGCAACGGCAACGCATCATCGACATCGCCAAAGCGTCATTTGAAACCTGGGGGTGGGGCGAAGGCGGTGTCGTTTCCGCCGACGGATCCGTACGCATTGCCGCGGCGCGCGGTTTCGGGCCGTCCATGGCCGGAAGGCGCGCCAGGCAAGGTGGGATTGCGCTGGCCACGATTTACAGCATGGCCACCGCCGGCGGCGCGAACTGCCTGACCATTTCTACCAGCATGGAAGCGGTCTATCAGCAGGACGCCAAAAAGCATCCCGAGCGGACGGACAAGATCAACCAGGAGGACATCGGAAGCTGGTGCGGAATCTTCGCCACCTATTGCTATCGCTCCACTGGTCTGAAGGTTACCTGGGACGACGTGAAGCACCAGAGGCCCAAGTATTTCGAATCGCTGAAAGCAAACGATGCCGTGCGCAAAGGCGACATCGGTGTTTACGATCCTGCCAGGAATCATCACTTCGTGGTGATGGAAGATACCGAACCCGGGCGGGACGTGAACTCCATTGATGGCAACGTCGCGAATCCTGTAGCGGGCGTGGTGGCGCCGTGGAATAGCGTGATTGCCAAACGCACGTACCAGCGCAGCACCCTTGCTGGCAAGGGCGGCAAGTTTCTCCGCCCGATCTTTGCGGCGATGGTGTAGCCGCTACTCGGCTTTGTCGCCTTCACCCGGCGCCAGGAAGAGATTCATCTCCAGGCCGTGCTGCTTGGTGTAGAGATCGTAGTAACGCCCTTCGGCGGCGTAGAGCTGTTCGTGCGTGCCACGCTCCAGGATGCGCCCGCCCTCCATCACCAGAATCTGATCGGCGCGGCGGATAGTGGAGAGCCTGTGCGCAATGACAAACGTGGTGCGGCCTTTCATCAGGTGCGACAGGCCCTGCTGGATCATTGCCTCCGATTCGCTGTCGAGGCTTGATGTGGCTTCATCCAGGATGAGGATGCGCGGATCGGCGAGGATTGCGCGGGCGATGGAGAGCCGCTGGCGTTGCCCGCCGGAGAGTTTCACGCCGCGTTCGCCCACGATGGTGTCGTAGCCTTCGGCGAATCCTTCGGCAAACTCATCGACGCGCGCGATACGGCAGGCGGCGAGGATTTGTTCGTCCGTAGCCCCAGGGCGCGAGAAGGCAATGTTCTCGCGAATGGTGCCGTCGAACAGGAACGTATCCTGCAGCACCACGCCTAATTGCGTGCGATAGGAATCGAGCCGCACGGTGCTGAGGTCGATGCCATCCACCAGCACTCTGCCCGAGGCCGGATTGTGAAACGCCGCCACCAGTCCGATAGTGGTGGATTTGCCTGACCCAGACGATCCAACCAGCGCCGTCACCGTTCCGGGCCGTGCGATGAAGGAAACATCGTGCAGCACCGGTTTTCCTTCTTCATAGTGGAAGCCGACATCCTGAAATTCGATGGTTCCTTCGATCGGCCCGAGTGTCACGGTGCGGTTGGGGTCCATGTCCTCGCGCGATTCCTGAAACACTTCCCGGGTGCGCTCGAGCCCGGCCAGGGCTTCGGTTAGCTGTGTTCCGATGCCGACGATCTGAAACACCGGCGCTACCAGGAATGCCAGGAACGCGGTGAATGTCATAAATCCGCCCAGGGTCAACGTGCCGGCAAGGATCTGCCGCGCGCCAAGGTACATGACGATGGCCCCGACGATTCCCAACAGCAGAGTGGCCGAGAGGCTCATGATGGACACACCGGTGAGCGACTTCAGCACGTTGTCGAGCAGCCGCTGCACGCCTTGCGAGAATACATCTTCTTCGCGGTATTCGGCGTGATAGCCCTTCACCACGCGCACACCGGCAAGAGATTCCGTGAGCCGTCCAGTCACTTCGCCCGTGATCTTGCCGCGTTCGCGAAAGATAGGCCGCAGCGTGCCGAAGGCCCGTTGCAGCATCAGAGAGAAGCAGAGGATCACGCCGAGGGCGATGCCTGTCAGCATGGCATTGATCTTGAGCAGCATGAACAGAGCGAGGAACGCGGTCAACAGGCCACCGAGGAATTCCACCAGTCCGGTGCCCACCAGGTTGCGCACGCCTTCCACGTCGTTCATGATGCGCGAGACCAGCACGCCGGTCTTGTTGGCATCGAAGTAATTCAGTGATAGCCGTCCGATATGCACCTGCACCCTGCGGCGCATTTCGGCAATCAGTTTCTGCGCGGATTTCGAGAGCAACTGCGTCAGTGCGAATGAGGCAGAAGCCTGGATGGCCGTGGCCGTGAGCACCGCCGCGAAAATGGGGAGCAGCATTTCTTCCTGGTGTTTGCCTATGACATCGTCCACCAGGTATTTGGTGGACGCCGGCAGCACCAGTCCGGCGACGCGGCTGATGACAATGAGGACTAAACCCACCAGCAGAATGCCGCGGCGCGGGCGCACCAGTGCCCACACCTCCGGCCAGATCAGCTTCAGATTTGGTTTCTTCTTGTCAGGAGGCGTATGCCCCCTGCGTGAGCCCTTGCTGGTACGCTCATGGGACGCGAAAGATGTAGATGGAATAGCCCGCATAGTCGATTGGAGTTAGTCCGCGGAAGGCCTTGTAGAAATCCCTGTGTGCCGCGTCGAAGAACTGCCCTGTTACTAGATTCGCACTAATGGCATAGAGTCCGGGGGTAGGTTGATACACAAGTGTTGCCCGTCCTTTTTCATTGAACGGCGGCTCGATCCACTTCATCTGGTCCGGACGGAGGTAGGCGAGCGGGTTATCGCCTCCCATGTAGGACACTCCCATGCGGATGATGTTGTGCTGGTGCATCCAGCGGCGCAGTTGGCGGATGTCCTGCCCCCAATCGACATTGCTGTCGGAGAGATATCGCAAAGCCTGTTTAGGGCCGCCGCTGGCGGCGTTGAAATAAGAAATGTAGAACGGGTAGTAGAGCAGCACAGGCAACGCCATCACCGCCAATACAGCGGGGGCAAGCCACTTGCGAGAGCGCCAGTGCTCCAGTGCCGCGCCGCAGACCAGCAGCGCCATCGGCAGGCAGGGCAGAATCAACCGGAAGCCGAACTGCAGGGAGCTCATCGAAGCGGCGGCGAAGTAGATGGCGGGTGGGACGGCCAGCCAGGGCGCGAATCGCACGCCCGCCGCCAGCAGCAGTAGCAGCACCTCCGGGGCCTTCACCAGCGTGGCGACTACAAAGTAGGCCCGGTGGCCGGAGCCGTAGCGCTGCCCCAGCAGGTAGACGGCATTGTCGGAGCGCACATTGCCCATGAGGCTGCCCACGCCGTGCGCGATCTGTTCGGGGAGGGGGAGGAACCCGTTCCACCAGCGCACTTCGAACTGGCATGCGGCGATGGCAACGGCGTAGGCCAATCCTGCTGCCAAAGCGAGATGCGTACCGGCGCGGCGCAGATCATTTCGCCCCCGTGCCAGGATCCAGACGCCGAGGATGGGAAGCAGAATCAGCATCGAAAGCTTGGCTAGCAACCCGAGCACCGCCGCCAGGCCGAGGCATGCGGCGCGCAACAGGCTGGGCTGCCGCCAGTACTGCCATGCAGCAAACCAGAACAGCAGAAAGGTGAACGCGCTGGCATGATCGTTCTTGAACAGTACGGCATGCCCCAGCGCGGTGGGTTCCAGCAGGAACAGTGCGGCCACAGCCAGCCCGGTGAGCGGCGAATACAATTGCCTCCCCCACCACCACAGCAGCAGCGCGGTCCCCACGGGAAAGATCAGCAGCGGCAATCGGGCCAGGAACATCGCATCGCGGATGCGGTCTTCGTTCATGCGCCGCATCATGTCGAGCGACACCATCCACTCATGCTTGGTCTGCCACACGGGATGGGACTCCTCGACGATGGGGAATCCGGCCGCGGCGGCGGCACGTCCGGCAACGATCTTGATCAGGGGCGGCAGATCGCGCGGCAGCAGCCGGTCGTTCCCCTCCCAGTAGAGAATGGAAGAGAGGATATGGCTCGGTTCATCCACCGTAACGCCGGTCCGCCCGATGAGCGCCAGCAGCAGGGATAGATACGCCGCCAGGGCGATGGCGATGGTGGCGAATTCCCAGCGGGAAACGCCGGGGGGCTGTAATCCGGAAGGCGGCATCCGTCGTCTTAGTTCGAGAAAGAATTCAGTATGACGCGTTTCCTTGTTTGCTTGTTGGCTCCAATGGCGCTGTTCGGACAAACAGCACCCTCCCATGTCATCTGGGATACGGACCAGATCCATACCGTCCGGCTCACGTTCACCGATCCCGACTGGTACAACAAGCTGCGGGCGAATTTTGAAGGTAAGGACGACCCTGACTACATGGAAGTGGATGTCGAAATCGGAGACCGGCAATTTCCGCGCTCCGGTATCCGGTTCAAGGGCAACAGCAGCTACAACTCCTACCCAGGGGGCAAGAAGAGCTTCAAGGTCAAGTTCGACAAGTATGTGAAGAACACCACCTACGACGGCATCAGCACCATCAATCTCAATAATGCATTCAAGGACCCCAGCTTCGTGCGAGAGAAGGTGTACTACGAACTGGCGAATTCCCTAGGTCTTGCCGCGCCTCGCGTCAGTTACGCCGCGCTTTCCATCAATGGCGAATATTGGGGACTCTATTTCCTCACTGAGCAGGTGGACAAGACGATGTTCACCGGCCGTTTCGGGGCTGAGGAGGATGGCAACCTCTTTAAGGGCGACCCGCGGGGAACGCTGGAATACCGCGGGCAGGATAAGGCTCCTTACAAAGAGAACTACGAATTGGAAACCAACGAGAAGGCCGATGACTGGAGCGACCTGATCGAATTCATCCGCGTGTTGAACACCACGCCGCCTGCGGACTTGCCGGGGGCCGTCGAGCCGCTACTGGATGTGGAGGCGGTGCTCAGTTGGCTGGCGCTCGATAATTACACAGTCAATCTCGACAGCTATATCGGCTCCGGCCACAACTATTACCTTTATCACCGGCTGTCGGACAACCGGTTCACGCCCATTCCCTGGGATCCGAACGAGGCCTGGGGTGTGTTCAACATGGGGCGCAGCATCGATCAACTGGCGCGGCTCAACCGCATCTTTCCCGAGCCGCCCATGCCGGGCCGGCCGCTGGTGACGCGCCTGCTGTCCATTCCTGCTTATCGCGAGCGCTACATGGAGAAGCTGAAACTGATGGCGGAAGGCGCCGGCCATCCCGATCTGCTGGCCGCGCGTATGAATCAACTGCGGGATCTGATCCGCGATGCGGTGCGGGAAGACACAAAGAAGATGTTTACGAACCAACAGTTTGAGGAAGCCATGACGGTGACCGTGGGCCAGACGCCGGGACCCGGCCAACCGCCGCAGCCTCCCGGCGGCGGAATTCCTGGCGGAGCGATTCCCGGACTGGAGACCTTCCTGCGCGCACGGTTCACGTTCCTCAGCCAGTAGTTTCCCGGAGAGGATCTCCGGCCTTGGCGCACTATATGTCTCTAGGCATGATTGCGCCATTCATACATTCCTTTTCCGTGGTTGTCGCCGACGAGATGCCACTCATTTGCGAAGGCCTGGCAGCCCTGTGTCTGGGCTTTGCCGGATGCGAAGTGGTGGGCCGCGGAACCGACGGGGAAGGCGCCTGGCGTTTGATTGAACGGCACCAGCCGGATGTGGCGTTACTGGGCACGCGGCTTTCCGGTATGGCTACTGGCGATATCATCCGCCGCTGCCGCATGCTCCACTACCGTACCCGCTTCGTTCTCATCGCGGACCATGCGGATCGGAGGGATGTGCTGGAGGCGCTGCGCGGAGGCGCCAGCGGCTTCGTGCTCAAGTCTTCCAGCGCCCGCGAACTGGAAGAGTCCTTTCATCAGGTCTCGTTGGGTGCTGTGTTTGTGACCTCGTTGATTGACTGGCAGGCGGAGGATACCTCGCGCGGCACAGAACCGGGGAATCCGTTGCGATCGCTCAGTGCCCGCGAGATGCAGGTGTTCTCGCTGCTGGTGGATGGGGTGCGCGCCCGCGATATTGCCCTGCGGCTCAGCCTCAGTCCGAAGACCGTTGATACCTACCGCGCCAGCCTCATGCGCAAACTCGACATCCACGACGTCGCCGGACTGGTCAAATTCGCCATCGGACGCAACCTCACCACCGCCCAGCTCAAGGCCTGAACCGAACGCATCCCTGCATCCCCGGCCCACCGCGCCGCATCTGGTTCATGGTATGCCGCTCAAGTTGCACACCATCATTTGCAGTACCCGGCCCGGACGCGTCGGGCCTTCCGTTGCCCGCTGGTTTCACGAGTTCGCTCTGTTGCACGGTGGCTTCGACGCCGAGCTCATCGACCTGGCGGACTTCCACCTGCCCGTGTACGACGAACCGGCCCACCCCATCCTCGGCCAGTATGAACACGAGCACACAAAGCGCTGGAGCGCCAGCGTCGCCGCCGCCGACGCCTATGTCTTCGTGACGCCCGAGTACAACTACCACCCGCCGCCGTCACTGGTCAACGCCCTCAACTTCGTCTACCGCGAATGGAACTACAAACCCTGTGGCTTCGTGAGCTACGGC
>JAFDVS010000078.1 GCA_018268935.1 Acidobacteriota bacterium | reverse complement strand
AAGTTCGAACTCGCCGAGCAGCGCCGTGAAATGGACCTCCTGCAAAAGCTCGAAGGCATCCACAAACAGGACGCCGGCGAGGACGCGCAAGTGGAAGCCGTGTTGAAGAACATGGAAGTCGCCTACCGCATGCAGACCGAGGCTCCCGAGGTCTTCGACGTCCGCAAGGAATCGCAGGCGACGCTTGATCTATACGGCGAAGGCTCCACCGCGCGAGGCTGCCTGCAAGCGGTCCGCCTGGTGGAGAAGGGAGTTCGCATGGTGCAGGTTTATTACGCCAAGGGTGACCCCTGGGATGCGCACGCCGATATCCTGGCGCACAAGGTGAATGCGAAGAACTCCGATCAGCCGTTTGCCGCGGTGGTCAAGGATTTGAAATCACGCGGGCTTTGGAACGACACGTTGGTAGTTTGCGGCTCCGAGTTCGGGCGCACTCCGGTGCGGGAAGTGGGTGGCGGCGGAGAGCGCATCCGGCGCGGGCGGGATCACAACCCATTCGGATTCACGATGTGGCTTGCGGGCGGAGCGGTGAAGGGCGGCACGATCTATGGAGCTACGGACGACTTTGGATTCAAGGCGATCGAAAAGCCGGCCCACGTTCACGACATTCACGCCACCATCCTTTACCTGATGGGGATCGATCATACGAAGCTGACGTACCGCTACAGCGGGCGCGACTTCCGCCTCACCGATGTGCATGGCGAAGTCATGCACTCGATCCTCGCCTAGGAGACCGACGATGCGAATACTTTGCCTGATACTCGCGGCAGCCGCAGTGCTGAGCGCGGCAGATCGCAAGCGCGTGACTGTAATGCCTAAGGCTGGCGTTACGACGCCTGGAGTGCAGATCCCTATTGCGAAATTGAAGCCGGAGGCGGAGATCGCTGTGGCTGGCGCGACGGCGATCATGGGCATTCCGGAAGCGGTGTGGGTGAGCACTCCGGCTGGGGTCATACCCATTGACGCGAAGGCGAACAAGGCTGGTGAACGGATTGCCGCAGTGAAGATGCCCTGCGCGGGGCTGGCCACTGGTTTTGAGAGCACATGGGTTCCGGATTGCGGAGAAAAATCCATTGTCCGTCTCCAAGCGAAGACGAACGAAAGCAAGGCTGCCATTGGCGGCGGGGCTGCGGGTGCGCTGCAAGGTATCGCCGCGACGGAGGACAGCATCTGGGCGCTGACTGACGAGAAGGGAACTTTATCACGCCTGGATCCGGCGAGCAGTAGAGTGGTGGCGGAAACCCGTTTGCCCGCTGGGTGCACCAGCATGATTGCGGCCGAGAAATCGTTGTGGGCGACATGCCCGGCGACGAATCAACTGCTTCGCATCGACCCGCTGACCAATCTGGTGGAGAAATACATCGACGTCGCATCAGGGCCTCGCTCTTTGGTTTTCGCGGAAGGTTCGATGTGGGTACTCGGTGCGGAAAAGGGCAAAGTGTCCCGCATCGATCCGAAGACGAACAAGGTAACGGCGAGCATTGACCTGCAAATTCCGGATTGTAAGGGGGAGATCACCGCTGGGGCGGGGTCCGTCTGGGTGACGGCGAAGGGATTTCCGCTCACGCGTATCGACCCGAAGACGGATCAGGTTGTGCAGCAGTTTGCCGGTGAGGGTGGTGGGGCGTTGCGCTTCGGCGCGAACTCGCTGTGGCTGGTCAACGTTGCGCAACAGACGGTGTGGCGCGTGGATCCGAAGCGTGTGCTGGCTACGTTCGCGGAGTAGATTTCGAAGGCTTACCCCAACCTCCGCCTCCCGGCGTTTCGATACGGAGGACATCGCCCGCGGAGACGGGAAAATTGTCCTTTGCGGGGAGCGGCTTTGTCTTGTTCCCCTTTAGAAGCAGGTTTGCGCCTGGCTTTCCATTTGCGGCTCCGCAAAGGCCGTAAGGGCCGCGCGCGCGGCGATCGGCAAGTATGGTGACATCGGCTTCGGTGAGGAACTCATACTCGCGAATGATGCCATCCCCGCCTTGCCGCAAGCCTTCTCCACCGGAGTGCTGGCGGATGCGATAGCTGCGAATGCGCAGTGGATAGAGATGTTCGAAGGCTTCGACGGGAGTGTTCCAGCTATTCGTCATGTGGGTGTGCGTGGCGCTGAGGCCAGCGTGATTCGCGTTCGCGCCCATGCCGCCGGCGATGGTTTCGTAGTAGGCAAAGGGGCGCTTGCGGAAAGGATCGAGGCCGCCGAAGCTGAGGTTATTCATGGTGCCGGAACTGGCGGCGGGAATGCGTTCGGGGGCCGCCTGCGACAGTGCGCCCAACAGGACATCGGTGATGCGTTGCGAGGTTTCCACATTACCCGCGGCCATTGCTGCGGGCGCTTGGGCATTGACCACGCTGCCTTCGGGTGCGATGACGTGGATGGGACGCATCAATCCCGAAGTGAATGGCACGTCCTCGCGGATGAGGCAGCGGAACACATACATAGACGCGGCAAGGGCGATTGCATAGTTGGCATTGACGGGGCCGGCGGCTTGGGGATCGGAGCCAGTGAAGTCGATGGTTGCCTTGCCGCCGCCCAAAGTGGCGCGCACACGAATCCACACCGGGTTTGGTGTAAGGCCGTCTGAATCGAGGCAATCCTGGAAGGAGTATTCACCTTCGGGAAGCGTGCGGATGGCAGCACGCATCATGCGTTCGCTGTAATCGAGCAGGGCGGCGAGCAGAACTTTGAGGCGTTTTCCATGCCGGGCGTGCAGCGCGCGCAAGCGATGCTCTCCGCGTTGCAGAGACATCCACTGCGACAGGATGTCCCCTTCTCTTTCGACGGGAGTGCGGACGTTGGCGAGAATGAGCCGCAGCAGGTCGCGATCCATCTGGCCGCGCCTCACTAGCAGGATGGGAGGCAGCCGCAAACCCTCCTGATAGATTTCGCGGGCCATGGGCATGGAGCCTGGGCTCATACCGCCGACGTCGGCGTGATGGGCGCGATTGGCCACGTAGAAGGAAGGCTGATGCGATCCGGACAGATACACGGGCATCACTGCAGTGATGTCGGGCAAATGGGTTCCGCCCTGAAATGGATCGTTGACGATGGCGACATCGCCGGGGCGCAGGTGGAAAGCGTCTGTCACGGCGCGCACCGATAGCGGCATGGCTCCAAGATGCACGGGCATGTGGTCGCCCATGGCTACCGTTTCGCCAACGGCGGTGTAGACGGCGCATGAATAATCACGGCGTTCCTTGATGTTCGCCGAGTACGATGTTTTGCGCAGCACGGTGCCCATCTCTTCAGCAATCGAGACAAGCTGATGACGGAACAATTCGAGATCGACGGGATTCACTCGCATGCGGGTCAAGGCTTCTTTTTGAGTGTGGGCGGGCGGCGGGATCCGCTGGGCGGAGGAGGCGGAGGCGCTTCGGTCTTTGAGGGTTCCGGCTCAGGTGGCGGGTCAGTGAACTTCAATTCCGCAGGTTTGCATTCGCCGGCTTTGACGAGGAAGGAAGACAGGGCATGCCAACTGCCTGCCGAACGGCGCTCGATGACGAAGCTTTTCGAGCGGGCATCGGGGCGGATACGCCAATCGGGGTTCGGCGTACGCGGGCGGCGGAGTTTGATCGGGTTGGGACTTACCTGACGCAGGCTCCAGCTATCGCCGCCGGAGTTGGTTTCGTAGAACTCGTGACGCCCGCCGGATTCGCCGCTTTGCGTGCGGTCGATGAGCAACTGGCCCACGGTGCGGCTCTCGAAAGCGAACTGCTCGATGGCTCCAACGCGAGTTTCCGAATAGAGCGGTTTTCTGCGCCAGGTCTTTCCGCCGTCATCGGTGATGAGAAAGAAGGGATCGCGCGGGAGAGCGAGTAACTGCTGGCCGCCGATCCAGCCCATTTCGAAATCGATGAACTGGATTTGCTCGAGGCCGGTAGAGCGCATGCGTTCGAACAACTCCGTCCAGGTCTTGCCACCATCTTCGCTGCCGAGCAGAACACTCCACATGGTTGCGTCGCGTGTGTGCAGGTTGCCGGTGAGGAACACTTTGCCACCGACCGATTCGAGGGCAGCCAACTCCAGGTAGACCTCACACGGTTCGTCTTCGGCACAGGTGAGTCCGAACGCCATGATGTCGTCGTCGCTACAGGCGAATTGGAGGTTGAGCGGTTTGCCGGAGAAGGCGTACACAGGCCGTGCGGGTGCTTCCGGCTTGGGAGCGTCTGCAGGCGCGGACGGTTGCTGCGAGAGCAACGCCTCACAGAAAATCAAAGTCGCAACCCAGGTTCGCTTGCGTAACATGGCTTAAGAACAGTTTCCCGTATCCGCGCGTGTAATGTGGGGGTGGAGGCACGAACTGCCGTAGACGTGCGTTCAACTCTTCGGCTGTGATGTGGAGTTGCAGACTGCGGTGCGGCACGTCGAGCGTGATCTCATCGCCGGTTTGCACGGCGGCGAGGGGGCCGCCGCCAGCCGATTCGGGCGCGACGTGCAGCACGACGGTACCGAAGCCAGTGCCGCTCATGCGCGCGTCGGAGATGCGCACAATGTCATTCACTCCGCGGTCGAGCAGGACCTTCGGCATCGGGATGTTGCCCCATTCCGGGAAACCGGGTCCGCCTCTGGGGCCGCAGTTCTTCATGACGAGGATGGTGTTTTCATCCACAGGAAGGTCTGGGGAATTGATGGTGGCCAGCATCTGCTTGTAGGTGTCAAAAACAAACGCCTTGCCGCGGTGCTGCATCAGATGCGGGGAAGCGGCGGTCTGCTTGATGACGGCCCCGTCGGGGGCCAGATTACCTCGTAAGATCGCGGTGCCGCCTTCTTCACTGAGCGGCCGCTGGCGAGGACGGATCACTTCGTCATTCCAACAAGGAGACCCGGAAATGTTTTCTCCGATGGTGCGGCCGTTGGCTGTGATGCACTCCTGATGGAGCAGGTCAGCAATGCGGTTCATCACGGCGGGAACTCCTCCGGCGGCAAAGAATTCCTCCATCAGGTATTCGCCGGAGGGCTTCACATTGACCAGGCAGGGAGTGCGGCGAGAAATGTGGTCGAAGTCGTCGAGTTCTAAGGGCACACCAGCACGGCGGGCAATGGCGAGCAAATGGACGACGGCGTTGGTAGAACCACCGATGGCCATATTGACGGTAATCGCGTTCTCGATGGATTCGCGGGAAAGGATGCGCGAGGGGACCAGGTCTTCGCGGACCATGTCGACAATCCGGTGCCCGCTCCGTTCGGCGATTTCCAGGCGGCGGGAATCCGGAGCGGGGATGGCGGCGCAACCGGGTAATGTCATGCCTAGCGCTTCGACGACACTGGCCATTGTCGATGCCGTTCCCATAACCGTGCAGTGGCCGGTACTGCGCGCGATGCAGCCCTCGACATCCACCCATTCTTCCTCTGTCAACTTGCCGGAGCGGTAGAGATCGAACAGCTTGCGGCCGTCCGTGCCGGCACCGATCTTGCGATTGCGCCATTCGCCGCTGAGCATCGGCCCGCCGGTAACCATGATGGACGGGATGCCCGCGGAGACGGCGCCCATCAGTTGAGCGGGGGTTGTCTTATCGCAGCCGCAGAGCAGGACGACGCCATCCATGGGATAACCGCGAATCGACTCTTCCACATCCATGGCCATCAGGTTTCGAAGGAGCATGGATGTTGGCCGAAGGAACATCTCACCCAGTGAGATGGTGGGGAACTCGAGTGGAACTCCACCAGCGGCCCAAACTCCGCGTTTGACCGCTTCCGCCACCTGGCGCAGATGGGCATTGCAGTTATTGAGTTCGCTCCAGGAGTTGCAGATGCCGATCATCGGCTTACCATCAAAGACGTGGCGGCCAAACCCCTCGCTGCGGAGCCATGCTTTGCGTGAGAAGGCGTAGTACTCGGGGGTATCGAACCACTCCGCGCTTCTCAGCTTCTTTGGTTTGTCCATGGTATTTCTAATATATTGCCTCCGGTGTCATTCGTCCGTAACATTCTCGCTTTCCTGATTGGGGTCACATCCGCCACCGCACAGAACGGCAAGCCAGTTCCGCCGGTTACGGCGGCGGTGAAACCCGCAGTCACTGCACCTGCCAACGATGCGTCGCGCACGAACCTGAATCTGCTGGGCCGCACCAACACACAAAGCGGGGAGAGCCGCCGCAATGAGAACGTGCAGTTCAATCTCATCGACAACAATGCGCTGAAGGAACTGAACATCCGGCTGGGCACGACGGCAACGATCGTCAGCGAGATGCAGCCACAGCGGAACTATTTCGGCTCGGAATTCGGCAATGCGGGCACCAGCGTGCTGCATGTCACTTCCACGCGCAACCCGGCGGCGCTGCATGGCAACATCTTCTGGACACACAACAACAGCATCTTCAGCGCGCGATCGTTTTTCCAGGTGGGGAGCGTACAACCGGCGCGCGAGAACAACTACGGCCTGAATGTTTCCACGCCACTGTGGAAGAACGGGTTTCTCACGGTGGACGGAAGCCAGCAGAAGCTTCGCGGGAACGTCAATGGGAACGTGCTGATTCCTCTTCCGGAAGAGCGCACGGTGTTGGCCACCGATCCACAGGTGCGCGCGGTGATTCTCGGCTATCTGCGGGCGTTCCCGGATGTCGCGCCGAACCGCACGGACATCGACCGGCGCATGCTGAACACCAATGCGGCACAGCGCATCAACACGGACACAGCTTCGTTCCGGGTGGATCAACTGCGCGGCAGCAAGGACCGGATCACGCTGCGGCACAGCCTGACGAATCAGAACGTGGACGCATTCCAGTTTGTGGGTGGGCAGAACCCGGACACAACGATCAAATCGCAGACGGCGAGGATTACGTGGTCGCGGGCATTCTCCGCTCATACGACCGGTGACTTCAGCGCGGGGTTTGACCGGCTTCGATCGTTGCTGATGCCGGAGCCGAATGCGGTGGGCCCACAGGTACAGATCGGGTCGGCCTTCACGACGCTGGGTCCTGGATCCAACGTTCCGCTCGATCGGATTCAGAACCGGTTCCGGTACGCGGGGCTGCTGAATCACCGCCGCGGAGCGCATCGCTTTGTCTTTGGCGGCGAGGCCGACAGGCTGCGCTTCAATGGGCGCGAGGCATCTTCGAATCGGGGGAATTTCTATTTTCGAAACGATTTCGGGCGGGATGCGATCACCAACTTTCGACTTGGTATTCCGAGCCGTTACTCCACGGGGATTGGGGAATTGGATCGGGGATTCCGGCGTTGGGAAACACACTGGTTTGCCGGCGACACCTGGCAGGCACGGCCGAATCTGACGTTGCAGGCTGCCGTACGCTGGCAGCCGATGGTTGCGCCTTACGAGGTGAACAACCGGACGCGTATTCCGTACGATTGCGACTGCAACAATTTCGCCCCGACGGTTTCCTTTGCGTATCGACTGCCGCCGAAGTTGGGTGTGCTGCGCGGGGCGTATGGCGTTCACTATGGCGAGTTATTCGCGATCACGTTCCAGCAACTGCGGTGGAATCCACCGGAGTTCCAGAAGATCGAAGTACAGGCGCCGTTTCTCATCAACCCGCTGCGGGACGCGGTGATCGATCCGAACGGGAGAGCGGCGATTTTCGATGTACCGAAGGATTTGAAGGCGCCCTACTCCCATCAATACAACTTCAGTTGGGAATTGCCGGTGCACAGCAACTGGCGTGTGCAGTTGGGGTACGTGGGCTCGCGGACGCACAAACTGCTGATGCTGTGGCATCTGAATCGAGCGCGGCAGGTTCCGGGGATTCCGCTCACCACGGCCACGATTACTGACCGCCGTCCTGATGCGCGCTATTTCGATGTGCGTCCGGCGGTAAACTCGTCGCGGGCGTACTTTGATGCGGCGCGGGCGACGCTGGTGATTCCGGAATGGAAAGGCGTCACAATCGATGCTTCCTACTGGTTCAGCAAGGCGATCGACACGGGTGCGGCATACACGAACACCGCCGCCGGTGATGATTCGCGGCAGGGCTACAGCCAGACAGAGAACAACGTGAATGCGGATTTGAAGGGTCCCAGTGTATTTGATCAATCGCATGCCGCGCTGGCCCGGCTCCGCTACGCAATGCCGGCTTTGTCGGGGCAGTCGAAGGTAGCGCGCGGCGTACTGGGACGCTGGTCGTTCAGCACGGTGTGGTTGCGGAAATCGGGGATGCCGTTCACGGTGCTCTCGGGTTCTGACGGGCCGGGATTCGGCAATGTAGACGGAGTCAACGGTGATCGGCCGCATATCGCGGATCCGTCGATTCTGGGGCGCACGATCGGCCATCCGGATACTGCTCCCAGCCTGCTGCCGCGTTCGGCGTTTCGCAACATGGCGGTTGGGGAAGTGGCAGGGAGTCTTGGGACCAGCACATTCCGGCGTGCCGGGTTCACCAATGTGAATGCGTCGCTTTCCCGGACCTGGACAGTGGCCAGCGAGCGCGCGATTACATTTCGCGCCGAGTCAATCAATCTTTCGAACACACCGCAGTTCGCCGCGCCGAACTCCGATCTCAGCGCGCCGTCGTTCGCGACGATTACCAATACGCTCAATGATGGGCGCACCTACCAGTTCACCCTGCAATTTCGCTGGTAGATTTTGAAAGGATTCGCCCGGTGGGGCAATTACGAGGTATGAAGCCTCGATTGTTCCCCTTTCTCCTTGTAGCAGCCAGCGCGTTCGCGGCCGGCCCCAGCCTGACCATCTATAACCAGAACTTCGCCGTAGTGCGGGAGAGCATCCCACTGGACCTGAAGCAGGGTTTGAACATCGTGCAGTTCACCAATGCCACGGTTCATCTGGAGCCGGATTCGGTGATGTTGCGCGATCCGGCGGGGAAGATCACGCTGTCGATTCTGGAGCAGAATTTCCGTGCCGAGCCCATCTCAGAAGGGTTGCTACTGAATCTGTTCGAGGGGAAAGAAGTCGAGTTTGAAACGACGGCTCCGGTCACCGGAGAGAAGCAAATCATTCGCGGCAAGGTGATCCGCAGCGGTTATGTTCCCCATCAGCGGGCTATGCAGAACTACGGTGGCGCGTACGCATACACGCAGATGGCTTATTCGCAAGGGGGCAGTGCTCAGCCCATTGTGGAGGTGGGAGGCAAGCTGTTGTTCGCTCTGCCGGGCCGGCCGATTTTTCCGGCGCTTGCCGCGGATGCGATATTGAGGCCGACACTCGATTGGCGCATTCACGCTGAGCGCGCGGCCAGGCTGGAAGGAGAACTGAGCTACGTTTCGGGCGGGATGAGTTGGAAAGCCGACTACAACATGGTGGCTGGAGAAACCGGGGACAAGTTGGATGTGGTGGGGTGGATCACGATGGACAATCAGAGCGGCAAGGACTTCGAGCAGGCGCGGATCAAACTGGTGGCGGGCGATGTGAACAAGATCCAACCCGTGGGCGCGCTGTACCAACGAGCCATGGCGGATGAAGTAAAGATGATGAGAAGCGAGGCTGCGCCACAGGTGACGGAGCGATCGTTCGATGAATACCATCTCTACACGCTCCCATTGGCCACCACGCTGCACGACAGAGAAAGCAAGCAGGTGGAATTTGTTCGGTCCACCAATGTGCAGGCGGCGCGGGTTTACGTTTACGACGGGGCGAAGATTGACCGCCGTTACTATGGCTGGGATGCGATGACGATTCGCAACCAGCCGGAATACGGCACGCAGTCGAATCCGAAGGTATGGGTGATGCGGGAGTTCGTCAACACAGCGGAGAACGGGCTCGGGATTGCGCTGCCACGCGGACGCGTGCGGTTCTACCGGCGTGACCAGGGCGGAGCGATGGAGTTCACCGGTGAGAACAATATCGACCATACGCCCCGGAATGAAAAACTGCGTGTCTATACGGGAGACGCGTTTGACATCGTCGGCGAGCGCAAACGAACGAGGATTCAGATCGACCAGGAGAAGAACTGGCTGGACGAGTCGTTCGAGATTCGGATTCGCAACCACAAGAAGGAGGCGGTGGAGGTTCGCGTTGTGGAGCACCTCTACCGGTGGACGAACTGGCGGCTGACAGCGCAGACGCTGCCGCATCGCAAGAGCGATAGCCAAACGGCGGAGTTCTTGGTGAAACTGGGGCCCGAGCAGGAGCAAGTGCTTACTTATACGGTGCATTACACGTGGTAGCTTGGCTATGAGCCATGCCTACTCGACGAGAGTTTCTTGCCCTGCCCGCGGCATTGTTGCATGCGCAATCGAACGGGGGGTGGTATGACCGGCCGATGCGTTGGGCGCAATTGACGCTGGTTGAGGACGACCCCGGCAACTACGATCCGAAGTTCTGGCTGGATTACTTCCGGCGCACCCATTCCGACGCGGCGTGTCTTTCCGCCGGTGGGTGCGTCGCGTACTATCCGACGAAGGTGCCGCTGCATTACCGCAGCAAGTATCTGGGCAATCGCGATTGTTTCGGAGAACTGGTGGAAGGCTGCCGCAAGCTTGGGATGAATGTGGTGGCGCGCACCGATCCGCACGCGGTGCATCAGGACGTGTACGATGCGCATCCGGATTGGATCGCTGTGGATGGACAGGGGAGGAAGCGCAAGCACTGGGCCGATCCGGAGCTGTGGGTAACGTGCGCGCTGGGGCCTTACAACTTCCAGTTCATGACGGAGGTGACGCGGGAGATCGTACAGCTCTACAAGGTGGATGGCATCTTCAGCAACCGGTGGAGTGGTTCGGGCATGTGTTACTGCGAACACTGTCAGGCGAACTTCCGGAAGTTCAGCGGCATGGATCTTCCGCGCACGGCGGATCCGCGCGATGCTGCCCGGCGGCAGTATTCGGTGTGGCACCAGGCGCGGCTGTTTGAGTTGTGGCGGCTGTGGGATGCGGAGATCAAGAAGATCAACCCACAGGCCGGCTATATCGCCAACTCAGGCGGAGGCGCATTGAGTGAACTGGACATGAAGACGGTGGGGGAACTGGGTCCTACGCTGTTCGCGGATCGCCAGGCACGGCATGGCCTGATGGCGCCTTGGGCCAATGGCAAGAATGGGAAGGAATATGGCGCGACCTTAGGACGCAAGGCCATTGCGGGGATCTTCAGCGTGGGGGTGGAGGAACAGTACCGGTGGAAGGATTCGGTGCAGAATGCCGAGGAAATCCGCCTGTGGGTGGCCGATGGCGTTGCTCACAATCTACGTCCGTGGTTCACGAAGTTTAACGGCAAGGTGGTGGACAAGCGCTGGCTGCAGGTGGTGGAAGACATCTACGGCTGGCACCACAAGCACGAGCGCTACTTGAGGAACGAGCGATCGCTGGCTCGGGTGGCGATGGTGTATTCGCAGCAGACGGCTACGCATTACGGTGGAGATAGAGCCCGGGCCAAGGTGGAGGATCACACGCTTGGGTTCTATCAGGCGATGCTCGAATCGCGCATTCCGTTTGATATGGTGCATGACCGGATGCTGGATGGCGCCAACGTGGGCCGCTATCGCACGTTGATTCTGCCCAACATCGCTGCTCTTTCCGACGCGCAGTGCGCGCAGTTGCGGGCATTTGTGGATGGTGGGGGGAGCATTGTGGCCACGCATGAAACGTCTCTCTACGATGAATGGGGCGTGGCGCGCCGCGACTTCGGCCTGGCGGGGTTGTTTGGCGCATCGTACGCGGGGCGCGTGGATCGCGATGTACACAATTCCTATCTCAACGTGGACAAGGATCCGGCGAGTGGCGGATATCACCCCATCGTGCGCGGGTTGGAATCGGCATCGCGGATCATCAACGGCGCCAACTGGGTACATGTACGGCCTGAGCCACGGCCGGCGTACTCTCCGTTGACTCTGGTGCCGTCATTTCCCGACCTCCCGATGGAGCAGGTCTTTCCCCGCGTGCCGCGTACAGACGTACCTGGCGTGTACACACGGGAGACCGGCAAAGGGCGGGTGGTCTATTTCCCCTTTGATCTTGATCGGACGTTTTGGGAGGTGCTGAGCGCCGATCATTTGCAGTTGCTAAAGAACGCGGTGGGGTGGGCGCATGGGGAGGAACAGCCGCTGGTGGTCGACGGGCGAGGAGTGATGGATATTTCGCTTTGGATGCAAAAGGACTCCATCACCGCGCACATGGTAAACCTGACGAACCCGATGTTGATGAAAGGCCCGGTACGCGAGATTCTGCCGTCACCGCCACAGAAGGTGCGGATCCGGATTCCGCAGGGCCGCCGTGTGAGCAGGGTGCAGTATCTTGTGGGCAGCGGCACACCAGTCACGCGCAGCAGCGGCGGTGTCCTCGAGGTGGACGTACTCGCTGTGGATCTGCACGAAGTGATTGCGATTGACCTGGCTTAGATCTTGAAGAAGATCTTGCGCTGATAGAGCCAGTAGCAGAGGTCCCACATGATGGCCATCACCAGCAGGTTGAGCGGAATCGCTCCCACGTCGCCGAGGAAGGCGAATTTGCCGGTGAAATTGCCGACGCCTCGAGCCAGCCATCCGCGCAGCACTTGCGAAAAGCTATAGATGAAGATGCAATTCATTCCGATCACTACCGCTGGGAATGTGCCTCTGCGCCAGCCCTTGCATTCGATGGCCCAGTAACAGGCGGCAAAAGCCAACAGCACCCATCCGGCGCTAAAGAAGGTGAATGATCCGAGCCAGAGGCGCTTCACCATGGGAATCCACGGCGCAAGGGCCAGGCCCAGAGCGAATGCACCAGCCGAACAGGTGAGCAGTATTTTCAGCCGTTCCGCGTGCTCCCGATAGTGCGAGAGAAGCATTCCCGTCCACACGCCAAAGAGGATCGTGATGGAGTTACCGAGGAAATTCAGCGTGGTGTAGTAGCCGGAGTAGTTGTAGCCAAGGAGCTTGGCATCGAGCACGGCGCCGATGTTGCCGGCTTGGGAAAATGCGCCGTCAGGGGCCGGGAACAGGAAGAACAGCGCGTGGTGCAGAATCATCAACCCGGCCGCGGTGAGCGCCTGCATGCGGAAAGGAAGTTGCATGACCGCAAAGCAAACCACGTAACCCAGAGCGATCTGGCAGAGCACGTTGATCAACTGGAATTGCAGACCTTTGGTGCTATTCCAATTGGAGAGCAGGTTGGACAGCACGATGAGGAATGCCGCTCGCCACAGCACGTGCCGGAACAATTCCGAGCGCGTCGCGCCTTGCGCCATACGCCGTGCCGTCGATAACGGAATGGCTACCCCGACGATGAACGTAAATGCCGGCTGGATGAGGTCCCACAGCGTGCAACCGACCCAGGTCCGGTGTTCGAACTGATCGGCGAGCCAAGCCATCGAGGCGTTGTTTTTGAATGCCTCGTGAATGCCGAAGCCGTGCGAAATCAGCAGCAACATTGTCAGCCCGCGGAAGACATCGAGCGACAACAAACGCTCGGCGGCGGCAGACGGAGAAGTGGGTTGTGAGGATGCGGATCGCGTCCGTTCGGAAGGAGGAGCGGATACAGCGGCCATGGAACCGCATTGTACCAGTTCTACAGTTCGAGGTTGCCGTGATAGAGCATCGGCTTGAGTTTGAACTGAGTTTGAATCTTAATGGGCCCGGCTTCAGCGGTGAATTCGATCACGCCTTCCGATGCAGCCAAGCCGTCAAAGCGCGGGATGCGGATGGCCGCCATGAGATGCGTGCCGTGCTCGGGTACTTCGACGAAGGCGGCGTGCAGACTGCGGCGGCCCTTGATGGAAAGGGTAGCTGTCTTCATGAGCTTTTTCTCGATGGCGGAGGTATCCTGCGTGGCGAGCACAGTGGGAATTCCGGCGATGTTGATCAGGTAATCCTTCGACGGGGGTGCTACCTCATTGGTGCGCTCTTCGAGCGAGAGCGCTTGCCGGATGGGCAGGGCACTCGACCAGCGAATGGTGAGGTAGGCTTCGGTCTTGACGCCGCTGCTGGTGCGCCCGTCCCGGCCACCGCCTGTCCCTCCGGGATAGCGGCGGTTGGTTCCACCGGGCAATCCGACCCCCGGGATGCGAGGCAAGCCGATTCCGCCGGGCAAGCCAATCTGGCTGAAGCTGGAAGTGAAGGGGGCAGAATGGGGCAAGACGAATGGGGCGGTGAGCGGCCGCGCCCACGGCGAATCGGTCAGCATCTTGTCGACGAATTCGCGGGACCAATTGGGGTACTCTGGCTGCTCCCAGTCTTTCCCGAACGCCACACCGGCCAAGGAAGCAAGAAATACTCTACGTTGCATGCTTGCTGTGTGTGACGTGACCGCGCGGCAGGCGGTTGCGACTGTGATAGACTCAACCGCGATTCATGCGTAGACGCGACCTGATTCTGGCGGCGATGGCTCCTTCCGCAGAGTTGCGATTGAAGGAAATCGCCGCGGTGCACACAGCAATTGCCGAGCGCGACCAGCGCAACAAGGTTTGGGGCCGCATCGGCGGATCACCGGCCGAGCACGCTTCCGCCACGGCGCTGCGAGAGCAACTGAGCAGAATTCTGCCGCAGGTGGCGCTGGAAGAATTTGAGTTTCAAGCGCACCGTTCCGCCGATTGGGCCGTTCGCGCGGATGGCATGCCTCTCGAAACGGCGATGCCCGCTCCGTTCGAAGCGCGCTTTCCGGAGGGAGAACGCACGGCGAAACTGGAGCCGGTGGCGCCGGATGGCGACTGGGCGCGGACGAAAGACAAGTGGGCGTTCGTGCAAAGCAACTTGACCACATCTACTGCATTCAACATTGTTCGTGAGAAGCTGCTGTATCAGAAGGCTGTCACTGCGGGCGCGGCAGGATTGCTGTTCGCGCTGCCGACACCGGCGACCTCGCGGTGGAAATCGGTGGTGCCGGTGGACAAGCCCTATGCGGTGAAAGACGAGCGCTATGCGGGAGGGCTGCGGCCTATACCGTGTTTCTCCATGGACCGCGTGGACGGAGCGCGGGTTGCCAAGGCGGGAAGTGTGACGGCCAAAATACGATATGCGGCGAAGGACAGTCATCGAGGACGCAACGTTGTCGGTTTTCTTCCAGGAGCCACTGAGGAAGCCGCCGGCATCATGTGCCACATTGACTCCTTCTTTACCGGAGCTATTGACAACGCCAGTGGGATCGCGGCGATGGTGGGTATCGCGGAGCCGCTGGCACGACTACCTCGAGCCGTGCGCCGGTGTGGCTTCTACTTTCTTGGGCTATCTGCTCATCATGACGAAGCGGCAGGGATGCGTGACTGGGTGGCTCGTGATCCACAGCGATTCGCGCGCATCAAGGAACTCTTTCTGCTGGAGCACGTCGATGCCATTGATTCGGAGGAAGGCCGCACGGCGGGCTGGCCGATGCCATTGAACAACCAACGCACGGCATATCTGGGAAGTGAAGGGTGGCCGGAGGTTCGCGCGCTGCTACCGGACCTTGTACGAAGAAGCGGCGTGATGACAGTGGATCCGAAAATGCAGAACGCGTGCATCGCGGATCTATTCGTTACTTGCGGGCGAGTGAAGAGCTTCTGCCTGATGAATGCCCCACCTTACTACCACACGGATCACGACACGATTGAGCGAATTGGAGAATCCGGCATCCGCAATGCCGTGGCGTTTCACACGATGCTGTTTTCGCAGCTTGGCCTTACGAAAACCTAGGGAGCGTGCGGCGAAGAAAGCTCTGTGCCAACCTTCCGCGCCGCACGCTGGGATTGGGTCGCTACGTTTAGATTAAAGCTGCTCTTCGGCTTTTCCAACAGGAGTTTTGTAAAGGATTGTTAAGGGCTTCAACAGATCCTGGAGAGACAAATACGTACGAAAAAGGAGGGATTTGATGGCAGGCACGGTAGTGTTCATCCTTGCCGCAATCTGGGCGTAATCGAGCCCTTCGTACTTGTGGAGGATCAGCGCCTGGCGTTGCCGGGGTGGCAAGGAGTTGATCACCTCGCGAATGCGCTCGATGTGTTCCTTGTCCAGCAGTTTCCTCTCCGGAGTAGCGCTGGGCTCCTGGATGCGCCGCAGCGAGTTCGGTTGCGCATCGAAGCTGGTGGTATTGCGGTGTTGATTCTGGGAGCGCAGCCAATTCAAAGACCGGTTGAAGGCAATGCGGTATAGCCAGGTGGAGAAGGAAGCGGTGGGCTCATAGCGCTGGCGCGCCTGATAGACGCGGAGGAACACTTCCTGGGAGAGCTCCTCGGCTACGGCGGCGTCGCCTGTGATGCGCCGGATGAGGCGCTGCACGTTGGTGCGGTGACGCTTATGGAGCAGCTCGAGGCTGTCGGTATCCCCGTTTTTGAGGGAAAGCATTAACTCGCGGTCGTCCAGTTCGATAATCGGCATGGAAAAATGGCACACTCGATGCTCGGGGTGGGACGCGGCGAGAACCCCTAACGGCCTATGGACGATTGTAGCAGCCCGCCGGTTTCACAATTCTTTGCGAACAATTAACAGCCCCGGTGCTTTGCCGAAGTTTTCCGGTTTTTCGACCTTACGCACGCCGCCACCCTGGAGGGGAACCGCTTCATTCGCGCCTGTCCAGGTGTTGATCCATACGGCCTTGACCAGGCCCGGAAGTTCCACCAGGTTCACGGTGACGGAAGCCTTCTCCGCATACACCGCGTAGACTTCGCCGGGGAGCGCGAGACAAGGCCCGCCCACGGCCAGCCGATCCGCAGGCGACATCCGCCAATAGGGCAATGTCTCGAATGCCTTGCGCAATATTTCAAAGCGCGCCACACCTGGGGGTTCGGGATCGATCTTGTTCACGTCCCACGACGTGTAGTGGTAGTAATACACGCCGTAGCCGCCGGCAAGGTAGACCCAGTACGCACGCCGCAGTTGCTCTTCCCAATCGTCTTCTTTGCGGTAGGTGGGCAGTTTCACGTCCACCCCGCGTTCGTAGCCGAACTCGGAATTGATGACGGGCCGGGCGCGCATGTTGCGGTCGAAGGCGACCATAGCGGCGTAATCGGAATGCTGCTGGTCGGTGCGGAAATCGAGTGTATGCCAGTAGCGCGGGTCCCACTCGAAGGCATCGTCGTCATGCGCGGTAGTGAGCCGCTTATAGGCGTCGAGAGAACGGATGTACTCCAGCAGCCGGGCCTGCAGTTCGTTGTCTTTCTCGTTATAGGATTCCTTGGAGAAATCCCAGACAACGTTGGAAAAGGCCTGGTAGCGCGCCACCACGTAGCGAAAGTATTTGCGCTCTTCGGGGCTATTCTTCTCCGGCCAGTTGACCTTCTTGTTGTATACCTTCAACATGAGGTGGGCGACTAGCCCCTTGTCCCGCAGCGCTTCCATCATTCCGTCGTAGAGCCGGAAGTAATCCACATTCAGCCTGGTGTGATCGGGCTTTTCGTTCGTTCCTGCCCAGGCAAACATTTCGGGCGGGCCGTAGTCCCATTGATTTTGTTTGCCCGGGCTCCAACTGGTATCGTGCGCGTAGACGTTCACCAGCACGTGATTGAATCCGCGCGCGGCGATACGGTCAATCAGTTTGTGCATCTGTGCCCGTTTCGGGTCGTTCATGTCGATTCCCCACAGCCAGTCGCACTCATAGCCCATGAGGAAGTAATGCGCGCCATCCTCATAGCGGAAATGATACGGGTGGGCAGGATCGATGCGCAGCCCGCCGTGGATCGCCGCATGGCGATTGGGGATGCATTCGATGTCGTTTTCGGTCTTCCCATTGAGTGCGGCCAAGGTCGACCTGGTGCGCAAGGTCCACTTGCCGGTGTGTGTTGGAGAGAAGCGAATCTTCCACACATCCGCACCATCGTAGAAGCCGGGCACGGTGAGCCGCACCCCATCGGGGCCGGTGAGTTCGGCATCCATCTCGACATCGAAAGGATTGCCAGCCACTTGCGCCCGGAAGGAGAAATCATGGGAATGATACTGTTGAATCTGCACGCCAGCCGAGGGCATTACGAGTACCGCAAACATCAAGAAGACGCGAATCATGGATATATCATATAGAATTGGCCGGCGAGCGTTCCTGACCACTCTAACGGCTGCCGCCAAGCCGCGCGGAGAGGCGTTGGATCTGCTGGGCCGGAATCTGGGCGGCCGCGGCGCAGTTCTGGTGGATGGACGGACGGTACACACGTGGGGCGATCAAGCCGAAGTCAGTGACTGGCTATCCTCCGCCAAGCCCGTTCTCAGCACCCTCCTTTTTTTTGCGCTGTCCGAGCGCAAGATCAAAAGTATCGACGCACTGGTGGCGGACCAGGGCTGGCCATTGGTGGAGAAGGATCGCACGATGACGCTACACCACCTCGCCAATATGACAAGCGCCTACGCGCGGCCCGACCTGCCAGGGTCCGCCTGGGCCTACAACGATTTCGGCATCAACCTATATCAGAAGACTCTTTTCGACCGGATTTTCCGACAGGACCCGGAAGAGGCCGCGAATACGCGTTTCGCCCCGCTGGGTTTGCAGGACGGCCTGAAGTTTCGCGCGACCAACCGGCGCATGAGCGCTTCCGTGCGCGATTTCGCCCGCATCGCGCAGTTCTGGCTGGCCCGCGGCAAATGGCAGGGGAAACAGATTCTGCCCCGGCAATTCTTCAGCGACTACTGCCGCGCGCAAACGCCGGCGGATCTCCCGCACACGCTGAAGGCCGAGACGAACGACTATTTGAAACTCGGCAGCTACGGAGGAGGCTCCGATCATTTCACCGAATACGGCGCGGGTGTCTATGGCTGCAACTGGTGGTTTAACGGCACAGGCCGGCTGCATCCCCACGCGATCACGTGGCCGGGCGCGCCACGCGATACATTCATGAGCATTGGGGCGGGGGGCAACTGCGCGGTGATGATTCCGTCGCGAAAAGCGATCCTATTGGCGGCACGCGCCAACTGGGGAAAACACACTCCCGGCGACGCGACTGCGCCAACCAATCAGCACATCGCGCTGCTCATTGAGGCTCTGGGGAAAGGTAAGCGATGAAGCCGCGGAAGTTGACTTCGCGCACCTCGCCGTCAAACACGGGCGCCAGTGTCTGTTCACACCAGTCACGAATCTGCTGCTTCGAAGTTCCGTTGCGTACAGCGGCCTCGACGTTTGTTTCCGTCATCGCGTACTCGAGATAGAAATCGGGAGCGATGGAGATGGGCACGGCGAATTCCTCGCTGTCCCGCAGCGTGAATCCGGGAGTATTGGCGGAGAGGGTCTGGAGATTGACGGGACGGCACGGCGGCGATGGATACCGCAGTTTGAACTGGGCATTCCAACGCGCGAGTGCATCGGAGCCAGCCAGATCACAGCCTTGACCGAAGTCATAGACAACCAGGACGCCTTCATCGGTAACGACACGCCGAGCCTCGGGGAAGAAGCGATCCAGATCCGCCCAGTTCAATGACCCGGCGGCGGTCAATAGCGGCATTGACTGCGACCGTACGGGAATCGCCTCGGCTGCGCCAGCGACGAACGACGCATCGGGGGCAATCGACTGGCTCCAGCGCAGCATGGCGACATAGGGCTCCATGCCGATGGCCTCCCGGGTGAGCGGGCGCAGCGCACGGGTGGACAATCCAGTGCCGCAGCCGATATCCAAGGCACGCGCCACAGAGCCCACTCGTTTGACGATGCGCTCAACGATACGAGGATGCACGGGCGGGCGCCATTGCGCGTAGCCCGCGCCGAGGTCATCCGAGTTGAAAATGTCGTCCATCAGGTAGTTCTCTGCCCTTTCCATTCCTGCTGTTTGCCTTTGTCGGGTATGAGGCGCACTGTGTAGGCGCCTGGTTTGTGCACGCGCGGTGTGAAGCTACGCCCTTGGATGCGTACCGTAAAAGCGATTTCGTTGTTCGATTCGTCGATCACCTGTACCACCGGATCGTCCACTGTTGATTTCACTTCAGGTAGCGCATAGCGCGCATTGCTGATGCCGTTGTCGTATTGATGAATCGTGATGGGCCAGCCCGGATAGGGCTTCGCGCCTGGTTTGGTCGCGTCCACTTGCCGCGCCCAGTTCGCAAGGTGAATCTTTCTCGACTTGCGGTCCACTTCAATGATTCCGTATCCGGTGGCCCGGTCGTACAAGGAGGCGGGCTTCAATCCCGTCTGGTGCGGATTCGCCACCGCGTGTACGGTGATCCTGTTTCCGAAGCCTTCTACATATTCGCCGCAGTAACGCGGGCTATCGGCGGGGCAATTCGCACCCTTCTTCGGCGGGAACCAGCGGCGGGGAAAGAGATTGCTGATGGCCGGAGTGCAAATCATGTAGGGGCCATCGTTGAACTCGTCGATGCCATAGCGCACGGTGCTGCCCAAGTGCTGATCGCCACCGATGTGGAATGCCGCAGCCTTACGCATCGCCCGCAATCCGCGGGTGCGTGGCGTTTGCGGCCAACCGTTGGAATCGTGGTCGGCCACCATCACTTCACCCTCGGCATACTCGCCGGGCTTCAGCACCGGCAGCTTTGAAGTCACCGAGTCCGTATTTGCCGGCGGTGGAAGCGTACACAGATTCGCCCAGAGCGTCTGCGACACCAGCACCTTCATGTAGGCGCCATTCCAATCCTGGGCCCACTTCTCGATGAACTCCAATTGGCGGGAGCCGAGCAGTTCCGCACCAGGCACGTCTCCATCCTGCGGAGCGTTGTAGCGCGGATTCTGCGCCCAGCCGTTGCGGATGTCGGCCCAGGGAACGCTGGTGCGCGGCGACGATTTCCACTTGCGATCTTCGATGATGGCGAAGCTCACACCGCCATAAACCAGCGACGTGTAATAGACGCCGATTCCCTGCCCCACGGGGGTGGGATCGAAAGGATCGGGCAGGTGACTGGTCTGGTGGCGCTGCACCATGTTCACCAGTTGCGCCTCCATTTTGTAGCCGCCGGAATCCTGCCAGCTTTGCACCACGCTGGTTTTCGTTTCCGGATCGCTGGGGTCGATGACGGCTTTCTTTCCGGCGGAGCCCCACACGTTGCCGTGATACACATCGTGATCGTCGGGCATGCAGATGGTGGGGATGTCGCGGAAGAACTCGCGAAAGCTCCAGCCGAACATCAGCCATTTGCGCAGGTTATCCAGTGCGGCTTGTTCGGTGGGCTCGAACTGAATGCCGTAGCCGCCAACGCCTTCGTAGATCTGGTCGCCGGTGAAGAAGAGGATATCAGCGTTGAAATGCTTCAGGCTTTTTGTGAGATCGTTGTGCGGGAACCCGACATCGTTGCAGCAGGTGAGCGCGCCGATGGTGAGCTTGCGTCCGTCGCCGGGGTCCTTGCGCACGGTGCCTTCCCATGTGTGCTGGCCGAAGACGACACGATATGGCGTGTCCTTGGTGTCGTCCCAATCGGGGATGCGGAAGGTGACCGTGCGCGCGAGGTGATCCATCTCCGCCTTGGCCGCTTTCTTCCACTGATTGCGCTGTTTGATCTGCAGTTCGGCCTCGTGGGTGCCTGCTTCGAGCGGGGCCAATTGCGCGGTCAATTTCAACACGCGCCGGCTGAGCGTGTGCATGGCGAAATAGATGGGGCCGAAGGCGCGCTCGGCGAATTCGGAGACCTTGGTCCCGGTGAGTGTCCAATCGGTGAACCAGAAGCGCATGTTGCCGCCGCGCGGGGCATTGCGCCGATTCTGCGAAATTTCCTGGGGATTGCCGGAGTGGCAGACGAGGGCGACACCGCCTTCCAGTGCGGAGCCTGGGACATTCTTCTGCACCTGCGCCAACCGCGCCCCGGCCCGATCGAGGGCTTCCAGCGTCAGGGTGTAGTCTTTCTCAGCGGGCGTGGCGGTCAGCTTCAGTTGCAGC
Source organism: Acidobacteriota bacterium (assembly GCA_018268935.1). Classification (GTDB taxonomy): domain Bacteria; phylum Acidobacteriota; class Terriglobia; order Bryobacterales; family Bryobacteraceae; genus CADEFT01. Next base: position 65,886 of record JAFDVS010000078.1, on the reverse strand, counting down.
CCATCGACGAGGGGGACCTGCACGCCGCTGTCATCCGGCTTGTCGATAAAGAGCCGCCCTTGCGAAGTGATTCCGGCGTTTCTGCCGACGCCGTGCACAGCGCTGTCGCGGTAGTCTTTGAACTCGCCCTTGATGCCGATGCGGAAGCCGGCGAAACCCGCCTCCAGCATATTGCGGTCTTCTTCCAGACGGCCCAGTTTCACCGACATGGTGAAGTCGCCCTTCGATGAGTTCACTTCGCGCGTCAGGAGGAACACGTTGCGATCGGCTCCGGCGATGAAGCATTCCAGCCTGCCGTTGCGGATACGCCAGTCCTGCATTGGATTGGCCCAGTATTCCGGACCCAGCCACGGGCGGGATAAATCGGGCTTCCACTGGCTGTGAAAATCGGCGGCGTGCACCACCGCGGCAGCTACGGTTGAGGTAACAAAAGACCGGCGGGAAAGACGTGGCACTTTAACAGCATATCGATTCACACCAGGGCTGCGCGGTCGCGTGTCCCGGGTAACAGGATGCCGGTGAGGTTGAGCGGATCGGGGCCCAGGATCAGCGTGGGTTCGGTCAAGTCGGCCGATTCCCGGCGCACCTTTCGCAGAAGATCCAGAGCTTCGGGGCGGGCGAATTGCTCGCCGGTAAATCCGTCGACAAAGCGCCCGCCGCGGATTGCGCCCTGCGCCTCCATCTTGCGTAATACGGGCAGCAGATCGCGCCACGCGGGCGCCATCGACTCGCGGGTGATCAGATCGCGAAACACGACACCCCAACGGAGGAGCAGTTGCTTCGCGATGCGTTCATTGCGCTCCGCCGTGGCCACACCACCTGGGATGCGCCGGAAGAGCGCCCAACGGCCGGCAGCATGCCTGGGCCGCGCAAATTTTCCTTTTCCCTCTCCACGTCGCCGTTTGGGATCAATTAAGGCACGGAGGTTCTCAAAGCCGTCCGCGGTTACTAATCCGGCGGCCACCAGTTCCCAGAGCGCATCTTCCACTTCGCTCGGCAGGCGATGTGCGGCCCGCACCAGATCGGTGAAGAAGCAGGCACCGTAGCGCTCCAACGCGCCCAGTACATCACGCGCCGCATGGGACAAGGCATCGTGGTTCAGCGTCACATCCTCCACCAGCCAATCTGCATCTTCGCGGAGAAAGAACGTAATGGGAGCAATGCGCGTGGGGCGGACCTGCCGTCCATCGCCTTCGAGTGCGGGATGCGGCGAAAGGCGGCCCCACATCAATTCACCGGCCAGGCAAAGCTGATCGAGGTATTGCGGGTCGTACCCGGCAATGCGCCGCGGGAAGATTTCGCTTTCCCAAGCGACGGCGGGAATTTCGTAGCCTTGCAGTTGCCGCACGACCTGCATCAGGCCTTCGACGCCTGGCAGTTGTGAACCGGGCGCGCGATGCTGCCAGATTTCAAGGAATTTGTGGAACTGCAGCGAGGTGACCGGCTCAATCTCGCGCCGGAGCCGCCCGAGGGTCATGCGGTGGATACGGGCGAGAATGCGGCGGTTGCACCATTCCACGGGTCCGTCCTTGCGAATGTAGTGTCCCTGGAAAAGCTGCCCTTCTGCTTCCAATTGCAGCAGGGCCTGTTCGACATCCAGTTCGGCCCATCTCAGCCGTTCGGCTAGTTCCGCCGTGGTGGCGGGACCGATCGACTCCATCCACCCGCGCAGTATTTCGACGAGGTTGTCCACGAGCCCGGCACGTTCGGTCGCCACCCAGAATTCGCGATCTCCGCGCGACACAGTGGAGGCGCGGCCGGTGGCCACCAGTTCGCGGTACCAATGGGCGTGGTCCGCCATGGGGGGCAGCGTGACGAGGGTTAACAGCGCGTCGTGCAATTCGTCGGCATCACGGATCAACGGCCAGCTTTCTTCGGCAACCTGGGCAATTGCCGCCGGATCCAGAATGCCTTCGCCGCCGGAGATGTCGCTGCGCAGCGTGCTCCGCATCTGAACTGCGCGGGTGCGCCGCTCTTCAAGAGGGGCATCGTCGAGAAAGGCGTAGGGATTGGCGTTGAGAATTTCGTGCGAGAAGGGAGAGGCCTGGGTTGTCTCCGCCGCCACGGCGCGAATCTTGCCGGCGCGGATGTTGGTGATGACGGCGCGCAGCCCTTCCAGGTCCATCGCCTCATGGAGGCAATTCTGGATGGTTTCCTTCACTAAGGGATGATCGGGAATGCGGATGGGCCCGGAGAGATTCTCCTGGCAGGCCACCTGATCGGGGAATACGGCGGCAAGCAAATCATCGGAGCGCATGCGCTGGATCGGCGGAGGCACTCGCCGGCCGCCTGAGAAGCGCAAAATGGCCAGGGCACGGGTCGCGTTCCATCGCCAGCGGGCGCCGAACATCGGGGCGGGCAGCATTGCTTGCGTCAACGTGTCCTCCAATGTCTCCGGCTTGAGGAACTCGAACACCAGCTCGAGTGGAAATGCGTGCTGCTCGCTGAGGGAGATGACGATGCCGTTATCCGTTGCCGCCGCCTGCAACTCAAAATTGAAGGTGCGGCAGAATTTCTTGCGCAGAGCCAGCCCCCAGGCGCGGTTCACCCGCGAGCCGAATGGGGAATGAATCACCAGTTGCATGCCGCCGGCTTCATCGAAGAAGCGCTCGGCCACAACCGTTTCCTGCGATGGCAGTGCTCCGAGGGCAGCGGCACCGGCGGCTACGTACTCGATGGCTTGGCGGGCGGCGCTTTCTTCGAGCCCGCAATGAGAGATGAGAAAAGCCGGGGCCTCAGGGCCTTTCTCGCTGATCTGGCCTCGCAACCGAGCCACTTCGGCGGACAATTCGACCGAACGGCCGGGCGCTTCCCCGAACCAGAACGGAACGGACGGTGGCGCACCATGCGCATCTTCCACGCGTACACGGCCTTGCTCCACGCGGCGGATGCGCCAGGAATTCGTGCCTAGCAGAAACACATCGCCAGCCATGCTTTCGATGGCGAAATCTTCATCGAGGGTCCCGACATTGCGCCCGTCGGGCTCGGCCACCACCATGTAGTTCGCATTCTCCGGAATTGCACCGCCGGAAGTGATGGCGATCAACCGGGCTCCGCGCCGTCCTTTGATGCGGTGGTTCACCTGATCGCGATGGAGCAGGGCCGCGCTGCGTCCGCGCGATGTGGCGATGCCTTCCGACAACATGGTGAGCAGCGCATCGTAATCGGCACGATTGAGATCGCGGTAGGGGTATGTTCCGCGCACCAGGGCGAACATTTCTTCTTCACCCCAGGCCTCGCAGGCGCACGAGGCTACTATTTGCTGCGCCAAAACATCCAGAGCATTACGCGGCACGTCGATGCGTTCCAAATCTCCCGACCGGATGGCCGAGACGAGCGCGGCGCACTCAATCAGCTCATCGCGAGTAGTGGCAAACAAGCGGCCCTTCGGCATCGCGCCAACCCAATGCCCGCTGCGTCCGACGCGCTGCAGGGCCACGGCAATGGAGCGCGGCGAGCCTACTTGAATCGCCAAATCCACGGTGCCGATGTCGATGCCGAGTTCGAGAGAAGCCGTGGCGACCACGGCCTTCAGCTCACCGTTCTTGAGCATCGTCTCCGCTTTCAGGCGTAGCGGGCGCGACAAACTACCGTGGTGAGCCAGCACGTGCCCTTCCCCAAGGCGTTCAGTGAGAGCGTGCGCCACTCGCTCCGACATGCGGCGCGTATTGACGAACACAAGCGTTGTGCGATGGGTGAGGATATGCTGCGTGATGCGATCGTAGATTTCACCCCACATCTCATTGCTGGCGACCGGGCCGAGTTCATCGCGGGGAATCTCCACGGCCAGGTCCATGGCTCGGCGGTGTCCGACGTCGACAATGTGAGTCCGGTCCCCCAAAAACTGGGCGATCTCTTCGACGGGCTTGACCGTGGCAGACAGCCCGATGCGCTGGGGGCGCGCCTCACAGAGTGCCTGCAGGCGGGCAATGCTCAAGGCCAGATGGGATCCGCGCTTGTCATCGGCCACAGCATGGATTTCATCGAGGATCACCGTGCTGACGCGGCGCAGCATCCGCCGCGGCCCTTCGGCGGTGAGCAGGATATATAAGGATTCAGGAGTGGTCACCAGCACATGCGGCGGTTTGCGTCCCATTTGCTGGCGTTCGGCCATAGGTGTATCGCCGGTGCGAACGGCGGTGCGAACCGGCGCCAATGTGATGCCATGTTTTTCCGCCAGTTGGCGGATCTCGGCCAAAGGGCGGTCCAGGTTCTTCTGCACGTCGTTGCTCAACGCCTTCAGAGGCGAAACATAGAGCACCTGCGTGGCATCTTCCAGGGTGCCGGCACGCGCCTGGCGCACCAGGCGGTTGAGGCAGATGAGGAATGCGGCCAGCGTTTTGCCCGATCCCGTGGGCGCGCAGACCAGGGTGTCATGGCCTTCGGCAATCTCCGTCCAGCCGCGCAGTTGTGGTTCAGTCGCCTGAGTAAAGCGTGCTTCGAACCATTCCCGCACCAGGGGATCGAAATCGCGAAGGAACATCCTGCTTTCATTTTCTAACGCTTCGAGGGGGAATGGTGCATCCAGAGCACAGAGACATGACTGTGACGCAACTCGAAGCGGATGAACTCGCTTCTGTCATCGAAACCAAGCGAACCAAAAGCGGGGTGGATCTGGCAACCCTTTCCCTGCTGTCGCCGGTGCTAGTGGTGTTTCTCCGTCATGCCGGGTGCATGTTCTGCCGGGAAACCATGGCCGAAATCGCGCGGTTACGGCCGAGCCTGGAGATGGCGGGGGTGCGCATAGTTCTGGTGCATCATGGACGCTCGGCGACCATGGACCAGATTGTGCGTAAGCACGGCTTGGGCGGGCTCGATAGGATCTACGACGCAGACCGCTCCCTGTATCGCGCCTTCGGGCTGCGGCGTGGCGGAACCAGCCAGGTGTTCGGATTCCGGATCTGGCCGAGAGCGCTTTCCGCGCTACGCAAGCATGGAGCCGGCATCCCCGCTGGGGATCCTTTCCAGATGCCTGGAGTATTTTTGTTGCATCGTTGCGAAGTGTTGCAGTCGTTCCGGCACCGGCGGATCTCGGATCGCCCGGACTACGAGGGAATGACTTCTCGTTTCACTGTTGATTAAAACTGCTGAATAATTTTCATCAAAAAGAAAACAAAGTTGATTGTAGTTGAACCATCATGACGAGTGAGGCATCTACTAAGTTGTCATGAATGCAATCACCAGCTCTCCATTGATGGCTCCCTCTGACGACGAACGCCAGCTTGTGGAACGCGCCAAAGCTGGCGATCAGGAAGCATTTGCCGAACTAGTGCGACGTAGCGCGCAATCCTCCCGCCGGCTGGCGTTGTCTGTGTTGAAGAACCAGGATGCGGCGGAGGATGCAGTGCAGGATGCCCTTTCGCAGGCCTGGGAGCACGTGCCACGATTCCTCGGCGAATCCAAGTTCTCCACGTGGCTATCGCGCATCGTGTTCAACCAATGCCTGATGTACCTGCGCCGCGGGCGGCGTGTTAGTTTCATTGCGCTGGACGATTCGGCTTCTGAGGACAACCGGCCTTATCTGCAGTTGCAGGCGGACAGTCCCACTCCGGAACAAGGTCTGGGGCAAAAAGAGATGGTAGCGGCGGTCCGCAAAGAAGTTGGGCGGCTTCCCAAGCTACTTCGTGAGCCATTGATTATGCGGGATTTACAGCAATTGCCGTTGGAGACGGTGGCGAGCCGTCTGCAGATTTCAGTGGCGGCCACAAAATCGCGGTTGCTACGGGCCCGGTCGGAGTTGCGCGCGCGGCTGGAACGGCACTGCGGGCGTGCAGGGATGGCAAGTTTGGCCTAGGCCACACCTAGGCCGAACGTACTAAGATTATCCTTGATTAGTACTAGTTCCTCATGTAAGATAATAAGCGTATCTCGAGACATCTTGCGGAGGAGACATGCGTTCATTCGTCTTGAGCAGTCTAGTACTACTGTGTGCGGTTGCAGCACACGCAGTCAGTTTCAAAAACACCGCCAACGGCGTGTGGAGCACCGGCTTGGATGCTTCCGCGGTTGTGTTGACGGGAAACACTGCTGACAGTCACTATTTTTTGATTCAGCCGGCAGGTTGCAATGCAGTGCCGGCACCGGCCGCTTGCACGGGTTTTGGGCCCAACGCAATTACAGTCGTCGGTCCCCCGGGAACCTTATGGTCCGCCAACGACGCTTCCTCGGCGTGGGTAGGGCCTATCGGCAACCAAACCAACGTTCAGAACAACACGATCTACAACAATTCTTCGGACCCCTACGTCTACCGGATGATCGTGGACTTTGCTGCGCTGCATCTGTATGCGACGACGGCTAACATCAGTCTTCGCGTGTTGAGCGACAACAACGTGAACAATGTTGGCAATGCCACTGACCAGTCCCACATTCGCGTTTGCGCGATCGGAGACTCCAGCAATCGGACGCCGTGCGGGGCCTCCTCACGGGTGACCGGGTCGGCAACGGGCGCAGAGAATACAAACCCGTTCTCCAGCCAAGCTGCGATCGATATCAGCTCGTCGTACTTCACCGCCTCGCTGATGGCTATTGACTTTGTGGTGTATAACTCGCCGATCGCTTTCGGAGCCAATCCGTCCGGTCTGCGCGTGGAGGTACTTTCCGCGACGGCGGACGCCGTTCCGGAACCGATGACCTTTGCTCTGATGGGAATGGGGCTGGCTGGGCTCGGTTTGTTGGCCCGCCGGAAGTAAGGAAACCAGAACAAGCTGTTCAAGAAAAGGCGCAGTGGAAAGAAGCCACTGCGCCTTTTTCTGTTTCCGGGGAGGTTATCGATAACGCTTAACCAGGCCTCAAACGGCTTCTCCCTGCGCTTCCCGGCAAACTCCAACGCTAGTCGAGTAAAGTCAACTGTGTCTCCATGTTAGACCGGAAAAGCATCTTCCGAAACCGTGTTTTCCACCCATTTTCCACAGCATTTGCAATTCCCAAACGCGCCGCCAACTCTCAGTCTATCAATAAGTTATAGGGGAAAATCGGGACACCTTTTTTTTCCTTGACTCACTTCCCAAACCATCATAAGATCCAAATCAAACGAAGGATTTGTTCGGTTGTGAAACCGTCGAATCTGATTCTCCCATAACATCACCCCGGCTGATCCGGGGCTTCTTGCCGATGCTCACCCCCCGGGGTGAGCATTCGCATTTTTGGGGGAAACTAAAGGGCAACCTCGACTGATCGGCGCGCACTCGCTGCAGCGAATATCGCCTCCAGGACACGCATGTTGCGCTGGGAGTCCTCCAACGGTACCGGGATGGCGGCGAGTCCCCTCACGGCCTTGGAAAAGGCCTCTGCCTGCACCGTATACTGATCGCAGACCGGGAAGAACTCTTCGGAGATCGTGCTTCCCGACAGATCACCGCCATCGTCCACAAAGACCCGGCACGCCCTGTCTGGGGGCGCATTGAAAGGGATCTCCACCTCGATCCGGCCCTTCGTACCGTAGAACTGCATGCGCTGGTAGGGCACAATCTGCATCCCACAGGTGAAGATGCACTGTCCGGAGGGATACTCGAGAATGGCCGAGGTGAGCCGATCCACCTCCCACTGGGGATGGTTTTCCACTACGGCGCTCACGCGCAACGGCTCTTCGCCAAAAATAAACCTCGAACAATGAATTGGATAGCAGCCTATATCCATGAGGGCGCCGCCGCCCCATTCCTTCACGCAGCGGACGTTAGTGGAGTCGGAGAGGAAGTAACTGAAGAAACCGAACACACTGCGCAACTCTCCAATGCGGCCGCTGGCGATCAATTCCTTGACCCGCAGCCACTGCGGGTGGGTGTGCACCATGAATGCCTCGCCGACACAAACGCCGGTGCGGTCGCGCACGGCGATCAAACTGCCAACCTCAGCAGAACTCAGGCCCAATGGCTTCTCGCACAGAACGTGCTTGCCAGCCTCGGCGGCCTTGACAGACCAAGGCACGTGCAGGTGGTTCGGAAGCGGATTGTAGATGGCATCAATATCCGGATCGGCCAGCAGTTCCTCATAGGAGCCGTAAGCTTTGCCGATTCCAAGCGAAGCAGCCGCCTCCTGTGCTTTCGCCAGATCACGGGAGGCGATGGCCATCACCGGCGTCATCGCGCTCTTCTGCATGGCCGGAATGACCTTTTTCGTGGCGATCTTGGCCACGCCCAGCACTCCCCAACGCACCGGCTTGATTTCAGCCATCGCGGCCTCCTACTTGTGCAGTCCGAAATGCCCCACGAACATCGAATCCACGCCCGAGGAATAGAAACTCCGCACCGCGTCACGGGGCGTGCAGACCAAAGGGTCGCCGAAGAGATTGAACGAGGTATTGTACAGGACGGGCAGTCCAGTGGATTTTCCAGCGGCGTGTAACAGGCGCCAGTACAAGGGGTTGTCTCTTTCTTCGACGGTGTGAACACGGACCCGGTCGTCGCCCATGATGGCCGAGGAGAACCTCTCCCGATGGGCGGGCCGCACCCGGCCGACGGTGGCGAGGAAGCGTGCATTGGATCCGACGTCAAAGTACTCCGCGGCGAGTTCCGCCGGCACCGAGGCCGCGAACTTGCGGAATCCTTCGCGGTGCTTGATAAAGAGATTCAGGTTTTCGGTTGAATATTGGTCGAGAGGGGAAGCAAGCAGGCTACGGTTCCCTAAGGCCCTGGGGCCGAACTCCATGGCTCCATGCATCCAGGCGACAATCTTATGGGCGTTCAGTTCGGCCACAGCAGCATCAATCAACTCATCTGTTGTCAACAGATAGCGGAACCGCAGCTTACAGTTTTCGAGCACCTGTTTAATCTCTTCAGGGGTAAACTCAGGCCCGAGAAAGAGGTGGTCTAGCCGGATGCGCTTTTGTTCACGGCAGGCGTGATGCCAGGCATGGGCGGCTGCGCCGATTGCCGAACCAGGGTTGCCGGCAGAAGGCTGTACGTATACGGCATCCCAATTCCCACTGCGTTCCAGAGCTTCCACCAGGAGCGCGTTCAAACCCAGGCCGCCGCCCAGGCACAGGCGTTGGCCCTCCCCCGCCATGCGGATGACAGCCCGCTCCGTGGCCCGCTGCACTCCAGCGGCGATAGGGGCGTGCAACTCGGCAGGGGGGATCTGGCCGTCCTCCAGGCCCAGGGCGCGATAGAATTGCGCGCTGAACCCACCGTGGCCAATCCGGTTCCCATCGAAGTAGGATCTGTCGAGCCGCGGCCACTCCCCGGCGGAGAGAATCCGCTCAAAGAGATCAACGAACCTGTCGTCGCCGGACGTGGACAGCCACTGAACCTTGTGCTCATCGGAACCCGGGGCAAACCCAAGCAATTGGGTCACCCGGCCATACAAATGTCCAAGGGAATCGGGGAAATAGAGTTCGCGCTCGAGGTCTATTTCGGCGCCGTGGGCATTCCATAGAGCGCCGCAGCGCAGGTCCCCGGAGCGGTCGAGCGTGAGCACCTTCGCATCGTCGAAGGGAGAAACGTAGTAGGCGGCCGCGGCATGCGCCAGGTGATGATCGACGACCACCAGTTGGCTATTTGGGAAGCGCTGCCGCAGTTCGAGGTGAATCCTGGCATCGGCGGAACTGGCCAGCGGGCGCACCAGCGCCACGTAGTTCACATCCTGCGCCTGGACCTTAGCCCGGTGGAGACAGAATGCGAGAGAATGCTCAGGCAGCCCGCCGACCTGCTTCTGGCGGGAGAGCTTCTGTTCCTCCACCGCCGCCACCAACTGACCGTCCTTCATCAGCGCACAGGCTGCTTTGGCGTGCGCTCCCGCCATACCTACAATGATCATGCTTTGGTTTTGCCTTGGTTCAACTTCGGCCGGGTAGCCGAACTACCAGTATACGGCGCAACAGGCAATCGACGTCACGAGGCTTACTCCGTAATTCCGGCCTGCTGCATCAGCCACGCGTATTGAAATGCAACTTCGCGCAACCGGTCGTAACGCCCGGACGCGCCGCCATGGCCGGCTCCCATGTTGGTTTTCAGAAGCAGCGGATTCTCGTCTGTCTTCAAGGTGCGGAGACGGGCCACGTACTTCGCCGGCTCCCAGTACATGACCTGGCTGTCGTTCAAGCTGGTGGTTACCAGAATCGCGGGATAGGCTCGTTTTTCCAGGTTGTCGTAGGGGCTGTAGGTCTTCATGTAGTCGTAGGCCTGCTTCTCGTTGGGGTTACCCCATTCCAGATACTCGCCCACGGTAAGCGGCAGGGAGGCATCCATCATCGTGTTCATCACGTCGACGAACGGGACGGCCATGTGGGCGGCGCGGAACAGATCCGGACGCATGTTGATCACGGCGCCGATCAGCAATCCGCCGGCGCTGCCCCCTTCCATCACAAGGCGCTCGCGCGAAGTCCATTTTTCTTTGATGAGGAATTCGGCGCAATCGATGAAATCCTGGAAGGTGTTTTTCTTTTTCATCAGCATGCCGTCCTCGTGCCAGAGCTCTCCCATTTCGTTGCCGCCGCGGATGTGCGCAACAACGTAGATCATGCCCCGGTCCAGAAGGCTGAGCCTCGCATTGGAAAAAGTGGCGCTCATGCCTATGCCATAGGAGCCATATCCATAGAGAAACAGTGGGGCCTTACCGTCCCGCTTCACACCACGCTTATAGACCACCGACATGGGCACACGCACGCCATCTCGCGCCTTGGCCCACACCCGCTCGGTAACATATTGTTTCGGATCATATCCGCCCAGCACTTCTTCCTGCTTGAGCAGCTTCGAAGCTCCGGTGGCCACATCGTAGTCGAACACGCTTGCTGGGGTGACCATGGACTGGTACAGGTAGCGGAAGGTGTTTGTATCGTATTCCGGGTTCGCACTGGGCGAAGCGGCATATACCGGTTCCGGGAAGGTCAATGCTTTCCACTTCCCGGTTTGAAAATCGATGAACCGCAGGCGGTTTACCGCTTCGGATTTTTCCACCACCACTCCGAAATCCTTGAACAGGTCAATCCCCTGCAGCAGGACGTTGGATTGGTGCGGCAGGAATTCTTTCCAGTTGGCGGGTGACGGATCGGCCGCAGGGGCGGTGACCATGCGGAAGTTTTTCGCGCCCTTGTTCGTGCGGATGTAGAACACCCCATTTCGGTGGTCGATATCGTAGCGATGCTTTTTCTCCCTGGGGAGCACCACGCGCAAAGCCTGGTGTGGCTGATCGGCGGGGGTGTAGCGTACTTCCGTCGTGTCGGTGCTGCCGATTTGCAGCACCAGATACTTCTGATCGCGAGTCTTACTCAGGTGAACGCGGAACAACTCGTCTTTTTCCTGGTAGAGCGGTCCTTCCACGGGCTTTCCCAGCGTCAGGCGCCACAGTGTGTCCGACCGCTTGGTGACTTTTTCTTCTGTCGTAAACAGCAAGGTCCGGTTATCGGAGGCCCACTGCACACTGGTCACGCGCTCGGCGATATCAGGTTGCATCTCACCTGTGGCTAGATTCTTCACCTGCAGCTTGTATTGACGGAATCCGGTAGTGTCGGTGGTGAAGGCCAGCATCTGGTGATCTTCGCTGAGGCTCATCGCTCCGACGCTAAAGAACTTGAGGCCCTTGGCCAGTTGGTTCCCGTCAAGGAGGATCTCCTCCGGACCCTCCATGTTTCCTTTTCTCCGGCAGTGGATGGGATACTGCTTTCCTTCCTCTGTGCGGGAGTAATAGTAATAGGGACCGCGCCGGTAAGGAACGCTGAGATCGGTCTGCTTCATGCGGCCGACGATCTCTTTGTAGATCTTTTCCTCGAAGGTTTTGAGATGAGCTGTCTTCTCCGCCGTGTAGGCGTTCTCCTCCTCCAGGTAGCGAACCACCTCGGGGTTCGATTTCTCGCGCAGCCAGAAATAGGGATCGATGACCGTAGCCCCATGCCGTTCTTCGCGGTGATCGACGCGTTTGGCCACGGGCGGCTCTGCCCAAACAGCGGCCCCGGAAACCACGAGAAAAGAGAGAAAAAAGTACGCGAACATGAGCCTCCTCAGCCTGTAAGCTTATACTTCGTACCATTTTAGCTCCCTAGCGGCAAGGGGTTCCACGCTTTCGACTTGTGAAACGTCATGACTAACAGGGCGCAATCACCCAGCAAGCACCATGGCTGAATTCCTACTCAAATACGCCGATGCGCGGGGACAGATCAAGGAGCAGGTAGCCGAGGCCGATTCCGAATCGGATCTCAGGGACAAGTTCGCCCAACAGGGCTTTCTGATTTACTCCATCAAGCCCACCGGCAAGAGCCTGGTCGCCAGCCTCGGCGTTGGCTCCAGCCGTAAGCGCATCAACATGGAGAAGTTCCTAATCTTTAACCAGCAGTTTCTGACGCTGGTTCGAGCGGGGCTCCCCATCCTGAAGTGCCTGGATCTGCTTGCGGACCGCCTCACCGACCCCAAACTTGGCAAGTATATTCAGATTGTCCGTGACGAAGTACGCAACGGCGCACTGCTGTCCGATGCGTTTGGAGCCGCGGGGGTATTTCCGCCCATCTATGTCACTTCGATCATGGCGGGGGAGAAATCCGGAGCATTGGTGGAAGTGCTGGAACGCTACCTGGCCTACCAGCGGCTGTCCATGTCGGTTCGCAAGAAGCTGATGCTGGCGCTGATCTATCCGGCCGTGCTGATTGTCCTGGTCACGGCCCTCATCGTCTTCATGGTGACGTACGTCGTGCCACAATTTGCCACCCTTTATGCCGGACTTTCCGCCGACCTGCCCGGCATCACACAGATGCTGATCACCGTCGGCACGGCGGCACGGGAGTACATCCTGCTCATCATTCTGGGCATTGCGGGTACGGTGGTTGGAGCACGGCTGTGGGCGCAAACGGAGACCGGCAAGGAGAAACTGGATCAGTGGAAGCGAAACACACCGGTATTGGGTGTGATCTGGATCAAATACCAGGTGGCCCAACTGGGACGCGTCCTCTCTACATTGCTTCTGGGCGGCATCCCGCTGGTGCAGGCTCTGGAAACGGCCTATTCCTCTATGGAGTCGCGGTTGCTGCGGCGAGCACTGGAACAGGCGCGGCAATTGGTGAAAGAAGGACAGCCCCTCTCGGGCTCCCTCAACAACGCCAAGCTGTTCCCGCCTCTCGCGATCGACATGATTGAAGTGGGTGAATCCACCGGTGCGCTGCCGGCGATGCTCAACTCCGTGGCTGAGTTCTACGAAGAGGATGTCACCACCCAGATGACCGCGACACTGAGCCTCATTGAGCCGGCCATCATGATCTTCATGGGTGGTTTCGTCGCTTTTGTGCTGGTGGCGCTCTATCTGCCTATCTTTTCTCTGTCCGATTCGCTGGGTGGACCGTAATCTGCGAGTGAACCGGAGAAAACGGCGCTGATTCGCGCCTCTCTCCATATGCAGATTGGAAAGATCCACCTTTCGCGGGGGCTACTGCTTTTGTCCCTCTGCTCGCCGTTGCTCGCAGGCACTACCGTACTGTCGGACGTCGACTTTGCGAACGCCGACTGGTCGCAAGTGATCTTCGATCAGACGGGAGGGGGAACTGGGAGTTTCGCGCAAGCCGCCACCGGCGGGAATCCGGATGGATTCCGGAGGTTCAACATGAACTTCCCAAACACACCCACCGGTGGCACCGTCATCGTGAATCTCGTCAGTTTCAGCAGCACGATGACTTACACGCCTTCCCTTAGTGGCGCGATCACGCAATTGGACTTCGGCTACGATATCCGTTCGGTAGGCGGACTTGTCGCAGGTCTCTACCGTCCCATGCTGCGTCAAGGCGGCAATATCTACTTCCTGCTGGTGGACGACGCTCTCAATACTGCGTGGGTCCACCATTCCAGCACGGCCACTTCTGCCGATGACTGGAGCCAGGTGAATGCCGGACTGGGAAAACCTGACTTCTCCACCTTGGGAGGAACCATTGAGTTCGGGTACCGGGTGCGTGTCTTCCTGACGTGCAATGCACCCGCGGGCTGCCTGAGCGGCTCACTGGCATCCGGCCTGGATAATTACCAGGTCACGATCACTACAGCCGACACGTCGGGCAACGTCCCCGAACCGGCGTCCTCCGCGCTGATGGGCGCCGCCTTCATTGCAGCCACTCTTTGGCGAACTCGAGGTCTTGCATCTCACTCATCTCGCTGATATCGCCGAGCACCCAGCGGTTGCGAAACGGCGGACCCGGCGCCACTACCCGGCCCATCCAGTTGGCGGGGTCTGTCCATAAGATCCGGCGCGGGGCGATCAGCTTAGCCAGGTCGCCAATATCCCAGCGCAGCAGGAAGCCGTGGATAGCTGCGTCTGAGAGTGCGGTGTTGAGGGTGTTCTCCAAGGCTTCCACAAAAGTGTAGGGAGCACGGTCGAGCCAGATTCCGCCGATGCGTTTGTCAGCCGCCGCTGCCAGCAGGAGCCAGAAACCCTTCACGCCTTGTGCTGCCGCGCGCAGTGACGATGAATCCACATCGGATCGCGCACACAGTAAATCCACGCTGCGGAGGATGTCGTAGGCGCGGCGCGCGGGCAGGCTGACGCCGATTTCATCGGCGCGGGTGTTGGACAGCCAATCGCCGACGAAGGGCCGGCGTGTGTCGACCACGGTGGATCGCCGCGGATCCATCACCAACACTACGCGCCCTTGCCGGGCCGTGCGCTCCGCCAGAGATTGCGAAAGTTGTCCATTCAGCAATAAGACGGCGGGCTTTCTGCCTGTCCCAAGAGGAATGAACAACGTGGCTTCGATCTCAATTCCGGGCTCGCTTTCATAGCTCATCCGCTGCCGCAGCAGTCCGTTTGTCGTGGATTCCTCTATCACTGTTGCCTTCGGCGCACTGCCATCCGATTCGATTCCCAAGCGGCGCAGTTCCGTGGCGAGTTCGGGCAGAGTACCAGGCTTTCGCCGGGCACGAAGGGCCTCCAACAAGATCTGGTGCAACTTCCGGCTTCCTGGCAGGTCTTCGACCCTTCCCGTCTTCGTCACCAGCAGTTCGTGATTGGCGTAGGTCTTTACCGGAAGCTCGTGCCAATCGCCCTGGCCGTCCTTGAGCCAGCGAATCAGCCAGCGGTACATCGCTTCGCGGCTCATCAACGGTGTGCCATGTCCACCGGGGCCGATGATCAGTTCGACCCGGTCTTCGGCGCCATGCAGCCGGAACCAGCGGCTTGCTTCCTCGTGCACCATTTTTGCCGCTGGAGGCGTGAAGTAGTCCTCTTCGGTGGCATGCAGTTGCCACGGCGTGGGAGCCGATAGCTCGACGAAATCCGCCGTATCCAAACCGAGCGCCAGTTGCATCGGCATTGTCATCTCCGAATGCGGATTGGCGCCGGAGAACAGTAGCCGGTAAGAGACGGGAAAGCAGGAGGGGATCACAGCTTTCAGCCGGCCGTCGAGGGCCCCCAGGAACGTTGTGAGCGCACCTCCGCCGGAACAACCCGCCGCGGCGAGGCGTTGCGGATCCACTTCGGGCCGGGTAGAGAGATAGTCTAGTGAGCGAATCGCGTCGTGGAGGAAGTAACGTGCAAGACCTTCGCCTATGAGTCCGGCCTGTGCGCCGAGATGAATGTGCTCATTTACCGACCAGCCCGCCGCCGGAGCTTTCAATTGGGGATCGTAGGTCTGCTCGCGCTCGCCCTGCCCGACTGGATCGAACGCCAGTGAAACAAAACCCTTCAGCGCGAGATTAGCAGCCAACCGCTGTGGCTCGGCCTTTCCCTCTTGCGTGTGCCCGGCCTGAAACAGCACGCCCGGATAGCGGCCCGGCCGGCTGGGACGGTACAGATTCGCCGTCACGAAATAGCCCGGCAAGCTCTCATACAGGACCTTTTCGATGACGTACCCGTCCGCTTCGATGCGGCCGGTGATCTTCGCATTGAGAGGACCTTTGTAATCTGGTAACCCACCGAGCGATTGCAGGATTCGCCCGCGAACCAACTCCTTGCGTCGCCTCGCATCTTCCATTGTCCGCACCGCGGCAATCGCTTTTTCCCGTTGATCCATCTGGCGCTGCGCAATGCCATCCAGCCATCGCAGCAACTGATCGGGATTGGATTGGGCATAGACACCTGCAACGGACAGGAATAGGAGGGGAACAATCACGTTCTGCATTATACGGCCACGGCGAGGAGTTAGACTGAAGGTTTGCCAATTCCTGTATTCCTGAGCCATCCGCGCCCGAATTCTCCCCAGCAGGAACAATTAGTTGAGAATGTTCGAAGCACCTTCGGCAACGCGACCTGGAACCTCGCACCCTTGGTGTCAGTGACTACGACACTGAAGTTCCACTATCAAGCATTCGCCGCATCATGCTCGAATGCAATGGTGTGCTGGTTCTTGCATTGCGCCGCTACCGCATCGATCACGGCGCCGCGGTGTTCCTGGACAAACTGGGCGCGCTTCAGGAACGGGATATCTCCGGAACGTACATTACCAGCCCCTGGTGTCATCTCGAAGCAGGCATGGGCTTCCAGCTTGGCCTGCCCGTGCTTGCCTTCCGGGAATCCGGAGTGATCGCCGACGGTGTGCTGGAACACGGCGTGATGGCTTCATATATGCCCGAGATTTCGCTCGATGGGGACATCGACGCATTCCTTCAGTCCCCGGAATGGCGTCAATTGATCAATCGCTTCGAAGCGGATGTGCGCGAACTTCGTCTCAATTCGATTGCGCGGAAGATTTCGCCACTTCCACAGCAAACACATAAGTATCCCCAAACATGTTCGACCGGAACACAACCCACTTCTGATCCGGTGTGAAGCTCACGTTTGGCTCCAGCCTGTATTGGTGTTTCGACATATTCACCAATCTTTCCGATCGCAACACACCAGGCTGCACGAAGCTCTTGCCGTCCAACCCGCGGTTGGGAATCAACTCCGGACGGAACAGGTAGATCCACTGCCCATCCTTGGCCTTGGCCACCTGCCCCGGGTCGCCACCATCGCCTGTGAAGAGCTTCCCATCACGGGTCACATTGAAGTGAATCGACCACTCGTCGCGCTGCAGGTGATACCACTGCCTGGCTTCGCTATCCACGTTGTAAGAGGCAAGCCAGAAATCCTCACCGCGTGGGGTCTGCAGGTCGTACCAGATGGTCTTTCCGTCGGCGCTCCAGAATTCGTGCCCCCAGATCTCCATTGCCATGGTCCGCGAATGGATCTTCTTCGGTTGGCCACCAGTGGTGCGCATGAGCCAGATCCGATCCACCTTGTGCCACGGGCCTTCATGGCAAAACATCAGCATCGTGGGATCAGTGGGAGAAAACAGCAGATGATTCAGCCAGTTATTGTCTTTGTGAATCGTCTTCACTTCGCCGGTCTGAACGTTCATGGTGAACAAGCCCATCGGCAGTTTCGCCGCCCAGCGCTCTTCCATCATTTGACCTTTGTTGCGAGGCTGATCGAGCGAATGGCCCTGCTGCTGCGCTGGTGCTCCGGCTTCGGGGCGCGGTGGCCGGGCGTTATTGTAATCGCGCCCTTCGCCCTCAATATAGGTTCCGGCCAACAGAGTCTCATCGGCATTGACCGTGGAGATTCCTCCGCGCGGCGGCAAATCGCCAATCTTCTTCGTTTCGCCGGAATCCACGTCGGTCCAATACGCCGCGCCATCCCGCAGATAGTACACACGCTGATGGCGGCGTCCCGCATCAATCATCCGCACGCGTCCCGAAACGGCCTGGCGCACTGTTTTCTTTTCCAGATCAAGGACTGAGATGCCATCCGGAGTGGTGTACACCAGCCGTTTTCCGTCCGCGGTATATCCGTTCTGATTAAAGTAAAGACTGGCGCTGCCTTTCTCTTTCGTCAGGCGGACTACACGGTGGCCCGTGTCGGGATCCACCCAGGACACCGGTGGCTCATCCGCCGCCGGCATGGGGATAACCAGGATCAATCCAACCAGCAGTCGCTTCATAGCAACCTCCTTCATCAGAACTGCAGTTTCAATCCGAGTTGCAACGAGCGCGGGCTATTTTGCTGGCTCGTGATCAACCCGAAGTTCGCATTGTTGATATCCAACGAAGCCGGCCCGTTGAAGATGACGGAGTTGGTGACGTTGAACGCTTCGGCGGCGAAGTCTAGTTTGAAGCGTTCCGTAATGCGGAACTGGCGCGTCACACTCATATCTTCGTTCCAGAAACCAGGGCCGTAGAGGCCGTATGCGCCAGCCCCCGGCGTATTGCCATAGGTGTAAGGCGCGGGGTTGATGAATGCGGTGCGATCAAGAAACGCGGGCCGCGCGCCAAGCAGATCGCCACTTCCCCAATCCCCGTTGATGCGAATGTTTCCAGTGAAATTCGGGTTGTAGGAAGCGCGGCAGCCGCCCGCCATGGGCAATTGGCATGCAGCCGCGATCACGCCATAGGGATTGCCTGACCGCAGCCGCGTGATGCTCGACAGACGCCAACCTTCCGCCAACCCTCGCACCACGGCGTTGGCCGGATTGATGGCGCGCCCGCGTCCGAATGGCAATTGATACACCACCATCGCGTTGAAGACGTGGCGGCGATCGCTCTCGCCGTGCGTCTTCTCGATGGCCCAGAAATACTCGCTACGACCGGCACCGGCATCGGAAAGTGTCTTGCTCCAGGTGTGATTGATGTTGAACGTCAACCCGTTCGCCATGCGCTTTTGCAAGGTAAGTTGCAGCGAATTGTAGTTGGAACTCGCCAGGTTCACGAAATCGACGCCAACACTCGAATACTGCGGAAACGGCCGCAGCATCTGGGCGAACGTCCCGCGGAAGCTGGGATAGGGCAGGGACACTTCGGGAAGGATCGCCCGTGCTTGTGCCAGAGAGGTAGCATTCACTTGTGCATTCAGCAAATTGCCTAATGCCAGAAAGCGGGGGTTGATCTGGCCCGACCAGATGCCGCGCCCACCGCCGCGCAGCAACTTGCCATTGCCGCCCGCATAGCCCGCCGTCAATGTGATCGTGGGCGTCACGGAATGCTGAATAGAAAAATTCCAGTTCTGATAGCGTGGCGGCCGAGCACCTTCTTCGGGATTGTCATAGCTCACTGAGCCAGCCGTTGTACGGACCGCGTTGAAGCCGGTGTTCAGCGTGGCATCAATAAAAGGTGGCCGCTCATAGGCAGGAACCCCGTCATCCCAATCAAACGCCGGATTGAAGCCGTCCGGCGAAGGGAAGCCCGGCGCTGCGGTGAAGCCCAGTTTGCCCGTGCCCTCGCGCGCTCCGCCCCGTCCTCCAACCGCGCCATGACGTGTGTACATCATGCCGTAGCCGGATCGGATCACCGTCCTGTCTCCCAATCGCCATGCGAAGCCGAGCCGCGGCCCCCAATTGTTCATATGGGTTTTGATGCGGGTGCTGCAGTTGCAGTAGAGCGGTGAATTCCCCTTCCCGCCAAATTGCAGCGCGCCCTTAAAGCCGTCGGCGGCTGGGTTGGCGATATCCGGATTGAACCAGGAGACGCGATCCAACACTTCGACATAGGGAAGCATGATGTCGTGCCGCATGCCGATGTTCAACGTCAGGTTGCGCGTGACTTTCCAATCGTCGCCGATCCACCAGGCGTAGGTGCGGAACCGCGCGCCGGAGGTGACCACCGAATCTTCGTTCACAGTTGCCGATGAGAGGGCACCCAGCAGATAGCTGGCATAGGCATTACCGGTGGTGTTTTGCAGTGTGCCGTTGTTGAAGCCTGCCGTTTGTTGATTGGCGAAGTTGGCGATGAAGAGCGTCCCATCCCAGCGGGCGCGGTAATTGTCCTGCATTCGCTGGTGCTGGAATCCGGCTTTGATGGAATGGTTAGCCTTGATCCACTGGAAGCTGTCCTGCCAGGTGAAGTTATTCAGCGCGTCCAGGAACGGCCGGGCATCCGTCCCGCGCCAACCCTGTGGTGCATTCGGACCGGCAAAGGCGGTCTCCGGGAAGGATTGGGTGGCGTCGCCTTTTGGCAATCCCTTGATTCCTGCCTTCTCCACCCAATTACCGTCGATCGTGGGATTGGTGATCGGAACCCACAGCCGCGATGCTCCAAAATTGATTTGGTTCATCATGGTCGCATTGATCACCCACGTGTGTTTCAACTGGCCCACCGTGGGAACCTCGCTCACTACTCGCGTCACAACATACGGAAGAGGGAGCGGCACAGGATTGCCACGCACGGCGCTGCTTTGTTCGTGTGACCCGCGTGAGAACATGATGCTGAAGCGGTGCGCTTCAGAGTGGTTGTAGTCCACCTTCGCGGTTCCGTTCTGATTATTGAATCCAACGCCGGTATTGTTTGCCAGGTAGTTACTGGCGATACCGGCCCGAGTGGGCGCCGGCAACGGATCCTGGAAGAACTTCGAGGCTGATGAGATCCGGTTCGCAGGAAGGAGATTCGAAGCAAACGGTTGGCGGGAGCAGATACCGCCTACGGGGCAGTTGGTGGTCGCCGGGTCAAAGATGGACACCGGCAGTTCGCCGAAGTCTCCGCCACGCATGCGCGTCGTGGGAATGGTCACGAACTGAAATGGAGTCGCCACCCGATAGCGGTACCCATCGTAAGCACCAAAGAAGAAGAGCCTGTTCCGCTTCACCGGACCGCCGATCGTGAACCCATACTGATTCTGATTCTGCGCCGTGCGGGACGGAGCGAAGAATCCCCGCGCGTCCAGCTTAGTATTGCGGAAATACTCGTAGAGCGAACCATGCAGGTCGTTGGTGCCGGATTTGATGGTGTAGTTCTCCGAGCCCTGTCCGTTGAACTCCACGGATTGGCCGCTGGTCTCCACCTGGAACTGCTCCACTGATTCCACGGAGACCGCGAATTGCAGTGCGCGGCTTTCACCCTGGCGCACGGCATCGGTGATGGGCAGTCCTTCAATGTACACGTCCTTCGAAAAACTCTGTCCGCCGTTGATGAATCCGAATGTCCCGCCCTCCTGCACGCCGGGCATCAGGTAAATGAACGACGCTGGATTACGCGGATTTCCACCGCCCATAGAGAGCGGGAGCGCGGTATACATGTCGTTGCGCATCGTCTGGCCGAGCCGCGCATCGGCAGTATTCAGTTCCGGAGGTGTCGCCGTGACGGTGATGCTCTCCGCCGTGGCTCCGACTTCCAGTTTCATATCCAGTTCCACTGTGGTGAGCGCATCCACTACGATCTGATCCTGCACCAGGGTTCGGAAGCCTTGGGCCGACGCGGAAACCTTATACGTTCCAGCCGTCAAAGGAGCAATCACGTAAAGGCCGGCGGCTGTTGCCTCCCGGCGCGTTTCCACTCCCGTTGCGATGTTGGTCGCAACGACGGCCGCACCGGGAATCACAGCACCGGTTGGATCGGCAACGGACCCTTTGATGGTTCCAGCACCACCGATTTGCGCGGAAAGCGAGATAGAGAGCAGCGGAAGAACAACAATCAATCTGAGCAACATAGGCCAGAACCCCTTTCGTGAAGCAACCGTGGGAGACGGCGCCGTTCCATATATTAAATAGCTTAGGTCAATTTAGGAAGAGCGTCTTGCCAGGTCGATTGCCGTTTCAATAGCACGGCGTAACACAGCGGGGACGCGACCGGGTCCGGCTTCGGCAACTGCTTCCAGAATCTGCAAAGCCAGGTAGGGTTTCGACGTGCGCCCTACTGCTTGCAGGATGGTGCTCTTGGGATTGCCCTTCGGCATCGATTTGGCATTCGGGAACGCCGCCTTTTTGTAGATGTTGGCGAACCCATGCTGCCAGAAGCATTGCTCAATATCCCGCTCCGCAAGGATGGTGATGTGCCGCGCTTGTTCTTCCAGATCGAAGAACGGGCGCGCCATCTCGCGATAGTGCTGGCCAGCTTCATCGCCGTCGGATAACAGATGCCACTCGATCCCGAGGTTCTGCGCCACCTTGATCAAGGATGTCAATCCGCTTTGCGCGAACTCGACACAGGTGACGCCCTCCACCGCCAGGTCGTAACCGAGAATCCGAGCCAACTCAGGCAGCAGCCAAAACTCCGTTTCTCCTTCCACCAGGAGCCAACAACGGGCGAACATCGCGCTGGCCCGGCGGCTGCGGATGTGATAACTCCAGCGGCGCAATTCCTCGCTGGTCAATTTGCCGGGTGGGACGGAGAACTCGAGGACCACACCTTTTTCACGCATCAGCCTTCGGATGGAGGACAGCGGTGCTCCCGAAAGTAACGTGCCGGAGTGTGTGGCCACAATCTTCTGCCAGCGGATCTGCTCCAGAATCCCCCACACGGATGCCAGGGTCATCGGATGGAGATGCGCTTCCGGGTCCTCAATGAGGATTACAGGCGCAGTGCCAGGAGCC
Organism: Acidobacteriota bacterium; assembly: GCA_018268935.1. Classification (GTDB taxonomy): domain Bacteria; phylum Acidobacteriota; class Terriglobia; order Bryobacterales; family Bryobacteraceae; genus CADEFT01. The sequence goes on along the minus strand of JAFDVS010000078.1, from coordinate 43,712 downwards.
ACCAGGTAGCCGCTGCGCAGTGCCGCGCCCACCAGCAGCAACAGCCCGATCTTCTGCGCCGCACCACCGTGATAGCGCGGTGGGCCCGGCGTTGAAGCCGATGGCACGCGCTGCTGACCGGTGATTTCTTCCAGTGCCGGCCCCAACCGGCCCCATGTCGTAGTCACCGTGCTGCCCGACTGCTCCAATAACGAACGCGCCGCCGCGTAGCCCTTTTCCAATTCCACGGACGGGTCCAGGCTGGTACCGGCAACAATGCTGCGGTAGTGCTCCTCCACCGCATCGATCATCTGGTCGATCTCCACATTGCCGCTGTGTGCCTGCACTCCGTTTTGCGGAGCTGGCGTAGAGGATACGATCCCGCCGCGCAGCCACAGCAGCGGGCTAATCCGGCGGACCCATTCGATCAACTCCGGACTGTTTACGCACAACAACGGCCCGTTGCGTTTCGTGCGAGCACCCCAGGTGACGATGGGCTCGCCTTCTCCGGGCCATGCCGCCTGCACTTCCACATAGAGTGTCCGTGGGGCAGACCAGCGCGTGACCCACAGCTTCAACTTCTTCGGCAACGTGGAATTCCATTGGCCTGGGGCGTCTTCCTCCAGCGTCAAGGCGATGCGCACCGGCGGCGGGTCCTCACCATCCAGATGAGCGTGGTGGCGCTCAAACGCGAATTTCTGGCCGTCAGCGCCGACACCGAGGGCAATCGCGAGAGCCTCTAGAATGCTTGACTTGCCGCAATCGTTCTCTCCGACGAGAACAGTGGTTTTGTCGAAGCTCAACGAAGCGAAAACGATGCCGCGAAAGTTTTCCACCCGGAAGGCGCGCAAATACATGGAGCGCCGCCGCTGTCCTTACTTCCGCCCCGAGAACTTGTTCAACAGGCTAAGCAACTTCGCGGCTGCCGCAGGCGGTTGGGTAGCACCGTAGACGATATCCTTGTTCTCCATCTCCTTGCCATAGAGGCCCTTGATTGCTTCCTTATCGGGACGAAGAGTGGCTCCCTGCAAGGAAATGCCGGCAAACACGCCCCGCGCGCGCGACCAGGTGAGGATCTCTGCGCGCATCGTTGCATCAGTCTCCGCCGATGCGGTGCGTCCCACCGGACCCGCCGCTGCCGAGGCATCGCCACCCAAGGTGAATTTGCTGCTCATCAGCCGGTCCGCGCCCTTATCGTTCATCACCAGCATGATGACATCGGTTTCGGAACCACCGATCTGGAGTCCGAAGCTACCACCTTCCACACGGATTGCGCCAGGGGCTGACCAGCCCGGGCCATCCTTCTTGCGGCAACTGACGAATCCGCGCCCGTACTTCGCGCCAAAAACGAAGGCGCCCTTCTTCAAGCCAGGGACAAACACAGCACAGGAGGCCTTATCGAGCAGGTCTTGTGGTATCTCCTTATCCTTGGTTCCCATCACTTCCTCGAACATGATGGCGGCGTTGTCCAGCCGTTTGTCCTCTTCTGCCCCCGCAAAGAGCAGCCCAGAAAGAAACGGTAATAACAGGTAGGTTCGCATCGTACTTTCATGATAGCGAACGCAAGAGAGCTCACAGCCTGCGAAGCCATATCCGATTGAGTGACATCAGTTCCTTGCCTGGGACAGACACCGCACTCACTTCGAGCTTTGACGGTCCCCGCTGCAAGAGGATTGCACCGGCGACCCGCTTCTCAAACAGCCCTCGTCCCGCAGTCGCTTCCACTTTGCCTTCTAATACAGCCCTTCCTGATCGAATCCGGTACTGTCCGCCTGCGTCGGCAGGATCGCAGCCATAGCTCAGTGTCACCTCGTACTTTCCAGCCTGGACGACATCGACGTTCCAGTGCACCGTTTCGCCAGCCTGGCGCCAACTATCAATCGAATCCCATTCGTATCCGGCAAACGTGTAGTTCACGGTCGATGGCGCGCGCCTTTCCGGCAGCGGAGCAGGTGGCGTTGACTCCTCATCTCCCGGTGAGGCCCAGGTAGAGTGAGTGCCATTCACGTGGGCCCAACTTGGCTCCAGATCAACCGGATTCTCATCCTCACGCCCCACCTCGATCGGCGGGGGCTGAAAGTTCTTCCCGTGGGTTACGGAATCGAACCAGGCATCGAACTGCGCCCGCAGCCGCTGCTTGTCCTGGGGGAATTGCTTCGATACGTCGGTCTTCTCGCTGGGATCGTTCTCCAGATCGAACAATTGCTCGCCGACCAGCTTGAAGCGCGCTTCTCCAATCGCCCAACCGCGTTCCTTCGTTGGGCGGAAGCGATCCCAGTAGTGGCAGACAAAACGGTGCGGGCTCTCGCCCTGGCCGCTTTCCAACAATCGCCGGAAGCTCTTTCCATCGAGCGGCAAGGCCGTAGGCACGGGAATCCTCAGCAAATCGCAAAGGGTGGGAAAGATATCGAACTCCTTCACCATCGCATCCACCTTCTTACCTGCCGGCACGTGCCCCGGCCAGCGCACAAACAATGGAGCGCGCACTCCGCCTTCGTACACCGATCCCTTCGCCCCACGCAAATGAGCCCGGAAATGCTTACTCACTCCGCCGTTGTCGCTCATAAACAAGACGATCGTGTTCTCGCGTAGCCCTTGTTGATCCAGCAAGCTGAGCAATCGCCCGATATTCTCGTCCACGCGTTCCACCATCCCGTAAATCTCCGCGTCGCCGATGGGGATACCCATCTTCATGTAGCGCTCCGTGTAACGGCTCGGCACATAGTTCGGGGAATGCGGCGCATTGAAAGGCAGATACAGAAAGAAGGGACGAGCCCCGCGTTGTTTCACAAACTGGATCGCCGCATCCGTGAGAACATCCGTTACGTAGCCGCGTGCGGCCACCGGCTTGCGATTATGCTCCAGTTGATCGGGATAGAAATAGCGCTCCGTGTGCCCCTGGGTAAAGACAAGGGTCTCATCGAACCCGCGGTTCATCGGATGCTCACCCGCGTAGCGCCCCAGATGCCACTTGCCGAAGATGCCCGTTCGATAGCCGGCCTTCTGCAGCACCTGCGCCATGGTCGTTTCGTGGCGGTCCATGGTGTCGCCGCCGAAGCGCGTATTGTAGACGCCGGTTCGCAAATAGTAACGCCCCGTCATCAATCCTGCGCGTGTCGGGGCGCATACCGGACAGACATAGAACCGCGTGAAATTCACACCTTCCGCCGCCAGCCGGTCCATGTTGGGAGTCCGGATCTGTTTGTTCCCGTGCACGCCGGTATCCCACCAGCCCTGATCATCCGTCACAATCAGGACGATATTCGGCCGTTGCGCGGACTGCGCCGCAGCCGCCGCGCCGAAAAGGCCAAAGAACCCACGCCGCGTCATGCCGGCAATACCGCCAAGTGCTCTTTCACAAAGGCATCCACTCTTTCCACATCCTCAAAAGGTATCGGAACCCTGATATAGGGGCGCAACAACGCCACCCGCCGGCGAACCGTCAAGCGCAGATACAAGTTGTCGTCCAGCAACTGAGGCGATAGAATCACCGCCGTTCCCTGCCGATTCTCCCAACTCGCCCCTTGAATCTCCAGCCAGGAAATCAATGCGCCATGATACAGCAACCCGCGCCCCCGAATCTCCACATAGGCTGCAATCACAATCCCGTAGGCGATGGCGAGAAGAAGAAACACGATGAAAGTGGACAATCGCAAGCCCTTGTCTCCACCGTTCACGACCTCCTTTGACAGCAGGCTGTTGATGTTAAACGCAGCCAAAATCACCGTGACCGCATTTGCCCGATGCCATCGCAAACGCATTTGCAATTCACCCGCCCAACGCTCCCGCATCCGCCAACTGATCAACATCCCTGCGAAGTAAAGCGAGGCAAGATTCACGCCGGCAAGAATGGTCCAGCCTGTACCGTAACGGCGTCGCAACTCAGGATTCGAGTCGGCCCAGAGCAATACACCAAACAGTGCAAGCATTCCAATCCCAATGAAGATCGGCTCCCCATATAGGTGATCGTGAACCCAAGCCCCTACCCTCCGATCCGTGGCCGTATACCATAACCCCAGCAGCAGGCAGGCTCCTCCAACGTAGAGTATGGCTGTGCCGCTCACCTGAATCGCTCCCGCGGCCAGAGCCGCCACAATCGACGCCCCCAGGGCGAACGCGGCCTTATGCCGGCTCATCAAACTGCCAACCTTCTCCAGCACCCCTTGCCTCGCCGCCAGAATGGGCTGCCCATTCAAATGCCGTTCGATATCCGCCCTCAAATGCTCCGCCGAAGGATACCGCTCCGCTGGCAGCTTTTGTAACGCTTTGTCCAGAATAGTGTCCACATCCCCGCTCAAGCGCCGCTGCAGGTCAATCGGTGTGCCTTCCCTTGGCGCACTCAACGCGCCGGGCTGCACCGTATGGGTCGAACCATCGTGCCGCACTATCGTTTTCGCCAGTGTCACCAGCACACTCGCGCGTTTCACCGGCTCCTCGCAGACCACCCGGATGATTTCCTGCAGCATGCGCGACTTCAAAGGATACGGCCGCCGCCCCGTCAGCAACTCGTAGAGAATCACGCCGAGCGAATATACGTCCGTCAGAGGTGTTGTCTCGTCGGCGCACAACTGTTCCGGACTGGCGTATTCCGGGGTCATCATCAGCATCCCCGTCCGCGTCGATAGCACCGTACTCGCGCCGTCCATCGCCTGCAGCACTTTGGCGATACCGAAGTCGAGCAGCTTCACGGTTCCATCGCGTGTCACCAGAATATTCTCCGGCTTCAAATCCCGATGGACTACCCCATGTTTGTGTGCATAGTGCACCGCTGCGCACACGGCCTGAAACAATCGCAGCCGCCCGCTGATATTCAGCTTCTGCTCATCACACCACTCATCAATCTGCTGGCCCTCCACGAACTCCATGACGAAGTAGGGCCAGCCTTCCTCCGTCGTGCCACCGTCGTAGAGCCGGGCAATGTTCGGATGATCCAAAGCGGCCAGAATCGCCCGTTCCTGGCGAAAGCGGCGCAACACTTCCTCGCTACCGCCGTCCGGCGTCACAACTTTGATCGCCACTTGCTGGTCAAAGAGGCCGTCAGCCCTCCGGGCGAGGAAAACCGTGCCCATTCCACCACGGCCGATTTCCCTTAGTATTTCGAAGTTCCCCAGCCGCCGGCCTTCCATTCGCCGCGGGTCCGTGCGTAATTCCGCTGGAGCCGTAAGCGTCCCATCCAGATAGGTCACTCGCCGTGCATGCGCCTCCAGCATGCGCCGCACCTCCAGCAGCAGATCTTCATCCGAGGCGGCAGCCTGAGCAAGAAACGTATCCCGCAAAGAAGGGTCCTGTTCCAGAGCCGCCTCAAAGAGGTTGCGAACTTGGCGGAATCGTTCAGGAGTCATTAGCGCCATCACACCCTCGTTAGAGCAGTCACACGGGAAAACAGCTCATTTATACTACCAAAGTATGGAAAAACAGCCGGTTACTGCGCTCTTGCTGGATTGGCGGAAGGGAAATAAGGATGCGGGCCGTGAGTTGTTTACTCAATTGCAGCCCGAGTTGCGCCGCATTGCCGGCATGTACATGAGCCGCGAAGCTGCGGGGCGCACCCTTCAGGCTACCGCGCTGGTGAACGAACTCTTCGTCCAGTTGATGCGTGGGGCGCCCGTCGCATGGCAGGACCGCGCCCATTTCCTCGCCGTCGCCTCACAGCAATTACGCCGCCTTCTGGTGGCCGCCGCACGGGAACGGCTCGCGGCTAAACGCGGAGGAGGAGCCGATCGGGTGGAACTGAACGAAGCCCACGCCCAGTCAAAACCGCTCGAAGATGAGATCCTCGACCTCCACCAGGCATTGCAGGAACTGGAAGCGCTCGATCCGCGCGCTGCACAAGTGATCGAACTGCGCTACTTCGGAGGCTTAACGGAAGAAGAGGCTGCCGAGGCGATCGGCATTTCTGTCGCCACATTGAAGCGCGACTGGCAAGCCGGCCGAGCTTTCCTCGTGGGCAGACTGCGCAACCCCGAAACCGACTAGCCGCGCGCCTGGAACAATCTCCCGATCCCGGAGAGCAACCCTTCGGGTTTCTTGACGGGTGCCTCCGCTTTGAGCAGACTCGCGGCGAATTCCGCATACCGCCCTGCCAGCGGTCCGCTCTGCAGTAGCGCCTTGCCTTCCTGCATGCTCCGCTGCATACCCACCCAATCGTTCGGAAATGCCTGCACTACTTTCTGCCCCAGCAATTCTTCCACTTGCGACAACCGCATGTGCGAGCGGGAGTCCACACGGTTCAGCACGATGCTCACTCGCGATTCAAGCCCCATCTCCTTGATCACATCCAGCGTGCGCAGGGTCATGTGCAGAGAGCAGATCTCCGGCGTCGTCACCAGGAAAATACGGTTGGAATGGCGTAGCGTCGCCATCGAAGTCTGGCTGCCCACCGCGGCCAGATCGATACAGATGTGATCGTACCGCGGCCGTGCGAATGCCAGGATCGCTTCCAGGTTCCAGATGTTCAAAGGACGATCCGGTTGCGGCCGGCCAGAGCGGAGCACATCCAGAGCTCCGGCTTTCGTCACGATCCGCTGCCAGATCGTGTCGTCCATCTGTTCGCCATATTCGGCTGCATCCCGAACAGAGAATCCTGCTTCCAGGTTCATGTAGAAATCGAGAGTTCCGCAGTCAATGTCGAAGTCGAACAAGCCCGTACGGTTCTGCGTCCGGTGAGCAATTGCCGCTGCAGTATTGAGGCAGATCGTCGAAGCGCCCGCCCCCGGCTTTGCGGGCAGAAAGCTGAACACGTTCGAAACCAGGTCCATGGCGACGGGTTTTTCTTCCAGCCTCCGCACACACCGTGTCAGCGCATCTCGCAGGTCTTCACTGTTGATGGGATAAGGCAGGTATTCCTGGATGCCCGCACGCATCACAAACAACATCTCACTCGATTCCAACCGCCCGCCGAAAGCAATGATTTGAATACCGGGAAGCCACTCCGATGCTTCCTTCGCCACGCGGATGGCCTGCTCCAGATCCGTCACGTCAAGAAAAACGACCTGCGGGGAGAGAATACGCAACAGGCTTTGCAGTTCTTTCGAGTCGGGGTAGCCATGCATCGCATTCTCGATGAGCCGAACGACGCGATAATGCGACAGCAAGTGACCCAATTCCCAACGCTGGGGAGAATTTGGGGTTAAGATCGCGACATTCAGTGGATTCATCTCGTAACAGCTCCTTGCATCTGCCACTTACAGAATGCCGGGAGCCTCACAGACTGACAATGAGGCGGCAGTACTTTTTTCAATACGGACTACGGTACCGGAACCCAGTACCCTCGCACCGGAACCGTAGCCAGGCTTATTCTACTGACGAATGCAAAACAGGGTGTTTTGCCCTCGCAAGTAGAGGGATCCGTCCACAACAACGGGACTCGCGATGAACATTTGGTCTGCCATCGTGTTGGTTGCTAGTACTTCGAACTTCTCCCCCATCTTCACCACAACTACATCGCCTTCCTCTGTGGCCAGATAGAGTTTCCCGTTGGCGGCAACCGGAGATGCCTTGAAATTGTAGGGCTTAGGCAGCCGTTGCTGCAGGTAGTAAGGTTCTCCGGTGGTGGCATTCAAACAGGAGAGCATGCCGCTGTCGGAGATGAAGTAGAGCTTGTTGTCTTGCAGTACGGGGGAGGGGGTGTAAGAGTTTCCCCTCTGGTTGGTGTAGAGCACATGCTTCGAGCCAGTCAAATCGCCGCTGCCACCTAATTTGATCGCCAGCAGATTCGGATTCCGGTGCCCGCTCATCACAATCACCGTGTCCTTTTGCAGCACTGGAGACGGAATCACGTTCGATCCCAGCCCCGCGCATTCCCAAATCAACTTGCCGGTCTTCAGCTCATAAGACCGAACCTTGTTCGAGGCAGCCACGATCACCTGCTTCGCACCGTTGTGATCGACAACCAGTGGCGGCGACCAGGAACTGGGCTCATCCCGATCCACTCGCCACAATTGCTTTCCGCTGTTCTTGTCCAAGGCGAGGATATGCGACCCCTCTTCCTGATCGAAGTTCAACAATAGCGTCTCACCATGGACAACCGGAGCGGTACCCTCCCCGAATTGCAGCCGCATCTTCATTGGGGAAACGTCCTTCTGCCACTTCAGGGTGCCATCCAGATCGTAGGCGAACACTCCGCGAGAGCCGAAGAATGCGAATACGAGTTTCCCGTCGCTGGCCGGACTGTTGGAGGCGAAGCTGCCGTAACGCGCGTGATAGCCTTCATGCGGCGATCCCGTCTTCGCGGTTTTCTCCCAGATTATCTTTCCCGTCTGCCGGTCCAGGCACAGGACGACAAAGCGGTATTCACGGCCCATTCCTGCGCCGCCGCCCGGACCGCGCCGTGGGCTCTCACTTTGTGCCGGAGCTTCGGTTGCGGGGACAGCCGTAGTGAGAAATAGCTTGTTCCCTACGACGATTGGCGTCGAATGACCGCGCCCCGGAATGGTCGTCTTCCACTTGACGTTTTTCGTGTCGTTGAACTCGAGGGGGGCGTCGCTTGACGCCACTCCGTCAAAACCAGGGCCACGCCACTGCTGCCAGTCTGCACCGGCCGCGACACACAATGCGAAGGGAAAGAGAAGAAGCATCCTCATGGCTGTATTGACGCTATTGTAGCGATTACGGTTATGCCGTTTCTTCGCGGAAATCGCCGACGGTCTGTGACATAATAAGCGACTCCAACCTATGTTCCACTGCAATCAGTGCAAAGCTGCCATTGCGGGGGGCTGCGCATTCTGTCCCAACTGCGGAACCCGCCTCCCCGCGGCCTCTTCGGACATCTTCGGCTCATTCGCCGATCGCGTTCGGAATCTCGCCAGCACAGACAAACTGGAGGGCTTCAGCGCCGCCGAGATGTTCTCCGAAGTCTTCCGCAAACGCTCCCAGGAAGAGTTGGAGGAATACTTCCTCACCGGAACCTCAAGAGCTACTCCTGCTCTGGAGGATGTTGGCACAGGCTGGCCCAAGCCTTGGTTCTTCTTCCGGGTGCTGGCCTTTATCAGCGTTGTCTATTTCGGTTTCGCCTGGATCATGCACTCTTTCTCCAATCCGAAGGCGATTCCGGGAATGATCATAATGGGTGCTCTTTCCTTTCCCCTTGCCACACTCATTCTGTTCTTCGAATGCAACACGCCACGGAATGTCACCTTCCACCAGACACTGATGCTGATGACCTTCGGCGGCATGCTCTCGCTTGTCTTCACCCACATCGGGGTTGCCACCACCGATCTTCGCTGGCTCGGCGCCATGAGCGCCGGAATCCTGGAGGAGTCTGCCAAACTCCTCACGGTCCTGGTGCTGGTGCGGCCCTCTTCCAAGTATCCATACATGCTCAATGGCTTGCTCTTTGGCGCGGCCGTTGGAGCGGGTTTTGAAGTCTTTGAAATCGCTGGTTACGCTTTTGAGCGGGTCATGCAGACCAAGAATCTCAGCGTGATGGAAATGGAGATTCAGCTTCGCGCCTTCACCGCCCCGTTCGGCCATGCGGCCTGGACCGCCATCTCCGGTGCCGCCTGGTGGCGTGTCGCCGCAGGCTCGAAGTCCCGCTTTGATGCCATCGTCGATGTGCGCTTCTGGAAGGCGTTCCTGATCCCCGTGCTGCTGCACATGTTCTACAACTCGCCGCTCCCTTCCCCTCTTTACATCAAGGAAGTGATCGTGGCGATTATCTCCTGGATCGTAATTCTCGGCTTGCTCCAGCAGGGGCTGCAGCAGGTGCGGCGGGCCCAACAGGAGGCCGCGCGCACCATTCTGCGTCAAACACAACAATACTGATCAGAACTTGCCGTCTCGGACGGCGAACTTGGTTGGCTTGCCGAGATTCGCTCCGCCCATTCCGATCCACCCCGCGATCCACTCAATCATCTGGTCAGGCGTCACGCTCGGGTATCCGAAGATGCGATGGCACTTCGCCGCGTTATTCAGCAACGCCGTCGGCGCCTCTTCCCCTGTCAGGATCGGGTCCACGCCGAAATGCTGCCCGAAGCGCTGGGCCACATAACGCACGGACAAAGTCTCAGGCCCCGTCAGATTGAGCGCAGATGCAGGCGAGGAACACAGCGACAGGCTGCGCAGCACGACGGAATTCGCATCGCCCTGCCAGATGACGTTGGCCGCACCCATCGTCACATCCACGGGCCGCCGCTCAAACACAGCCATGCCGATATCCACCAGCACGCCGTAGCGCAATTCCACTGCGTAGTTCAGCCGCACGTTCACCACCGGTGTGCCATAGCGGACGGAGAAAAACTCGAAGAGGCGCTCCCGCGCCAGAACCGATTGCCCGTACTCCCCCACGGAGGCCAGCGGCGTCGATTCCGTCGCGCCGCCCGATGCAACGGGGACGAACGGATAAATGTTGCCGCTCGACATCGCCACAATCCGGGAATGGCGGTAGCGCTCCGCCACAATCCCCGGCAACCACGCGTTCATGCCCCAGGTGAGATACTCGGAGCCCGTCGAGCCGAATTTTCGCGCCGCCATGTAGATGACGTTTGGAGCATCCGGCAGTAGTGCCAGTTGCTCCCGGTCCAGCAGGTCGGCGCTGATCGTCTCCACGCCCCACTGCTCCAACTTCTCCCGTGCGGACTCGGTGGAATAGCGCGAAACCGCGATCACGCGCTGCTCCACCCCGGCTTCTTCCAATGCGCGTTTCGCACGCCGCGCGAGCGTTGGACCCATCTTCCCGCCGGCGCCGAGGATAATCAGCGGCCCGTCCAGCGTTGCGCTGAACTCCACATCGGCTTTCGACGGCCGCGATAGCAGCTCTTCCAGTTCCTGTTCGCTGGCGATGATCATTTCTTGTACCCGATCTTGCGGAGGAACCCGTGACGCCATGCCTTCCCCGCTTCGTCTTCCACGCCCTTGGGCGACGATCCGTCAATGACGCCCAGTATCCCGCGCCCCTGCTCCGACTGCGCCACGATCACTTCTACCGGATTCGCTGTCGCGCAGTACAGGCCCACAATCTCCGGCACTTCTTTCAAGCGCGCCAGAATATTGATTGGGAATCCGTCTTTCATCACCACAATGAAGCTGTGTCCAGCGCCAATCGCGAGTGCGTTCTTCACTGCCGCCTCTTTCAGCGTTTCATCGTTGCCGTCAAAACGCACCAGGCATGCCCCGGACGCTTCATTGAACGCAACGCCGAACTTCATCTGCGGCACCGTATTCACGATCGTTTCGTAGATGTCCTCCACGGTCTTGATGAAATGGGATTGCCCCAGAATGATGTTCGTTCCGTCCGGAATCTCAAGCCGGACCGTTACAAGCTCCATAGGCAATAGGATACTAGGATCGTGAGGCACCTTTGAACGATACGGAAGTCTTACAGCACATCGCCCGTTTGCCGCATGCGCGCGCGAACTTCAAACAGTTGGTACGCGAGTTGGGTGCGAAGGGCGAAGCCCGTGACGAACTGGAGAAAATCCTCTTCCGGCTACAGCAGAAGGGGGAACTTGTTGAGCCTCGCTCCGGCCAGTATGTGGTCACTCGCTCCAACCGCGAATATGCCGTCGGCCGTGTCATCGCGCATCGAGACGGCTACGGTTTCGTGGTTATGGATCCCCCCATCGAAGGCATCAACGGCGATCTCTTTCTTCCTCCCGGCGAAGTGGAGAAGGCTATGCACGGGGATCGTGTCCTGGTCCGTATCGCTCATCGCGGTGCATTGGGAAAAGCCGAAGCAGAGATCGTAAAGATCCTCAAGCGCGCTCACAACGACATCGTCGGCAAGTTTCGCATCCGTCGCAATGGCTGCTTCGTCATCCCTCATGACGACCGTATCCGCCAGTGGATCCACATCCCCGACGGCCTGGAAATTCCCCCTCGCACCGTCAACGAGGATCGCGTCGGCGTGAAGGCGATTGAAGTCAACGGTCCTGAAGACCTCGACGGGCTGATCGTGCATGCGGAGATTCTCGAGTTCCCGGAAGGCAACGATTGGGCCGTCGGCCGGGTTGTCGAGGTTCTCGGCCACGAAGATGACTTCGGTGTTGACGTGGAAGTGATGATCCGCAAGCATCACATCCCCCACCGCTTCCCGGAGGATGTGACGGCGCAGGCCAGGCAAACACCGACGGCGCTGGCCGACAGCGATTGGCTGGGCCGGCAGGACTTCCGGTCCTTGGATATCGTCACCATAGACGGCGAAACTGCACGCGACTTCGACGACGCGGTCTGGGTGGAACGCCTCCCCAACGGCAACTTCGCCCTGCAGGTCCACATCGCGGACGTCAGCCATTACGTCAAACCCGGAAGCCCCATTGACAAGGAAGCACTCATCCGCGGCACAAGCGTTTACTTCCCGGACCGCGCCGTGCCCATGCTCCCCATCGAGCTTTCCACCAACATCTGCTCCCTCCGCCCCAAGGAAGATCGCCTGGTAATGAGCGCGTTGCTCGAAATCGATCACGCCGGCGACATCGTGCGGCAGGAACTGGTGCGGGGAGTCATTCGCAGCGTTGAGCGCATGACTTATACCAACGTCCACCGGTTGCTGGAAGGCGACGTCGAAATGCGCGAACGTTACGCCCCGTTGGTTCATCGCTTCGAGCTGATGCAGGAACTCGCCCTCATCCTCAACCGCAAGCGCCAGAAGCGCGGCTCCATCGATTTCGACCTCCCTGAGCCGCTCATCGAATTCGACGAGTTCGGCGAGATGGTCGGCGTCCGCCGTGCTCCCCGCAACATCGCCCATCGACTGATTGAAGAGTTCATGCTCGCCGCTAACGAGGCCGTCGCCGGACACATTGAATCGCTGGGCTGGCCGGGTATGTATCGCATCCACGAACAGCCCGACGCGAAGCGAGTCGCCGACTTCGAAGAGATCGCCGCCCACTTCGGCTATTCCCTTGGCGTAGGAGCGATCCCCGCCAAGCGCTACCACGTCGTTGACCGTAAACGCGATGGACGCAAGATCAACCGTGACATCGTCATGGTCGACGACAAAAAACTACAGCTCACCTCGCGTCAATATCAACGCCTGGTGGCGAAGATCGAAGGGAAACCCGAAGAGCGCATCCTCAGCTATCTCATGCTCCGTAGCCTGCGCCAGGCGCGCTACAGCGAAGCGAATGTTGGTCACTTCGCCCTCGCTTCGCAGACTTACACGCACTTCACATCGCCTATTCGCCGCTACCCGGATCTTGTCGTACACCGAATCCTCGGAGCATGGCTCGATAGCCGTCAACCACCGCTTGACGACGGCGCGCTCCACACCATCGCCTCCGATTGCTCGTTCACGGAGCGCCGTGCCGCGGAAGCGGAACGCGAACTGGTCGAGTGGAAGAAACTCAAGTTCATGATCGATCGCGTGGGAGAGACCTTCCGGGCTCTTATTATCCAAACGGCGAAATATGGCTTCTTCGTCGAACTCGAGGAACTTTTCGTTGAAGGGCTAGTCCCTATCGAAACACTCCCTGGTGATCGCTACCGCTATCACGAAACCACTCGCAAGATTGTCGGGGAACGGAACAAGCGGCTGTTCTCTATCGGGGACCGCGTGCAAGCGTGTCTCGATCGCGTCGACGCGGTTGAAAAACGACTCCAGTTCTCCCTCTTCGAGCCTTCACCCAAAAAGAAGAAGAAAAAGTAGGCCTCAGCGCCGCGGATACTTTGTTGCCGCTTCCTCGAACCGGTGCGGCAACACGTCCGGTGTAATTGCAATCTCGGTTGTGAACTTGAAGGGGATGCTGCCAGGCCCCGGGTAGGTTAGTTCCACGAAAAACGCCGTGTATCCCTTTGCCGGCTTCGCCACATGGATCTCCAGCCGGTTTGCATCGGGAACAGTCAGCGCCGTCGCCCGATACGCCTTCCCGATCACGTCGAGCCGAAAATCCCTCGCATCAGGGTTCGTCGCCTTCCACAGATTCATCTCCGCCGGCCGGTCCACGAACTCCAGAACAATCTCCCCCGCCGCCGTTTTTTTCCAGGTGAACCGGGGCCGCGGCGTCCCGCTCAGAATCGCCTGATAGAACGCCAGCATGCTGTCCACCGCATCGGATCCCTGCAGGTTGTGCTTCGCGTTCGGCACATAGCGCAGGTGCTTTTCCTCCGGCAGATCGTGATAGTAAAACTGCGAATTGTCCGGCAGAAAAAACTCATCCCCGGAAGCGTTGATCAGGAACTTTGGCAAGCGCATCTGTGGGCGCTGCCGGTGTTCATACGGGTCCTCCACCTTCAGCACCGCGCGATACTCTGGCGTGCCGATCTTATGGGGAAACAGCCCGTGCTCCACGTAGTCTTTCAAAGATGGCGAGAAGAAGCCTAGGGCTTCGAAATGGTGCTTCGTAATGGCCTCGCTGTTCAGAGCGTCGATCACCATCGGCATAATCGCCACCACACGGCGGTCCACTTCCCCCACCAGCCAGGTGGTCCAACCTCGCTTCGATGCGCCCGCGACCACAAACTGGTTCACTTTCACTTTCCCTCCGTCGCTCGATTGCAGAAACTCCTGAATGGCATCCATGGCCCGCACGCCGCTCTTCACCATCGCGAGCCGCACCAGCCAAGTGTCATCCTTCGTCACGAAGTGCTTCACCCGCGTATAGGCAATGATGTCGTCCTCCACTCTCGCGCGATCCGGCGAATCAGTAAACCGCAGTGGTTGATTCGGCACCATCCCTAAGTCAGCCACAACAGAGTTCGTTTCCAGAGCCATGCGCACCGATCGCTCCTGCGCCTTTTGCGGCGCCGGGTTTTCGTTACTCCCGCTCCCAATGAAAAGCAGCGCCTTGTCTGTCGTCACACTGTCCGGCCGCACAATCGTCAGCCAGTGCTTCCACACCGGCCGATCCACTTCCTTCTCCGATCGCCAAGTCTGCGATGTCAGCTCCAGCACATGGGCCCGATAGCCCTGCCCCGGAATGGTGTGCGCCAGTTTCCATCCATAGACGGCATCCTTGCGGGCCACGTACCGGTCCAAAGGAGACACCTGGGCAGCAACGCACAAAGCGAAGAAATAGGGAAAAACTGCAATCCGCCAAAGAGGCATTTCTTGACAGTACATGATCCCTGCCTGAAATGTGTTTCGCGTACATCCTCAGAGGGAAAGAAATAAACATGAACAGAACATATCCTCTTCGATGGTTCACGGTCGCGCTGGTCGTCAGCATGTGGGCAGCTCCCACCACCCAGCCTGTCAACAACAAGAACGCCGCGCTCCAGCAGGCAATCAAAGCCGGTGACTCCGCGCGGCTCAAAGCCCTGCTCGCCGATGGCGCAGATCCTAACTCCGCCGACGACTCCGGCACTCCCGCGCCCATGAACGCCGTGCTCTACGCCGGCCCCGAAACCATGCGCGCGCTGCTCGACGCAGGCGCCAATGCCGATGCAAAGAATCCCATGGGATCCACAGCCCTCGTCTGGGCCGCCGGCGATCCCATCAAAGCCAAAATGCTCATCGACGCAGGTGCCGATGTGAACGCTACGTCTCCTACCGGCCGCACTGCACTTCACGTCGCAGCCACGTCCTCCGGCAACGCCGCGACTGTGAAAATGCTGCTGGAGAAGGGAGCCAAACACGACGCTGCCGATCGGCTCGATCCGATGCCTCCCCTATTCACGGGCGGTGGAAAAGCCACGCCCATCGTCGACGCCGCGCGTGCCGGTGATCTCGAATCCATTCGTCTTCTGATCAAAGCCGGGGCCGATGTCAACGCTGCCGGCGCCAACAACATCACGGCACTTTCTGAAGCCACCCTGTACGGCCGGCGCGAAATCGTCCGCCTCCTGCTGGACAACGGCGCATCTCACAAAGGCGGCGTTGCCATGCAGAAGATGCCTATCCTCAGCATGGCGGCCATCCGCGGAGATCTGGCCATCACCAGAATGCTGATCGCGGCGGGCGCCGACGTCAATGTAACCGATGCCCACGGCGGAACCCCGCTGATGTGGGCAGCCTACTCTGATCGCCTCAATCCGGCGCTGGTCTCCTATCTGCTGCAGACAGGCGCCGATGCCAAGGCCCGCAACAACGCCGGTGAGTCCGCCCTTGATTGGGCACTCCGCCGTGGCGATACCGTAGTCGCCAAAATGCTGCGCAAGGCAGGCGCCCCGCAACAGGAAGCATCCGCCACGACTGCACCAAAGCCTGCCACCACCGAAATTCCCGTCGAAAAGACTCTGGCCACACTCACCGATAGCGGCGAAAAGTCATTCAAGAACACCGGCTGCGCCACGTGCCACAACCACACGTTGCCGCTCACGGCACTCGCCGCGGCCCGCCGCGCCGGCATTGCCATCAATACTGAGCAGGAAAAGAAACTCATGAACATGGTCTTCGCCACCATCAAGCCTGCGGCAGGCATTCTGATGGAAGGTAGCGATGTGGTTCCCGATCTTCCCGTTTCCGCCGGCTACATTCTGGATGCGTTCGCCGCCCAGGCCAAGCCGGCAGACGATCTCACCGCGGCCGTCGTCCACAGCATTGCCTCCAAGCAACTGGCCGACGGCCGCTGGGTTGGCTGGTCGCCGCGTGGGCCACTGGAGAACGGCGACATCCAGGCCACCGCGCTCGCCATCCGCGCCATGCGTCTTTATCCGATTCCCGGACGTAAAGCTGAGTTTGAGGCTCGCATTGCCAAGGCAGGCCGCTGGCTGCGCGTCGCCGTCCCGGTCACTTCCGAAGACTACACCTCGCGTCTACTCGGTCTGCGTTGGGCCGCGATGCCCGCCGCCGATGTGGAAGAAGCGGCCCGCCAGCTGCGAGCCAAGCAGCGCACGGACGGCGGCTGGTCCCAGCTTCCCACTCTCGCGAGCGATGCCTTCGCCACTGCCCGCGCCATCTACGCCATGCGTGAAGCCATGGGTGAAAGAGCGGACACGCTGGCCCTCCGCAAGGGCATTCAATACCTGAGAAAAACACAATTGGAGGATGGAACCTGGCACGTGGCTACGCGCGCCTTCCCGTTCCAACCTTTAGTGGACACCGGATTCCCGCACGGACGCGACCAGTGGGTCAGCGCCGCGGCAACCAGTTGGGCAGCCATCGTGCTGATGCCCAGCGCGGTGTCTTCGGTTCCCGAGCGAGTTGCTCATCTTAAAGCAAAGCCTACCGGCCGCACTTTCCAGGTGGAATAAAGCTCGGGCTTTTGCGAGTGAACCCGCGGCGCACTACCCTGAGTCGCCGCGGGTTTGCCGTTTCTATTCAGGCGCCGCGCTCTGCCCCAATGCCCGTTGCAGAAACGCCCGCGCCACCAGCCAGTCTCTCTTCACCGTGGGTGTGGAAACGCCCAACACTTCCGCAGTCTCCTCAATCGTCAGCCCCCCGAAATACCGCAGTTCCACGATCTTTGCCTGCCGCGAATCGAGTTTAGCCAGTTCATCCAGCGCATCGTTCACCGCAATCACATCCGCATCGAGATCGATGGAAGGCTCCGGTGAGTCCTCCAGCGAAACTTTCGGGCCACCTCGCTTCTTCGCATTCCGCGCCTTCGCGTAATCCACCAGGATGCGCCGAGCCATCTCCGATGCCACCGCGAAGAAATGCGCCCTGCTCTGCCACTTTGTCCCCTTCTGGTCGATCAGCCGCAGGTAGGCCTCATGAACAAGCGCCGTGCTCTCCAGTGTGTGGTCGGCGCGTTCCCGCATCATCTGCCGCCGCGCGACGCGTTTCAGCTCGTTGTAGATGAGTGGAGTCAATTGGTCGAGAGCATCCCGATCGCCCCCGGACCACCGTTCCAGTAACTGCGTGACTTCCTTGGGATCGCGTTCCACCAGGGAATTGTAGCGTGGATCGCGCCTCATCGTTTGCCTTCGTGTTACGGTAGAACCTGATAGCCGCATGTACATTTCCGTCAAAGCGGAGTACGCTCTTTCCGCGATTCTTGATCTGGCCACGCAGCCACCGGGTGAACCCGTGCGGATCGCTGATATTGCCAAACGGCAAAACATCCCGCAGAAGTTCCTGGAACTCATCCTCGCCTCGCTGAAGCAAGGCGGTTTCGTGGAATCGCGCCGCGGGGCCGAAGGCGGTTATCTTCTTTCGCGGCCCGCCGACACGATCGTCGTGGGCGAGGTCATCCGTTTCGTGGACGGCGCCAAAGCCCGTTCCGCCGAAAAACGTAAGAATAACAACCCGTTTTCGGATATGTGGTCCCGCGTGGACGATGCCGTGTCCTCCGTCGTCGATCAGACCAGCTTCGGCGATCTGCGGCGCAACTGGCAGGAACGGCAATCCAAGTACATTCCGAACTGGGACATATAAAAGAGGAGCATGAGCCGTGATATTTAACGACAACTCTTTGAGCATCGGGCGGACGCCCCTGGTGAAATTGAATCGCGTGACCGATGGTGCGCCGGCCACCGTTCTGGCGAAGATCGAAGGACGCAATCCAGCCTATTCCGTAAAATGCCGTATCGGTGCGTCCATGATCTGGGACGCCGAAAAACGCGGCACGCTCAAAGCCGGCAAAGAGATCATTGAGCCCACCAGCGGCAACACCGGGATCGCACTCGCTTTCGTCGCCGCCGCGCGCGGTTATTCCATCACCCTCACCATGCCCGAAACGATGTCTCTGGAGCGGCGCAAGGTCCTCAAGGCGCTTGGCGCGAACCTCGTGCTCACCCCCGGCAGCGAAGGCATGCGCGGGGCCATCTCGCGAGCCGAACAGATCCTCGCGTCCGATCCCTCCCGCTACGTGTTGCTGCAGCAATTCAAGAACCCGGCCAATCCTGAAATTCACGTGAAGACCACTGGCCCCGAAATTTGGGAAGACACCGATGGCGGCATGGATGTGTTCGTCTCCGGCATCGGCACCGGCGGCACGATCACGGGCGTCTCGCGTTATTTCAAACTCGAACGTGGCAAGCAGATTGTCTCCATCGGCGTGGAACCTGCGGCCAGCCCAGTAATCACGCAAACCCGTAACGGTGAGACACCGAAGCCCGGCCCGCACAAGATCCAAGGGATCGGCGCAGGCTTCATCCCGGACACTCTGGATCTCACCATGGTGGATCGCGTCGAGCAGGTCACCAACGAAGAGTCGATTGACATGGCCCGCCGCCTGGGCCGGGAAGAAGGGATCCTATGCGGAATCTCTTGCGGCGCTGCCGTAGCCGCCGCTGTCCGCATCGCCAAGCAGCCTGAGTTTCACGGCAAGACAATCGTCACCATCCTCCCCGACTCCGGCGAGCGGTATCTCAGTTCCCCGCTCTATGAGGGAATGTTCGATTAGCCGTTCACACTGATCTTGAAGCCTCCGGGTGTCAACCCGCTCCACTTGCGGAAGAATACGCAGAAGTGGCTATCGTTCCGGAACCCCAGCGCGAAGGCCACTTCTTTGTTGCTACACCCCGCCGACAGCATAGCGCTCGCTTTCTGAAGCAACAGGCGGTTGTAATAACCTGCTGGGGAAATTCCCGACGAGTTGGCAAACAGCCGGATGAAGCGCGACGGGCTTGATCCGATCTCCCGGCACAGATCCTGGGCTTCGGGCATCTGCATCACCAGAAACTGGCGCGTGCAGCGCTTCGCCCCTCAATAACTACAGCTCCGGCGCCGCCTGGTCCGGATACGTCACGCCAGGCGGCAACTCCAGAATCTTGATATTACGGAAATGGATCTTGGCCCCTTCCGATTCCAGACACAGATACCCCTTCTTCTGCGTCGAGCGGCTGATCCCGTTCACATACTTCCCATTCACCGAGAGCTTGATCACCCCGTCAATCGCCACCACATCGTACGTGTTCCACTGCCCGCGCCCTTTGGCCCGGTTCTCAATGGACACGCTCCTCTCCCCGCGAGGTGTGTCGGGAATAGTCTTCACCCCGTTCACCCCAAACAACTCGCCATGCACATAAGCGAGCGGCGGCATCACCCCATCACGCATATGCAGCTTCGGCCAGTCCAGTTCCAGCATCTGGATCTCCACTCCGTTCGGCAGCCGCGTGCGCGGATTCGGCTTCGCATCGCTCCATGCAAACACGCCGGAGTTCCCACCCGGCTCCGTATGCATCCACTCAATGTGGAGCAGAAAATTTTCGTATTGCCGGTCGCTGCGCATCACTCCGATCGGCTGCCCTTTGCAGATCAGCTCTCCGTTCTGCACGTACCAGGTATCCGGGTCGGTGTTCACATTCACCCAACCCGTGAGGTCCTTCCCATTGAACAAGTCCCGCCACTGCGGCACCGGCTCACTGAAGGCGCGATGCCCGGCCAGTATCAACAGCGCTCCTGCCGCCAGAACCAGTAGTCGTTTCATCGCTTCGATAGTATCGCGTTACGGCAACGCTTTCACAGCCGTCAAGCCCAGCAAGCCCAGTTTCCGCAACTCCTCTGACCAACCTGCCAGCGTCTTTGTCACAAACGCATTGTGGGCCTTCGATTCGGTGGCGTAAATCGCCACCAGTTCGTTCACCGCGTTAAGCTGCGCCTCGGTCGGCGCGCCGTTGCCCCCAGCCACCGCTCCAAACAGCGGCCCCAACTCCTCGCTAAGCTTCGGAGCCTTGATGACCCGGTAGCGCACCCCGCCCGCGTCAAACCGGCCAATCGCCGCGTCCAACTCCTTCTTCATTGCCTCCACGCGAGTCTTCGCTGCACCGCTCGCCGCCTTCTCACTCGCCTCCAACTGTGTCTTCGCCTGGTCCAGATCGCGCAACGCCTGGTTCACTCCGGCAATCATCGTCCGCAACTTCATCGCCGTATCGAATTGCCGCTGTAAGTCCTCCGGCTTGGCCTCAACCGCCGGATCCACCTGCACCTCGAACGCCTGCTCCGACACCACGTCCTCACCCAGCAACAACTTCACCGTGTATCGGCCAGGCAAAGCAGGCACAGCACCGCCACCTCCGCCCCGCGGCCCTTCCTCACTTGTCTCTCCTTCGGCACGTTCTTTGCGAGGCTTCGGTGCGTCGTGCCGCAAATTCCACGACGCGCGATTCAGCCCTGCCTCCCCGGCCGGATTCCGCACTTCCGCGATCTTCGCTCCCTTCCCATCGAACACATGCAACTTCACCGGCTTCTCCTTGGCCGGCTTGGCCCCGAGCAGATAGGTGAACAACGCCCCAGGCGGCGGATTCGTCCCATAGAACCCGTCATCGCCCATCATTTGATAGTTGTTCGTGCGGTTCATCCGCAACGCCGTGCGAGGCGGAAACAGATGCCCCCGCTTCGCGGCAATCTCCGGCGTTAATTGCTGCAACACCGCGGCATCGTCAAAAATTGCGATCCCACGCCCATGGGTAGCAACCACCAGATCGTTGTCCCGCGGATGCACCAGCAGATCGTGTACCGCCACCCGGGGCATGTTTTTCATCTCCAGCCGTTGCCATTTCCCACCACCTTCGAATGAAACAAAAAGCCCCAATTCTGTTCCCGCATACAGCAGCCGGGGATTCTTCGGATCTTCCTTCACCACCTGCACGTAAGCCTTCGAAGGCAAATCGCCCGCGATATTGGTGAACGTCCTCCCCGCATCCGTGGTTTTGTAAATGTACGGCTGGAAATCGTCGAACATGTGCCGCTCCACCGACACGTAAGCCGTGTTCGCCTCATACCGGGACGCCTCCACATGCGAGATCACCGATGCCGGAGCCAGTCCCGCAATGTTCTTCGCCACGTTCGTCCAATTGCGCCCGCCGTTCAAGGTCACCTGCACATTGCCATCGTCGGTACCGGCCCAAAGCACTCCCTGCTTCACCGGCGATTCCGACAGCACAATCACCGTCCCGTTGTTCTCTGCCGTCGTCGATTCCTGAAAGATCGGCCCGCCCGCCGGCCCGTACTTCGTCTTGTCATTCGTCGTCAGATCAGGTGAAATCGGCTCCCAACTTCCGCCAAAGTTCGAGCTCTGAAAAACCACGTTGCCCGCATAGTAGAAAGTCTTCTTTCCATGCGGCGAGGCCACGATCGGCGTATTCCAGTGAAACCGGTACTTCGCATCCGCGGGCAGCGCAGCGCGAGGCGATGGCCCCACCGCCTTCTGTTCCCCGGTTCGCAAATCGGTGCGCATGATGCGCCCGCCTTGCGACTCGGACAGAAACATGTCCGGGTTATCCGGATCGGAGACCGCATAGAACCCGTCTCCACCCGTGATAATCCGCCAATCCCCGTTTCCGATACCTTTCCCTTCCCGAGTCCGGCTCGGGCCCGTCCAGGTGGAATTGTCCTGCTGCCCGCCCGTCAGCCAGTAAAACGGCTGCCGGTTGTCGGCGTGAATCTGATAATACTGGCCAAGCGGAATATTGTTGTGGAACCGCCACTTCGCACCCCGGTCCGTGGAGGATGCCACCCCTCCATCCGACCCCAGCCACATCGCATCCGGATTGCGGGGATCAATCCACAGAGCGTGCATATCCGGATGCACCTCCGCCGCTGTGTCCTTCCATGTCTTCCCTCCGTCGGTCGACACATGCACGGTGTACGCCAGTGCATATAGCCGCTCTTCGTTGGAAGGATCTACCCGCATATCGGTAAAGTAGAACCCGCGGTAAACAATGTCCGCATTATCCGTCACCTTGGCAAAAGAATCCCCGCCATCGTTCGACCGGAACAGCGACCCGTCCTTCGTCTCCGCAATCACGTAGACGGTTCCCGGCCTTGACGGCGCTATCTTCACTCCGGCGCGGCCCATCAACTTCGGCAAACCCTTCTCCACCTTCTTCCACGTTTGCCCCGCATCTGTCGAGCGGAAGATCCCGCCCTGCTCGCTTCCCGAAGTAAATGTCCACGGCTTGCGTTCAAACTTCCACATCGCGGCATAGAGGATATTCGGATTGGAAACGTCGATATCCATATCCGACACACCGTGCGAAGGATCCACATACAAAGTCTTAGCCCATGTTTTGCCACCATCCCGCGTCACAAACACTCCGCGGTCAGCATGGGGGCCAAACGCGTGTCCCAGCGCCCCCACATACACCACGTTCGAGTTGCGAGGATCCACGAGCACGCGCGCAATCCGCTCCGTCCCTTCCAACCCCATATGCTGCCAAGTCTTGCCGCCATCCCCGGAACGGTAGACGCCATCACCGAAACTCACGGAGTTGCGAGGATTCGCCTCACCCGTCCCGACCCAAATCACTTCCGGATTCTGCGGATCAATTGCGATATCGCCGATGGAAAACGTGTTCTGCCGCTCGAAAATGGGCGTCCAAGTCACCCCGTGATTCACGGTCTTCCACAATCCCCCGCCGCCGGTAGCCACATAGGCAATGTGCGGCTGGCCGGGAATGGACTCCACATCCGTTACCCGGCCACCCATTCCCGCCGGCCCGATAAACCGGTAGCTCAGTGAATCGAAAAGCTTCGTGCTCAACTGAGCAGACAAGCAAAACGAAAGCAGGAAACCACTGAATAGTCGCACCATGGGAAGCGAGTCTAGCACACACGGCAACGAATGAAATCAGCGCCCCAGCGTCACACGAATGTTCCGCGCCACCTGCCCGCCCGCACTGCCACGGTTCTGCGAGCAGCCAAATCCGATGCCCGCGGTGCCGTTATTGTGTCCCTGCGGCGATGCCTGTTCCCAAGCCGAAGCCAAGGGCACATCCGTCCGCTTCGCCCCACTGCAATCGAACGACACTACCCGTCCGTCCAAGGACACCTGTAAGGAATCCCCGCGCACTCTTGCTTCCAGCCGGTGGAACGCACCGGCATCAAACGAACTCACCGGTTCACTGAATGCGATCGTAGCCATCGGGTGCAATCGCATCACCCGCACCTGCCCCTTGCTATCCAAGTGCACCCAGAAGCCGGCGCTTGTTCCGCCGATGATGCCGTCCCCTGGGCTCGCCCGGCGGCTGCGGAAGAATGGCCCACCTTCGCGCACCAACCCATCCGCCCCACCCAACTGCAAATCCATCCCAATCGTCAGATCCTGCCCCATGTCGGCGGACGCCGTCGACGCCAGTGAGCAATCCGTCGAAGCTTTCACCAGCACCGCGCCGGCAAAGTCCTTCCCCAGGTTGCGCAGCGTGGCCGGTCCAGTCTCCACCATGTCCCCATAAACCGGTGCAAAGTAAAAACCCCGGCCACCGACTTCCAGATCGACCACCCCCGCCCGGCACCTGTACAGACTTCGGATTTTCGCCCCATGCAACGGCCTGGCGAACACTCGCACGTCGTCCAAAGCACCCCGGAAGCTGGTCCCCGTATACATTCCGCGTCCCATCGACCATCCCGAGGCCTTGCTCTCCTGGAGCGGATGCGAGACGGCCACGGGACTTGCGTCCTCCACCCCGTCCACGTACAACCGCATCAGGCCTTTGACTCCGCCTTCAAACACGCCCGCAACCTGGTGCCACTTTCCGTCCGTCAGTTGCTTTTGCCCAACCACCACATTGGTACTGCCAAACCCAGCCGCACCGCTCTGATGCAGCATCAGGTAGAACCGGTCGCTGACATCGGCACCCGCATAGGGCTCAGGATTTCCCTGCTGAAACAACACCGTGGAATCCCCATTCGTCGTTTCCGCTTTCATCCATGCCACCAGGGTGCGCGGGGCCTGCCCCCGAGGCAGCCGGCCACTATCCTCTCCACCCACCACTACCTCAGGGCTGTGGAACAGCAACGCCTTCCCCGCAATCCCCTCCACCCGCGCCACCTCTGGCGGAACCTCCGCCGACAACCCGCCCACCGTATCCGTCACACGGTTTCCCGCACCATCTTCAAACTTCCACCATCCCACCTCCGACCACGCCGGTTCCGCCGGCTGCAGAATTCTGCGCACCGAACTCGCTCCCAGCACTAATCCCGCCAGCACAGCCGCACCGGCCACCATCCAAACCCACGGCCGCCCACCATTTCGCCTGGGTTCCGCCGGAGCATCCTCGTTAACCACGGCAATAAACTGATACCCCGATTTCGACACCGTCCGGATAAACCGGGGCTCTTTCGAATCATCCCCCAACACCCGTCTCGCCTCGGCCACGCACTGCATCACGGAATTCTCTGTCACGGCGACTTGCGGCCACAAAGCCTCTCGAAGCTCGTCCTTTGACACCACCCGATCCCGGTGCTCCACCAGGTACACCAGCAGCTCGAAGGTCTTCGCCCGCGGCTGTACGGTCTCGTCTCCACGCACCACACACCTCTGTCCTGTATCGATTGAGACACCTTCGGTCCGATAAAACTTACGAGTAACAGTGGCCGGATGCACTTCGACGCGAGTATATCACGCCATCCACAAACCACACAAAATAAAAATGTTAACTCCATTCAGAAAAATTTGAGGGGAAATTCAATGCAGCCCGGGCGCTCATCTGGCGATGCTGGGAGGGTAGTTTGTGGGTGCTTCTGGGAGGCGACGCCTTTGATGCGGAATGTGTTCGGTCTGCTACGGTTCCTTGGGGTTGTTGTTCTGTCCGCCGGCTGGCTGCCGGCGCAAGTCACGCTGATACCCGATTTCCCCCGCGTGCTAACGCCGGCAGCCGCCGTCACAGCCACGCCCCGCAGTGACGGCAAAATCGCCCTCGCTGTCGGTTCCGTCACGGGCACCGTCGAAGTCGTCTTGCCCCCGCTCCCTGCCGGAACCTCCGACTCCGGCACCGTCCAGTTCCCGCAGCGCCTCAACGTCCAGCTCCGCCAAAGTTGGTCCGATGGAACCGCGACAATCTCAATCGAGCAAACCGCCATCGGACGCTGTTCCACCCGCCTCAACGGCGAATGTCCCCTCAACTTCATGGAAACCGAAACCACCGACGCCCGCCGAGCCTTCGTCGACGTTCGCATCCAAACCGACGTCGGCTTTCACGTCGTCGTTGTCCGCTTCCGCTGGCGCATCAATGCCCCCGCCGTCACCTCCGTCGACATCGAACCCGCCATCGAAGTGGTACAGGCGGTCCAGACCGAGGCCGGCGACGTCCCCTTGATCAGTGGCAAAGACACCGTCGTCCGTGTCCTTGCCCGCCAACTCGGCGATAATCCCGCTTCCGGCATCCGTGGCCGCCTCAATATCTGGAAACTGGACGGCTCCACCCGTAGCTTGCAGATCGGCCCAAAGGACTACGAGGCACCGGGAGCCATAAGCGCCTACAAGAAGATCGAGCGGACTGCCCCTCTTGCTTCCCTCGACTTCCGCATCCCAGCCGATTGGATCAGCTCCGTCGGATTCTACGAACTGCGCGCCGAACTCATCCTCCCGCCATCCCTCTCCGCTGTCCGGCCGGAAAAGCTGGTCATTTCCCAAACCGTCGGCTTCCGCCCAAGCCCGTCTCTACGCATCCTCTGGTTTCCCGTCAACTATCCGGATGCGGAAGGCAAATTGAAGTTCCCCAGCGCCGATGTCAACCTCTACGAGCCTCACCTCA
The DNA here is from genome assembly GCA_018268935.1 of Acidobacteriota bacterium. GTDB lineage: Bacteria > Acidobacteriota > Terriglobia > Bryobacterales > Bryobacteraceae > CADEFT01. The sequence continues at coordinate 17,498 of JAFDVS010000078.1, read as the reverse complement.
AAGCCATTTTCCCCATCGCCTCCGCCAACCTCCGCTACTCTTCCGTCCCCATGCGGCTCTTCGCCGAGCCTGGCCAGGAAACCGGCGCTGGGTTCGATATCAACTTCCGCCTGAACGACCCCGAAGACGCAACCGAACTCATCGGTGAGGAGAAAATGACCGCCGCCATCTACGAGTTGATGCAAGCCGATGGCGTTCCCGACCATGACCAGGCCATCGCCTTCCTCCCCAACGTCGCCAAAGAGGACACCAAGGACTCCAAAGGTGCCATCACTTGGGCTTCCGCTGACCCTCGCTTCCTTGGTGGCAAAGGCAAAGCCGTTTGGCAGATCGTGGACCGTGACAACATCCTACGCGGTCAAAACGACCTGTCCCACGAAATCGCCCACAACCTCCAACAGCAGCACACCAACCTCAGCCCGCCTAATTGCACCTTGGCGCCCTCCAAAGAGCCCCTATGGCCCTACGCCGACGGCACCGTCCAGGAACCCGGCTTCGACACTTTCGGCCGCAGATTCATCCCCCCAACCCACTTCGATTTGATGAACTACTGCGACGCTGCCGTCAGTTGGATTTCCCCCATCCGCTACATCCGCATTCGCGATGAACTCGAGGCCTTGAACAGCCGCCCCGCCCCCAATAGCCAAATCGAATCCAACCTCAGAAGCGCCACCGCCACTTCCGCCTTCCTCATCGTCAGCGGCGTCGTCGCCACGGACGGCTCCAACGCCCGCCTCAACTACACCATGCGCGCGCAACAAGGCCCCGCCAGCCAGCCTGACCCCGATGGCAAGTTCTGCATCCGCCAGACCGGTGATCCCGAGCCGCCTCCCGACTTCTGCTTCAACACCCGCTCCATGACGGTCGAAACCGAGCGACCCATCCGCGCCAGCGCCTTCTCCCTCAAGATCCCCTTCGCCGAATCAACCACCCGCATCGTCCTCCTCAGCCGCGCCCCCGATGGCGAACGCGAACTCGCCGCGTGGAATGCCGCCTCCGGCCCGCCTTCCCTCGAGATCACTTCCCCCCGCCCCGATGACCGCTTGCAGGGCACTGCCACCCTCTCCTGGTCCGCCACCGATCCATCCGGCCTCCCACTCCAATATCGGATCCAGTTCTCCAACGACGGCGGAGCCACCTGGTACCCCATGTCCATCCTCCCCCTCTCGGCCTCCCAATTCCGCATCGACACCACCGAACTCGCCGGCGCCTCCAACGTCTACTTCCGCGTCTTCGCCCTCAACGGATTCCATACCACCGTCGCCACCGTCGGCCCCATCACCCTCGTCCAGAGCCCACGCCTCACACTCGCCAACCCCACCCTCGACTTCGGCCAGATCCCCCGCGGCGTTCCCGCCACCAAACCCATCGAACTCCGTAATCCCGGCACCGGCCCCTTCGTCATCAACACCCTCACCTCCGACAACAATCTGGTGCGCGTTTCCAGCACACTCCCTATCTACGTCTGGCCCGGCGATACACCCACAACCATTCCCGTCGATATTCTCCCCGTCACCGCCGGAGCCTTCGAAGCGAACCTCACCATCAACGGCAACACCCGAATCCGTGTAACGGCCCAAGCCACAGACTCGACTTCCGCTGGAACAGGCAGCGGAGGCTCTGGTGGAACGGGTGGAACCGGTGGAACGGGTGGATCGGGAGGCTCCGGAACCACACAACCAGACCTGGTGAAAATCTCCCCCCTCACCGCCCGAGGCTGGCCCAACGAACGCAACTTCGATAACCCACCCGCCAACGCCGTCGACGGCAACATCAACACCTTTACCTGGACCACCAACCCGAACAACACCGTCCTGCCCTCCTATTTCGGAGTCGACTTCGGCGCATCGAAAGCCGTCAGCCGCATCCGCCTCTACAAGGACAACGACGGCGGCGGCGGTACACTCAGCGACTTCTTCAAGAACCTGACCATCGAATACACCACAACAGCCGTCACCACCCCCCTCGCCAATCGCACCTGGACTCGTGTCACCAATCTCGCCAACGGCTACAACGGCGCCGAACGCCTCACCGCCACCGCGGTCAACGCCGACGGCACCGTCACCCGCGATTCCCATAAGAGCGCCACCGACGGCTGGGCCTCCCTCACCTTCACTCCCGTCAACGCCACTGGCATCCGCATCGCCTTCTCCAACACCACCAACCCCAACTTCTTCAACCACTACAAGGTCCACGAATTCGAAGCCTACGGCCCTGCCTCGGGCGTTGGCACAGGCACAGGTTCAGGAAGCGCCGGCGGCTCCACCACCACGGCAACCTGTCCCTCCACCACCAACATCGCCCTCGGCAAAGCGGCGACCCAAAGCTCCACAGCCTTCGGTGGCTCTGCCTCTGCCGGCAACAACGGCATCCTCGAACCGGATTACGGCTTCCACACCGATGAGGAAATCAACCCCTGGTGGCAAGTCGACCTCGGGCAATCATCCACGGTCTGCTCCATGCGCCTCTTCAATCGTGTCACCGCCGAATTCCAGGCCCGGGCCCGATCCATCGCCATCCTTGCATCCGACGACGGCGCGACGTTCCGCACCATCTACACTCACGACAACTCCGTCTGGGGAGCCAACAGCGCACCGCTCCTACCCAATATCCAGCCTTTCGCGGCCCGATATGTCCGGCTGCGGCTGCAAGCCAATCAATTCCTCTACTTCAACCTCCGCGAAGTGGAAGTCTATGGCTTCCCGGGCGTCAACCCCGGAACAGGTTCAGGGACCGGTTCCGGCGCCGGGGGGGCCACCACCTCTACAGACACCGCCAAAATCACTCCCCTCACGGCACAAGGCTGGCCCAACGGCCGCACTTTCGACAATCCGCCACCCAATGCCGTCGATGGCAACACCAACACCTTCACCTGGACAACCAATCCCAACAACACCACCCTGCCTTCCTACTTTGGCGTTGACTTCGGTTCCTCAAGAACCGTTAGCCGCATCCGCCTCTTCAAAGACAACGACGGCGGCGGCGGCACACTCAGTGACCACTTCAAGAACCTCGTCATCGAATACACAACGTCGCCCGCCTCCACTCCGCTCGCCAATCGCACCTGGACCCGTGTCACCAATCTCGCCAACGGCTTCAACGGCATCGAACGCCTCACCGTCACCGCCGTCAACTCCGACGGCTCCGTCACCCGCGATTCCCACAACAGCGCCACCAGCGGTTGGGCTTCGCTCACCTTCACCCCCGTCGCCGCTACAGGCGTCCGCATCGCCTTCTCCAACGTCACCAGTTCCACCTTCTACAATCACTACAAAGTCCACGAATTCGAAGCCTACGGGCCATCATCCGGGACAACAACAACCACCACCACCCGAGTTCTCCAGATCGATGACGGCACCGTGGAAACCACCTCCGGCTTCGACGAGGGCGGCGTCCAGGGATACTTCCTCAATCGCCTCACCCCAACCACTTACCCCGCCACGCTGCGAAAAGTAATGATCCAGTTCCCTGCCGCCGGCCAGCCTCTGAACGGACTGCCGCTCGCTGCCGCCATTCAACTGCTCAGTGGCGCCACCACCACTTCCGGCCCGCAATTGACCGGCGTCTCTGTCACTCGCACCAATGCCACGGTCTCCGCGTTCAACACATTTGTTGAATACGACGTTCCCCCCATCACCATCCAAAGTGGCAGTTTCCTCGTTGGATTCTCTGTGCTCAATCCACCAAACGTCTACCCCATTGCCGTGGATACCAACACCACCGCGCAACGCTCCTACGTCAGCGCCGACGGATCCACTTACTTCCTCTATGACACGATACCGGGCATTCGTCCCGGCAACTTCCTCATCCGCGCGCGAGTGGAATGAGCTACCTTGTCGAAAACGTCAGCACATACGGATCGATGCGCATCCGTTCCTCCGTCATGAAATTGCCTCCACTCTCGTTGTTGAACGACAACGTATAGCTGCGTCCCGCCTCCAATCGCACCTCCAGGGTGAACACCGTGTGCTCCTCATCATAGGAAGCGCGCACGACAGCCGGGAAATCCTTCCCCGCGACACGGTACACCGACCACGAATTCCGCATCGGCCGGTCAAACCGTACTTCAATTCGCGTCAATCCCGGGTCCACCCCAACCTCATTCGGCTGCGGCACACTCGAGACCACGCGCGGCCGGGACGCCTGATATGCCGCGATAATCCCCGGCAACTCGTCCGGCAAGCTCAGGAAAAACCCTGCAATGCGAGGCAGGAACGCATCCAGATCGGGATATCGCTCCCGATCCCCTTCATACTCCCCTAACAACTCATACAGCCGCTCCGTCCAGAAGAACGAGCGCCCCTGTTCATAGCGCACCGCATCCAATCCCGCGGCCCAACCGCCGTGAGCCAGCGAATACCGCGCCGACGCCGCACGCACAACAGATTCATACAGCAACGCCTGCCCGTTCGAATACCCCTGCGCCCGCATCGGCTCCGCCACCTGCCGCCACACCGCGTCGCCGCTCGCTCGAATCTCATTCATGATCCGATCGACCGACGGATTCACAAAAGAGTGGCTGAATTCATGCACAACCGTGCTTGAAACCCCCGTTGAAAACACCGGCATTCCATCGCCATCCAGACTGAATATCCCGATGATGGCGAAAAGTTCTTCAGCGCCATCCATTCCTACAAACCGCGGCCCGTACGAACTGGTCCCATTCGTCAAGCCGGGGACGATGAAGAGTGCCGCTCCCGGAGCCTTCCCATAGAACCTGGGGAACCACTCCAGATCGACGTTCTCCTCCACCAACTTCCGCATCCGCCCGGTCGTCGTTGTTACCAGCACACTCTGCTGTTCCAGAAAAGTAACGAAGTCCGTCTCCACCGCGAACCGGCGTGCTGCCTCCAGAAATTGCCCCGTTGCGGCCGGTTGCCAGCGGGAATCCAACACACGCCCCGGCCAATCCAGCGCCACTCGCTCATTCAACTCCGGTACGCCATCGGTATGCACCGCCAGACTCATCACCGCGTCGTACCCGATGCCGTATCGCTGCCACATTTGACGCGCCAGCAACACGGCATCGTGCCCACGAAACGCCGTGAAATACCTGTCCGTCGCCTGGTTGTAGGAAGGAATAGTGCCGGAGTTATATTCAGGAGACCCGGCCAACCGAAACAGGATGGAAAACAACTCCACCCGCGGATCAACTCCGATCCGCAGATCCTGAGCCGCAAGGGGAAGCATCGCGGCGAGCGCAAAGCACAACACGCACCGCATACCTGCAAGCCTAGCAGGAATCAACGCCGCAGTCGGACCCCGCGCCTCTCCACTTCGCAATCCGGCACTACCCGGTGAAAGTAGTAGTTCACACCATACTGAAACGCTCGCCGCGGTTCCTCCAAACAAATCTCCTCCGCTTTGTTTTTGTATGCCCGCCAAGTGCTCCGCGCGGACACTTCCGCGTCAATCGCCGGGAATGCATCCTGTACGACGCGCCACGCCATGGCCGCCACCACAATCGCCACCACCGCCGTAGCCCAAACGCGTCCGTGCCGCGCCTCCAGCAGATACACGACAAGCCCGGCCACAGCGGCCGGCACGGCGCCATGCCACCACACCACTTTCGGCAACGCATTGCCTGATCCTGTCGAAATCGCTTCCGGCAACGCAGGTAGGATCGCCGGCGTGAAGGCCACCAGCACACCCGCCGCCACTAACACCCAGCGCACGCCGCTTCTGCGCGATGCGAGTGCGTCTCCCAGCAATGCCGCCAATCCGGGCAGCAAGGGGAGCAAATACCCTGGCAATTTGTTCTGCGCCGCCGAAAAGAACACAAACCCGAACACCACCCAAGCCCCTAAGAACCGTAGCGCCCCGTCCGTAGGCCGCCGCAACAGCGCCACCAACGGAGTCCACGGAAACACTGCGCCCAGCAATACCGGCACGTAGAACCAGAAGGGCTGCACATGCTGCAACGCCGATGTCGTAAACCGCCCCAGGTGGTGTTTCAGGATGAAGTCTTCCAGGAACACCGCGCCGTTCGACGCCGTGCAGAGGGCATACCAGGGTAGCGCCACCACAAGGGCCGCCGCCGCAAACCGCCACAAATCCCACAACCGCTTCCGTCCAAACCAGACCAGCGGCGCGGCCAGCACCACCGGCACCAATCCCTTCGCCAGCATCGCAAAACCCATCGCCACCCCCGCCCACATGAGCCGCCGCGGATTCCCTGTCCTTTGCCACTCCATTGTCAGCAGCATCGAGAGCGCGAAGCTCACGCTCAGCGGAACATCCGTCACTGCTGTGCGGGAATAGGCAAGCCATGCCGCGCTCGTTCCCAGAATCGCCACCGCGAATGCTGCCGCTTCCTGCGTCAGTTCCTCGCGCAACAACCGCCAATACGCGAACAGAAACGCTACACTCAGCACCGCCAACAGGAATCTTGGAGCCGCATCGTCTCCCAGCCCCATCCGGAACCCCGCCGCGATCAACCAGTACAACAATGCCGGTTTCTCAAACCACGGCTCAGCCCATAAGCGAGGCGTCACCCAATCCCCCGATTCCGCCATCGCCCGCCCGATCCACGCATACCGCGGCTCATCGGGACCGTGCAGTCCCACCGCCGTCATGCCGTGAAAATACAGCATGTACGCGGCGGTAAGCACCAGCAGTACTCGCAGCGGAAAAGGCACGCTTCTTAGTATCGGTGAACCTGCTACATGCGCGCCATTTTGCGCGCCATCAGCATCGCAATTTCCAGAGCCTGCTCGGAGTTCAGCCGCGGATCCACCTCAGACCGGTAGTCCCGCTTCAAATCTTCCTCGCTCAATCCCCGCGACCCGCCCGTACACTCCGTCACATTCTCGCCGGTCAGCTCAATGTGCACTCCGCCCAGCTTCGATCCCTCCGCCGCATGCACATCAAACGCCTGCTCCACTTCCGATAAGATCCCATCGAAGTTGCGCGTCTTGATTCCGTCCGCCGTCAGAAACGTGTTCCCGTGCATCGGATCGCACACCCACACAACTTCGCGCCCCGTCGCCTTCACGGCGCGAATCATCCGTGGTAATTCGGTCGCCACCCGTTTCGCTCCACAGCGGTGAATCAAGGTCAATCGCCCCGGCTCGTTCCCAGGGTTCAAAATCTCCACCAACTGCTGAATCTGTTCGTCCGAAGTCGTGTGCCCGATCTTCACTCCAATCGGATTCACAATCCCGCGGAAGTATTCCACGTGCGCCCCGTCCGGCTGATTCGTCCGCAGCCCGATCCACGGGAAGTGCGTCGACAAATCGAACCACCCCTCGCGCCGCGGCACTCGCTTCGTCTGCGCCTGTTCATAGTGCAGATGCAGCCCTTCGTGCGCCGTGAACAAATCCACCCGCTCGATCTCGGCCGCGTGAATTCCCAGAATGTTCTCCATGAACCGCACCGATTCACTAATCGACGCGGCCATCCGGTGGTACTCATCCGCCAAAGGCGAATTCTCCGCGAACGACAAATCCCAATACTCCGGATGATGCAGATCCGCGAACCCGCCCTTCGATAGCGACCGCAGAAAATTCAGCGTCATCGCCGCCCGCGCATGCGCCTGCAACAGCAACTGCGGATCCGGACGCCGGTCCCCTGCCGTGAACGCCACGCGGTTGATCAGATCCCCGCGATACGACGGCAGCGATACGCCGTCTCGAGTCTCCATGTTCTCCGACCGCGGTTTCGCATACTGCCCCGCAATGCGCGCCACACGCGTTACCGGACGCTTGCTCCCCTGCACCAGCACCAGGCTCATTTGCAGCAGGATCTTCAGCTTTGACGCAATCGTCGGCCCATGACAATCGGAAAACGATTCGGCGCAATCGCCGCCCTGCAGAATAAATCGCTTCCCCGCCTGCGCCTCCGCAAATTGCTGCTTCAACTGCACTACTTCATAGGAGGTGACCAGGGGCGGCAGTTTCGACAGCTCCGCCACCACGGAGTCGAGCTCCGCCGGATTGTCATAAACCGGCTGCTGCGCCGCTTGCTTCGTCTGCCAGGAATTGGGAGCCCAGAGGGAGGATTCGATGTCTGTAACCACGAAAGTTTCAGGGTATCACACACGCCCCTACTAACCGGACATTTCCCGCAATAACCACGTCTTCGCAATCGACCAGTCCCGCTTCACGGTCGCCTCGGAAACCCCCAGTACTTCCGCTGCCTGCGCCGAATTCAGCCCTACATAGAACCGCAGATTCACTATCTCCGCCAGCCTGCTGTCTATGCCCGCCAGCTTAGCCAACGCATGGTCCAACGCCTCGACATCCAGATCCATCTCCCCTATGCTCTGATCCTCGCGCAAAGCTACACGCACCGCCGCCGAGCCCCGCTTCATCGCCCCCCGTCTCCGCGCCAGATCAATCAGGATGCGCCGCATCAGTTCTGCCATCGCCCCATAGAAATGTGCGCGATTCCGAAAATTCGGAGTCTCCGTCTCGCTCAACCGCAAAAACATCTCGTTCAGCAGTTCCGTGGGCTGTAAGGACACATGCTGTTCGTTGTTCAATTGCCCGCGACGCGATCTGATGCAACTGGTCGTACACCAGGGGCAAGAGCGCCGTCAAAGCATCTTCATCGCCGTCGTTCCACTGACGCAACAACTCGGTAATCGTCGAGGCCATTTGTGCGGATGAGAAGGATCCAATCCATAATTACGGCAACTTGATCCGCTTTGCAAGAGTTTTACGCCATATACTTGTATGCACTCGTGCCTCGGCGCGGGGCTCGTGGAAGTGTGCCTGAAAAGGCCCGTCATGTCCGCCACAAACTGGCCGGCCATCAAGGATGCTTTTGAACAGTGCTGCCCTCTCAGCGACACTGAGCGCCAACAGTGTCTCGCCGCTCTCCCCGACCCCGAGGTCGCCGGCGAGGTTCAGTCCCTCCTCCAGTTCTATCCCGCATCTGCCGCCTTCCTCTCCGAATCGGCAGTCGAGATCTTCCTCCGCACTTCCGACCCCTGGATCGAAAAAGACATCGCCGGCTATCGGCTCACCGAACTCATCGGAGAGGGCGGCACAGCCCGTGTCTACCGGGCCCAGCGCATTGACGGCCAGTTCCGCAAGATCGCCGCCGTCAAGCTCCTCAAAGCCGGCATCTTCGGTGAGGATATCCACCGACGTTTCCTGCGTGAGCGTCAACTGCTTGCCGACCTCGACCACCCCAACATCATCCGGCTGCTGGACGGCGGAGTCACTCCCGACGGCCGCCCTTACATCGTCATGGATTTTGTCGATGGAGTGCCCATCACGCAATATGCGCGCGATGCAGCGCTATCTCCCCCCGACCGGCTCGCCCTAATCCGACAGGCTGCTAACGCCATCGCCTACGCTCACCGCAAGGGTGTCATTCACCGCGACCTCAAGCCTGGCAACATCCTGGTCAACCGCGAGGGCCAAGTTAAACTCCTCGATTTCGGCATCGCTCATCTCACCGCCAACACCCAGGAAGACGGCATCCACACGCAAACGCAAACACGCCTCTGGACGCCCGCCTACGCCTCTCCGGAACAAGCCAGAGGCGCGAGAATCCTGCCGGAAAGCGACCTCTACTCCCTCGGAATCGTCATCTACGAATTGCTCCAAGGAGTGCTTCCCTACTCCGTCAAGGGGCTTCCGCAGCACGAGATCGTCCAGGTCATCTGCAGCGCAAAACCACATGGACCGTTGTCACCCGTACTCACCCGGCTGCTCTCCAAGACCGCCGCTTCCCGTGGCACAGCCGCCCAACTCGAAGCCGATCTCGTTCATCCCGGCCGTTTCCTTTCCCAGACCAAATCCCCATCACTCCGCTGGTTCACGGCCTGCGCCCTGATCGCCGCCACGGCGTTCCTTGCCGGCCTTTGGATGCGCTCCTTTCCACCGAGCCCTCTGCAATTCCCGGAACCCACAACAATCGCCACCAACGGCTTCGCTCCGTCCATCAGTCCGGACGGTGCGAAAGTCGCCTACATCGCCGAACTCGGCGCCAATGTCCAACGCCTTGCCGTCAAAGATCTCCGCACCGGACAAATCCAGCAGTTCAGTGAGGTCACCCACGCGCGCTGGTCCCCCGATGGCAAACGTCTCGCCGCGCTCGATCTCAACGGCGAGGCAGGAACCATCATCACCATCGATTTTCCCTCCGGCCGTCAGACCGAAGTGGCTCGCCTCCGCTCCCGTTTCACCGCCGTCATCTGGCTCTTCGATGTCATCAGTTGGTCCCCCGATGGCGAAGAGGTTATTACGTCAGAGACCGAAGCCGGCAGTTCCGTCTTCTCCATCCAAGCCTTCCATCTCCGCAAACGCACCTGGCGCCAACTCACGCATCCGCCTGCCGGCATTCTCGGCGACACTGCAGCCCATTTCTCCCCCAACGGCACATTGGCGTTCGTCCGCATGCTCACCCCCGACAACGGTGATGTATACGTCCGGGAGGGGGCCAAGGAGCGCCGCGTCACCACCACACGCACCATCAGCGACGGACTCGCATGGCTCCCCACCGGAGAGGGCTTCGTCTACAGCGCCCGCCACAATTCAGCCGGCGCCGAACTCTGGCGCGTAGGCTATCCCAACACGAGTGAAACAGACATCGCTATCGATGTCGGCGGCCATGCCGTCACGCCCTCGTTCTCCAATCCGTTTCGCACCGGCGGCGCTCGCTTTTCCTTCCACACCCGCGTCCGCGACGTCAACGCCTGGAGTGGCGATCTGCGCGCCGAAACCTCCGACCGCCCCGTCTCCAAGCCGGGAGCCCTCGGCACCGATTGCTGCGCCGATCTCTCGCCCGACGGCAACTTCGCTGCCTACAGCAGCAACCTCACCGGCAAATACGAAATCTGGGTCACCGACCTGAGGACCGGTGTCTTTCATCAGATCACCGCCATGAACGGCCCTTACACCGACTCTCCACGTTGGTCCCCCGACGGCCGGCAAATCGCCTTCACCTCCGCCCACGGCGAGAACCGCGACATCTTCCTCGTCTCACCCGAAGGTGGCGTCGCCCACCGCTTCACCACCGAGCCTTCCGAGGAAGGCCGCCCCGCCTGGTCTCGCGATGGCCGCTGGCTCTATTTCCGTTCCAACCGCACCGGCACAAACCAGATCTGGCGCCGCCGCACCGACGGCTCAGGCATCACCGAACAGATTACTCGCAAGGGAGGCTACGAGGCCCAGGAATCCCACGACGGCCGCACGCTCTTCTACCCCCGCCAACGCGCCAGTAACGAAATCTGGGCCATGCCCCTCCCCACCGGCCCCGAGCGCGTCGTAACCCAGGGCCTGGGGCTCGGCTTCTGGGGCGTCGGCCACGACGGCGTCTACATGCTCGAAATTCTCGGCAGTTCCCGCAACGCCGTCGTCAAACGTGTCCCCTTTACCGGCGGGCCCGAGGAGCAGATCCGCGCTATTCACGCCCCCGGCGAAATCACAGGCTTCCGCATCAGTTGGGACGGCTCAAAAATCCTCTGGTCCCAAACGGATCGGAACGAAGACAACGTCATGGTCGTCGACTGGCCCGTAAAATCCCACTAACCAAAGTGGCGACAGGCCTCCTGGCCGGTCGCGTTCAGCCTGGGAAGGCTGAACAGCGCAATCTCAACATCCCCGCCTGCTGCGCACCAGCCCGCAAATCCCCAACACCGCGAACACCAGCATGCCGGTGCCCGGCTCCGGCACATCGGCAGCATCGACATAACGCGCCACCACGGACGGCATGGTCGCCGTCTGATCCCCTTGAACCTCCGAGTTGAACACCAACGCCGGATCAGACCCGCCGAAGGACTGCAACCCAAACATCAGGTCAAACCCCGGGAAATTCGCCTGCAATTGCGCAATCGGAATCGTAAAGGATATGCCTGAAAAACGGGTCCCGGCTGCAATCTGCACAACGAAGTTACCAAAGGTCCCGTCTAGCGTTCCCATGCGAAGGTTCGACAGATTCCCCGAGTTCTGATCGGTACGGGAGAAAATCCCATTGCTCGTGATGGTGGGCGTTCCGTTGGAGAGATCAACAAATCCCGGTGTCATGGAGACCGCCAACGATGACTCGGAACTTTGCGGCCCACCCGCAAATACGGCCAAAGCACTGCGCCACACCGTCACATCGGTGACAATCTCGATCTGTTTCCCCACCGGCGCCAATAGTTGAAGGGTTAAGTTCCCGCCCGCTCCGGTCAGATCGAACCCGCTCCCCAAATCAACGTCCGCAAAGAAATCGGTTCGATTATATGTGACCCCATTGAAAAAGTTGGGCGAACCGAAGAACGGCGTCGACGTCAACCGGTGCGTGTACACCACATCCGCCCGCACCGCGCACGGCGCAACCAGCAAACACATCATCGCCAACCGGGTAATTCGATTCCGCAAACGCATGAAAATATCCTCCGCAATAATCAAATACACCACCCCGCCTCCACCCATTCGGGCAGACAGCCGGGTTCACAATCGTATGGCGTAAGAATCACTTCAATCGGCTAAAAATCTTTCGTACTGGAACTACACGACCAACTCTCCGCTCTCCTGTGCACATGCCGACCGCCTCGATCTCCCACGACCGCCCCGAGGAGTCCTCATGGCACAAGGCACAATCGTTCCAATCCCCTCCCCGCACAGGATCGCCTCGAAATCTTCGACGAAATGTGCGAAGCCATTCTCGCCCTCCAACCCGGAATCGTGGAGACCAAGGATGCTGCGCCGGTTCCAGTAAGTATTCGAGTCCTTACACACCCATGACATGCGGCACTTCACAAACGCCCGAGCCACATCCACCACCCGCCGCACATCGCATCTTCACCGAAGTACCACTCACTCAGAAATCACCAACCGGGGACACTCGCTCCAAGGCCTTCAAGGCCTACCAAACGCTCAGGATCGGCGATCGCCGTCTTCACTTCCGCATAGGTGCCTGCCGCCACACGATTCTTCTCTATAAGGTAGACAATTTCCGCGAGGCTATCCGAGGAGACAACAATCCTCCTTCCAGCCGCCGCGGCCTCTTCGATAAACTCGGCGGCCGCGAAGGATAGACGTCCGTCGTCGATCAGCTGGAACTCCTGACCGAAGTTGCGGAACATTTCGCGTCTGTTCTCATCAATCTCCTCGGCGGAAGGCGCACGCCCAAACTTGGCGAGCATGCCCCGGCCAGTCTTGAGCGATTGACGCACAGGCGTTTCCGATACCTCCTCGGCCAACTTTCAATCCACGCCTTGAGCGTTAACGTCGGGCTTCCTTCCTATTCCCACACTACTGGAAATAGGACGGGTGTCACTGCCTCATCTACCCACCGCGATAAGATACCCCCATGCACCGCCGCTCCTTCCTCGCCACTCCCCTCGGCGCCTATTACGCCTTCCCCCAACTCGCGCCTCCCAATGAAGTCATTGAGCAATCCCGCGCCATCGCCCTCAAACTCCTCGCCCCAACCGAAAAGCAAATCCAGCACGGCCTCGAACTCCACGCCAAATCCACCGTCGTCGAATCCTACGGCTTCATGCCTCGCGCCGCCATCGACGGCGACGCTATCAAATCCGCCATCGAAGCAGGTGCCTCCGACCTCGAAATCCAGGACCTCCTCGAAGAGCAGGCCATGACCCGCTACGTCACCAACCCGGCAGAGCGCAAGGAATACCTCGACGCCTGGCGCGCCGCGGGCGTCACGTGCATCGTCCAAAACGCCGGCGAAGAAGGCTCCGCCCCCATGCGCCTCATCAAACGGCTCGCCCGCTACACCTACACAGCCCAACACCTACGCGACCACGTCTCCCTCTGCGTCAACCCCGACGATATCCTCGCCGCCAAAAAGGCCGGCCGCCACTCCATCACCCTCACCGGCAACGGAGTCCCCATCCCCCAGGACTGGGTCTCCGTCGAAGAAGAACTCCGCTACATCCGCATCTTCTTTCAACTCGGCGTGCGCATGATGCACCTCACCTACAACCGCCGCAACGCACTCGGCGACGGTTGCGGGGAACCGGCCAACGCAGGGCTCTCCGACTTCGGCCACGCCGCCATCGCCGAAATGAATCGCACCGGAGTCATCGTCGATGTCGCCCACTCCGGTTGGCGCACCAGCCTCGAAGCAGCCAAAGCTTCGAAGAAGCCCATGGTAGCCAGCCACACCACCTGCACCGCACTCCACCGCCACATCCGCTCCAAGCCCGACGAAGTCGTCAAAGCCATCTGCGACACAGGCGGCTTGATCGGCATCTGCTCGATCCCCGAATTCCTCGGACGCACAGGCGACATCCGGGCCATGCTCGACCACATCGATTACGCCGTCAAAACCTTCGGCCCCGATCACGTCGCCATTGGCACGGACGTCGCCTACCTCTCTCGCAACGCCGCCGCCGAAACCAGAAAACTCCCCAAACGCAACCGGCAGCGCACCCGTTGGGAAGCACTCTGGCCCGCCGGTTCCCTCGGCGGTGGCACGCCCGAACAAACCCGCTCCATGGCCTGGACCAACTGGCCCGTCTTCACCATCGGCATGGTCCAGCGGGGCCATTCCGATACCACCGTCGCCAAAATCCTCGGCCAGAACGTCCTCCGTGTCCTCCGCGCCAATTTCGACGGCGTGAAGCTCTGACGAAGACTGCTGGTGGATATCCACCACCAACCTGGTGGAATCCGGCCAACTTACTGAAAAAGAACATCTTTTCAGAAAAAATTACGCGTCCCCTGAAACCCGCCACCCACTCCTCGCATCTGTTCGGGTGTAGGCAGCACAAAGGAGACAACAACAATGAAAAATACAAAGAAAACGATGATCCTGGCAGGGACCCTGCTCGCCGCTGCGATGATGTTACCCGCTTCGTCCAGCTCCGCGGCCGCTCCCGCCAAACCCATGGAGGAAAAGATCCGCAAGGAACTGGTCACCCTTCCCTTCTACAACGTGTTCGACAACCTCGCATTCCAGGTCAACGGCGATGAAGTCACCCTCTTCGGTCAGGTGACCCGCCCCACCCTCAAATCGAGCGCCGAAAACGTTGTGAAGCGGATCGAAGGTGTCGCCCATGTCAACAACAAGATCGAGGTCCTGCCGCTCTCGCCCTTCGATGACCGGCTGCGTCTCGCCTTGTTCCGCGCTATCTACTCTTACCCCGGCCTCGACCGCTACGCGCTCGGCGCCATCCCCGGCATCCACATCATCGTAAACAACGGCAATGTGCGGCTGGAAGGCGTGGTAGCCCGCGAGATGGACAAGAACATCGCCAATCTGCGAGCCAACGGCGTCGCCGGCGTCTTCTCTGTCGAGAACAACCTTCGAGTCGCCTCCAAGTAAGACACACACACTCACAGACTCAGCGGGGCAGGTGGCAGCGCCTGCCCCGTTCTCTTTTGTCTCCTAGCGCGCTTCCACTGCCGAAAGCCTGTTCAGCCGCGCGATCAGAGGCTGGGCCACTTGCGGCATCTTCCCCGCTTTGCCGTGCAAGATATCTTCGTGCGTAATCGCCTTCCCATACAAAACCTTGTTGGCGTCATCATCGGATCGCAGTGTTGCTCCGGTGATCTCCGCGCCGGCAAATAGCCCCCGTGACCGCGAGTACGACAGAATCTCAGCGTGCATCAAGGCATCCGTCTCAGCCTTTGCCGACCGGCCCACCGGACCCGCCATCGCCGACGCTTCCCCACCCAGCGTGAACTCACTCTTCATCAGCTTTTCCGCACCGCGGGCGTTCATCACCATTAATACGACGTCTACTTCCCCTCCGCCGATCTGAAGACCAAAGCTTCCACCCTCAATCCGGACCGTGGACGGCGCTGTCCATCCCATCTTTCCTTTCGGATTCCGGCATGTCGCCACGCCCACACCATACCGCCCTCCGACTATGAACCCTGCCTTCTTCATTCCCGGCACGATCACCATGCAGTGGGCCTTCTCCAACAGATCCTGAGGAATGCCTGTCTCCGGCACCTTCATAATTTCCTGCAGAACTTTGTCTGCTTCCTGCACACGCTCCAACTCATGAGTTGCCAGCCCCATGGCGGCTGTCATCACTGTGACAAGTGTGATTCGCAGAAACATATCGCGAACTCCTTTCTGCGAATCTGGACACGCGCAACACCTTCACCGTTACCGCTTTCGTAACGTGTCTCACGCCCCGGCGCTCTACTGAACAAGGAGTCAACGCAACATGACAAGAATCACGATCGCCGCACTCGCACTCATCGTTTCCTCAGGATGCTCTCGCGAAACGAAAACAACCGCCGACGACGTGAAGCGTGAATCCACGGAAGCAGCGCAAACCGCCGTCGACTTCACCAAGGAGCAGGCTGCCCGCGCTAAACGCGAAGGAGAGGCCAGAATCGCGGACCTCGACCGCCGCATCGACGAGTTGGATGCCAAAGCGAGCAAGGCCTCGGCCAAGGCGAAAGCCGAACTTCAAGCTGCGGCCAAAGACATGCGCGCCGAGTCGAAGCGTCTCAAAGACCGCATGTCCACCTGGGATGACAAAGCTGTCGAAGCTTGGCAAACCACCCGAATCGAAGTCGAACAAGCTGTCAGCAAGGCTGAAGGCGCCATTGATCGTTTGATCCAGAAAGCCCGGAACTGACGGCCCTCTCAGAACTCAAAGCGGGTGACCAACTGGATCTGGCGGTTGCCCGTGATGTTCGTCACCTGCCCGAACAGCGCGTTGTTCACGTTCGTATTAATACCGGCCAGCGTGGAACGGTTGAAGGCATTCAACAATTCCGCGCGGATCAGCCAGCGATAACGGTCGTGGTTGAGAATCGCCTTGCGTAACACCAGATCCTCGTTCATCGTGCCGAATCCGCGCAACTGGCCGAAACGGCGAGCGCCGGTTCCGAGCAGCAGCGGGGCCGGCTGGGAGAACTTGCTCTTGTCGATGTAAGTATTCGACGGCGCGGACGTATTCCCAAGATTGAAATTCGATTTGTCAAAGCCCGCCGCGCGCAGATCCCCAGCAAGCACGTTGTCGCGATTCGATCCGCCGTTCCATCCGTTCGACAGCGGGGTGCTCGATCCGAAGCTCAATGCCGTGCCGCCGATATAGTTCAGAATCCCCGAAATGTTCCACCCGCCCACTAAATGATTCACTACCGCCGGGGCCGAGCCAAGTAACGTTTTGCCTCTTCCAAAGGGAAGATCGCTGAAGAACGTCAGCTTCAACGCGTGCGGAATGTCTCCGTCAGAGAACGTCTTGTCCAGCTTCAGGTTGTAGTAGTCGAACGGAGCATTGTTCTTTGAAGCCATGGAGGAGATCGTGTTGGTCAGCGCCTTCGACCAAACGTAGTTCCCGAAGATGCTGGTTCCCTTTTTGATCTGGCGATTGAAGGAAACCTGCAGCGAATGATAATTGGAGAAGCCGAGAGGCGCACCGTAGTCCTGGATCGTGGTGTTGCCGAACACTTGCGGATACTCGCGCAGCGCGCTGGCGACCGTGCCCCGGAAGCCAGGGTAAGGATACGCAATCCCATTGGCCCTCGCCTGCGCTTCATTGGTGACTGCGTTGGTGAGCGTGCGTCCGTATGTGGCGAGATCCTCGGCCCGGATCTGGTTGATGGCGCGCAGCAGGCCGTTGCGCA
>JAFDVS010000077.1 GCA_018268935.1 Acidobacteriota bacterium | reverse complement strand
ATGCGCGCCCGCGGCGCCAAGGTGACGGACATCGTCATCCTTGTCGTAGCCGCCGACGACGGCGTCATGCCGCAAACCAAGGAAGCCATCGATCACGCCCGCGCCGCCAAGGTTCCCATCATTGTCGCGGTAAACAAGATCGACAAGCCCGAAGCTCAGCCAGACCGCATTAAGCAGCAACTCACCGAGAACGGCTTGATGCCCGAAGAGTGGGGCGGCGACACTGTTACAGTTCCGCTCTCGGCCAAGACCGGCCAGAACCTCGAACTGCTGCTCGAAATGATTCTGCTTGTCACCGACATGCAGAGCTTCAAGGCGAATCCGAATCGGCCCGCCGTGGGCACGGTGCTCGAAGCCGAACTCGATCGCGGACGCGGCCCCGTGGCCACCGTACTGGTGCGCAAGGGTACGCTCCGAGTCGGCGATTACTTCGTCTGCGGTTCTGTATTCTCGCGTGTTCGCGCTATGTTCGATGACCGCGGCAACGCGCTCAAGGAAGCCGGCCCATCCATGCCCGTGGAAGTACTCGGCCTCGATGAAGTACCCGAGGTCGGTGACACCTTCCAGGTGGTGACGGATACGGCCAAGGCCAAGCAGATCGTTGTCTATCGCGAAGCCAAGGAACGCGAAGAGCAGATGAAGAAGGGTGCCCGCGTCACCCTCGAAACGCTCGCCATGAGCCTCAAGGAAGGCGAGATCAAGGAACTCAACATCATCCTCAAGGCGGACGTCGGCGGCACCTGCGAAGTGCTCAGCGACGCCTTGCAGAAGCTCAGCACGGATAAGGTGCGCGTGCGCGTGCTCCACACCGGCGTTGGCGCCATCACCGAAACTGACGTGCTGCTAGCCTCGGCTTCAAACGGCATCATCGTTGGCTTCAACGTGCGGCCGGACAAGAACGCATCGGCGATCGCCGAGCAGGAAAAGGTCGACATCCGCCTCCACACCATCATCTACGAACTTACCGACGAGATGAAGAAGGCGATGGCCGGATTGCTGGAGCCGGTGATCAAAGAAACATTTAAGGGCCGCGCCGATGTGCGCGACACCTTCCGCATCACCAAGGTGGGCACCATCGCCGGTTGCTACGTCACCGAGGGCAGCATCACGCGCGACAGCCAGTTGCGCCTGCTGCGCGACAACGTGGTGGTCTTCACCGGCAAGATTGCATCGCTCAAGCGTTTCAAGGACGACGCAAGCGAAGTGAAGACGGGTTATGAGTGCGGTATCGGCATTCACAACTACAACGACATCAAACCAGGCGACGTGATCGAAGCCTTCATTACCGAGAAACAAGCCGCGGTGATCTAAAGTGGCCAAGCCCCCGTCCAAGAGGGCACTCACCTTCTTGTTCCTGACAGTATTCTTGGATCTGCTGGGAGCAGGAATCCTGCTACCCATCATTCCCTATCTGGTGCGGCAATTCCGCACCGACGCCACTACCATCGGCCTGCTGTCCACCAGCTTTTCCGCGGCTCAATTCGTCGCCAGCCCCGTACTCGGCGTGCTGTCCGATCGCTATGGACGCCGCCCCGTGTTGCTACTCAGCATCCTCGGCTCAGCCTTCGGATACTTTCTGTTCGCCATTGCTACTTCCCTTCCCGTGATGTTCCTCTCCCGCATCATCGACGGGTTCACCGGCGGCAACATCTCTACCGCACAGGCCTACATCGCCGATGTCACTCCTCCCGAGGACCGTGCGAAAAACTTCGGCTTGATCGGCGCGGCGTTTGGATTGGGTTTCGTCATCGGGCCCGCCGTGGGCGGCTTCCTCAGCAATATCAGCGTGCATGCCCCCGCCTATGGCGCCGGCATTCTCGGCCTCATCACCGCGACCCTCGGCTACTTCGTCCTCCCCGAATCTCTCGACCCTGAACTGCGCCGCCAGAAGCCCTTCCACTGGACGGAACTGAGTCCGGTCAGGCCGCTCATCGATCTGGTGATGCGCAAGGAACTGGTGCTTCTGTTGTCCGCTATCTTTGTTTTGAACTTCGCCTTCAGCAGCCTGCAGAGCAACTTCTCGCTCTTTACCCTGATCCGCTTCCACTACACGCCGCAACAGAATGCCTGGGTGTTCGCCTATATCGGCTTGCTGGCAGCCCTGGTCCAAGGGGTGCTCGTGCGGCGGCTCAATCCGGTGCTGGGCGAGCAGAAGATCGCCACGCTCGGCATGGGGCTGCTCATCGCCGGATTCCTCGGAGTGGCTTTTGCGCAGACGACGCCGCAACTACTGCTTGCCATCATCGGTGTCTCCGGCGTAGGCTTCGCCAGCACTGCCTACATGGCCATGATGTCGCACAAAGTCAGTGCGCGCGAACAAGGCTGGCTTTTGGGCTCGACGCAATCCGTGCTCAGCCTGACTCGCGTCGCGGGCCCAATCTACGCAGGCGGAGTATTCGACACGATGGGACCCGGCGCCCCCTACTGGACAGGCGCCATTCTCCTCACCGTCGCGATGATTCTCGGCTGGATGGGCACCGCTTCTGAGCCGCGCGCGTGAAGCAAGCGGCCGTTCACTACGACCACCACCGCCGTTCTTTACGCAGGAACGCGGGCACATCCAGATCATCCATCACCTTCGCCGGTTCATCCAGATGCGAGGACCCATTGGCCACGGCGGCCATTGCGTGCTCGTGTTCAATCTCCTCCACAGACACTGGCTCAGGTTCAGGTTCGATAACCGGCGCCGGCTCCACGGGTAGCGTCGGCGGCACGGAAATCGCGGGAGCCGTGTAGTAGCTCACGCGCGACGTCTGCGGCACAGGCGGCGGTTCGGGTTCCACAACCGGAGCAGGTGGGAGAGGAGCGGGAGGCGGGACGAAGCTTTCCTTCACCACAGGCGGAGGTGGCGCCGGCACAGGCTCCGGCTCAAGCCGCTCTTCGAATCCCGTCGCAATCACCGTCACCTTCACCCGGTCTTCCATCGCTTCATCAATGGAAACACCGAAATTCAAATTGACGTCTTCGTTGCCGGCAGCTTCCTGGATCAGCATGCACGCTTCGTCGACGGAGTCGAGCGAAATCTGACTCGATCCCACGATTTGAATCAGCATCCCGCGCGCGCCCTGCATCTCGCCTTCTTCCAGCATCGGGCTGTTTACGGCCCTCTCAGCCGCCTCGATCATCGCGTTCTCACCGCTTGCCGTAGCGCAACCCACCATCGCGCGGCCCATGCCCTGCATGATGGCGCGAACGTCGGAGAAGTCTCGATTGATCATGCCAGCCGTGTTGACGATCTCGGCGATCCCGGACACCGCCTGCTCCAGCACTTCATCGGCGACACGGAAAGATTCCGTCAGCGGCGTCCCCTTCGGCACCAGCGTCTTCAGTTTCTCGTTCGGAACCCGGATCAAAGTATCAACGGTCTCCGCCAGTTCCTCAATCCCCTTCTCCGCAATGCGCTTCCGGCGCGCGCCTTCAAAGGTGAACGGAGTAGTAACAATGGCCACCGTGAGCGCGCTCATTTCACGCGCCCAGGAAGCGATCATCGGCGCGGCGCCTGTGCCGGTGCCTCCACCCATGCCCGCGGCGACAAAGACCATCTGCGCTCCATCGAGAATCTCCAGAATCTCGCTGGTGCTTTCCATGGCGGCTTCCTTGCCCATGGCAGGATCAGAGCCTGCGCCCAGTCCACCCGTCACCCGGTGCCCGATCAACAGCTTGTTGGGAACCGGTGAGGCATGCAAAGCCTGTCTGTCCGTGTTGACGACGTAAAACTCCACGCCGCGGATGCCCTGGCGGAACATCCGGCCCACGGCATTCGAGCCTGCCCCGCCCACGCCGATCACCTTGATCCGCGTGCCTTCGGGAACATCGTCCTGAATGTCGAACTTCAATGCGTCCATCGGCGGCGGCTCCCGGCGCATTGCCTGGCGCGGACCATCGATCGGCTGTACGTCTTCCTGCATGTCACTCAAGTCGTCAAATAGCATGGGTGTGCACCTTATTTGAATACGAAGTCCACCAGGCTCGGCACCATCCGCTTCGGCTCTTTGTGCGACTTCAGACGCGCCGAATACATCGCCAGCCCCGCCGCGCAAGTCCACGCAGGCGTATCGATCTCTTCCGGCCAATCTTCCACTCCCAACACCAGTCCGTTGCGCGCCTGGCAGTTCAGTACGCCTTCCGCCATGTCGCACATCCCGGTCAACATCGCCGCGCCGCCGGTGAGGATCACTCCCTCCAGCAGCGATTGCTCCATACCAGTCTTCGCCAGTTCCGTGCGCAGCATGTAGAACAACTCGCCCGCGCGGGCCTCCAAAATCTCGTTCAAATGCCGCCGCGTCGCCTCACGCGGCGCTCGGCCTTCGGGTGACGGGATTTCAATATAGCTGGAATCTGACGTCAACCCCAGAATCGCGCAGCCATACTCTTCCTTCAATTGCTGGGCGTCTTCATACACCACCTTCAGCACCTGCGACAGATCGCGCGTGAAGTGATCGCCGCCAACGGGAACACCCACGGCGCGCAGCAGCGCATCGCCGTCATAAACCACCACGCTCGAGGAATGCGCCCCTATGTCGATCAGCGCCACGCCGCGCGTGCGATCCTCAGGCAGAATGCAGGCATAGGCAGCAGCCACCGGCTCCAGAATCGTTTCTTCCACCGCGAGGTGCGCCTGGTGGATGGCCCCGATCAAAGCCTGATGCTCGCGGGAACTGCACGTCACCACGTATACGTTCGCTTCCAGGCGCGTGCAGACCGCGCCCTTCGGATTGCGGAAGCCGGCCCGTCCGTCCAACGTGAAGTCCATCGGCAGCATCTGCAGCACGTAGCGGTCGTCTTCCAAACGCACTCGCGACGCCAGATGCACCGCATAGCTCAAATCGCCGTGTTCAATATGCCGCGGCCGTCCAAATTCGTACACACCGCGGCTGGCGAAGCCAACCACACTGGTTCCGCCGATTCCCGTTACCGCCGACTCCACCGAAACTCGCGCCATCCGTTCGGCATCGCGCACGGCGTATTGCACGCTTTCCGCAATCGCCCCCGAATCGGCCACGCGCCCCTTGACCCACCCTTTGCCGGGAGCCTGTCCGTAACCCAGAAACTTGAGGTGCCCGTGGTCCAGCGTCAGAATCACGCACCGTGTCCAGGCGCTGCCCACATCCAGCCCAACGGCTAGCTGCGATCGTACATTAGTCGCCATTGGTCTCTCCTTCCACCGCCGTAATCCGTCCATCAATGCGCAAATCGAACGTGCGTGCCTCCGGCCGTTGTTGGCGGATCCGCTCCTGGTGATTGAGGAAATTCTGCAGCCGCTTACGGTAATTCTTGTTCCCCATGCGCAAGGTGACGGCGTTCGAATCCACTTGCAGTGTTGCTTGCAGATTGCCGGGGTCGCGTACGTCAATCTCCGCGAACATCGAGCGCAAAGGCCCCAAGTCGCTCAGCATCGCCATGGCGTGCTCCACGCGCATCTTGCGGGACGGCTTCGCCTCATTGGTCGCAAAACCGGTCAGCACGGGATACTTGTCCACTTTCTCGCCGCGCGGAATCGGCATCAGCATTCCATCCATATCGATCATCTGAAACACAGGCGAAGCCCCGCGCACGTTCACCTGGGCCACGGCGACCGGCTCACGCTCGATGATGCGCACCACGAGTTGGTTGGGCCAACGCCGCGAAACCGTGGCGTCCTTCACCCAATCCACCTTGAGCAATGCTTCGCGGCGGTCGTTCACCGAAAGCAGGTAGAGACTGCGCCCGAAGTCGTTCTCGAACACACGCTGAATATCCGCCTGTGGTGCGCGTTTGATGCCGGTCAGGTTCAGATTCTCCGGCGCTTTTCCATAATCCGCATTGCCGTGCAGATGGAACCGCTGATCGTTGATGAGGAACGATTCCACCCGGTGAAACGCAGCCACCACAAGAAATGCGCCGGCCAGCGCGAACACCGGAATCGTCCAGTACAACCACTGAATCCAGCGGCGCTTCGGCACAGCGTCCTCCTTCTTTGCCGATCTCGTGGCGCGCTTCGGCGCCCGCTCCACAACGGGAGCCTTCTCCTCCTGTTTTGCTTCATCGAGCGGAAGCTCTTCTTCCACAATGCGTCGAGCCATGTTACCCCTTGACTCCCTCTCTGGCGCGTATTGCCTCCAGAATCCTATCCCCTGCTTGCGAAACGCTCCCCGCGCCCAGCGTGATGATGGCGTCGCCGGGTTGCGCCAATGCGGCAACACGCGCGATTCCTTCCTCCATGCTCGGGGCATATTCCGCGGATCGATGTCCGTACTCTCGCAATTTCTCCAGCAGCCGGCCGGAATCCACGCCGTCAATCGGCGACTCCGAAGCGGCGTAGATATCCAGCAAAACCACCGCGTCGGCTTGATGAAATGCCCGTGCGAATTCGTCCATCAGTGCCTGCGTCCGCGTGTAGCGATGCGGTTGGAACAACACAACCACCCGCCCGAACGGACACGTGCGAGCCGTCGCCAGAGTCGCCCGGATCTCGGTCGGATGATGCCCGTAATCGTCAATCACGGTGACGCTCTCGGCGACGCCGCGAATCTGAAAGCGGCGGTCGACACCACTGAAGCTCTCTAACCCGGATCGGATCTTTTCAAGCGGCACTTCCAATTCCAGGCCAACCGCGACAGCCGCTGTCGCATTCAGCACGTTGTGCGGACCAGGAACGCCTACGCGGAACGAACCAAGATCCTTGCCGCGCAGGCGCAACGTGAACTCGCTCGCAAGCGGTCCGCTCGAAGACGAGGTGATGAATAAATCGGCCTGCGGATTCACCCCGTACGTTACCGTGCGCCGTTGCACCTTCGGCAGAATGCTTTGTACGTTCTCGTCATCCAGGCATAGGATGGACGTGCCGTAGAACGGCACCTTGTTCACGAATGCAAGAAACGCCTGCAGGATCTCGTCCAGCGAATGATAGTGATCCAGGTGCTCACGGTCGATATTGGTAACTACCGCGATGATGGGGGCCAGTTTCAAAAACGACCCGTCGCTTTCATCCGATTCCACCAGCAGAAAATCGCTCTTCCCGACGCGGGCGTTCGAGCCCCCCATGCCCTTCACTCTTCCGCCGACAACAACAGTTGGATCCAACCCCGCGCCGCTCAGCAGAGACGCCAGAATCGATGTGGTGGTCGTCTTCCCGTGGCTTCCACCGACGGCGATTCCGTACTTCAGCCGCATCAGTTCGGCCAGCAGCTCCCCGCGCGGGATGATCGGGATCTGCAAACGCTTGGCGGCCTGCAATTCCGGATTCGTCGGCTCAATAGCAGAACTCACCACCAGGGCCTTAGCCCCCGCGACGTGCGTCCCATCGTGCCCCTGCCAGATCTTCGCTCCCAGAGCAGTCAGCCGCTCCGTGATCGGGCTCAGTTTCGCATCCGATCCTGTGATCTCGTAGCCCATGTTCAGCAACACCTCGGCAATGCCGCTCATGCCGATTCCGCCGATCCCGGTGAAGTGAAAACGTTGGGGCTTAAAAAACATTTTGAACTACAATTGTTCCGGCTCCGGAGCATCCTGTCAACTGGCTTTCCAGCCCAGTGCCCTGGCCGCTTCCTCCTCTAGAATTTCCACCGTCCTCTTGGCCGCATTTGGTGCGGCGAACCGCCGCGCCGCGGCCCCCATCTCCAGCAACTTGCCGGGCTGTTTCGCGAAATCGCGAATGGTGTGAAACAGCTCCTCACCGGTCAGTTCCCGATCCAGAATCACCCGCGCCGCCCCTGCCTTGGACATCGCTTCCGCATTCTTCAACTGGTGCTGATCGGCCGCGTACGGAAAGGGAACCAGTACCGACGGCTTTCCTGCCGCGGCAAGCTCAGCCACTGCGCCGGCGCCCGACCGGCAAACCACCAGGTCGCACTGCGCAAATGCACGCGGCATGTTGTCGACAAACGGCACCACTTCACCTTGCGCGCCACTGGCGGCAAAAGCCGCAGCCATCTCTTCGAAATCCTGCGAGCCGGACTGGTGAATCCAGCGCACATGCACGTTCTCTTTGAGGAACAAGGGCCAACTGGCGCGCCCTGCTTCGTTCAACCGCCTTGACCCGCGGCTACCGCCGGTCACCAGCACCGTCAGTTCCGGCGCCGGCATCTTCGGCTGAACCTCGAAAAACTCGTTCCGCACCGGTAGCCCTGTCATCTCCACCTTGCGCGCCGGGAAAAACTGCTTCGCTTCCTCAAAGCTCAGCAGCGCCTTGGTAGCCAGCTTGCCGGCATACCGGTTCGCCATGCCGGGCATCGCGTTCGGCTCCATCAACACAATGGGGCAGCGCAGAAACCACGCCGCAATCGTCGCCGGCCCTGCCACATATCCGCCCATACTGAAAAGCGCCGCGGGTTGATGCTCCTGCACGATGCGCGTTGCCTTCCACACAGCCAGCGGCAGTTGCAGCACAGTACGTAGCGTTTGCTTCCAACCAACACGCTTCAATCCCCCTATCTCCACATATTCAATAGGGAAACTTTCCTTCGGCACCAGCTTGCTTTCCATCCCCTCCTTCGTGCCAACAAAGAACGGCTGATGCCCGCGCCGCCGCAACTCCCGCGCAACGGCAATCGCCGGAATCACATGTCCGCCAGTTCCTCCGCCAGTCAACAGGAACGGTAGCTTGTGCACACCGCTATCCGGCACAGGCCCGGAGTCCTTCGGCTTGCTCATTTTGTACTTCTGGCGGATGCGGACCTTCATCTACTACCCCGCGTGATCGCTGACGCTCATCAGCACCCCCAATGACATCAGCGAACTCAGCAGCGAACTGCCGCCGTAGCTGATGAGTGGGAGCGGAAACCCTTTCGTTGGCGCCATGTCCAGCACGACGCTGATATTGATCAAAGCCTGGGCCACCACGGCCACGGTAACGCCCAACGCCAGATAACGGCCGAAATCATCCGGCACAGTCCAATAGAGCCGTAGCCCGCGCCAGAGAATCACCAGATAGCCGATCAGCACGCAGGTGGCGCCCCACAGACCGAGTTCCTCGCCAATCACGGCAAAAATGAAATCGTTGTGCGCTTCGGGCAGGAACAGGAGTTTCTGCTTGCTCTCCATCAGGCCCTTGCCCAACGTGCCGCCGGTGGCCACCGCGATCTTCGATTGCCGCGCCTGATAACTGGCGTCGCGCGTCGTAATCGAAGTATTCGCCCAGTTCTTGATGTACCCGTTGGGATCGATGCGGTCCAGAATCGTGTACTCGGGATCGATGTACCCGATGATGCGGTGCACCCGGTATGGCTTTGATAGAATCGCCAACGGTAAAACAAGAAGGCAGGCCCCCACCGCGAAAAAGAAATAGCGGCGGTCCAGGCCTGCCACATAAAAGACCGCCGCCGCGGTGCACATGAGTACGGCGGCGGTCCCAAGATCGGCCACAATCACGCTGGCTGCCAGTACGCTCAAGGCGAGCGCGGCAGGCCACAGCGTGTGGCGGGCATTAATGGCATGTGCGCGTCGCGTCACAAACCATGCCAGAAAAACAACCAGGGCGGGTTTCGCGAATTCAGACGGCTGGATGCGCGCCGCTCCATATCCCAACCAGCGGTGGCTGGATGGATCGGTGAAATACACCACCACCAGCGCCGCCAGCACTAATCCGAGTGGAGCGAACGCCCACGTGGGCCCGCTCAAACGCCGGTAGTCCTTGCGCTTGAAGTACATCAGCAAACTGAACCCGGCGATGGCGAAGCCAATCTGGCGCAGCAGAAAGCGGTTCCCGTCCTTGAAACGCACTTCCGCCATCACGGCCGAGGCGCTATACACCATCACGATGCCGAAACACACCATCCCCACGATGGTGAGAAACAATGTCCAGTCTGTCTTCAATCGCTGTGCCATTTCCTGTACTCCCTGGCTCAAACAATCTTACTAACAAATGTTTTAAACGTCCTGCCCCGTTCTTCGTAGTTCTGAAATTGGTCAAAACTGGCGCAGGCAGGCGCCAGCAACACCGTATCGCCCGCCTCAGCCCGCTCCGAAGCATGCGCCACCGCCGCCTCCAGCGTCCCGCAGGCCATCATCGGCACACTCCCTTCCAACTGGCCGGCGATCTTCTCCGCCGCCGCGCCGATTAGCAGCGCCGCGCGGCATCTCCCCTGCAGTGCCGCGGCCAGAGGGCGGTAATCGCTGCCCTTATCCTTGCCGCCGAGAATAATCCACAACCCGCCGTCAAACGCGTCGATTGCTTTCAATGTCGCGTCCACGTTAGTAGCCTTCGAATCGTTGTAATAGCGCACGCCGCGCAACTCGCGGACAAACTCGATGCGATGCTCAACACCAGGAAAGGTGCGCACCGCGGCACGAATCCCATCGGGCGAAGCGCCGGCCAGACGGGCTGCTCCCGCCGCGGCCATCACGTTCTCAATGTTGTGCCGTCCGCGCAGCGGTATCTCCGCGGCGGGCATCAGCATCGCTCCATCGTGCAGCACATGGCCATCTTCCAGCCACAACCCGCGCTCCACTTTACCTCGCAAACTGAACCACACCGTCTGGGCAGGAGTCGCCATCGCGTAAGCCGCCGTCACCGGATCGTCGGCGTTCAACACAGCCCAATCTCCTGCGCGCTGCGTCTCGAACAGGCGCCGTTTCGCCGCGGCATAAGCCTCAAACGTATGGTGCCGGTCGAGATGATCGGGTGTCACGTTCAGACAAACCCCAATCTCCGCATGAAACCGGTCAATCGTCTCCAACTGGAAGCTCGACAACTCCAGCACATTCCACTGCTCTTCGCGCGAACCGGCAATCATCGCCGTCGGTGGGAGGCCGATATTGCCCCCCACCTGGCAGGCGATGCTGTTCTCCCTCAGCAAATGTCCGATCAGCGCCGTAGTCGTGGTCTTCCCATTGGCGCCGGTGATGCCGATATTGCGGCCCTTCAAAAAGGTCGCGGCCAGTTCCACTTCGCCGGTAATCTTCACCCCCGCGGCCCGTGCCACATCCAACCCCGGCAGATCAAGCGGCACACCCGGAGACAGCACAATCAAAGGAAACTCGCGAAACAACTCAGCGCTTTGCGGGTGAAACGGAACGCCCGATTCCTGAAAAAACGGGCCGGCTCCCGGCAACTGCTCCAGTGGCCGGGAGTCGGTCCCATGAGGGTGCGCTCCCTTCTCGACCAGGAGCTTGATGGCGGACAGGCCCGACTTGCCTAAGCCCACCACCAGCACCTTCAAACCCGCGAAATCCATTGCTACCTCAACTTCAAAGTCGTCAGCGCGAACAGCGCCATCACCAGGCCCACAATCCAGAACCGCACGATCACCTTCGACTCGTGCCATCCGATGGCCTCGAAATGATGGTGCAACGGCGCCATCTTGAAAATTCGTTTCCCTCGCAGCTTGAAGCTGCCCACCTGCAGAATCACCGAGACGCACTCGATCACAAAAACTCCGCCCACGAACAGCAGCAGAATTTCCTGCTTGATGAGAATCGCCACTGTGCCCAATCCACCGCCCAGCGAGAGCGAGCCGATATCGCCCATGAATATCTCCGCCGGATGTGCGTTGTACCAGAGAAAAGCGAGCGAAGCGCCGGTCATCGCACCGCAAAAAATCGTCAGTTCACTGGCGCCGGGAAGACGCGCCAGATCCAGATACTTGGCGAACTCGGCGTGGCCGCTCATGTACGTCAGCACCGTCATCGCTCCCGAAGCAATGATCATCAGCCCGATCGCCAGGCCATCCAACCCGTCCGCCAGATTGACGCCGTTCGTCGACCCCAACAACACCACCTGCAGGAACAGAAAGTAAAATGCGAACGCCAGCGGATACGTCCATGGACTACCCAGGAACCCGTCGATCAGCATGTTCGGCCGAAACGACTTGAAAAACGGCACATTCATCTCGGTGGAATACATCCCCCTGGCATGGAGCGACAGCAGAAATACGCCGATCAGCAACCCTGCCAGCACCTGCAACAACAGCTTCTTCCGCGCCGTCAAACCAAGATTCCGCATCTTCTTCACCTTGGTGACATCGTCGTAGAAACCCACCATCCCGTAGCTCAGCAATCCAAAGAGCGCCACCCACACGTAGGGATTGCGCAAGTTCGTGAACAGCAGCGTCGGCACCACGATCGAGATTACAATCAACACGCCGCCCATGGTCGGCGTTCCCGCCTTCTTCTGGTGCGACTTCGGACCCTCTTCACGGATATGCTGCCCAATCTGAAATTCCCGCAGCTTCCGGATCAGCCACGGCCCCAGAACAATTCCCAGAAACAGCGCCGTCAGGCTGGCGAATGCCGTGCGGAAAGTGACGTACCCAAACAGGCGCAGTGCACCCGGCTCCGGCAGCATTCGTTCGTAAAGTAGCCAGTAAAGCATCGCGCCCTATTCCAGAAACCTTTCCAGTGCCAGCTCCACACGGGTCCCGCGCGAGCCTTTCCACAAAATGACGTCCCCTTCCCGGGCCACGCCTCGCAACCATTCCCCCGCTTCTTTCGGCTCTTCAAAAAAACACGCGGCGTCAGCCGGCAAGCCGCCGTCGAGCGATGCGTTCACAGCATGTCGGGCGGCGCCGCGTATACCAACGAGCACATGAAGACCGCTTCGTGCGGCGTACAAACCAAGGTCGCGATGAAGCGGCTCGGACCATCGGCCGAG
The DNA here is from genome assembly GCA_018268935.1 of Acidobacteriota bacterium. Taxonomy (GTDB): domain Bacteria; phylum Acidobacteriota; class Terriglobia; order Bryobacterales; family Bryobacteraceae; genus CADEFT01. The sequence goes on along the minus strand of JAFDVS010000077.1, from coordinate 158,842 downwards.
TTCGAGCATCTCCCCTAGAACGGCAATGCGACGCCGCGCCGGCGTGTCCGCCAGCACATCCAGCATCGCCCGAGCCGCGTCCGGGTTGGAGTTATAGCAGTCGTTAATATGCAAAATTCCGTTCTTCTCGATGCGCTTTCCGCGCATGGCCCCAGGCTCAAAAGCGCGCACCGCCGGCCTCAATTCCTCGGCCCCGATGCCAAATAGGGACGCCACCGCAACTCCCGCCAGCAGATTCGAAACCCCGTGCCTGCCGCTCAGTTTGCTCTCCAGTTCCACATCCCCAATACGGAAACGCACACCCTCTGGGGAATAGCGCACATCCTCGGCCCGGAAATCGGCATTCTCACTCAATCCATAGGTGAGAACACGGCCTGTGTGCCGCCCCGCCATGCCCGACACCCGTTCATCATCGGCGTTCAATACCGCGGTTCCCTGTGGGCCTAGCCCTTCAATCAACTCACCCTTCGCCAGCGCAATCCCCTCAAGCGAATCGAAATTCTCGATATGCGCATACCCGGAATTGGTGACCACGCCCACCTGCGGGCGCGCGATCTTCGTCAATGCCGCAATCTCCCCTGCATGATTCATCCCCATTTCTAGGACGGCTACCTGAGCTGCCTCAGGGATTCGCAGTATGGAGAGTGGCACTCCCACGTGGTTATTCAAATTTCCCACAGTTTTTCCCACAGCCCTGTGGATTTCTAGAAAAGCCGCGATGATATCCTTGGTCGTGGTCTTCCCGGCGCTCCCGGTCACCCCAACCACATCGCCCCCCCATTCGTTACGGGCCCATGCCCCCAAACGTTCCAGCGCATGTTGCGTATCATCCACCACCAGCAGCACCCACTCCGGCCGGGCATCGGCGGGAACATGATCCACCACCGCGGCAGCAGCCCCTTTGGCAAACGCCGCGGCGAGATATCCGTGCCCGTCGTGATTCGGCCCGCGCAGCGCGAAGAATAGATCGCCCGCCTGCAGGGTGCGCGTGTCCACACTCCAGCCCGCCGCCTCGCCGGCAGCCTGCAATGCTCCGATTCCCAACGCCTCGGCAATCCGCGGCAAGCGAAACTTCATCCTTTCTCCTTGCGGTAGCCAAATTCCCGCAGGATCGCTAGCGCTGTTTCGCGATCGTCGAAATGCACCGTCTGATCGCGCAGCACCTGGTAATTCTCGTGCCCTTTGCCTGCAATCAGCAGGCAATCGCCAGGCCGCGCTTCTCCAATCGCCATGCGAATGGCGCGCGCCCGGTCGGCCTCCACAATATGCGGAGTGTCGAAACGCCGCAGCCCCACCATGGCGTCATTGATAATGTCCAGCGGATCCTCCGAACGCGGATTATCCGAGGTGAGCACCACAAAATCGCTCAGTTCCCCGGCAGCCATACCCATCAGCGGCCTCTTCGTTCGGTCGCGATCCCCGCCGCAGCCAAACAGCGTCACCACACGCGCCGGCTTCAACGAACGCGCCGCCTGGATCGCATTCCGCAACGCATCCGGCGTATGCGCGTAATCCACCAGAATCAAAAACGGCTGTCCGGCACTCACCCGTTCAAAACGCCCTGGCACTGCTTCGAATGCCGCTACTGCCTCCGCAATCATCTCCAACTCCATTCCGTAGGAAATCCCCGCCGCGCTCGCCGCAAGGATGTTATACACATTGATTTCGCCCACCATCGGGGATCTCACCGCCGCTGACCGGCCGTTGTACACCAGCCGGAAGCGCAACCCGTCGAATCCAGTCTCGATATCCTCAGCGCGCACACAGGCGCCAGGCTTCAAACCATAAGAAAGAACCTTCGTCCCGGCCGCTGGCGTGATTCTCTGCCCGTAAGCATCATCCGCATTGATCACCGCCCACTGAGGAGCCGCGGCCCCATTCGCTTCAAACAGCTTGTGCTTGGCCTGGAAGTATTCCTCCATCCCGCCCGTATGAAAATCCAGGTGATCCTGCGACAGATTCGTGAACACGGCAGTGTGCAGCGGAATTCCGTACGTGCGGCCCAACGCCAATGCGTGCGACGAGATCTCCATGGTCACCCGACGCCCGCCGCTTGCCCGCAAAGCCTGCATCACCCAGTACACATCCAGTGATTCCGCTGTCGTATTCGCCGTAGGATGAAACGTCCCGGCAATCCAATTCCCAATCGTCCCCAATAGAGCCGTTGTTTCGCCGGCATGACGCTGCAGTGCGTCAATCAGGAACGCCGTAGTGGTTTTCCCGTTCGTCCCGGTCACTCCCGTAATGGCAACGGAGTCCTCAGGAGCACCATACAAATTCCGGCAAGCCATGCCCAGCGCCCGCCGCCCGTGCGTCACTCGAATCCAAACGCCCTCGAAACCTTCCGGAGCGGGCAGTTCGCTCACCACCGCCACCGCGCCTTTCTCCATCGCCTGCATGGCGAACCGCCGGCCATCCACTTTGGCGCCGGCGAAGGCGAAAAACAAACACCCCGGAACCACTTTGCGCGAGTCGTACTCCAAGCCCAACACTTCCAGCGCCGCCGCTGCTTGATCCAGCGGAGCCGCCAACAACTCCGATTCGAGTACGCGCTGCAGTCTCATCAACGTGCTTCTATCTGCTGAACTGAATCACCAATCGTTCGCCGGGCCGAAGCAGTGAACCCGGCAGCGGGTTCTGCCGCCTCGCGATGCCCGCGCCATGAGCTTCCACCGGAATCCCTGAGGCCGCCGTCAGCGTCAACACATCACGTTTGGTCTTCCCCACCAGGTTCGGAACCCGCGCTCCATCGGCTGCTTCATGGCGGGCCACTACCAATTGCGTCCCGTCCCCGCCCAGATCGATGGCGCCCTCCGGCATCGGCTGTGGCGGGGCGTCCGCGGCGTCGTTCGCTGCCTCCGCCGGCGCTTCCACTTTCGCCACCTGCTTCAATTCCCGGTCATGGCGCACATCCAGAATGCGCAGCGCAGCCGTCGCCACTTCCTTAAACACCGGCGCAGCAACGATGCCGCCGTACTCATGCGATCCATTGAGAGTCACGGCAATCACCACCTTCGGTTCCCCCAGCGGCGCCATCCCGATAAACGACGCGTTGTATTTGTGCGAGTATTGTTTCGACTTGTGGTCGTAAATCTGTGCCGAGCCAGTTTTCCCGCCCACCGTATAGCCCACCAGATCCGCGCGCGGATAGCCGGTGCCGCCGGGAAGAACGACGTCATGCATCATGTCCTTCATGCGCTCGGAATTTTCCGGCTTCATCACCACCACCGGCGCAGCCACCGGTTCCCACTCCACAACTTCGCCCGGACGCTGCCGCTTCAGCACGATGCGCGGCTTCACCAGTCTGCCGTGATTGGCCACTACGGAAGCGGCCTGCGCCAATTGAATCGTAGTGGTCGTCACTTCGTGTCCCATGGCCACTGAGCCGATCGACGTCTTGCCCCACTTGCGCGGCTCAAACACCTGCCCCGGCTCTTCGGCGGGCAGCGGCAATCCCACACGCTTGCCAAACCCAAATGCCTTCACATAGTGGTGTAGATTCTTCACGCCAACCTGCAACGCAACTTGAATCGCCCCGACGTTAGACGATTTCGCCAACACCATCCGCATCGGCATGACACCAAATCCGCGCTTGGCTTCGTGAATGACACGGCCGTAGAGATTGATCGTTCCACCCAGACAGTTGATCGGTGAATCGGGACCAAGCCGGGTCGACTCGAGCGCCGCCGACAATGTGATCACCTTAAACACCGAGCCTGGCTCAAACGGCGCCGCGATAGCCTGATTCAGCCGCGCGCTCATTTCTTCTTCGTTATTGGGGGTTGTATTCGGGTCGAATGTGGGAAAGCTGGCCATGGCGAGAATGTCGCCGGTTTCCGGGTGCAGCACCACGACGCTGCCGCTCTTGCAGTGGCAACCCTCCGCTGCGGCCTTCAACTCGCGCTCGGCGACGAACTGCAGCCGCTCATCAATCGTCAGCCAGATGTTCTTACCCGGCAGCGGTTCCGTCTCCACCACGGATTCATAACCATGCTGCGTCACGTCGCGAAACATGCGCACCGTGCCGGGAATGCCATCCAGTTCTTCGTCCAATCCAAGTTCGATACCGGCGTTTCCTTTTTCCTCGTGATCCTTGCCGCCGATGACGTGCGCCAGCAACTCGCCTTTGGGATAAGTGCGCTGCGTCTCGTCGCGGATCTCAATGCCGGTCATCTTCAACTGCTTCACCCGCTCGCCTTCATCGAAGCTGATCTTGCGCTTCACCCACAAAAAGCCACGCCCGGCATCGCGAGATTCCTGAATGCGCTTTTCCAGTTCCGTTCTGTCCACCGTCAACACACGCGCCAAAACTTCCGCCGTCACCGCGACATCGCGTACGTGCATCGGATTTACCACTACACTCCGCAGCATGTTGCTCTTGGCGAAAATCGCGTCATTGCGGTCCAGCAGCATCCCCCGCATGGCGGGGATCTCGCGCACCGCTTCCTGCTGCGATTGCGCCAGGCGCGAATAATCGTCGTAGGAATAGATCTGCAAATAGAGGAGCCGCAGCACAATCAGCCCCGCCCAACCAAAGGCAAAACGGGCCAGTGTCCGCAGCCTGCGGATGGCGCCGTGGTCGACTTGGGGCTCGTGCGGCCCCCCGGGGTATTGTTTGCCGCTGGGTTCCTGCATCGTTAGCCTGCTTTTCCGGGAATTCCCGGCGGGTGGGGGAAGTCCCGCCGGAAGAGGTTGTTTATTGTTGCGACTCCGCCACAGCAGCGTTAGCCGCGGGCGCGGCCTTCGCGACGGCAGCACCAGCCGCCGCCTGCACCGCCGGGGTCGTCGTCTTGCCTTCCAGGTGGATAATCCGGCTCGGGTCCGGATCCGCGAAGTCCTGCAACTTGGCCAGTTCAGCCAGCCGTTCCGGGCTCAGCAGCTTCGCTTCCGATGTTTCCAGTTCGGAGATCTGGCGCGAAAGCAGATCGTGCTCTTTGCGCAGTTCCTCCAGTTGATAGCCTGCCATCAGACGGTAGCCGCTCGGCAGTAACAGCCCGATCAGCAGAACCGCCGCCGTCGACACTCCGCCGATCATCTTCCAGCACACGCGAGGCGTGTGCGGATCGTCGGCGCGAATCACGCGGCTGTTGTCAATCCTCTTCACATGCAAATAAACGTCGTCGTTTGGGAAGGGCCGCAGACGGCTCCCCGATACACGATGTGTATCAGGACGCCCCATCTGCGTCACGGCCTGGGCCCCGCCTCTCCCCGTTAAGCGGTCTAAAAAAGTTGCCAGAGTGGCCATCTCATCCCTGCTCTCTCGATGCGTCCAGCATTTCCAGGCAGCGCAGCTTGCTGCTGCGTGAGGCTGGATTCTGAAGCACCTCCTCATACGCCGGTTTCACGACGTGCTTGGTCAATATCCGCGCCCGGCCCTCGCGAGCCAAACGTTGGAATGCCTGCTTCACGACCCTATCCTCACTGGACATGAACGTCAGCACGACAATCCTTCCCCCTGGCGCAACAATCTCCGGCGCCAGCTTCATCAACTCCTCCAACTCCTCCACCTCTTGGTTCACGGCAATGCGCAACGCCATGAATGTCTGCGTGGCGGGGTGTATTCGCCCCGTCCTGGGCGCGGCCGATTCCACAATTCGAGCTAGATGCAACGTACTGCGAACCGGCCGCGACCGGACGATTGCTCTGGCTATTCTCCGCGCCCTCCTCTCTTCGCCAAGTTGATAAATCAAATCGGCGAGTGCCTTCTCGGCGGTGTAGTTGACTATCTCTCCGGCCGTCGTTCCCTCGGTGCGATTGGTTCGCATGTCCAAAGGACCATCGGCCTGTAGGGAGAACCCTCGCTCCGGGTCCGTCAGTTGATAGCGGCTCACTCCCAGATCCGCTAAGAGTCCGTCCACTTTCTCCAAGCCGAACGTCTCCAACGCCCGTCGCAATTCCGAAAAACGGCCCTGGTGATACCGGATCCGTTCCGCCCATCGGAGCGTGTTCTTCTTCGCCATCTCCAGAGACTCCCCATCCCTGTCGTTGGCGATCACAAATCCGGTCACCAGCCGCTGGGCAATCTGCCCTAAATGACCTCCGAGCCCCGCCGTCGCGTCGATATAATGACCATCCGGACGCACGGCCATGTGCTCCATGACTTCTGCACTCAGAACTGGGATGTGTTCCTGTTCCATACATGGACTACTTCACCCCAGCCCCTTCCACGTGTTCTACCTTCTGCTGCAGGTTGTGCTGGGCGCGTTCGCTCTTGGCCTTGTACACGTCTTCGTTGTAGAAGGTAATCACGCCCTTCCCTGTCTCCAGCCAAACCTGCGCGTTCTCCATCTTCATCAGCTTCCGCAGCGACGTCGGAATCAGCAGCCGGCCTTGAGCGTCCAGCGTTGCGTCCTCTCCCAGATCGTTCGCCACGAACAGAATGTCTTTTCCCCACTGGCTGTACTCGCCCGTGAGGTTTTCCAGAATTTCCCGGTTGTGTTCCCAAACCGAGTTGGTGTATATCTTAGCTGTGACACGGTCGAGCGACGTGATGAACACGTCCTGCGCGCCGAGGTCACTCAAATAGGTCACCAATGCCTGCGGCAATTTCAATCTCCCCCTGTCATCGACCTTGGCGGTCAGAATCCCTCGCGGGGTTCTTACCACCTTCGTCATTTGGGGAGACTGATCCATTTTCTATCCCAACCGGTCCACTTTTGACCGCTTAGGCAGATTAGACCATACTTTCCTCGTGGGTTGCAATAGGAATATTCAGGGAAGCTGTGTGTTGTCTTCAGCTTCCAAGAACATCTATCTGTAGTGGTTGAACATTCACGGACCCCACCTAATTGGTTTTCGCTTGCGAAAATGAACTCCCCGACAATCAAGCCGAACGGACTCATGCTATAATCTAGCCAATCTAGCTATGAAGTGGCCCCTCGCCGACGCCAAAAACAAACTCTCCGAACTCATCGACCTCGCCCTCTCCTCCGGCCCTCAATTCATCTCCCGCCGCGGGCATGACGTCGTCGTCGTCCTCTCTATCTCTCATTACGAGCAGCTCTCTGCCCAGCGAAAACCCTTCACCGACTTCCTCCTCCATCCACCAGCCTCGGCGCCGAAGGCCCCCGAGATCAACGAAATTGCCCGCCGCATTCCCGGCCTTAACTTGTGAACTACCTCCTCCACACCGATGCCCTACAGTCGATTGCCAATGGCACACCTTCCCCCACACTCCGCACTCTGATCGAACAGACCCCACCAACCCAACTCCACATCTCCGTCCTTGTATTTGCTGAAGTCCTGGCCGCCGTGGAACTCCGCAAACCAGCCACTCCGGCGCTCACCGCCTGGCTCCGCCGCATCCCCACCGAATACCCCGACCGCCTCATTCCGTTAACCGCGGAAATCGCCGTCGCCTGGCCGAATCTCGCCGCCCTAGCCCAGGAAAAGGGCCACAAGCTCTCCCTCGTCGACGGCCTCTCCGCCGCCACGGCACTTCATTACGACCTGGTCCTGGTCACGTTGCCAACGCCCCCTCTGTCCGCTACGGGCGTCCGTCTTCTCCAAAATTTTTAGACCTTTTGGGATGAATCTCTGAATACCTGAGACAATGGGTAAGACAGCCGCGTCGGCGTTTCCGGCTGCAAGGAGCGTTGCCTATGTACTCGGTCGTGAGGTGGGGACTCGTGGCTCCCCTCGTGGCGGCAATTGCCTTCTCTCAGGGCCAATGGGTCGAATTCAAAAGTCTCCCGGAGGGCCTGCTGCAGGAACGCCTGCGACTCGCCCACCCCAAAACCCAGGAACGATTCCAGCGCTTAGGGGCGCTATTTGAGCAGACCGGCTGCCCCGACCTGCGGGAGCAAAAAGTAAGCGGCTCGCGCGAACCGAACCTGATTTGCATCGTGGCGGGGAACACTCCCAACACCACCCGGATTGTGGTGGGAGCGCACTACGATTCCGCCGGTGGCGACGGAGTGATCGACAATTGGACCGGCGCCATCCTGTTGCCGAGCCTGGCCGAGTTCATGCGGGCCAAACCCCGGCGCCACAGCTTTCACTTTGTCGGATTCGCCGCCGAGGAACGGGGCCTCTGGGGATCAAAGGAATACTTGAGTTCGATGAAGAAGGCGGAACGCACAAGTATTGCCGCCGTCATCACCATGGACTCCCTCGGCTTGAGTGCAACCAAATGCTGGCCGAACAGTTCGAGCAAACAGTTGATGAAAATGGGAGCACATGTCGCGCTGGCGATGCGCTTGGGGTTTGCTGGTGTGAATGTGGACGCCGTCGGAAATACCGATTCAACGGTGTTTCATCGCGCCGGCATCCCGGTCCTGAGCTTGCACTCGTTGACACAGGATACGTGGCAGATCATCAACTCTCGCCGCGACGTGTGGGATTCACTGTCATGGAAAGACTACTATGACACCCACCGGTTCGTATCCGCGCTACTGGTCTATCTCGACGAACAGTTGCCCTAACCCGCCATCCCCTGTTCGTACATCCGCAGATGGGACCGCACACACTCCTCCGCGCTCAACGAACCATCCCCACGCAGAAACGCAATGTAGTCCCGATGCTGTTGTTCATACGTCCCTACATCCAACTGCTCGGTGCGGCTCCGGTACATCATCGTATGCATGAAGAACGGCTTCGTGATCCGCCGTAGCGCAATCAACAGCCAGCTATTCCCCGTCAATTCCCACAACCGCTCGTGGAAAGCAAGATCCTCGCGCGCTGTAATAGCAGGATCGCTCAAATACGTCGCCACCATCCGCTCCAGCATCTGCTCCAGTTCCACCAGATCCTGCGCTGTCACCAACGGCTTCGCCAGTTCCAGCGCCAACACCTCCAGCGGCATCCGTACCTTCACCATCGCCTGCCTGTCCCCAGGACCCAACGCCATCACCGCAAATCCCCGGTTCTGTGCGTGGGTCACCAGGCCTTCCTGCTGCAACACCAGCAATGCTTCGCGCACAGGCCCGCGGCTAATTCCCAACTGCGAAGCGAGTGCCGGCTCGGACAGGCTCTCTCCAGGCGCAAATCGCCCCTCCAGGAGCGCCTCGCGTAGCAAATCGACAACCGATTCACGGATCGCGGCGGTCCGTAACGTGGGCAGTGTTGGGCTCATTCCGCTATTCACACGATAGCAACAAGCACTCCAACCATGTCAAATGGAAAATGTATACATTTTTCTGTTGACACTTTTCCCGCCTCGTGGTTCCCTATCCCTATGCACCTCCGCTTGGCTCTCCTCTCCCTTCTCTGTGCTGCCTCCTCCTCGGCACAAACCGCCAACGCCTCCCTCACCGGCATCGTGCGCGATCCCACCAACGTCCCCGTCCCTTCGGCCCGCGTCCGCCTCGTCAACGAAGCCACCAACCTCGATCGCCGTTCCCTCACCACCGACACCGGCAACTACACCATCCCCGCTCTTCCCCCAGGCTCCTATCGTCTTGAAGTCGAGGCCAACGGCTTCAAAAAAGCCCTTGTCTCCGGCATTATCCTCGAGGTAGCCCAGCAAGCCCGCGCCGATGTCAACATCGAAATCGGCCAGGTCACCGAATCTGTCACCGTCTCTTCCCAGACCCCGCTCCTCGAAACCGAAAGCAACGTCATCGGCAATGTGGTCAACAGCAAGAGCATCACCTCCATACCCCTCAACGGTCGCAACTTCATGGAGCTCGTGACCCTCGCCGGCGCTACCAACGCTGGGAACAACGCCACCGCTAAAAACACCAGCCTTGCCGGAACCTCCCGCGGCCTCGCCCCCTCCGTGGCCGGTGCCCCAGCCACCGAGAACAACTACCAGCTTGACGGCACAGACAACCGCGAACCCTTCTTCAACAGCTACGGCCTCGCGCCCAGCGTCGACGCCGTCCGCGAGTTCAAGATCCAGGTCGGCCAATACTCCGCCGAGTATGGCGCCGGAGGAGGAGCCGTCATCAACGTAGTCACCCGCTCCGGCACCAACGAGTTCCACGGCACCGCTTTTGAATTCGTCCGCAACGACGTCTTCGATGCCCGCAATACTTTCCTCACCCCCACGCAGAAGATCAACGCACTCCGCCGCAATCAATTCGGCATCTCCGCCGGAGGCCCGGTCTACATCCCGAAACTCTACAATGGCAAGGACCGCACCTTCATCTTTGGCAACTTCGATCTCGTCCGCCAACGCACGGCCTCGCTCCGCACCAGCGTAGTGCCCACCGAGGCGCAACGCACCGGCAATCTCGCCGGACTCAATCGTGTCATCGATCCGTTTGCCGCCGGAGCCCCGTTCCCCAACAACGTCATCCCCACCAGCCGCATCGATCCCATTTCCGCCCGCCTCGTACAGCAATACCCGCAGGCCAACAACCCAAGCGGAGCGCAGAACTACTTCAACAACATCCCCGCACTTGGCGACCAGGACACCTGGCTGCTGCGTGGCGACCACCGCATCGCCAACGGTCACGAGTTCAGCGCTCGCTATGCCGACCAGAAGCTTTACACCTTCAGCCCCGGCCCTGTTCCCAACTTCGGCGGCTTCGCCTCCACGCCCACCATCCGCGGAGTCTCTTCCGGACTCACCAGCACCTTGTCCCCCCGATTGGTGAACGAGTTCCGCTTCGGCTATTCCTTCATCGAAAACCGCTTTGCTGGCCAGAACGCAGGTAAGCCCATCGCCTATGAAGCGGGCATTCCCTTCGCCTACAAGGACGGTGAACTCGCCGGCTTCCCCACCACTATCGCCATGCAGCGCACCACCATCGGCAACATGGTGGAGCAGCAACTGGCCCGCTACACCAACGAAATGTTCCAGGTACAGAATTCCGTGACTTTGATCCGCGGCTCGCACAACTGGAAAGCCGGCGGTGACATTCGCCGAGTCGCCTCCGACATCGTCGGCGCCACCAACGCCAACGGCAACTACACCTTCTCCGGAGACATCACCGGCGACGGCTACGGAGATTTCCTCCTCGGCCTGCCGCTCACCAGCCGCACCCAGATCCGCCCCAATCTCGAAAGCCGTTTCCGCCGCAGCATGATGGGCTTCTACGTTCTCGACGACTGGAAGGTGAACTCACGGCTCACTCTCAACATCGGCCTGCGCTACGAGTACAACCAGCCGGTGCGCGAGTTGAACGGGCGCACCACACAGTTCGATCCCACGCTCGGCAATGGAGCCGGCGGTCTGCGCTACGGCTCGCAGAACACCGAAGCCGTTCCCTTTTATCAGCAGTTCCGTCCCGATCTGGCCGTCGGCCTCCTCGACCGCGCCGCGTTCTCCGTTCCCGATCGCAATAACCTCGCCCCGCGCTTCGGTTTCGCCTATCGCCCCAGCGGCAGCATGGTCATCCGTGGCGGCTACGGCTGGTATTATTCCTCGGCCCAGTGGAATAACCTCGCGCAGAATTCCACCACCGCGCCCCCTGCGCAAGTCACCGCTGATCTCCGCACCTCCGATGTCCGCTCGCCCGATCTGCGCTATGACGGCATCGTCGGCCGCCCACTCACGGCAAGCGTCTCCACCGCGCCCATCGGCGTCATCACCAGCCTCGAAGGCAAGATGCTCGATGGCTACACCCAACAATGGAGCCTCAGCATTGGCCGCACCTTCGGTAAAGATCTCGTCCTCGAAGGCCAATACCTCGGTTCCAAGTCCACGCACCTGGAGCACGTCAACGAATACAACGATGCCGACGCTCCTTCTTCCGTCGCGCTCACCAACCGCGTGCGTTTCCCAAAATGGAACCGCATTCTCGGCTTTGCCAGCGGCGCCACTGCCAACTACAACGCCATGATCGTCAACGTAGAGAAGCGCTACGCTGCCGGCCTCAGCTTCCGCGGCTCCTACACCTACGGCAAAGCGATGGGTGGCAACAACTCGCGCGCTGCGCAAGGCAACGTGGCCGTTCCCCAGTTCTCTCGCAACCTGCAACTCGAGACCGGCCGCACCACCGACGATGTGACCCACCGCTTCGTCACCAGCTACAACTGGGAAGTGCCGCTCGGCCGTGGACGCCGCTTTGGTTCCGGTATGCCTCGCATTCTCGACGCCGTCATCGGCGGCCTCAATTTCAGCGGCATCCTCAGCGCGCAAACGGGACTCCCCTATTCACCCGGCATCGGCACCGGCAACTGCAACATCGGCTATAGCAATGCTTGCCGTCCCGATGTGCTGGAGCCCTTCTTCCTCGGCGGCACAGGCCGCGACACCCCGCGCTTCAAACGCGATGCCTTCGACTATCCGTTGAACACCCGTATCCATCCGGCGCAGGCCCCGCGCCTCGGCAATGCCGGCATCAACATCTTCGTCAATCCGAGTTCGGTCTTCTTCGACATGGCCCTCTTGAAGAATTGGCGCTTGCGCGAAGGGATGCGCCTCGAGTTCCGCTGGGAGGCCTTCAACGCCCCCAATCACGCCAACTACTACGTCAACCAGTTCGACCCGGGAAGCGCCAACTTCGGACGCGCCTTCTCGCTCAATGGGGGCCCTCGCATCCAGCAACTCGGCATGAAACTCTACTGGTAAAAGGACATCGACACACTTGAAACTTATCCTCTTCTCCCTCATCGCGCTTCTCTCGCCCGCCGCCGAACCGCAGCGCGTCGAAGGCTTCGGCAAGGTCGTCTTCGCCCATAACGACCACCCGTCCGCCACCGTGATCATGGGGCGTGATTTCCTCGGCCGCTCCAAAGGCTACATGACAGCCGCATGGTGGGCGCCCGGCCAGGTGAAGGACAACCGCCTCGAATGGGACACCGCCGATGCACCCGCGAAGAAAGACACCATCTTCACCTTCGTTGGCGCCAGCGCCCCGCTCCCGCCACAGATTCCCCGAGGTCCCGAAGTCAAGCTCTACGTCAACGGCGATTACGCACTCACCTTCCGCATCGGGATGCTGCGCGATTGGGAATGGCGCGGAGGCCAGTTCCGATTGCGCTATCGCGCCGTACGCAATGAGTGGCAATCCTGGGGCCGCCAGCGCCAGTTCGAGCTCGAAGGCAACAGCGGTGTCTACGAACTCGTGGTTCCCGAATCCCACATCACCGCCGGCAAGCCTGTGCGCATCAAAGCCGAGATGCAGCCCTTCTCTCTCTGGGCCAACGGCTGGTTCATGGTCAAAGATCGCACCGACGTGCTCCAACCTGGCGAAACAAATCTCCGCCGCGAAGTCGATCAACTCCGCGCCGACGTCACCCGCCTCACCGAACTCGTTCACGTCCTCGCCACAAACCAAACCCCGGATCCCCGTTTAACCCACTTCACCGTCTACACCAACGGCTATAAGCACCTTCACCCTGCCGACATCATTCCGCTCAAAGGCGGCTCCATGCTGCTCACCGCGCGCGAAGCCACTGAGCACGTCGCCCGCGATGGCGACATCGTTGTGCTCCGATCCGCCAATGGCCGCGATTGGGAGAAAGTCACGAAGTTCGGTGTCCCCAACCTCGATGAGCGCGAGGCCTGTGGCCTCGAACTTGCCGACGGCACCATCATGCTTGCCGTCTTCTACAACAACCTCTACCGCGAAGATGGCGAATACGAACAGAAGTGGATGCAGACCGTGAAACTCGGAGCAGGAAAGCAGTACCTCGGCGTCTACACCGTCACATCGAAGGATCGCGGCAAGACCTGGTCGGAGCCGAACTACATCAGCACGAAAGGCATGCCGTTCTCCGATACCGAAGGTCCCGCCGACGCGCCCATCGCACTCCCGGACGGCACGCTCTTAATGCCCCTGATCGGCTACAACGTAAACGGCGACATCCGCAATCTCGCCGCTGTGCTGCTTCGCTCCACCGATCAAGGCCGCACCTGGAGCTACTACTCCACCATGGCCGACGATCCCGGCGGTAAACTCGGGCAGTTCGCCGAACCCGGCCTCCTGCGGCTCAAATCCGGCACTTTGCTCGCCGCCATGCGCAACACCACCGGCAACATCTGGATGGCGCGCTCCAAAGACAACGGGAAAACCTGGTCCACGCCAAAGCCATCCCCATTAGTAGGCCATCCCGCCGATCTCATTCAACTCGCCGATGGCCGCGTCCTCTGCAGCTACGGCATCCGCGAGCCTTACCACGGCACTCCAAGCGGCGTCCGCGCCAGCTTCAGCCGCGACGAAGGCGAAACCTGGGATGTCGAGAAAGACGTACCCATCCGCACCGACTTCCTCAATTGGGACATCGGCTATCCCGAATCCCGCCAACTCCCCGACGGCCGAATCCTCACCGTCTACTACTACAACCTCCTCGGCCGCTACTCCATCGGCGGAACTCTCTGGAAACCTTGATTCCCTAACCACAACAACAAGGCCGCGGTCGGATGCAACACCGCGGCCAATCCAAACGCCGCAGGATACCCCCACCCCGCAATCAACACCGCCAGCACCTGGGCAATCACCGCCCCAGCCAAACTCCCTACCGATCCCATCAACCCCAAGATCGACGCCGATTCCGCGGGCGTCAGCACCTCCGCGCCCAACGTCGCAATATTCACCGCCCACACCTGCGTCATGCACGCCGAAACGCTCATCAGCAGAATCGCCGCCGCCGTCGATTGCACCATAACCGCCAGCGCACCCAACGGAGCCACCATCGCCACGCAATACAACACTCTTCGTCGCGCCATTTGAGGCGCCATCCCCCTCCGGATCAGAAAATCCGACAACGCTCCGCCGCCAATCGCTCCTACATCCGCGGCCACAAACGGAATCCACGCATACATCCCAATCTCCGCCAGGCTCAATCCCCGTACGCGCTGCAAATAATCCGGCAACCAGAACAGATAGAAATACCAAACCGGATCACTGAATAAACGCGGAGCAACCACGCCCCACACATCACGCCTGCGGATCAGTTGCCGCCAAGGCAAAGGCTTCGCACTAGCCGCAGGCGTCGCAAACCGGAACACCCGAAACCACACCACCGCCAGCACCAATCCCAACGCCCCAGGTAGCAAAAACGCAAACCGCCATCCGTAGTGCAACGCCAAAAACGCCACCACCGGCGGAGCCAGAATCGCACCCACCGAACTCCCCGACGAAATAACCCCCATCGCCAGCGCCCTGCTCTTCGACGCAAACAACTCCGCCGACGCCTTCAGCCCCGCCGGATAGATCACCGGCTCGCCGATCCCCAACAAAAACCGCGCGAAGGCAAGAAACGCCGCCCCATTCGCCAATCCTGTCAACATCCCCGCCACCGACCACCACGCAATACACGCCGTCACTCCAATGCGCACACCCACCCGATCCACCCACCTGCCGCCCACCGCGTACATCACGCCATACGAAAGCAGAAACGCGCTCACCGCGTTCGAATAGTCCGCATCCGTCAGATGCAATTCTCGCCGCAGCGTAGCCGCCAATACGGACAACGTTTGGCGATCGACATAATTCAGAACAGTCGCGCAGAACAGCAGCCCGATCGGCCACCAGCGCCCTTTAACCGGCAAAGGGTCCGGCATGAATCTGATCCAGCGCCGCGCGAACCTTCACTCCATCCACTTCCTGCACATTCTTCCGCATCTCCACCGCCATTGCCGCCGCCGTGCCCGCGGCCTGTCCCATAAACATCGCAGTCGCATTCACCCTCGAACTCGATTGCGCCAGCCGCGTCGCCGAATGGCAACGTCCCGCCACCAGCAGGTTCGACACCTTCTTCGGCAACAACGAGCGATACGGAATATCGTAATGATCCGGCTGGAAGCCATCCATGCCACCTAACGCGCCCGGCTTCACATTCGCCGAGCCCGTCGTCGCGTAATTCGGATGCAGATCCAAATACCAGGTGCCCGTCGCCACAGCATCGGCAAACTTCCGCTGCTCCTTGATATCGTTCTCACTCAATACGTGCTGCCCGGTGATCCGCCGCGACTCGCGTATGCCGATGTATGGCCCGCTCATCACGTAGTGTGAGTTCTCAAACCCCGGCACCTTCTCCTTCCACAACTCATACATCGTCCACGCATCGCGCCGCCCCTGCATCTCGCACCGCGTCAAATCCTCCGGATCAAGCGGGTCACCATTCACGCGGATGGCATGGAAGTACAGTTCATTCTTGGCGAACATGAACGACATCCCAGGCCCATAGTAATTCTTCAGCCGGCCTTCCTTATGCGCCGCCACAACAACGTCCTTCGCCTTAGCCCGCAACTGCGGATTGTCTTCGACATTGCCAATACGAAAATGCAACGTCATCGGCATGTACTCCGGCCAGGTCTCAAACGGCGCACCCGACCATGCAGCAACATCGCCATCTCCAGTGCAATCCACCACGGTCTTCGGACGGAACCGCTGCAGCCCACCCTTATTCGCCACCACCACGGTATCGATGCGATCGCCCTTCGTCTCAATCCCTGCCACAAAGGAATGAAACAGCACCTGCAGCTTCGGCTCGGACTGCATCATCTCATCCAGCAGAATCTTGAACCGTTCAATCGACCGGATAGTCGGATTATGCGCATACACAAGCTCATCCGATGCCTTGCAAACGCCGCTCCGCACCAGCAGCTCCAAAGCAATCCCTCGCTGCATGATCTTGCGGTCGCTTTTCCGCGCGATCCCGTCAAAGAACGGCAACCCGACGGTAGTAATGATCCCACCGGCAAACCCCGCCCGCTCAATCAGCAGTGTCTTCACTCCGCGCCGCGCCGAAGCCAGCGCCGCCACCACACCAGCGCATCCCGCGCCGCAAACCATCACATCCGGCTGAAAATCGATGGCCATCGTAGCTCCTAGAAAATCACCTTCAATCCCAACTGCCCCGTCCGATTCCCGGTCTTACTCGTCACCCGCCCGAACAGCGGCGTATCCACCGTTGTCCCCGGCGCGCCCCACAGCGGATGATTGAACAAGTTAAAGAACTCCGCCCGGAACTGCACATAAAAGCGCTCCGAAACATGCGTGTCCTTGAAGAATCCGGTAGTCCAGCTATTGACCCCCGGCCCGCGCAGATCCGGCGAATACCGTGTCGTATTCCCAAACGTGAACGGAGCGGGCTGTGCGAACACAGTCGTGTCAAACCACCGGTCCGGATTCCGCTCCGATTCCGCCAACTTCGCCGAGCGTCCCAAATTCACTGGCCGCGACCCCGCGCCAAATCCAAGCTGATTCACCGGATTCGTAATCGCCAGCGGTGTCCCGCTCTGGAACGTCGTCACGCCATTCATCTGCCATCCGCCAATCAACATGTTCAAACCTTTGCCTGCGCCGCCGCCAATCGTCTTGCCCTTTCCAAACGGCAACTCCCAAACATACGCCAGCGTCAAGCGGTGTGGAATATCAATCGGCGACAATCCGCGCTCGCTCCGCAGGTCATATTGATTCTGCACACCCGTGCCCTGCCAGTAGCGCTCGCCGACATCCCCGATGTTCTTCGACCAGGTATACGATGCCAGCACCGTATATCCCTTCGAGAACCGCCGCTCCAGCTTCGTCTGCAACGAGTGATAGTTCATATTCCCCGAACTTTGGTTGTTATTCTGCACATCGGTGAACTGCGGGTATGGCAGCAGCAACTGCCCCGAGTTCAGCGTCGCCGCCGCAAACGTACCGCGTGGCACCAAACCGAGGAACGGATTCGCCACCTGCCGCCGCAAATCCGCCCCACGGCTGAAATACTCCGTCGGCAATTGATTCATCTGCACGTTGATAAACTGCTTCACCCCGTGCGAACCGACATAGCCCACATCCACCAGCCAATTCCGCACCTCATGCTGCACCCCAAGATTGAACTGCTGGCTGTACGGCGACACCACATCGCGCCTTTGCGTCGTGATGCCCTGCCCGATCAGCGTCGCCGCGCCCTGCGAACTTCCCGGCGGCAGATTGTATCCATCCGGGAAGGGGTCGCGCAGGAAACGGTATGGCGTCAAGCCGCCATCTACCGAAGGAACAAATGGTGTATCGCCATCGAATCCGGTAGCGCCAAACGCCACCGCGCCGTAGCCATTCATCAGGTTCGGTTGAAAGAAGATCCCATAAGCAGCCCGCAGCACCGTCGCCTTCGTCAGCTTGTAAGCCAGCCCGAACCGCGGATTCCAATTGTTCTTGTCCACGTTCTGCCGGTACCGCGACTGAATATCCTTGCCCATGAACTGCAACCCGCCGATGGCCCCCGCATAGCGATCCGTCGCCACGCTCCGCACCGTCAGATCAAAAGTGCTCGAACGGTTGAAGCGTTCCGTAAACGGAGTCTCAATATCCCACCGCACACCGATGTTCAACGTCAGCCGTTCATTCACCCGCCAGTCATCCTGAAAATACGCCGCGCCGTAGTAATACTGAATCGCAATTGAGCCCGGATACCGATGATTCCCGCTGGCCGGAGTCCCCAGCAACATCGACGCCATGCCCCATCCCGCGGTCGTGCTCGCCGCAAACGGATCCTGCTGCGTCCACGTCCGGTTGAACGAGAACGAAGGGGTCACATCGTTTGCTTGAATGTCGAAGTACCGGAAGTTGCGGATGTCCCCGCCAAATTTCATCGTGTGCGCTCCGCGGATCTTCGTCAGACTGCCCTGCAGTGAATGCGTAATGTCCCCGCGGCGCAGCAGATCACCGTTTGATCTCGTCCCCAGCCCTTCAAAATTCTCCACACTCACCGGAGGAAACACCGGATAGAACGAAGAAGCAGCCAGAGCCTTCGGAAAACCCAATGTCGTAATATCGAATCCCGACGATTGCGGCAGCCGGCTCAGCAGTTGCCGGTTCAGCGAATACCGCAGATCCAACACCAGCGACGGAGATAACGCATTCGTATACCCCGCCACCGCATTCTTCGGATACACGAACAAGTCCGATCCTCCCCCGCGAGCCGAGAACGCACCCGCTGGATTCTGCGTCCGCAGACACGAAGAACAGGCTGGATTCGCTCCAAACAGGTTCGCCGCTCCACCACCCTGGTCGCTGTGCGAATAGCGGAAGAAAAGTCGCTGGTTTGCGGTCAACGTGTGGTCCACTTTGATGCTCCACGACGTTTGCCGGTTGTATCCCGAAGGGGTAGCGATGAAGTTCTGTACGTTGGTAAATGGATCCGCCGGCGCCGTGTTCGGATCCGGATAATAGCCCGCCAGGTTCTTCCCCACCGGGTCCATCCGGTTCGCCGGAATGATGTTCCCCGGAAACGCCGTGCGCGTGTAACGATTCGTCTGCCCCGGCACAGCCACTGTCGACAGCGGATCGTAGATCGAGATCAACCCGCCATTCGCGAGTTTCCTTCCCGAAAAGTCTCCGCCGCGCTCAGCCACCGTCGGCACAGACAACAACGTCCTCGTCGGCAGCACATCCCTGTAGCCTTCATAGTTGTGAAAGAAAAACGTCCGGTTCTTCCCGTTGTACAGCTTTGGCAACAGCACCGGGCCGCCCACTGTATACCCAAACGTGTGGATGTTCGTGAAATCCTTCCCACGCCCATTGCGGTTGTTCAGCCAGTTGTTCGCGTTCAAAGCCCGGTTGCGCCAGAAATCGTACACAACTCCATGCAGCTCATTGGTCCCTGATTTGTACGTCGCGTTCACCACCGCGCCACCCGTGCGTCCAAACTCCGCCGCCATCGCGTTGGTGTGAATCTTGAATTCCTCAATCGCGTCCAGCGTAGGAATAATCGAAGCGGCATTCATGTTTGCCAGAATCGCTGTCGCCCCATCCAGCATGAACTCGTTCGAATTCACCTGGCCGCCGTTTGAACTCCAGCGTCCGAATCCCACAGACCCCGAGGTCGCCGGAGCGACACCCGCGCCGAAATCATTCACCCCCGGAATCAGGTTGATCAGTTGCAGCAGGTTCCGGTTCGACAACGGAATGCGTGTCACTTTCGTGTTGTCGATCAACTGGGCCACCGTCGACGAACTCGTCTCCAGCAACGGTGTCTCACCCGTCACTTCAATGGTCTCGTTCACATCTCCCGGCGACAGAGTCACATCGATCGACATCTTCAGACCCGTATCCAGTTTCAGCCCCTCGCGGGCAAAACTCTTGAACCCCGTGTGCCGCGCCTGCACCCGGTACGTCCCGGGCGGCAGCAGCACAATCTCGTAGAACCCTGATTCATTCGAAACCGTCGAACGCTCGCTATTGGTCGACGTTTCCAGCGCACGCACCGTCACGTTCGGCATCACCGCGCCGGTGGAATCGCGCACGTAGCCTAAAATCGATCCCGTAAAGGTTTGCGCCCCAAGTGGCGCCATTCCCAGAAGCAACAGAGCTGTCAGCTTAGACATATTGTGGTCAGTATCTGGTAAAGATCTGGTAAAGTCAAGTCAATGAGCTCCGCCCGGGTGAAGTGGGAAAACGTCGCTGCGCGTATCGCGCGCGCCATCGAACATGGCCGCTTTCCGCACGGCTACCTGCCGGCCGAGCGCGAGCTCGCCGCTCAGTTTAATGTCTCCCGTCCCACTTTACGGCGCGCCCTCCAGGCCCTTTCCGACGCAGGCATGTTGCAAAGCCGCCCCGGCGTCGGCAACAGACTCATCGAAACGGAAGAAGCCCCCACCACACCCCGCATCATCGCCCTCGCTCTCCCCGACATCGCCAACCGCTTCTACGTCGAAGTCACCGAAGTCATCGAATACACCACACTCCAACGCGGCTACCAACTTCTCTTAAGCTGCTACCGTTACCGCGACAACCTGCGTGAAGCCCAACTCACGCAATTCGCCACACAAGGCCTCAGCGGTGTGATCCTCGGCCACGACTCCAGCCGCGAACTTCCTCCCGCCCTCGAGGCACTACGCCGCGAAAGCATCCCCGCTGTCTTGCTCTTCAATGTGCCCATGGAATCCCCGTTTGACAGCGTCGTCATCGACCAGCAGGCCGGTGTCGATCAAGTCCTGCGCTACCTCTTCTCACTCGGCCACCACCGCATCGCCTTCTGCCGCCCGCTCGAAAGCACACGCAGCACCTTACGCGAAGATTGTTTTCTCAAAGGAATGCGCGACGCGGGCCACGCCGTTCCCGATGAATACCGCATCCCGCTCGAGGATCTGGAAGCGGGTCCCGACCCCCTACGCCGTCTCCTCGCGCGCAAGCACAAACCGACGGCCATCTTCGCCGGCAACGACCGCATCGCCCTCATCGTGATGAAGCGTCTCAACGAACTCGGTGTGCGCGTACCCGAGGACATCTCCCTCGTGGGGTTCGACAACCTCAACTACACGGAGCATCTCCAGGTTCCGCTCACTACCGTCGATCAACCGAAAGATCTCCTCGGACGCCGCGCCTCCGAACTCCTCTTTGAGCGCATGGAGCAAGGCGCGGCTCTTCCTCCGCGCCGTGAAGTCTACCAGCCCCGGCTCGTCATTCGAGCCTCCTGCGCTGCCCGCCGCTAACGAATCACAACGTTGATCCCAAACGTCGGCGGCGCGGCCACCACTATGGGCCGCTCGTAGTAATACGGATCGTAGTAACCAGGCCGGTCGTACACCACTACCGGACGCGCACACTGTCGCGGAGCCACGTAAACGGGCCCATAGTAGGGGCGTCCGTAATAGGCCGGCCGCCCGTAATACCCGCCGCGATACGCATTCCCGCGGTGCTTATAGGCGTGCTTGTCATAGCGCTCATAGCGCCCGCGGCCGTGATCCTTCGCGCTCAACGGAGAAACCGCCACCAGGGCCAGCGTCGCGATAACCGCGCTTCGAAACATGTTCCCAATCTTCATACCCTTACCTCCTTTGTTTCTTCTTGACGGCATTCCCTCCATTCGCGTTGCAACCCAATCGCATTAACTTCCTTTCAGCAAACCGGTGTCAGCTTTTCCTGACACCGCTGTCACCGCCACCTGTCTCTGCAGGAGCTAACTCACTGATTCGCCGCGCAGCAGCGATGGCCATTCTCCTGCACTGATCACTGCGCATGAAACAAGAATTATGGAAACTCGCACTCCTCGGCACACTCGCTGTCAGCGCGGTATCGGCCCAGGTCCCCAAAGCTCAGGCCTACGTCTTTCAGGCCGTTGGCGGTACCGCCTACAACCGCTGGGCGACGCCTTTGGGTGGAACCGGTGGTGGCGGCGAAGGCATCTTCTGGAAAGGACTCGGCGCCGGAGCCGAGATCGTCGCCTACTACCCCTACGAGTATGTCCGTGGTGTCATCGGCGTGGCCAACGTGAGCGCCACCTATCATTTCAACGCGGGCAAGCCGGGTACCAAGTGGGATCCGTTCGTAGTCGGTGGGTACTCCCTCTTCTTCCGCAGCAGCTCCCTGAGCGGCGTTCACGCAGGGGGCGGCCTCACCTACTGGTTCCATCGCCGCATTGGCGCACGAGTGGAATTTCGCGATCAGCGCACCGTGACCGAAGGGTTGAGCTTCCCCGCCGTCCGCTTCGGTGTCAGCTTCCGTTAACCAAAGGACTACTGAAATGACAAACACATTACCCATCACCGAAACACAGGAACTCAAATTCCGTGACGCCCGCCGCGTGCAGGAAAGCTTCCTCGCGGGCATCGAGAAGCGAGTCCTCATCGCCATGGCGAAGCGTATCCCTGCTGCCATCAATGCCGACCACCTCACCATCCTCGGCTTCTCCGCGATGATAGCCGCGGGCGCAGCCTATGCCGTCGCGCCGCTGTGGCCTGCCGCTCTCCTCATCGTCAACCTACTGCTCGCCATCAACTGGTTCGGTGACAGCCTCGACGGCACGCTCGCCCGAGTCCGCCACCAGCAACGCCCGCGCTACGGCTACTACGTCGATCACATCATTGATGCACTCAGTTCCCTCTTCCTCTTCGGCGGGCTTGCCCTCTCGGGCTTCATGAGTGAGCGCGTCGCCATCGGCATGCTCCTCTGTTATCTTCTGCTCGCAATCCAGTCCTACCTCGCCACGCATTCGCTTGGCGTATTCAGCATCTCCTGGTGGAAGTTCAGTCCAACGGAAATGCGGATCCTCTTAGCCCTCGGCAACACCGTCGCGTTCTTCACGCCGTACACAAAGATCTTCGGCCCGCGGATGCTCTTCTTTGACGTCGCAGGCGCCATCGCCATCGCGTGCATGGCCATCGTCTTGATCGTCACGGTCCTCAGGAACACAGCAACACTCTATAAAGAGGAAAGGATCGAAGCGCGATGAAACACTGGCTCCGTTTCAACTGCGTCGGCTTAGCGGGAATCGTAGTGCAACTGGCCATGCTCAAGCTGCTGCGTGACACAGCAGGATGGCACTACCTCGCCGCTACCGCAATCGCAGTGGAAACAGCGGTGCTTCACAACTTCTACTGGCACTGGAAGTGGACATGGGCTGAACGCGGCGCCCCTGGCCGCCGCCTGCTTCATTTCCAGTGCACCACCGGCCTTATCTCCATCGCCGGCAATCTCATCGGCATGAAGGCGCTCGCCGGAGCCATCGGCCTCCCACTCCTTCCCGCAAATCTCTTCACTATCGCCGCCCTCTATGCCTTCAACTTCCTCGTAGCTGACCGCTACGTTTTCCGTCTGCGATAATTGCCATGGTCCAAATGCCGCGCACACTGCTGATCGTCGATGATGAAGCCGCCGCGCGCTTCGCATTGCGGCGTGCCTTCGCCGCGCAGTACGAAATCGTGGAAGCCGGCACAGTCGAAGAAGCACGGCGGCAGTTGCGCGAGTACTCGCCCGGCGTCATGCTGCTCGATTACACCATGCCCGGCGAAGACGGCATGGTTCTACTCGAAGAGATCGGCAACAATCCCGAAGCGCCGGCCATCATCATGATCACCGCTTTCGGCTCGGAGCGCATCGCCGTCGAAGCCATGAAACGCGGCGCGTTCGACTACCTTCCGAAACCCTACGATCTGGAAGAACTGCGCCTCGTTGTCAGCCGCGCCTTCGAACACCGCGCCATGCACCAGGAACTGCTTGACCTGCGCGAGCGCCTCTCCGGAGAAGGCCAGTTTGGCAGCATGATCGGAGACTCCCCGGCGATGCGCGAAGTCTTCCGCGCCGCCGAGCGCGTGGCGCGCACCGACCTGCCCGTCCTGATCCTTGGCGAAAGCGGCACCGGAAAAGATCTGCTGGCCCAGGAAGTACACTCGCGTAGCACCCGCGGCAGGGCCCGCATGGTGGCCCTCAACTGCGCTGCACTCCCGGAATCATTGGTCGAAAGCGAACTCTTCGGTTACGAGAAAGGCGCCTTCACAGGCGCCGCCGGAGCGCGAGCCGGTAAATTCGAACAAGCCCACGGCGGCACGCTCTTCCTCGACGAGATCGGCGACATGACACCGGCCACGCAAGCGAAAATCCTCCGCGCCGCGGAAAGCGGAACCATCGAACGGCTCGGTTCCGCCCACTCCACGCGAGTCGACGTCCGCATCATTGCGGCCACCAATCAGGATCTGCAGCAGGCCATCAAAGACGGCAAATTCCGCCAGGACCTTTACTACCGCCTCGCCGGCATGGTGCTCTATCTCCCACCGCTGCGCAATCGCCGTGAGGACATTCCCCTGCTTGTAGAACGCTTCTGGGAGGATCTCACACGTAAGTACAAGAGGCCCGGCGCTGCATTCACCATCGACGCGCACCGCCGCCTCGCCCGCGAAGAATGGCCCGGCAATGTGCGCCAGCTTCGCAGTGTCGTGGAGCGATTGTTCGTCTTCAGTACCGGAGCACAAGTGAGTTCCCCCGATGTCGACATGGCGCTTGAGCCCATGGCCGGCGCCACAACGCCCACCTCCGCCGAGCCCTACTTCTCCACTCAGGATCTGCGCGAAGCGCGCCGCCTCTTCGAAATGGAATTCCTTACCCGCAAGTTGCGCGAACATGGAGGTAACGTCACGCGCACAGCCGCGGCAATCGGCATCGAAAGGCAGAGCTTGCAGGAAAAGATCCGGCAGCTCGGAATGACACGCGAATGAGAACGCAACCCGTTCATACGGTCTACGGCGGAGCACATCTGTTCCGTCATGATGTGGCCTCCAAGCTGGGCAAGATCGCACTGGCGGCCTTTACCCAAAATCAGTCCCACCTGCCAGCCACGCCTGCCGTCCTGGAGCGTGTGGAGGCAAAGCTGCGCCGCCAGCCCGTGGAAGATTACCGCATCGACTTTGAAGATGGCTACGGCTATCGCTCCGACGAGGAAGAAGACGGTCACGCTCGCCGTGCCGCCGAAGAAATCCGCAAAGGGATAAGCGAAGGCACGCTGCCTCCCTTCATCGGTATTCGGGTCAAATCCTTCCACGCCCAGGCGCGCCACCGCGCCATCCGCACGCTTGGCGTATTCTTTGACGCCCTGCACGATACTCCGGAAGGCTTTTGCGTCACCTTGCCGAAAGTGGTGCACGCCGAAGAGGCGGCATCGCTCGCTGCAGTGCTCGATGATCTCAATATCGCCGCGGCAATCGAGTTGATGATCGAAACACCGCAGTCACTCCGGGATGTGCGCGCCATCGCCCAAGCGGCCGGCGACCGGCTTCGCGGCGCTCACTTCGGCCCGTATGATTTCTGCTCATCCTGCGGTGTCACCGTCAACGATCTTCGACACCGCCTTTGTGTGCACGCGCGCAATGAATTGCTGATCTCGCTCGCCGGCACCGGACTCTGGCTTTCCGATGGTCCGACCAGCGAGTTGCCGGTCGGTTCCCCTACTGAAGTCGCTTACGCCTGGCGGCTCTCGTGGAGGAATATCTCCGAAGCCCTCGCCGACGGGATCGTACAGGGATGGGATCTGCACCCCGCGCAACTTCCCGTACGCTACGCCGCCGTCTTCTCCTACTTCACCGAACTTCTTCCCGGAGCCATCGCCCGCTATCGGAACTTCCTCCAAGAGTCCGAGCAAGCCACCCGCGTCGGCACCGCTTTCGACGATGCGGCCACCGTCCAGATTCTCAAAAACCTCTTCGAGCGGGCGGCAGCCTGCGGGGCAATCGACGCGAGCGAATTGCCATAATCTATTTCGATGCGAAACTCCTACGAGCCTTTGTTGAAGGACGCCGCGATGTTCCTCCAGCAACACGCCGCATCCGGCGAAGTGCTCGTGTTGGCATCCTCGCGCGATGCAGCCGACGACTTACTGCGCCTCCGTTGCCCGGACACCCTGGGCGTGCACCGCTTCACCATCGGCCAGTGGATCGCGGCGCTCTCCGCTGCTCCAGCCGCTGAGCGGGGACTCGCACCGCTGAATACGCTCGGCGCCGAAGCGCTCGCTGCGCGTTGCGTACATCAGGTGCAACAGGAGTCCGCGCTGGAGTACTTCGGTCCGGTGGCCGCCAGCCCCGGCTTTGCGCGAGCCCTCTCCCGCACGCTGCGGGAGATCCGCATGGAAGCCGTCCCGCTCTCCGACATCGCCAAGACAGGAAAGCCCGGCTACGACATCGCCTCACTCGCACGCACCTATGAGGATCTGCTCCGTGATAGCAGGCTTGCGGATTTCGCCGACCTCACACGCCTCGCTCGCGAAGCGCTGCCCTTTAGCCGCTTCCACGGTCTCCCACTGCTGCTCCTCGACCTGGACAAGCCGCCGCGTCTCACCGCAATCCTATTGCACGAAATGCGGGCATCATCCACTGCGGTGCTTGAGATCAAGCTCTCCGAAGAATCGTCAGCACATGAGGCAGACACAGCACTCGATCGCATGCGCCGCCGTGTGTTCGTCCCTGGCGGCGACATACCGGCCTCCTCCGATGACACTCTGGAGGTCTTCTCCGCCGCGGGGGAAGGCCTCGAATGCACGGAGATCGCCCGGCGCATCCAGACCCTCGCCGGCGATGGCATCGCCTTCGATGAGATGGCGATTCTGCTGCGGGCACCTGGACGCTACCAGCCGCTTCTCGAAGAGGCACTCGACCGCGCGAACATCCCCTATCACTTCACGCACGGCGGTGTGCGGCCAGATCCCGTGGGCCGCGCTTTCCTCGCATTGCTGCAATGCGCCCAGGAAGGCTACCCGGCCACACGTTTCGCCGAATATCTCTCCCTTGGCCAGGCGCCCGCGCTCGATACGCCGCGCACGATGGCCGTAGGCTCCGTAGGCACGGAAGACGAACTGCTCTCGCGCGAGCCGGCCGCATCCGAAGACATCCTCGACCCTTCGCCCACAGCGTCACCTGCCACTCCTGCTGCTTGGGAACGCTTGATTGTCGATGCCGCGGTAGTCGGCGGCAAAGACCGCTGGGAGCGCCGCCTGCGCGGCTTGGAGAATGAGTTCCGCCTTCGGCTCACGGCTGGCGAAGACACAAACATCCAACGGCAACTCGAACTCCTCGCCAACCTGCAACGCCTCGCACTGCCCATCATCGATCGCTTTGAGGCACTACCCAAACGCGCGCCCTGGCGCGAATGGCTGATGCAACTCGCTGAACTTGCCGACCTCGCCCTCGCGCGTCCCGAGTCGGTGCAACTGGCTTTGAACGAGCTTTGGCCGATGGGCGACGTCGGTCCTGTAGGGCTTGACGAAGTCATCCCCGCCCTCAGCGAGCGGCTCCGCTTCCTGCGCCGGCCCCCGCAGAAGCGCCGTTATGGCAAAGTGTGGATCGCCACCATCGATGAGTCCCGCGCCACTTCGTTTCGCATCGTCTTCGTGCCCGGGCTCGCGGAAGGCATCTTCCCCAAGAAGATGTTCGAAGACCCGCTGCTGCTCGATGACGCGCGCCGGTTGGTCGATGCGGGTCTGCCTCTCCGCGAAGACCGCGTCTCCGATGAGCGCTCGCGCTTACGCATTGCAGCCGCTGTGGCCACGCAAAAGCTGGTCCTTTCCTATCCGCGCATGGACGTCGCACAGAACCGTCCGCGTGTTCCTTCCTTCTATGCAATGGAGGCCGTGCGCGCCGCCGAGGGCCGGCTCCCGGAATTGAAGGCATTCGAAAGGCGCGCCGCCGAAGGCAGCCGCACAAGGCTTGGCTGGCCCGCGCCAGTCGATCCTTCCGAATCCGTTGACCCGCTCGAATACGATCTCTCCGTCCTGCACGCAGCCATCAACGCCCCACGCGGGTCAGCGAAAGGCGCGGGCCGTTACCTGATGTCGCGCAATCCCCATCTGGCCCGTTCTCTGCGCGCCCGCTATCGCCGCTGGGATCGCAAGAGGTGGTACTTCGACGATGGGCTCAACGACCAATCCGCGGCTACACTCGCGGTGCTTGCCAATCACGGACTCCAATCTCGTAGCTGGTCCGCGTCCACTCTGCAGCATTTCGCCGCCTGCCCGTATCGCTTCTTCCTGCACGGGGTCCATCAGTTCCGGCCGCGCGAGGAGTCCATTGCGTTAGAAGAGATGGACCCGCTGACGCGTGGGTCGCTGTTCCATGAAGTGCTGTACGCGATGTTTCTCCGCGGCGGCAATAAGGATACCTTCACCGATATCGCCGACGAGGTATTTGACGCCGTCGCCGCTCGATACGAAGAAACGCTTGCGCCTGCCATACCGCGCGTTTGGAAGAGTGAGATCGAAGACCTCCGCGCCGATCTCAAAGGTTGGCTCCGCCGTCTCCCGGATGACGCCAAGGATTGGGACATCATCCACAGCGAGTTCGCCTTCGGCATGCAAGGGAAGGCGCCGGCCATACTCCTCGAAGGGGTGCAGGTCCGCGGCTCCGTGGACTGGATCGAGAAGCACAGCCAGACCGGCGGTCTGCGTGTCACCGATCACAAAACCGGCCGCAACCCGAAAGATAAGGTCCACCACATCGGAGGCGGCGCCATTCTGCAGCCGCTACTCTACGCGCTCGCCGTGGAAGACCTCTTGAAACTGCCGGTCAAGATCTCCCGCCTCTACTACTGCACGCAGCGCGGCAACTACGACACTGCACCCGTCGCCATCACAGAGCACTCCAGGAACGATCTGCGGCGCGCTCTTGAGATCATCGACGGTGCGGTCACTGGAGGATACCTGCCCGCCGCGCCCGGCAAGGATCAGTGCAAGTGGTGCGATTACCGGATGGTCTGTGGCCCGCGCGAAGAGGAGCGCACGCGCCGCAAACCGAAGATCGTTCAGTTGAACGAACTGAGGTCGCTGTCATGATTCCCGCGCCGCAAACCGAAGATGAATTAGCTCGCCACCGCATCCGCTACTCGCTGAACGAGAGCTTGCTGGTGGAGGCCGCCGCGGGCACAGGCAAGACATCCGAACTCGTATGGCGCATCGTCAACGTCCTCCGTACGGGACTCACTACCGTCGATCGCATCGTCGCTGTCACCTTCACCAACAAGGCCGCGGGCGAACTGAAACTGCGTCTGCGCCAGGAACTCGACCGCGCCCGCTCAAGGAGCGAAGAGCCAACCGAGACGGTGAATCTGGAGCATGCCCTCGCGCACCTGGAGGAGGCAGCCATCGGCACCATCCATTCCTTCTGCGCCCAGATCCTGAGGGAACGCCCCGTCGAAGCACAGGTGGATCCCGACTTCGAAGAACTCGACGAAGGCGGAGCGCGGCGGGTCTATGAACGCGTCTTCCGCCGCTGGATGCAGGACAAGTTGAACAGGGATTCTCCCGGCCTGCGCCGCGTGCTCGCGCGCCTTGCCACGGAACGCGACGCCGAATACACCCCGATGGAATCGGTGCAGAACGCAGGCTGGCGCATCATCGAATGGCGCGATTGCCCCAGACCTTGGACCCGCCCTGAACTCGACCGAGAGACCGTCGTCGATGCCCTCGCACTCCACGTCGAGGCCATCCGGAACGACCTGCGCCAACTCCCTCCGGAGATGGCAGAGCCTGTGCGCGATACGCTGCCGTGGATCGAGCGCCAACCACGTGACTATGATCTCCTCGAAGGCTTCCTCTTCCGCATCTACCGCAAGTGGAAGCCCAAGGTGAGGCAAGGCAAGAAACACGACAAGGAACTGTTCACCGCGCTCGAACAGTTCCGCGTGGTAGCCGAGCAGGATCTGGCTGCGCAGCTACGCGAAGAACTGTGGGAACTCGTCGGCCTGTACGGTGAAGCCAAGCGGCGTGCCGGACAACTCGACTTCGCGGACCTTCTGCTGCTGGTGCGTAATCTGGTCAAAGACAATCAAACCGTTCGAGCCTATTTGCAGAACAAGTACACACACCTCTACGTCGATGAGTTCCAGGACACGGACCCGCTGCAGGCCGAGATCCTGCTGTTGCTGGCTGCCGATAACCCGAAGCACTCCGATTCCTTTAGAGCCACACCTGTGCCGGGAAAGCTGTTTCTGGTAGGCGATCCGAAGCAATCCATCTACAAGTTCCGCCGTGCCGACGTGCAGATGTATCAGGCGGTGAGCACGGTGCTTGCCTCGCGCGGCGTCGGCGTCATTCAGTTGAGCCGCAGCTACCGTTCCGTGCCGCTGATTCAGGATGTCGTCAACGCGGCCTTCCGTCCGGAGATGACCGGCGATGCCGAGTCCTCCCAGGCGCGATACGTACCGCTCACGCCGCATCGGGACAATATCAACGGACAGCCCGCCATCATCGCACTACCCGCACCGGAGCCATACGGCATGCGCCGCGTATCGAATCAGAGCATCGATGCCTGCCTGCCACGTGCGATCACCGGCTTCGTTGAATGGTTGCTCAAGAGTAGTGGCTGGCGCGTGTCCGATCCGGAGAATGGCGGGGAACTGATTCCGGTTGCTGCTCGCCATGTGTGCATCCTGTTTCGCCGCTTCACCAACTGGGGAACAGACCTGACACGCGACTATGTACGGTCGCTCGAAGACCGTGGCATCGCACATCTTCTGGTAGGCTCGAAGACCTTCCACTGGCGCGAAGAGGTGGAGACGATGCGGGCGGCACTGTCCGCCATCGAATGGCCAGAAGACGAACTGGCTGTATTCGCCACATTGCGCGGTGCGCTGTTCTCCATCGCGGACCACATCCTGCTGCGCTTCCGTCATGAGCTTGGAAAGCTGCATCCCTTCCGCCAATGGCCCGAGACGCTGCATGCCGACTACGAACCGGTGCGCGAGGTGCTGACCCTGCTGGCGGAACTGCACAGGGAGCGTAATCGACGGCCTGTGGCCGAGACAGTGTATCGCTTGCTCGAAGCAGGACGTGCCTGGGCCGGCTTTGCCTTTCGGCCGGCAGGCAATCAGGTGCTGGCCAATGTGCGGCGCATCATCGATCTCGCCCGGCAGTTCGAAACCGGCGGTGGCTTCTCTTTCCGAGGTTTCGTGGAAGAGCTATCCACGCAGGCCGAGCGTGCGGAATCGGCCGAAGCGCCCGTTCTCGAAGAGGGCGCCGACGGTGTCCGCATCATGACCGTGCATGCGGCGAAGGGCCTCGAGTTCCCGGTGGTCATTCTTGCAGACATGACGGCCCGCATCTCGCACGAGAACCCCGACAAGTTCGTACAGCCGTCGGCGGGCCTTTGCGCCATGCGCCTGCTGGGCTGCTCGCCGTACGAGCTGATGCAGAGTGAAGACGAAGAGAAGAGGCGAGAGCACGCCGAGGGGATCCGTGTGGCCTATGTGGCAGCTACACGCGCCCGCGATCTGCTGGTGGTTCCCACGGTCGGTGTCGAGGAGCGCCCTGAAGGCTGGGTCGCGCCGTTGAACAAGGCAATCTACCCGGACAGGCAGCGCTACCGGAAAGCGGAACGCGCGGAAGGTTGTCCACCCTTTGGCCCGGAATCAGTGTTGACTCGTCCTTTCGAAAGCCACGACGATGTCAGTGTCAAGCCCGGCCTGCACTATGGACGCGAAGGCGGCGCACCCGTGGTTTGGTGGGATCCGGCGCTGCTTCCACCGAGCCAGGAAGAGTACTTCAGTGATCGCCAAACCGAGATCCTCGGTGACGATGCCGAGGCCGAACAGCGAGGTGAAGCAGCGCACGCGCAGTGGCAGCAGAAGCACAGTGCAAGGCTGGAGGCAGGCGCGAAGCCATCCGTCCAGTTGATGATTGCCAGCGAAGCCACCGAGATCCCGGCCGGGTTCGACATCGAGTTACTCATCGAACAGACCGCGCGGCACCCCGATCGCCCCGGCGGCAAGCGCTTCGGAGCCCTTGTTCATGCGGCTTTGCGCGATGTACCGCTCGATGCATCGCGCGAGCAGATCGCGGCCACGGTACAACTTCATACGCGCTTGCTTGGGGCTGAAGATGAGGAAGCCGAGGAGGCCGCATTCGCCGTCTATCATGCGCTGCATCATCCACTGCTGATACGGGCTCGCGCCGCGGCCCGTGTTCATCGCGAGTACCCGATGCTGGTCCTGAACAACGGCCAACTCGTCGAAGGCGTCATCGATCTTGCGTTCCCGGAAGACGGGCACTGGGTACTGGTCGACTTCAAGACCGATAGTGAGTTGGCCAAGTACCGGCCGCAAATGGCCTGGTATGCGCTCGCCCTACGCAAGGCGAAGCAGTGCCCCGTGCAGTGCTATCTGCTCGCCGTGTAAAGTATCTTCCATGAACCGCCGTGCATTCCTTGGCTCGCTCGCCGCAGCCGCAACCGCGCAGCCCCCGAAGAAGATCAATGTGGTCATGTTCATGACCGATGATCACGGAGCGTGGGCATTGAACTCTTACGGATGCGGCGAGATGCATACGCCGAACCTGGACAAGCTGGCGCGCGACGGAGCACGGTTCACACGAGCCTTCGCCTGCACTCCAGTGTGCTCGCCGAGCCGCATGACGTGGATCACCGGCCGCATCCCATCGGTGCATGGTGTCCAGGATTGGCTGCGGCCCGAAGACAGCTTCGGCAAAGACACGCGGCGCTGGCTTGAGGGACACACGCCGTATTCGGAGATCCTGGCAAAGAATGGCTACACCCTCGGCATGTGCGGCAAGTGGCACATGGGCGATGACGACAAGGCACAGTACGGGTTCACCTACTGGGCCACAGTGCCCGGCGGTGGCGGCCCGTATCGCAATCCGGAGTTCGTGAAGAACGGGGTGAAGACCAAGCTGCGCGAGTACAAGACCGACTCCGTGGGCGATTGCGCGGTGGAGTTCCTGGACACCGTGAAGGACAAACCCTTCTACCTGCTGGTGCCATTCTATGCGCCGCACACGCCGTTCGACTTCCAGCCCGAAGAGTACCGTGCTCCGTACAATGAGGCCAAGTTCTCCTGCTTCCCCGACAACCCGAAGCATCCCTGGCAGAACCCGGGGCTGGCCAATCATCACGGCAACAAGCGCAGCATGCATGCCTACTCGGCGCTGATCAGCGGCGTGGATGCGAACGTCGGGAAGGTGGTGAAGAAGCTCGAAGAGATGGGCGTGCGGGAGAACACGTTGATCGTGTTCACCGCCGA
Source organism: Acidobacteriota bacterium (assembly GCA_018268935.1). Lineage (GTDB taxonomy): Bacteria > Acidobacteriota > Terriglobia > Bryobacterales > Bryobacteraceae > CADEFT01. The sequence continues at coordinate 125,789 of JAFDVS010000077.1, read as the reverse complement.
TCAGGGCTGGAGCGCCGGCCACCATGGCGTATGGGGCAAAGGCAACGGCACATGGCCGTTCAACCTCTACGATGGCGGCGCGCGGGTGCCACTGATCTGGAATCATCCCGGCAAGATCGCCCCAGGCCAAGTGCTGACACCGATGGTGTCAAGCTACGACTACTTCCCCACCATCCTCGACTATCTGAGCGTGAGTGCTCCGAAAGACCCGAAGCGGCCGGGGCGAAGCTACGCCGGGTTCCTGCGGGGCCAGAAGATGAACTGGGACAACCGGCTCTACTTCGAGTACTCCTTTGTGCGGGGCGTGCGGACGGAGACGTTGAAGTACATCCGACGAACCAAGGAATGGCCCAGCGAGCTGTATGACCTGGAGCGGGATCCTAACGAGACGAAGAACCTCATCGACGATCCACAGTACAAGTACCTGATCTCGTCACTGGACTCAGACCTCGATCAATGGTTCACGAAGTACGGCGGGCCACCACAGGAGCAGTGGCGCGGAACCACCAAGCAGCATTTGACCGAGTACAGCCGGTAAGGACTGTGATAGTCTGCCAGACATAGAGGATGTTCCCTATGCTGGTCCGAGTCTTATCTGTGCCTTTGCTGGCGTGGTCTGCCTATGCGGCGGGCTATCACAACGATGTGCGGCCGATCCTGCAGCGGCATTGCCAGGGCTGCCATCAATCGGCATCGAAGCAAGGCAACCTGGATCTCACTACGTACGCGACGCTGGCCAAGGGCGGTAACCGCGGCCCGGCGATCCCACTGCTGCTGGACTATGTGACAGGCAAGCGACAGCCAAGGATGCCGATGGGCGGGCAGCCGCTTGGCGAGGATCAGGTAGCGATCCTGCGCAACTGGATCGAGGCTGGGGCCAAGGACGACACTCCGGTGGAATCCGCGGCGCTGACGAAACCACCGGTTTACGATCAGGCCCCGGTGATCAATGCAGTGGCATGGTCTCCGGACGGGAACTGGATTGCGGTGTCGGGCTATCGAGAGATCCTGCTGCACAAGCCGGGAGGCAACGGACCGGAAGCTAGATTGCTGGGCCAGGCGGACCGCATCCACTCGATCCTCTTTACGAAGGATGGCAAGACGCTGATCGCGGCGGGCGGCACCCCGGCACGCTTCGGCGAAGTACAGATCTGGGACATGGCGACGCGCAAGCAGACGCGGTCCATCAAGCTGACTGAGGACACGGTGTTCGGGGCATCGCTCTCGCCGGACAATACACAGGTGGCCGTAGGGTGCACCGACAACTCGCTGCGTGTGCTGGACGTGGCTACGGGCAAGGAGCTGCAGAAGATCCCGCACCATGAGAACTGGGTGCTATCCACTGTGTTCGGGATCAATGGCAAGCGTATCGTCAGCGTGGGACGCGACCGCGCGGCGAAGCTGACGGATGCGACCAACGGGCAGTTCATCGAGAACATCAATCTGTTGCGCGGGGAACTGAGCGCGATTGCACGCCATCCCACTCGCGACTTTGTGGTGATTGGCGGTGAGGACCGGACCCCTTACTACTACCGGATGGACCGGCCTCGCGTGATGAAGATCGCCGACGATACGACGCTGATCCGCAAGCTGGAGATGCAGCCGGGAGTGATCCTGGCGCTGGCGTTCTCGCCCGATGGAAGCCGGATCGCAGTGGCTGGAGCCGCGGGCGAAGTGAGACTCTACGACACCGAGACAGGCAACAAGATTGGGGCGTTGACAGGCCATAAGGCAGGGATCTACACAGTTGCCTTCTCGCCGGATGGAAAGCAGATCGCGACGGCGGGCTTTGATGGATCGGTTCGCATCTATGACGCGGCCGCGGCCCGGCTGAGCAAGGAGTTTCTCCCAGTGCCGTTGCAGACAAGGAGCGCGCCATGATGCGCATCGCAATCCTCTTTATTGCTTCGCTGGCGAGCGCGGCTCCGCCGGTGCTGACATCGCTGGAGCCATGGGGCGCACAGCGGGGCAAGGCATTGACACTGACGTTGAAAGGGCAGTATCTGCCGGAAGGGGCGAAGATCGTCTCGACACTGCCGGCGACCTTCACGCCGTTGGCGAGCGAGGCTCCGGGGAAGACATTGCCGTACCTGGTGGAGATCAAGCCGGACACCCCTGTGGGCCTGTACCCGGTGCGCATCCTGTCGCCGAACGGAGTCTCGAACCTGCTGTTGTTCAGTGTCGGGACGTTCCCGGAGATGAAGGAGAAGGAGGGGAACGACTCGGCGGAGGCAGCGCAGAAGGTGAACCAGACGCCGGCGATCGTGAACGGGTCGTTGAAGGCGGCGGACCGTGACTTCTATGAGGTATACGGGAAGGCCGGCGAGAAGCGGGTGTTCGAGGTCGAGGCGCGGCGGATGGGGTCGGCAATCGATCCGTCGTTGCGGATCTATGACAGCGCCGGCAAACTGCTTTCGCGGGTTGAGGACACGGCCGGGCTTGGGGTGGACTGCCGCGTGGAGTTCACCTTCCCGAAGGAAGGGACCTACAAGATCGAGGTGCGAGAGGCGCGGTTCTCCGACCAGGCGAGCAACTTCTACCGGTTGAAGATGGGATCGTATCCCTACGCGACCGCGGTGTACCCGCTTGGGTGGAACAGGCTCAAGGATGTGGACGTTGAGCTTTCGGGGGGCAATCTGCCCGCACCCGTGACGGTAAAGCCGCTGGATGGCATGGTGCATCTGCCCGGCTCCACGGCTTCCCTGCCCTTCCCCTTCGTGCAGAGCGATCTGCCTGAGATGTTGGAGCCAGTAAACGATGCGCGGCCGCGCTTCCTGCCGGCGAATACAGTAATGAACGGTCGTATCCGGAAACCGGGAGAGATCGACCGGTACAGCTTTCCTGTACAGGGTGGCAAGACGTACCTGGTGGAGGCCGAAGCACGCGCCGGGGGAGTGTCTCAACTGGATGCGCTGCTGACGGTATATGGGGTAAACGGAGACCGCATCGAGTCGGCGGGAGACAAGCCGCCGAAGCAGGCGGTGAATGCCTTCATCGTAGCGGGCGATTACTCGCGCGATCCGTACCTGGTGTTCGAAGCGCCCAAGGGCGCCATGCAGGTGACGATTGCCGTTGAGGACTTGAACGGATCTGGCAGTGCGGCACATGCCTACCGGCTGATCGCGCGTGAGCAGAAGCCGGACTTCGAGGTATCGTTGTCGACGCCTTATGTGAACATCCCGTCGGGCGGAACGGCTGTAGTTGCGGTGAACGTCGACAGGCGTGGTTACAACGGGGACATCCGGCTGACGGTGAAAGACCTGCCGAAGGACATAGAGGTCGCCGGGGGCACGATTCCCGCTGAGATCCCTGACATCGACACACGGCAGGTATCGCGGCGCGGGGTACTGACGTTGACGGCAAAGGCCGGAGCACCGGCACGAACGCTGGACCTGACGGTGATCGGGGAAGCCAAACTTGAGGATGGCACTCGCATTGAGCGCAAGGCTTTGGGACCGGGAATGCAAACGAACATCCGGGGGAGCTTCGGGTTCGTCGATTCGTCGAGGCGAGCCATCCGGCCGTTTGAAGCACCCTGGCTGGGGCTGGCGCTGCCGGCGATGGTGGGCATTGAGCCGCCCGGCGTGCTGGAGGTGAAGGCGCCGCGGCGTGTGCGCATCATTCAAGGAATGCGATACGACTTCCCATGGACGTTCGCCAGCAAGACGCCGGGGATGCAACTGCCGAGCGCGGTGACACCCGATACTCCCGGTGGAAGGGATCTGCGGATCTCGGACGGCAACAAGCGGCAGCCCGGGAAGGGCCTGATGACAATGAACACGACGATCGGAACGCCGACGGGCACCTTCGACGTGATCCTTAGTACAAGAGCCGGCATGGGCATGAACGATGAGGTGGTGTATGCGCCGGCCATCACGGTGGACGTGGTGCAGGGTTACGATGTCGGAGCTCCGAAACAGGATGGGTTGAAATTGTTTGGAACAATCCGGCGGGAAGATGGTTTTTCGGCACCGGTGACGATTACGCCGGACGCCCTGCCGCTGGGCGTGGCCTGCCCGCCGGTGGAAGTTGGGGAGAACGGAACAGAGTATGCGATCGAATGTCAGGCGTCGAAAGAGGCGCCGGCGGGCGAGCATATGATCCTGCTCAACGCCGCGTCGATTCTGCCGCAGGGTGAGAAGGGGAAGGTTCCGTACAAGATCGCTCCGGTTGAAGCCAAATTGAGGATCGGAAAGTAAGTCATGCGATTCCTGGTTCCATTGTTTGTCACGCCCGCGCTGCTGATTGGCGCCGAACAGCTCACGTTCCTGAAGGATGTGATGCCCGTCATCAACAAGGCGGGCTGCACCTCGGGTCCCTGCCACGGGGCAGCGAAGGGCAAGAACGGGTTCAAACTGAGCCTGCGCGGCTACGATCCTGAGTTCGACTACGAAGCGTTGCTGTACGATCTGTCGGGGCGGCGTTTCAACCGCGCCGATCCGGCACGGAGCCTGATGCTGGCGAAGCCGACGATGGAAGTGCCACACGGCGGCGGACTGCGCTTCGAAAAGGATTCGCGGTACTACAAGATCATATTGGAATGGCTGCGCACGGGGGCGCCGTTCGGCGACCCAGCCAAGGACAAAGTAGTGAAGCTGGAAGTCTCGAAGGCCGAGTTCTTCTTTGATCAGCCGGGAGCAAAGGAGAAGATTCGCACGACGGCTCACTATGCGGACGGGGCGACACGCGATGTCACGGCCGAAGCATCGGTGTCGAGCAACACGCCGGATATCGCTGAGGTGAATGCCGACTCCGTGATTGAGACGAAGCGCAAAGGCGAAGCAGCGCTGCTGGTGCGCTATGAAGGCAAGTTCGTGACGGTGCCGCTGACCGTACTGAATCCGAAGCAGGGATTCACCTGGGCCGCATTGCCGCAGTATAACTACGTCGATCAACTCATTGATGCGAAGTTGAAAAAACTGCATATTCAGCCCTCCGGGCTGGCTTCTGACGCGGAGTTTCTGCGCCGCGTCTCACTGGATCTTGTGGGCGTTCCACCGACGCCGAAAGAGCTTCGAGCGTTCCTGGCCGAGCCGGGAGATGCGAAGACGAAGCGGGCGCGGGCGATTGACGCGTTGATGAAGCGGGCGTCGTTTGTGGATCACTGGACCGTGAAATGGGGCGACCTGCTGCAGAACAGCCGGCGCTATTTGGGCGATAAGGCCACCTGGGGCTTTCGTGAATGGATCCGCGATTCGATTGCGAGCAACAAGCCTTATGACAAGATGGTGCGCGAACTGCTGACAAGCCGCGGGTCGGCGTATGAGAATCCGGCGGCGAACTACTACCGGGTGATGCGCGAGCCGAAGCTGTCGATGGAGAAGACGAGCCAGGTGTTTCTTGGCGTGCGGATGGTGTGCGCACAGTGTCACGATCATCCGTTTGAGCAGTGGACGCAGAATCAGTACTATCAGCTTTCGGCGTTCTTCGCGGCGGTTGGGCTGAAGCCGGGATACGAGACCGGCGATGAGATTCTGTACCTGAAGCGCGACGACAACCTGGTGAAACATCCAAAGACGGGGCGGACGGTGGAGCCGCAGTATCTGATTGCGAGCATCGGCGCGCCACCGATTCCACAGGCTGGAGACCGGCGCGAGGCACTGGCAGAGTGGCTGACATCGAAGAACAATCCTTTCTTCGCCAAGGCGATTGTGAACCGCATGTGGAGCTACTTCTTCGGCAAGGGGATTATTGACCCGGTGGATGACATCCGGGCCTCGAATCCGCCGGTGAACGAAGCGTTGCTTACCGCCCTGACGAAGGACTTCGTCGAGCGTGGGTTCGATTTGCACCATCTGATTCGCACGATTGTGAACTCGCGAGCCTACCAGGCGAGTATCGACGCGAACGAATGGAATGAAGACGACCACATCAACTTTTCGCACCAGATGCCACGGCGTCTGAGCGCGGAGCAACTACAGGATGCGCTGTTTGTGGCGACCGGTTCACGGCCGCATTTTCCGGAGGTTCCGGAAGATACTCTGGCGCAGCAGTTGCCGGATCCGCATGTCGGCAAGGATGGATTTCTGGATCTGTTCGGGCGCCCGCAGCGGGAGTCGGCATGCGAGTGCGAGCGAAGAACGGACTTGAGTTTGCCGCAGGCGCTGAACCTGGTGAATGGCGGAGACATTGCCACAGCGATTGGCGATCCGAAGGGTGCGATCGCGAAGCTGATTACCGCCGGGGCCACCGACCGGCAGTTGATTGAGGAGCTTTACCTGGGCTCGTTGAGCCGCCTGCCTTCACCGGCGGAGTATGATCACGCGGTGACGTTTCTGAAGAAGGGCGACAGCCGCGCGGCGCGGGCACAAGATCTGCTGTGGGCGCTGGTGAACAGCAAGGGGTTCTTGTTTAACCGCTGAGGTTAGAGGGGGAGATTCGGTTCCTCGCGGAGGGCGAACTCGAGTTCGCGTTGTGTGTGCTCGGCGACGGCTTTGCAGAGCAGGCGAAGCACTGTAGCGTATTCTTCCTTGTCGGCCTGGGCGGGATCGGATTCCGGCCCTGGGGTGAGCTCATTGAGTTTGTCCCCGATGAACCGGAGTTCGGAGAGGAAGGTTCTTCCTGCGTCGATGCGCCGGAGTGTTTGACGGCGAATCAAGTAGGCATGCACCGAGGTAACGATGGATGGCATCAGGATCGCGATTACTTCGAGGACGCGGGAATGCGTGGGAATGGCGATTCCGATGCAGGCCACGATCAGCGCCGCAGTGATCCAGGTCAGCCAGTTGGCCCACGACTCCTGCTTGTGATGGTTGTGGGTTTGTTTTGCGATGCTCGCCACGGTTTGAAACACTTTCTGCTTGAGGAGAGCGCAGTCCGCCGGGTTCCACGGCGGGAGATCCGGCTTCATCTGGGCGGCACGCCAGAGCGCCATACTGGGGAACATGGCGGATGGCTTCTGACCGAGCATCCTCGCGGCCAGATGGAACTCCGTCGCAATCTCAGTAGTAGATCGCATTGCAGCCTTGAAGAACCAAAGGCGTCTTCGTGCCTGCCATACAAGAAAAATTCCACCGAGGAGAAGAATGGCTTCACAGGCCAGCAGGACTCCGGACGCGGCATAGTCTTTTTCGATGGCTTTGGTGTAGGCAAGTATGGCAATCAGGGTGAGCAGCGGAGGAAGCAGAGCGATGAGCCAACTGGTGCGGTAGACATCTTCGGCGCGGCTTATGCTGGTAAGCTCCTGGACTGTTCCCAAGCGGATGTGCGCCTGTTCTTTCTCTTTGGCATTGATCAAGCCAAAGTCGTCGTCGTCGCATTGATAGACCCAGCTCCCTTTGTCACCATGCGCGGAGCCCCGGTTGGGCTGATAGTGGAAGTTCACACCGGCTTCGCTTATGGCTTCCCAGGCACGGCGGACATGGAGTTGGCGGCGGCAGATGTAACCGGCGCCGACGCGCCCGAGGATTTGATACGTGCCGTAGAAGATTCGATCGCGGATCGGGTAGAGCTCGTTCGTTTCGGATTTGACGAGGAAATCGCCGGGATCGCCTTTCACTTTGCCGTCGGCGGTTTCCCGTGCACCCGAAGTTTCCAGCCTCTCCGCGGTGCGAATGACCGGGAGGCTGAGTATCATCAACTCTTCACCCAACTCTCCTTCGTAGATGTCCTTCGGCGGTTTGCGGCCTTCCATGTAGTTCATAAACGGGTACACGTATCGTATTTCCTGCAATTATATTCAATTTTCAAAGAGCGGCCGCGGTGAATGGGGAGGGTTGCGGAATCGCCGCTACTGGCGAATCGGGGTATCGGATACGGAGGCCGTGGGTTCGTTCTGTTCGGGTTGATTGGGGTCGCGGTAGTTGTAGATCTGGCCGGGAGTGGGGGCGTCGATGATTTCCTGCACCATGCGCATGCGAGCAGCGAGGTAGAGCTTTTCGGCCGTTTCGGCGGAGTTCAGACGGGCTTTGCGCAGATCGAGCAGGGTCTTGAGGGCGTTCTGGAACTGGCGCTGGAACATACGCTCGTAGCGTTCCAGCAGTTGCAGGGATTTGCTTTCGTTGGCCAGCTTGTCGAAGGCGTCTGAAGCCAGGGTGTCGGATTCAGGGAGCGATTCCATGGTCTTCCATTGAATCTCCATGGCGTGCGTGCGGACGCGCTGGAGGCGGAAATCGGCGTCGGCCATTTCGCGGACGCAGCGGAGTTCGGTGGCGGTCCTGGGTTTGTGTTCGTCAGTGAAGTCGGCGAGGAGAGCCTCGAATTGTTCACGCTCCTCGGTGGGCAGGAGGGCCGTGGCGGTGAAGAAGTTGTGTTTGCGGGCGTTCTGGGAGGAGCGCTCTTTTCCCTGGGCGGTAACAGGCCCATGGCTGAGCATGCCGTTCTGGCGAGCGGCTGAGGCTTTGGCTGCGGATGTGGACATGGATTTGGTCTCCTGATTGAGGTTGTCTCATGAGGAGAGGGAGTGGGCGGGAAAATTTTATAGATTTGTGATGAAAATAAAGGAGAAATATTTTTTTGACTGTAGTGATAAAGAACCGGCCACAGATGCACACAGATGGACACAGATGAAGGGATTTATGGGGGGCAGCTTTTCGGGCCGCCCCCGTTTTCCGGTGATCAGAAGTAGAGTTTCAGCGCCATCTGCATCTGACGGGGCGAGTTGAGGAGGTCGCCCGACGATGTGAGGACGCCGAACTGGGCGTTTTGGATGGTCAACGATCCGGTGCCGAAGCGCTGGCGGTTGAAGACGTTGAAGGCTTCGGCGCGGAAATCGAGGCGAATCTTTTCGTTGAAGCGGAAGCCTTTCGCGATGGAGAGGTTTTCGCTCAAATTGGCGAACTGGCGGAACAGCGGGTTGTAGCGGGTCATGTTGCCGAAGTACTGCGTGGTTCCGGCATAGGGGCCCGTTTGCGTGGGAAAGAAGCTGGCGGGCTGAACGAAGCGGTCCTTGGAAGGATCGAAGTCGCCGCTTTGCGAGGCGCGCCAGCCACTATAGGTTGAAATGAGCGGGCGGTTCGGTCCGGCGAAGAGGACGGACGGCGTGCCAACGGAAGTGCCCAGGGGCAGCGGCTGGCCGCTGGAGTAGTACATGACACCGGAGAGGCGCCAGTCGCCGAGGACGAAGGCGGCAACACCTTTGTTGAAGTAGTTTTTCCCGCGGCCGAAGGGGAGTTCGTAGATGCCCGCAAATTTGAAGTTGTGGGTGATATCGAACTGCCCGATGGATTTTTCCAGACGGCGGTTGTAGTGGTCCATGGCCTGGCCGCTTCCCCAATAGCTGTCGGAGTCGGTGAGGATCTTGGAGAAGACATAGGAGGTCTGGAGAGTGAAGCCCTTGGCGTAGCGGCGTTCGAGACGGATCATGGCGGCGTGATAGGCGGAGTGGCCGCTGTGGTCGCCGCCACCGCCGTAGGTGTCGATGCCGTTGTACTGCGGGAAGGGACGGAAGGTACGACCGACGGTGGCGCCGCTACCCCAGCAGGCATCCTGCGCGGGGCAGGTAGCAGTGCTGAAAGACGGATACGGGCTCTTGAAACCGGCGGCGACGGCCTGTGGCGAAGTGACGAGGCTGTTGAGCATGGCGAAGCCGTACTGGCCGAGCACGCTGGGGTTGACCTGGTTCACGTTGAGCAACTGCGATTGCAGGTGAGTGCCGATGCTGGCGTTGTAGCCGAGCTCGAAGATGGTGCTTCCGCTGAACTGACGCTGCATGGAGAGATTCCAGAAGTAGGAATCGGGCAGGCGCGTCGCTTCCTGTCCCTGCCACCACGGAATGTTGTCCTTGTTGGCGAAGGAAGGATCGATGAAGGGAGGCACCGGATAAGCTGGGAAACCTTCCTTGAGGATCATGTTCGGGACGACGCCGTTGGTGCCGTTGTCAGGCACACCGTAGGTTTGCGTGAACCCACGCTGGTGGGTGGAGCCGGTGACAGTGGTGACGGCACCGAAGCTGCGTCCGACCGAACCGCGGAATACGGTCTTGTCGTTCATCTGATAGGCGAAACCGAAGCGAGGACCGAAGCCTTTGTACCAGGCGCCGGCGAGGTCGCGAGATCCTTCACGGCCCTGGCCTGTACCCGCATAGATGAGCGCACCGAGGATATTGCCCGCGCGCGGATTGGGGCGTGTGGGCGAGAAGTCGCTCCAGCGATCACTGGCTTCGACGGGAGGCAATTGCACTTCCCAACGGAGGCCGTAGTTGAGGGTCAACTTCGAGCTGACGCGGAAGTCGTCCTGGATGTAGCCTGCATAGTGCGGCCACTGCTGGGAGATGAAGCGGATGGTATCGATGGAACCGCCGCTGGCATAGCCGAGGAGGAAGGAGGCGAAGGAAGCGCCGCCGCGCGTTGGGTCGTTGACGTTGGCAAGGCCGGTGTTGATGTAGGAGAAGCTGGCGCAACCGGCGATGCACTGGCGGCCGAATCCGTTGTAGTGGCTGCGCTGGTGCATGCCACCGAACTTAATGGTGTGTTTGCCGGCGACGAGCGAGAAGTCGTCGTTGAAGGCGTAGATGGTGTTTTCGGAACCGTTGTTGGCGCGGCCGCCCCAACCGGTGATGTCGCCGAAGTCGAGGTTCAAGAGGTTCTGGGCGCAGTCGGGAACGTTACCGAGACAGACTTTGTCTTTCCAGTCCACGCCGCTTTTGATGGTGGCCTGCGGCGGATCGTGGTTTTCGCGCCAGTTGTTGCCGCCGGCGTAGAAGTGGTTGAGCATGCGGGGGCTGAGCGTCCAATCCCAACTCATACGGAAGACGTCGGAGTTACGCTGGGTATCGTTGTAGTTGCTGTAGAAGGCGGGTAGTGTGGCCGAGCCGAGCGGGCTGGGAACCACGCTCGAACGGTTGTAGCCGTAGTAGGCGGAGATGCGGTGTTTCTCGCTGAACTGGTGGTCGCCCTTCAAGCTGAGCTTGGTGTTGGGGCGGACTTCGGAACCGGTGGCAACGAAGAAATTGTTGCGGACATAGGCGATACTGCCTGGGGCCGCGCCGTTGTTGGGTGCGAGATCGCCGCCGGTTTTGAAGGCAGCGAGGGCGCGCACGGAGAGCGGATCGTAGAGGCTGGTGGGAATGCGGTTGTTGGCGAAGGGGGTGCGGGTCACGGAACCATCTGCGTTGCGCACCTGGCTGGTGGGATCGAAGATGGGCACGCGTGTTGCCTGGCCGCCGACGTTGGCCACCCAGTTGGAGAAATCGCCGTTATACATCTCAGGCGTCGGGACAGAGGCCGTGAAGCCGGTGGCTCCGGCGCGGTTGCGGAAGGCTTCGTAGGCGACGAAGATGAAGCTCTTGTCTTTGCCATTGTAGATTTTTGGAATGACGATGGGCCCGCCGAGGCTGCCGCCGAAATCGTGCTGCTTGTAGATGGGGGTTCTGATACCGGCCCGGTTATTGAACCAGTTGTTGGAGTCCATGGCGTTGTTGCGGAGGAACTCATAGGCAGAGCCGTGGATTTCGTTGGTGCCGCTTTTGGAGACGAAGTTCATGAGGCCGCCGCCGGCATGGCCGAATTCGGCCTTAAACCCGTTGGTATCGACGGTGAACTCGGTGACCGCTTCGAGAGAGGGGGCATTGACGGCGACCCAGCTCTGGGACAATGCGCGAGTGGTGTTGGCGGAGACACCATCGAGGTTGGTACCGTAGCTGGCCGCCTGGCCACCGCCAAGAATGAAGCCGTTATCGCCGCCGAGGGCCTTGGCTTCCGGAGTTAGCGAGGCCAGATCGAAGGGGCTACGGAGTGTGCCACCGACGACGAGGGGCAGCTCATCAACGAGTTTGTTGGTGACGGCGACGCTGGTTTTTGCATTTTCGGTGGCGAGTTGGAGGGCCGCGGCGCGGATTTCGACGGCGGTTGCGGTGGAGCCAACTTCGAGGGTCAGGTCGGCGCGCGCGTTGGCGGCGGCGTCGAGTTTGATACCGGACAGAATGGAGGGGCGGAAGCCTTCCTTCTCGGCCCGGACGTTGTAGTTTCCGACGGCAAGGCTGGGGGCGATGTACTCGCCGGCCTCGTTGGTTGTCAGATTGACTATGGAATTGGTTGCGGTGTTGGTGATGACAATTTTGGCGCCGACAACGACGGCGCCGCTACTATCGGAAACCACACCTGCAATGGAACCGCGTTCGGATTGTCCCCACGCCACCACGGCGCCGAGAAGTGCCAAAACGCTGAGCATCATCTCTCGTTTCCTACGCATAAATTCACTCCCTGAAGTTGTAAGAGCCAGGCGAGACCGCGCGGAAGCGCGGCGCCATTTTCCCTTTACCCAATCTGGGCCAGTATACTGCAATTCTTTTTCGGAGTTATTGCTATGAAATCAAAATAAGACAAGAAAGGCGGCTGAAAATCAGACAAACAGATATGGTTGGGGTGAAATCAGGGGCAAGCCCAGGCACCGTCGGGCGGTGCTAGGCTGAGGGCAGGAGGTACCTATGTCGGGCGGTATTGTGGTTCTGACCTACGGCATGGCGGCAGCGCTTGCGCTGTTGCTGCTGTATCTCTTTCGTGCCAAGCGCTGGTACTGGCACGTGGCAAGCGTGATGGCGGCGTTAGGATTGGGAGCGATGACTCCGCCGGAGAGCGTGGTGAGCCAGAGATACGATCTGGCAATTGGGGGGATATTCTTCTTCCTGTGCCTATGGGGAATCGCGGGGATGTTCTTTCCGCGATCCCATGACATAGCGCACCAGCATTGAGGCGTTATTTTTTTGCTTTGGACTTGGCGGCGGCAGTGGTGGAGAAAGTAGAGAGTTGCTCGACGTCGGCGCCGGCGGCGGTGTTGCCGGGGAGGGTGTCTGTTTTCATGCGGCCCACCTGGAAGACCACGACGGTCCAGGCGCCGTTCTTATTACGGGCGACACTTTGCTCGGCTTCCTTGGCTTCACCGGCGCTGGTGGTGTAACGGAGTTTGACTTTGTAACCTGCAGTGGCATCGTCGGTGGTTTTGACGAAGACCATGAAGCCTTGTTCTTCGGCGGGGGGACAGACGATGGGGAAGCCGGAGCCGATGGGCAGCGCCTGGCCGGGCTCGCAAGGAATGCCGAGCGGGGCAATGCGAGTGGTGACAGGGGAATCCTGGGCCACGGCCAAAGTGGCGGCAAAGGCAATCAAAAGCGCGATGCGGTGCATAGTTCTTCTCGATCCGTTATACGGTTGAACCGCGCGGTGGCGGATTCGTTACGCCTGGCGGCGTGTTTTTTTATTGTCGCGCAAGTTCGTCAGGATCGGGCGTACCGTCTTCGGTGGTGGCGGCAAGGAGGTGCGAGATTTCGCGGGCGGCGATGGGCCGGCCGAAGTAATAGCCCTGGCCAAACTGGCAGCCGAGCGAGCGGAGCTGCGAAACCTGGTCCTGGCATTCGACGCCCTCGGCCACGACCTCCATACCGAGAGTGCGGGCGAGGGCGATGACGGTGCGAACGATTTCGAGGTCGGTATTGTTGTCGCGCATGCGGAGGATGAACGAGCGGTCGATTTTGAGAGTGTCGATGGGCATGCGGCAGAGGTAGGAGAGGCTGGAGTAGCCGGTGCCGAAGTCGTCGAGCTTGATGCCGACGCCAAGGTCTTTCAGCTTGCGTGTGGTGACAATAGCGGTTTCGGGTTCGTCCATGAGAATGCTCTCCGTAATTTCCAACTGCAGGTGGCGTGGCGAAAGGCCGGACTCGGCGAGGATGGCGGCGATCTTGGCGGGCAGGTCAGGTTGCCGGAACTGGCGGACCGAGAGGTTGACACTGATGGCGAGTGCAGGAACGCGAGGGAAGAGAGTTTGCCAGGCGACCATCTGGCGGCAGGCCTCGCGGATGGCCCATTCGCCGATGGGGATAATGAGGCCTGTCTCCTCGGCGATGGTGATGAAATCAGCGGGGCTGACGAGGCCGAGTGTAGGGTGGCGCCAGCGGAGGAGGGCCTCGAAGCCGACGAGGGCTCCGGACTGAAGGTTGATCTTCGCCTGGTAATAGACGGCGAGTTCATGGCGCTCGATGGCCTGGCGGAGGCCGGTTTCGATTTCCAGGCGTGTGGCGGCGCGTTGGCGCAAGGCCTCATCGAAGACCATGAATCCGGCCCCGCCGCGGGCTTTGGCGGCGTACATGGCCGTATCGGAATCGCGGAGGAGGTCCTCGACGGAAGCGTAGGCAGGATTCCAAATGGCAATGCCGATGCTGGCTGTGGAATAGACGTCCCGGCCGTTGAGGTGGAAGGGCAACTCGAGGGATTGGAGAAGGCGTTGGGCGACGGCAGGGGCGTCGTCGGGTTGCGGCAGTTCCTCCAGAAGGATGGCGAACTCATCACCGCCGAAGCGGGCCACGGTAAAGGGATGGTGGGCCTGCGAATTCGTCTGTTCCCCCTGCAGAGAGGCAGACAGGCGGGCGGCGACATCGACGAGGACCCGGTCGCCGGCGAGATGCCCCATTGTGTCGTTGATGAGCTTGAAGCGGTCGAGGTCGAGGAAGAGGATGGCGAAGGAGGATTGAGGCACACGGCGGGCGCGCTCCAGGCAAAGGCCGGCACGCTCAAGGAAGAAGAGGCGGTTGGCGAGACCGGTGAGGGAATCGTGGGCTTTCTGTTCGTTGATGTCGGACTGCGAGCCAGTGGTGCGGATGGCCCGGCCGGTGGCGTCGCGAACGGTGTGGCCGCGGGCGCGCATCCAGCGATAGAGCCCGTCGCCGCAGCGGAGACGATACTCGCAGAAGAACGGGCGGGCCGCGCCATCGACCCAATGCTGTTTGAGGCGGCCGAGGAGGGTCCCGAGGTCTTCGGGGTGGACGCGTTTGAACCATTCATCGGGGTTGTCGGAAATGGAGGCGGAGCCGAGGCCGGCGATCTGGATCCAGTGCGGCGAATAATAGATGCGGTTGGAGGCCAGATCCCAATCCCAGATGCCATCCTCGTTGCCGCGTTGGGCAAGGGCGTAACGTTCCTCGCTCTGGCGCAGGCGCTGCTCTGCGTCGCGGCGGTTGAGTTGCGAGGTGACGCGGGCGAGTGCGACGGGGAAGTCGATGGGCTTGGTGACGTAATCGTTGGCGCCAAGGTTGAGGGCGCCGGCGATGCTCTGGCTGTCGGTGACGGCGGTGGTCATGATGACCGGCAGTTCGTTCTGCCCGTGGACACCGCGGAGGAGCTTGAGCAGGTCGATGCCGCTCATTCCGGGCATCATCATGTCGAGGAGGACAAGGTCGATGCCGCCCTCGCCGATGACATGCAGGGCATCCTGTGCGTTCTCGGCTTCGGTGACCTCAAAGCCGCTGCGAAGCAGGCGCTGTTTCAACATGTCGCGGTTGAGGAATTCGTCATCGACGACGAGGAGTTTGTGCTTACGTGCGGACATGCGATGGCTCCTTTGAGGACGGGGAAGCGGGAATACGGATGGTGAATGCGGACCCTTCGCCAAGGCGGCTTTCGACACTGATAGCCCCGCCCATCATGGAGCAGAGCCTCTGGCTGATGGCGAGGCCGAGTCCCGTGCCTCCGTACTTCCGGGTGATGGCCGAGTCCACTTGGTTAAAGGGCTGGAAGAGCCTGGGAATCTGATGGGGGGCAATGCCGATGCCGGTATCGCGGACGGTCCAGTCGATCCAGTCTTTGTCAGGGCTCGAGAACTTTCGGACATCGAGAGAGACCACACCGGAGGAGGTGAACTTACAGGCGTTCCCGAGCAGATTAAGGAGGCATTGACGGAAGCGGGTTTCATCGGCTTCGATCCAGGAGGCCGCCGGGTCTTGATGGAAGGTGAGGCTGTTGCCGCGCTTGGCAGCGAGAGGCGTAGCCAGAGCCACGGCTTCGCGGGCGATCGTCTCCACACAGATGCGCGAGGGCTGAAGGTTCATGCGGCCGGACTCGATGCGGGACATATCGAGGATGTCGTTGATCAATTCGAGGAGGTGGCGCCCGGCCAATTGCACCTTGTCGAGCATGGGCATGAGGGAGGCGGCGGCGGAGCTGTGACGGGCATCCTCGGCAATCATGTCGACATAGCCGAGGATGGCATTGAGCGGAGTGCGAAACTCATGGCTCATGTTGGAGAGAAAATCGCGTTTGCAACGATTGGCTTCTTCAGCGGCATCGAGGGCGGTGACGAGGTCGCGCTCGGTCTGGCGGCGCTGATGCACTTCCGTTTCCAGTTCGAATGTGTGCGCGCGAGCGCACTCCATCGCTTCGCGTTTCGATGTAAGGGCGTGAGCGAGCTGTGTGACCTCAATGGTTTCGAAGGGCTTTTTGAGAATGACGAAGTTGTGAGACTCTCCGAGTTGTTCGAGGATTTCGTTCCAGGAGTAATCGGTATAAGCGGTGCAGAGGACGACTTGCAGGTGCGGATCGACTTCCCACAGGCGGCGGGTGGTTTCGACGCCATCCCAACCGGGGGGCATGCGCACGTCGACGAAGGCGAGCGAATAGGGACGGGCCTCGCGCACTGCCTTTCGCAGCATTGCCAGTGCCTCCTGCCCCTGGAAGGCGGAGCCTATTTCGAATTGACTCACTTGAGGCGCCCGGGAGCCAAAGAGGATTTCCTCCTCCTCGTCCATTGTCTGTTCGAGGCGGGTGGAGGGGGCGAGGATCTTTCTCAAGTCATGGTGGATGGCTTCGTTGTCGTCCACGATGAGGATGCGGTGTCCGGCGGCGCCGATGCGGGTCATGCGGGTAATTTCCTCCGGTCGGGAGCCGAAGCGGTGCGCAGCGGCAGATCGAGGGTGAATGTGGCCCCAAGGCCGGGGCCATCGCTTTGGACGGAGAGGTTGCCGCCCAGGTCCTTGGCGGCGAGGGCGCCGGAATGGAGGCCGAAACCATGGCCACCGCTCTTGGTCGTAAAGCCATGTTGGAAGACGCGCTGCAGGTCTTCGCTGCGCATGCCGATTCCGTTATCGGAGATTTGGATCCGGATGCCGCCGGTCTCCGCCTGGCCGATGCGGAGCTGAATTTCCTTATCCTGCCGCCCGGAGGCTTTGGTGGCATCCTTGGCGTTGCGCAGGAGATTAAGAAGGATCTGGAGAACCTTGTGCTTGTCGGTTAGCAGTTCCGGCAGGTCCTCGATGTGCGAGTGGATTTTGATGCCGTGGCGGTCGAGGCCATCAATCGACAAGGCGATGGCGTCTTCGGCAAGTTTGCGCAGGGAGACCTTTTCGACGAAGCCGGCGGTGGTGGCGTAGCCTTGCTGGGCAGCGACGATTTCCTTGATATGGCCGACATGGCGGCTCAGGTTGCCGAGTTCGGTGAGCATGCTGTCGCGCTCTTTGAGCATGTGCTCAGAGAGCTTGCTGAGGTAGGGGACGACATGCCGGCCCTTCTCGTCGGACTGAAGGAACTCGGCGACAGAGTGTTCGTGCTGCTGGAGTAGGCCGACGACAGTGGCCAGCTTCTGCACACGCGACTGCTGGATTTTTTCCAGCACCAGCGTAGTGGCGACGTTGACGCTGTTGAGTACGTTTCCGACGTTGTGAAGCACGCCGGTGGCGACTTCGGCCATACCGGCCTGGCGGGAGAGATCGACAAGGCGCTGCTGAGCGGCGGCGAGATCGGCGTGGGCGCGCTCCTTGGCGGCAACCTGTTCCTGCAACTCGCGAGTGCGCTCAATGACGCGGCATTCGAGGGTGTTGTTGGCTTCGAGCAGGGCGTTCTGGGCGCGGTGGCGGATGATGGTGGCGCCGAGCATGTTGGCCACGGCGCGGAGACTTTCTTTCTCGGCTTCGCTCCACTCGCGCTCGTGCCGGCAATCCTCGAAGCAAAGAAATCCCCAGCAGGAATCGCCAACAGCGACTGGGATGGCGATGAGAGATTGGATACCGGGCGGAATGCGGGAGGCGAGGGATTCGCCGAAGACGGCGCGGCGGGCTTCGATCAATTCGTTGCTCGACAGGCGGGCGGCCCAGAGCTGAAAGGCCGGATCCTGATAGAGCCTGTGCTGCCAGTATTCGCGATTGGAGGGCATGGGGCCGGCCGCCCACTGCCGGCGCAAGACACAGCGGATGGCGCCGTCGCGTTGTTCCCATTCGAAGACTTGGGCGCAACAGGCGCCGGTGGCGCGGCCGAGATGTTCGAGGATGCCTTCCATGGCGGTGGACCATTCGGTGGCCCGCAGCAATTCCTGGGCGGCGAAGCCGACGCTTTCTAGAATGCTGTTGCGGGCGAGGATGGTGGCCGTCATGGAGTTGAAGGCGCCGGCGAGTTCGCCGATTTCATCGCTGGTGGCGACATCGGCGCGGGCGTGCAGATCGCCCTCCGCAACTTTTTCAACAGCAGCGTGAAGGACGTGGACAGGGTGGACAAGGTGGCGCGCATACAGCAACGAGACGAGCAGGCTGAGGGCGCTGCAAAGCAGCGTCAGGACCAGCGTACGGATGTAGGAACGGCGGACACTGGCATCGTAATCCTGCAGGGAGAGGCCGATGTGGACCCAGCCCCATTCGATGCCGCTGTAATCGAAGGGAGTAGCGAAGTGGAAGACGCGGCGGCCGAGGATAGGGACCGTGCCGATGGAGCTGACCGGGGCGCGGCGGGCGGGGCGCCATAGTTCACCGAGAGTTTCGGTTTTCCAGGTGGCCCGATCGGTGATCACGGAGAACCCGTCGTTCTTGGTGATGACCACGAAGTCGATGCGCTCATCGCCGGCGAGCACCTGCATGGCCTGGTCAACGACGACGGAATAATCCTCGGAGACGGCGGCTCCGGCGGCAACGGCTTTGATGGAAGCAGCAACGCCGCGGGCTTTCGATTCGAGGTTCATCTTGAACTCGTTTTCCTGCTGCGGGATGATGACGACGACAAAGACCGCGAGGGTGACCAACGTCACAAGCCATCCGAGGAGGGCCACACGCAGGGTAATACCTTTGAACAACTTCACTGGGGACCTTCCTTTCCTGGCGGCCGCGACGGCCGGGCCAGGCGCTCGGCTAGGGTGAGGATATCGAGCGAAGACTTGAGGTGAGCGAGGCCTTTCACGGTGAGATCCTCCACTTGGAAAAGAGTGAGCACCTGGCGCCCGGCTGCGCTGGAGCTCAGTCCGGCGAGAGCCTGAAACACTTTT
Source organism: Acidobacteriota bacterium (assembly GCA_018268935.1). Classification (GTDB taxonomy): domain Bacteria; phylum Acidobacteriota; class Terriglobia; order Bryobacterales; family Bryobacteraceae; genus CADEFT01. Next base: position 106,844 of record JAFDVS010000077.1, on the reverse strand, counting down.
TCCTTGCCGCTGCCCTGGTATCCTTTGCGGAAAGCCTGGACGCTGGGAACGATGGGCGGCGAAACGGCAATCGGCTGCAGGCGGGTGGGGATTTGGGGATTCAATTCGCTCATGGTGAGAAAGCTCGAACGGGTGGTGAGACAGGCTTCGGCCTGTCCGAAGAAGACGGGCAGAATGACCTGGGATGGTTTCGTTTTCGTGCTCAGGGCGCCAAAGAAGCGTTCGGGACCGTCCAGGCCGGCCGCGCCCAAAACGGTGGCGAGCCAGGCCGGAGCGATCGCCGTGAGCGGGGAATGGAGAGTGACGAGGCGGCGGCCACGCAGATCGGCGGGTGAAGTGATTCCCGAGCCGCTGCGGACCAGCAGAACATATTCGAGTTGCGTCTTCTGTCCGGGGACAACGAACTGGTTGGTGTCGACCCACTCCTGGAGGCGGCGGTACTCGGGGAGAGTGAAGGCGGCGATATCCACCTCGGCCAAGCGAAGCTTGGACTGGATACGATCTTCACGCTCGAACACATCCGGGGCGATGCGGACCTCCAATTGGAGATCCTGGACGATTCGTCTCATCCACACCGACATCGCTGCACGGGCATCGTTGAGGCTGATGTCATTGACGAGCGATTCCGAGATGCAGAAGCGGACAATCTCCTGGGCGGCGGGAGCGGGGCGGGAGGTCAGAGCGGCCATTGGGGCCGTGAGGAGAGCTCTGCGGGTGAGATGTCTCACAACCCTGCCACCTTTCCGCCCGTGCGCTCCCACTGGGCCACCACATCGAGCGAAGATTTGAGGCAGGCGCCGGGTTGGACCACGAGGCGATCGCATTGGAACATGTTGAGGATTTGCCGGCCGCCCGCGCTGATGCGGAGGTCTTCGAGGGCACGCATGACGAAATCGCGAGTGCGATCGTTCCAGCCTTTGCGGAAGGCGTAGAGAGTGGTCACCAGTTCCGCGGAAATGGCCAGGGGAATGAGCTTTTTGGAGACCTGGGGATTCAGTTCGGCCATGGTGAGGAAGCTGGAGTTGGTGGTGAGACAGGCATCGGTTTGCCCGAAGAACACGGGGAGAATCACTTGCGAGGGCTTGGTCTTCTTCACGATCGAGGAGAAGAACAGGTCGGTTTCGCCGAGAGAATCGGCGCGAAGGAGGTTGGAAAGCCAGGCGGGCGCAATGCAGGTGGGCGGAGAGTCGAGGCACATGAGGCGGCGACTGCGGAGGTCGGAGAGTTTGTTGATGCCGGACTCGGCGCGCACGAGCAGCACGTACTGGAGTTTGTTCTTCTGAACGGGGACGGTGACGCGGTCACAGTCGAGCCACTCCATCATGTGGCGGAATTCGAGGATATTCACGGCGATGGCGTCGAGTTGTCCCTGGCGGAGGCGGGCGAGCATGCGAGCAGGGCTTTCGAAGATATTGGGGTCGTAGCGGAGATTGACTTTCAGATCCTGCTCAATGCGTTTGAGCCAGACGACCATGGCGGAACGGGCGTCAGTGACGTTGACGTCGCCAATCATGCTGTCGGAGAGACTGAAGCGAAGTTGCTGCACGTCGGATTGGGTGCGGGCAAGCGGGGCTCCCCCGGCGCCAAGCAGGAGGGGCATCAGGGAGCGGCGGCTGAGAATTGCGTTCACAAAACGCCCCCGTTGCGTTTGCGGAGACGCTCGGCAGCAGCGAGGATTTCCACGGATGGATCGAGACAGCTCCCATCCTTCACGACGAGGTTTTCGCACTGGAAGAGGGTCATCAACTGCCGGCCGGCGCTGCTGGCGCCGACGGAGGAAAAGGCGCGCAGGGCTTTGTCCCGGATGGTGCTTTGCCAGCCTTTGCGAAAGGCGTACAGGACGGGGACAATTTCCGGGGAGACGGCAAGCGGGCGAAGCCGGGAAGCAACCTGGGGGTTGAGCTCGCTCATCGTGACGAAGCTCGATTGGGTAGTGAGACAAGCTTCGGCTTGGCGGAAGAAGACCGGGAGCATGACCTGGGTGGGTTTGCTGTTGCGGGTGACGGTGGAAAAGAAGCGGCCCGGCCCTTGAGGCTCTACTTCGCCGACCAGGGTTTCAAGCCAGGCAGGCGCGGCCGCGGCCATGGCTGAATCCAGCATGAGCAGGCGATGGCCGCGAAGAGCGGCGATATTCCTTGCCGCGGAAGCGGTGGGAACCAGCAGCACGTATTCAAAGGCGCCGCGGAAGACAGGAACGGCAACCTGGGATCTGTCGAGCAGACCAGCCATTTGGCGGTAGTCGAGAATGTTGATCCCCACCGCGTCCAATTGGCTGTTGCGCAGCTTTTCCTCCAGCCGCTGAGGCGATTCGAAAAGGCTGCCTTCAAAAGTGGCGTTGACCGCGAGATCGGAGGTAATGCGCCGGATCCAGACGGTGATGGCGGCGCGCGCATCGCTGGCATTGAGTTCGTGGACGAGGTTTTGCGAAACGCCAAAGCGAAGCGGAGAATCTTCGCCAAAGCAGGAACGGGCGGCAGCACCGAAGATCGAGGCGAGCAGGCAGCGGCGGTGGAGGGAAGCGGGGCGAGTCACGTGCCCACCTTCTTTCTCTGCTCGGCGCGGGCGAGGATGGCGAGCGAAGGCTGGAGAAATTCGGAGGGACGAACGATGAGCCGGTCGCACTGGAACAGCATCATGATTTGACGGCCCACGGGTGTATCAGGAAGCGCTTGCAGCACGCGTATGATGAGTTGCTGCTGCTGTGCATCGGCATGGCGGCTGAAGGACCAGAGCAACGTCGCCACTTCGGGGGAAGTGGCCACGGGTTTGAGGCGCTGGGCGACCTGGGGGTTCAACTCGCAAAGGGTGAGGAAGGCGTGCCCTGTGACGAGGCAGGCATCCGCCTGGCCGAAGAACACGGGGAGAATGGTTTGGGTGGCCTTGGTCTTCCTGGTGACGGAGGAAAAGAACGTTTCCGGCGGCGGGTGTCCCTGATCTTCCAGAAGATTGGCGAGCCACGAGGAGGAAAGGGTGGTGTAAAGCGAGTCAAGCATCAGCAGCTTGCGGCCACGCAAGCCGGCGACGGCCTTATCCGCCTCTTCGGCGCGGGTGAGGAGGACATAGTGCAGATTGGCCTTTTGGCTGGGGAGGATTATCGTTGACGGATTGAGGAAGCTACGCACTTGGCGGTACTCGGCGATATTGGCGATGAGCCCATCCAGTTCGCCGTTGCGCAAGGCAGTGGCAAGGGAGGGGAAAGGCTCGAACACAGAAGGGGCGTAGACAAGGTTGAGATTGGTGTCCTGCTCAATCTTTTTCATCCAGACGCGCATGGCGGCACTGGCATCGGCGGCGTTCATCTGGGCAGTGAGACTGTCGGAGATGCCGAAGCGCACGGTGCCGGCGCGGTGTTGGGCCTCTGCAGGCGTGAGGATCGAACAGCCGGCGGCAAGGGCAGCCAGAGCCTGGCGGCGCGAGAGTTGCGATCCATCCGATGGGCGGCGAGCGAACATCATGCTCCTTTCGGACACCTGGCTAAGGCTTGGTGAGCCAGCGTGCCTCGAGTTCCTTACCGACGACGAGCGTGAGGGAGGATTCCACACTCAGCAGGTCGTAGCGCGTCTTGAAATGCTGGGCGCTCATGAACGATTCAAACAGTTGTGCGCGAATCACCTTCTCGGTTTCGATCAATTCGTTCTGGTAGGCGCGGGCGGTGAGCTCACGATTCTCCTGCGCCGCTTTCATGGCACGGGAAGAAGCCTGGTAGGCTTTGGTGGCGGCATCGAGCGAAAGGAAGAGGTCGCGGAGTTGGAGGCCGATTCCCTCGCGGAGGAGGATTTTTTCTTCCTTCAGCTTAGAGACCCTGGCGATTGCTTCAGCGACTTTGTTTTTGGTGAGGAAGCCGTTAAAGATGGGGATTTCCGCTCCGGCGCCGATGGACCAGCCGGCACGGTTGGAGGGAGTGGCGAGGCCGGTGTTCTGGCCATTCCACCAGCGGCGCAACTGGCCGGTGAAGGCGATTTTGGGATAGTAGCCACTACGCTCCGTGGTAACGGCGCCTTCGAGGGCGCGCAAGCCGGCTTCGAGGCGGGCCCAATCGGGGTTGAACTCATAGGCTTTGGCCACCAATTCGTTCAGATCGCCGGCATAGGGTTGGAAGGGGATTTCCTCCGAGGAGGGGCGAACGGCGGCATTCCAGGGCAAGCCCATGGTGTAGGCCAGTGCGGCCTCGGCGGCAGCTTCGTTTTTGGCGAGCAGGGCAACCATGGAGCGGATGGTCTCGACCATCACCTGGTTGTCGAGGTAGTCGGTCTTGTTGACGCGTTCGGAACCGTTTTTGAACATGGATTCGGTCAATTCGAGCGTCACTTCCATGCGGGCCAGGGTATCGTCGCCGAGCTGGCGCAACTGGCGGGCAAGAACAGCCCCGAAGTAGAGGCGGGTCACACTGTCTGTGATTTCGAGATCGGTGCGGCGCACCTCCGCCCGGGCGGCGTCGATGGCCCCCTGCGCCTGCTGGCGGTAGCCTTTGCGCATGCCGCCATCGAACAGGAGCCAGGTGAGATCGGCAGAACCGGAGTAGAGCTGGCGTTCGAGGATGCGGACATTCTGCTCAGGGACTGGGAACGTCTGAAGGGCGGTGGTGACGGACTGGCCGGGAAAGGCGACGGGCATTTGGATATTGGAGGGCGGAAATCCGGGTCCAAAGGCGTTGGCGGGAATGGTGACCAGGGCGGAACCGCCCGGAACGTTGACGGTTTGGGGCGGAATGTACATGGTGCTGGAGGGAAAGAGGAAGTTGACGGCCTCATCCATCCGCTGCAGCCCGAATTTGGCGTTCACGTGGGGCCAATAGCCGGCCAGGGCCTGACGGTGTTGTGCCTCCGCCATGGCGACGGCAAAGCGCGAGGCAGGGCGGCGGTGGTTGTTCTCCATCGCCAGGCGGGTGCATTCGGCAAGCGAAAGCACGCGAGGCGCCTGGGGAGCGGGGAGTGGTCCTTCAGCGAGGGCCGTGAGAGAAAGCGCGAATGCGGCGAACAGGCCGCGCCATCGCGTGGATAAGATTCGGGTCATGATTGGGGGAAAGCGCAGAAAAGGCATGGGTCACTCCTTTGCAGACGGTTGGGCGGGAAGGGCCCAGCGATGCAAGGCGTCGCGGAGAGCGGCGAGTGTCAGCGGCTTGCTCAAATAGCCGTCCATGCCGGCCTCAAAGCAGGCCTCGCGGTCTTCGACGGTGGCGGTGGCGGTGAGGGCGACAATGGGAATGTGGGCGGATTCGCCGGCGCGGATGCGGCGCGCGGCTTCGAGGCCATCGACTCCGGGCATCTGCACATCGAGCAGAACGAGGTCGTAGTGCTGGAGGCGGGCCTTTTCCACGGCTGCCCCTCCGTCGGCGACGAGATCGGCGCGGCAGCCGAGCTTTTCGAGCATGCGTTCGGCGACGACCTGATTGATGCGGTTGTCTTCGGCCAGCAGAATGTGGAGATGGGTGAGAGCGGCGTCGTCGGAGGGGGAGTGCCGGAGCGGCTCGGCAGCGGCAGGAGCGGCCAGGAATTGGAAGCAAAACAGCGAACCTTCGCCAGGCCGGCTTTCGACGGAAATGGAGCCATCCATCATTTCGACGAGACGTTTGCAGATGGCGAGGCCGAGGCCGGTGCCCCCGAAGCGGCGGTTGGTGGAAGGGTCAACCTGGCTGAAGGCATGGAAAAGGCGGCCGGCCTTTTCCTGGGGAATGCCGATGCCCGTGTCGCGGACACAGACGCGGACGCGATGCTGGCCGGAAGGCGCGGGTTCCGGAGCGAGCGAGGCGGAGATGGTGACGCTGCCTTCCTCAGTGAACTTGAGGGCATTGCTGATCAGGTTGGCGAGCACCTGGCGAATACGCGTAGCATCGCCTGTGAGGCGGTCCGGAACATCGGGGCTGATGGAAAGAGTGAGGGAAAGATGCTTCTCGGCGGCTTTGGAGCGGAACAGGTCGACGCCCCACTGGAGGGATTCCCGGAGAGAGAAAGGAGCCTGCTCGAGTTCCAGCTTACCGGATTCAATTTTGCTGTAATCGAGCACATCGTCGAGGATCTTGGCGAGGGTTTCGCCGGAGGCGCGGATGAGACGGACGAGGGAAAGCGAGTCTCCAACGACGTCCTTCTCTTCGAGGAGGGAGCTGAGGCCGAGCACGCCGTTGAGTGGGGTGCGAATCTCATGGCTCATATTGGCAAGGAAGTCACTTTTCGCCCGGGCTGCGGCTTCGGCCTCATGGCGGGCGCGATGGAGCGCTTCTTCCATCTGCTTGCGGTCGGTAATGTCGAGGAGGAAGCCAAGAATATGCGGAGCGCGGTCGATGGTGATCTCCCGCAGCCACAGCAGGCAAGTACGAATGCCGAGTGAGGGGTGATGGTGGGTCACTTCCTTGGCGTCGACACAGCCGAATCCGGTGAGATGTCTTCCGATTTCATCGAGGGCGGAGTAGTCGGGGAGCCAGCCAAGTTCGACGGGGTCTTTGCCGCAGATGCGCGGACCAGGCAGCCCGGCGATGGCGGCGAAGGCATTGTTCACACGGAGGAAGCGGGAGTTGAGATCAGCGAGGCTGATACCGATGGGGCTGGCTTCGAACACGGCACGGAAGGCGGCTTCGGCGTGGCGAAGCTCCTCAGTGCGCTGGGCCACCATGACGTCGAGGTTTTCCACATGGAGAGACACTTCGCGGCTGACCCACCATTTTTTGGTGAGGGCGTAGGCGAGTTGGGTCACCTCGATGTTGTCAAAGGGCTTTTTGAGGATGAGGAGATTATCGGAGTGACCCAGACGGCGGCGGATGTCAGCCCAGGAGTAGTCGGAATAGGCGGTGCAGACGACAACCTGCAGGCCAGGGCTTGCCTCCCACAACTTCTCGATGGTTTGGACGCCATCCCAGCCAGGAGGCATGCGGACGTCAACGAAGGCAAGTGCGTACGGACGCCCCTCGGCAAGGGACTGCTGCAGCAAGACCAGACCCTCCTGTCCCTGGTAGGCAGAGTCGATCTCAAACTCTTCGCAAACGGTGGACATTTCTCCGAAAAGGAGTTCTTCGTCGATGGCGAGGTCCGCGGGTTCGGAGTCGCCGGTGAGGATTTTGCGAATGTCGTCGTGGATCGAGCGGTTGTCATCGATGACGAGAATGCGGTGGTTGCTGTCAGCGTGCGACAAAACGCGTTATCCCTTCCTCTCAGCCAGGAGTATGAAACTCCCATTCAGCGCTCAAATTGACTTATCGACCAGCTTCACCTCTTGTTGATTCTCGATTTCGAGGGAGAGAGTGGAGAGGGGAGACCCAGCAGGCGGCTTAAATGCCCGCGAAACCGCTTGCTTTACGCGCGCGGCTCAGTATCGTAGTCACGTGTTCCCAGTTACTTACTGAGCCGTGGCCGTAACGGAGTGGTCAGGCCGTAGTGCGGAGTTGCGCTGCGGGGTGAGCCCAGACCTCGGGCTTGATGCGCATGCCGAGGCCGGGGAGATCCGGGGCGGTGATAGAGCCTTGGCTGGGAACGAGCGGGTTTTCGAGCATGAGGGGCCAGTCGTGCTCGTAGAAGCGCTGGCAGCTTTCCTGAATCCACACGTTGGAGAGCGCGGTGGTGAGGTGGGTGGACGCGTAGAAGAGCAAAGGGCCGCCCGCGGTATGGGGTGCGACAGGGAGGAGTTGGGCGGAGGCCATGGCTGCGATCTTGCGGGCTTCGCTGAGGCCGCCACACCAGCAGACATCGAACATGACGTATTTGAGGGCGCGGGCTTCAAGCAGGGGTTGGAACTGGAGGCGCCCGGCCATACGCTCGCCGGCGATGAGGGGGAGGGACGTGGCCTCGGCGAGTTGACGATATTGGGCAGGATTGCCGGGCAGGAGCATATCTTCGAGCCACATGGGCTGGTAGGGCTCCAGGGCACGGGCGATGCGGATGGCCGCGGGGAGGTTCCAAAGGGAGTGAAACTCGATCAGGATCTCGATGGAGGATCCGAAGGAGTCGCGGAGTTTGCGCACGGGGACGAGGGCCTGATCGATTTGGGCCTGGGTGATGAACTGGCCGCCGGTGGAGCGCGAGGCGTTGTCGAAGGGCCAGATCTTGATGTCGTTGATGCCGTATTGGCCGCGGATCTCGGTGAGGATTTTGTCGGGATCGGTGAGGAAGTCGTGGCGGTGCGGGAAACAGGTGTTGTAGAGACGTACTTTGGGATTCGATTGGCCACCGAGGAGCCGGTAGACAGGGGTGTCGAGAGCTTTGCCGCAGAGATCCCAGAGGGCGAGATCGAGCGCGGAGAGGACGCGCATTTCCGTGCCACCGGAGATTTGGAAATCGAAGGCATGGTGGAAGTCGGTCCAGATGCGTTCGATATCGCGGAGGTCCCGATTGCGGAGCATGGGGGCAAGGAGGGAGTGGACCATCTCGGCCTCCTGGGGGGTGCGGGGGTAGGTTTCGCCAACGGCCTGAAGGCCGGAGGTGGTGGTGAGGCGGAGCCAGGTCCAGTGGGGCCAGAAGGGGGCGGAATCGCGGCCCTTGGGAAAGTGCAGGGTTTCGATTTTCGCGAGTTTGAGAGGGGGAGCGGCGGCGAGGGCAGCCGGAAGGAGGGAAGCGAGCAGGTGGCGGCGTGTCATGGCGGCCTTCCTTTGCGCGTCCATGCTAGCACGATTGCCGGTATGAATTGGGAGCTAAGCGAGCGGGCTGCCGGTCCGGTGCGCAACGGAGATGGCGTGTTTGAGCCGGTTCCAATCGGTGTCGCCGGCGACGGTGCAATCGGCGCCGAGGATTAGCTGCTTAGGGGCGGATTTGACGACGCGCTGGATTTCGGCTTCCACCTGCTGGGGAGTTCCTTTGGCGAGGATGCCGTGCCGGTCGAGCCCACCCATGTAGGGGCGGTTAAAAAAGGCGGCGATTTCCTTGGGGGAGATTTCTTTGCCCGTGAGCCGGGTGTTGCAGTTGACGATGTGGCCGGGGTAATCGCGGACGGCGTCGTAGTTGGCGTAAGGGGCGTTGTAGTCGCAGACGTGGAGGATATTGAAGTTGCAGGCGGCGTTGATTTCGCGCATGGAGACGAGGTCGTAGGGTTTGACGTATTGAGCGAAGATTTCGGGGCGGGAGAAGGTTTTGGCTTCCGAGCCCTGGGTGGAGGTGTAGAAGCCATCGACGCCGATTTGGATGCAGGCCCGGACGAACATCAACTGGCTCTCGGTGAGGATTTCCATGCCACGCTTGACGGCATCTGGATTTTCTTCGAGGTGTTGGCGGAGAAGGGGGCTGGTGGCGCACTGGCCGGCGCACATGTAGGGGGAATAGAGCGTCATGAGAATGAGCGCATCTTTTTTCACTGTTTTGACGAGTTCGCGCACGGTGACGAGCAAGGGTTCGTAGAAATCGATGCGGCGGAGGGTCAGCTTGGACCAGTCGGCGGGTTTCTGGAGGAAGGGCTGGCGGTCATAAGTTTGCTCGAACTGGATTTTGACGAAATCCATGCCGGTGTGGCGGAAGTATTCGAGGTGGCGTTTGGCGGCGGGGAGGCCGTTTTTGAAATCGTTGCCGAAGTGGAGGAAGAAAGCAGCGGGAGTGTAGTTGGGGTCAGTCTTGCCGGCGAGCCACTGGAGCATGCGATCGCGCTTGTTGGCGGGAGCGGCGGAAAGGGCGGCAGAGGCCCCGAGCGTGGCGGCGAGGAAGGATCGTCTATCCATGTTTGTAGGATACGCCGTCTACTCGGTTTTGCGCCCCACTGAGGTGTCGATTCTCCCTTTGCAAAAGGCGCCGTCTTCGATAACGACACGAGGGGTGCGAATGTCGCCGATGACTGTGGCGGTCTTTCGCAGGACAGCCTTGGCCGAGGCCTCGATATTGCCCTGGATGGATCCCATGACGATGATCTCCCGGGCGGCGACGGAAGCCACGAGCTTTGCTTCCGCGGCGACGGTGAGGCAGTGCTCGGGGACCTGGATGGAGCCATCGACCTGGCCAACCACCGTGAAGTCTTCCTGGGAGATGATTTGCCCTGTGATGTGGATGGCTGCGCCAGCGACTTCGTTCATAGTTTTATTTTCGCCGTTGTAGAAACGTTATGCTGACTGTTTGGCCATTATAAACCTGCGCTTGGGGTGAAGAGGGAGTGACGCGGATGATGAACCGGCGGCTGTTCGGAAGTTTGGCGGCGATGGCGCCGTGGGCTGGCGCGCAAGCGCGCCTGGATTGGAAGACGGCACGCGCGAAGTACAGGAGAGATCTGTTTGAGGACTATCTGCCGTTCCATGAGAAATACGTTGTGGACAAGCAGTATGGCGGGTTTCATTGCACGGTAACGCCCAAGGGCGAGTTGATTTCGCCTGGAAAGACGGCGTGGTATGAAGGCCGCGGGACGTGGGTATTTTCGTTTTTGTACAACCATTTCGGGCGGGAGCAGAAGTATCTCGATATTGCGGCGCGGTCATTGAAGCTGGTGGAGAAGACGAGGCCACAAGGCGATGAGTTCTGGCCGAAGGCGATGGAGCGGGATGGGCGCGCGGCGAGTGCGGCGGACAGTGAGGTGTACAGCGATCTATTTATTGCCGAGGGAATGGCGGAGTTCTCACAGGCGGCAAAGGATGCGCGTTACTGGGACGATGCCAAGCAGATTGTGTTGAAGTGCGTGCGGCGTTATGACCGGGCGGATTATCATCCGGCGATCGGGCAGACGTATTTGGGGCCGCAGGCTCCGCGGTTTGCGGGGGCGCGAGTGTTGGGAGTGTGGATGGTGCTGATCCGGGCGACAACGCAGATGCTGCGGATGAAGGCGGATGCGGAGTTACAGAAGATCAACGACCGTTGCGTGGATGCGATTGTGAACCGGCACTACAATCCGCGCTTTCAGTTATTGAATGAGTTGATCAACCACGATCTGAGCCGGCCGCGGGATGATTACGAGAAGTTCGTGTACGCGGGACATGCGATTGAGACGTTGTGGATGCTGCTGGATGAGGCCGTGCGGCGGAAGGATAACGCGCTGTTTGACCGCACGGCGGGGATGTTCCGGCGGCATTGCGAGGTGGCTCGGGACAGGGTGTATGGCGGGCTGTTTCGGAATCTGCGGAATGTGGACACGAACGATTGGACGATGGACAAGACGCTGTTTCCGCATCAGGAGGCACTCATCGGGTCGATGATGATGATGGAGCAACGGGGGGACGGGTGGGCGCGGGAGTTTTACGTGGAGTTGGATACGTACACGCGGGCGCACTTTCCGATGAAGAAGTTGGGATCGCCGTTGTGGCAGGTGATTGGGGACCGCATGGTGACACCGACTCCTGACATGAAGCGGGCGGAGAATTATCATCACCCGCGGTATTTGATGTTGAATTTACTGGCTGTGGAGAGGATGGCCGGCCGTTAGAAGGTTTTGCGGGGGAGCGAATCGAGGTGGGGCACTTTGAGATCGTTGAGGGCGCGGCCGATTTCGGTGGAGTTTTGCGTCAGGAAGTTCTTCGCGTCGGCGGTACGGACACCGTAGATGGCGACGTAGGCTTTGTCGCCGGCGAGGGCGATCTTTACGAAGTTGAGTTCGTGCGTGCGGTTGGGCTGTTCGAAGGCGGCAACCATGTAATTGTAAGGGGCGCCGGACTTGTCCTGGAACGTCTTGGCGAGAAGGATTCGGCCGTTGTTGGCCTGGTAGGTGGACATGAGTCCGGTGGCGAGGCGATCGAGGTCTTCGCGGGAGCGAGCGTCGGCGCGATCGACCAAGGTGAGCAGGGTTTTCCAGTTGTTGACGTTTTCGTTGGGGGCGACGAATTCCCACATCGGGTTTTGCTTCTGGTTGAAGGAGCCGAGGGTGTAGGTGCGGGATTGGAATAGGAGCGTGGGCTGCGATTTCTGGGGGATGGTCATGGCGTTGGCGAAGGAGACGGAAGGCCGGCCACGTTCGGGGGACCATTTGGTGATGACGGCGGGCTTGGGAGTGAGGGACGTTTTCAGGCGGTAGAAATCGATGCCGGAGAAAATCGTCATGGCGGCGATGACGGAGGCAAGGGCGAGTTTGTGGCCGCGGGAGCTGTTGGGGCGTAGCGGGCCGGCGAAGTCGGGACGGACGAGGAAGAGCAGACCGCCGAAGAAGCCGAGGGGTGCGAGGAGGCAGAGTTTGATGCGGAAGTAACCTTCGGTAGCGGCGAGATACCAGTTGTACCACCAGCCAAGGAGTCCAATGACCATCATGCCGGCTCCGAATGCGTATCGTTTGTTATTCATTCTTGTTTCTTCCTCTCAATCAGTAAGGCGCTGTTGGCGGGCAAAATCCCTCAACCGATTTCGCGGCCCGGTGTTTGCTAGGGTGAAAGCAGGGAGGAATCAGTATCATGATCACCCCGCGTTTGCAAGAATTTCTGGATGCGCAAAGCGCGATTTACACCCACAAGACCCATCGCACGACCTACACGGCGAAGGATCTGGCGGAAGCGGATCACATGCCGCCGTGGGAGGTTGCCAAGACGGTAGTTTTTGTGGGGGATGGCGTGTTTGCGATAGCGGTTGTGCCGGCCTGCGCGCGAGTGGATTTGGAGGAGTTACGCGCGAAGTTGGGCTTGCGGACCATTCGTTTAGCGACGGAAGGGGAGTTGGAGAAATTGTTTCCGGATTCGGAATTGGGGGCGATGCCTCCGTTCGGGAATCTGTATGACAACATTCCGGTGTACGTGGATGCGACGTTGGCCAATGAGGAGACGATTGCGTTCAACGCCGGGACGCATCGGGACGTGGTGCATATGAAGTTCAAGGACTACAAGCACTACGTGCATCCGGCGATTTTGTCATTTGCGTTTCCGGCTTAGTGGGTGGAATGGCGCAAGGTGGGGCAGGATTGGGGGGTAGTGTGTGAGTTGGAAAGCCGCGGCATCGCCGGACGCGGAATGGCAATGCCGCGGATGGATTCTACAAGGGTCCTAGCGTCGCAGCCGCTTCGTATCCCACCTGTAGAGCCAGAAGGATAGGATGGCAGAATGCGGGGCGAGGGTCAACTCTGCTTTGCCTAGAAGCTGACTTTGGATTGGGCTTCGAATTTGCGGTGGTTGCGGAACTCGATCGCATTGCGAGTGCAGGCGCCGCCATTCATGCAGGCGGTATACTCGCCACCAGCGGGGAGTAGGTACGTCTTCGATTCGATCTGGGCGAAGTTGTATTGGAGCGTGGTTTCGACTCGGCTGATGGGGAAATCGTTAGGGATGTTGACGGCGTGCTGCTCGATTTTGACCACGCGTTTGGATTCGCGGTCGATCCAGACGGTGCCCTCGTAGGCCGGCTTGAAGCGCCGCTGGTCGGGGGACAGCAGTTCCCAACTCGAATTGTCCTGAGTGACGGTGAAGTCGAAGGCGGCGGTGCTGAAGTTGTCGACCCGTTCTGCTCCGCGAATCTTGAATTGCGCCTGCGTGGCTTCGCTCATCAGGTCCTCGAGCGTGGTGCCGTATTCGCCGGTGCTCCAGGCGCCGGTTTGATCGACGGGCTGGGTGCGGGGACGGCCGTCAATGGCCCAATTGGAGTAGGATTCCTTGCCGTTGCGGTAGGCTACGTCGGCGGTGACGACATCGAGTTTCTGCCACTGCTCGATGACGCTGGAGCGGAAGTAGCGGGTGGTGGCTTGTTGGGCGAGGAAATCGGGAAGGGTGGCAGTGTAGCCTTTGGCTGTGTCGCGTGCGGATTTGATGAGGGCATCGGCTTCGGCGGCGGCGAGATCGGTGACAGGGGCAACGGTGGAGGGTTCCGCGCCGGATGCAGGTGCACTGGTGGCAACGGTGATGGTACGAGGCTTTCCGAAATCGTCAGCTTGGGGAGTGCGGATGCGGGCAGTGTCGACGGGTTTGGCTGCCGCGGTGCGATCGGAGGAGGAGCCGGGTTTGACGAGGATAACGAAGAGCGCGGTTTCTTCGTCATCGGGATTTGCCTGGACGGTGAGTTGGTCGCCGGGCTGGAGAAGCGAATCGCGCACTGGCTCGCCGGCTTTGTTGCGGAACTGCGTTTTGGCAAGGAGGCGGAATTGAAGGACGTCGCCCTTGGATACTTCGAGGAGAAGATCCTTTGCTCCGAGTTTGCGGAGTTTGCCATCGATGGCGAGGACCGTGCGTGTCTGGGCTTGGGCTTTTTCCTTGTCCTTATCCTTGGAGCCGCGGCGGGGGAATTTGATGTCGGGCACGGGAAGCCCACCGGGAAGGCGGCGGTCAGGGTATTGACCGGGAGGGTATTGACCGGGAGGATACTGACCTGGTGGATACTGACCAGGAGGGTATTGGCCGGGATACTGGGCAAAGAGGGCGCCTGCCAATAGCCATCCCAGAAACATATCGCGCTCTCGCTCCTTTGAGTCATTGTATACGCTGATTTCGCGGAGGCAAGGTGGGCGTGGTAGATTAGGCAAAGAAAAGGCGAAGTGGAGATACAAGATTCCCAACTCGAGTTGTTGCGGAAGCGCATGGCGCGGATCAATGAAAAGTACGCTTCCGCGGCGCCGGCGGTACAGCCTGTGGAGGAGACTGTCGAAGAGGCTCCGGAGCGGGAGCGGTATTTCGTGGAAGAGTGGTTGAGCGGGGAAGCGGTGGAGAATGAAGCAGGGGCGCACTATCAGACGTTTCGGCAGTGGGAAAGGCACCGGCGGCATGGAAGCATGGATATTTCCACGCTCGCTGAATTGCCGCACGATCTCTTGCATGCCGTGAGTGAAGGAACAGTGCCCGATGCACCGCCGGAGAAGTGGGCGTTTCTGGACACGGAAACAACGGGGCTGGCGGGCGGAACGGGGACGTACGCATTTCTGATCGGGCTGGGATGGATTAACGAAACCGGGTTTCACGTGAAGCAGTATTTTTTACGGGAGCCTGGGGAAGAGCCGAGCGCGCTGGCCGCGTTGATGGAAGATTTGAAGGCTTTTGATGTGCTGGTGACATATAACGGCAAGACGTTCGATGCGCCGCTGCTGGAAACGCGCTTCCGCCTGGCGCGGATGCGTCCGCCGTTTGAGCGCATGGCGCATATGGATCTGCTGCATGGGTCGCGGCGGTTGTGGAAGCTGCGTTTCGATAGCTGCAGGCTGATGGAATTGGAGAATCAGATTCTGGGCGTGGAGCGGCAGGGCGATGTACCGGGGGAGTTGATTCCCTATCTGTATTTCGATTACTTGCGGATGGGTGAGATCGGGCGGCTGGTGCCGGTGTTTCATCACAACGCGATCGACATTCTGACGCTGGCCTGCCTCACGGCGATTGTGCCGTATGCGTTTCGCGACCCATCGGAAGCGCGGCTGGCGCATGGGGCGGAGATGATCGGCGTGGCGCGGTGGATGAAGAAGGCGGAGCGTTGGGAAGATGCGGTGGCCTGGATGCGGCAAGGCATCAAGCGGCGCATTTCGGATGAATTGCTGTACCGGACGATGTGGGACATTGCGCAGTTGGAGAAGAAGCTGGAGCGCCCGCACGGGGCGCTTGCGGTGTACACGGAACTGGCTCAGGTGCGGAATCCACATCGAGTGGCGGCGTTGGAAGAGTTGGCAAAACACTACGAGCACAAGGAGCGGAATGCGGCGCTGGCGCTGGAGTTTACCGAGCAGGCGCTGCGGTATGCGGACACTCCGGAGTTGCGGCGCCGGAAGCAGCGGTTGGCAAAGAAGCTTGCCGCGCGAAGCGCTCCTCGGCTACCGATGACCGACTCCCTCACGGTCGCGGCTCCGAATCTTAGTACCATCAAATGAGTGGAGTTCCTGACAACTCAATTCCTCCTGGACATTCTGGCGATTGTACTGATTGATTTGCTGCTGGCGGGCGATAACGCTGTGGTGATCGCTCTGGCAGTGAAATCACTGCCCGCACGCGAGCGGAAGATCGGTATAACGCTTGGCGCCGGCTTTGCTGTTGCGCTGCGGATCGTGCTGACGTTCTTCGCGGCGCAGTTGCTGCAAGTTCAGTTTGTGAAGTTGATCGGCGGACTGCTGATTTTGTGGATCGCGGTGAAGCTGCTCATGCAGGATGCCGAGAATGAGGAGGGCGGTAGGGAGGCGGCGAATCTGTGGCAGGCGATGTTGTACATCGTGGTGGCGGATATTACGATGTCGACGGATAACATCCTGGCCATTGCGGGTACATCCAAAGGGAATGTAGGGCTGCTGGTGTTCGGCCTGGGGCTCTCCATTCCGTTCGTGGTATTCACATCGAACCTTCTGAGCCGGATCATGGATCGCTTTCCCATCATTGTGTGGATTGGGGCGGCGATTCTGGGGCGTGTGGGCGGAGAAATGATCATGACGGACCCATGGGTGCATGATACGTTTCATCCGGCGAAGTGGCTGGAGTATGGGGTACAGGTGGTGTTGACGGTGGGTGTGGTGGCGGCTGGGAAGATTCTCATCCGGCGGACGAGGCAGAAGAAGCAGGTTTCGAGCTAGTAAACTATCCTTAATGACCAAGAACTCCCGGGCGCTGGTTTCCTGCGTCGTCGTTGGCGGTGTCTTTGCCGCGGGTTATGCACTGCGGGCGCAGAATGCTCCGGCGAAGGTTGACTTCGTGCGAGACGTACAGCCTTTGCTCGAGAAGTCGTGCGTGAACTGTCATGGAGCGAAGATGCAGATGGGAAATCTGCGTCTGGATGCGAAGGCATCGGTGCTGAACGGGAAGGTTGTGGTTCCGGGCAAGGCGGTGGAGAGCACGTTATACCAGCGTGTGGCTGGGATCGGCGAGCAGGCGCGCATGCCGATGGGCGGCAAGCCGCTGGACGCTGCTCAGATTGCATTGCTGAAGGCGTGGATCGATCAGGGCGCGGTTTGGCCGGATGGCGCGGGTTCGGCAACGGCTGAGGTGAAGAAGCACTGGGCGTTTGTTGCGCCGAAGCGGCCGGCGTTGCCAGCGGTGCAGCAGAAGGCTTGGGTGCGGAATCCGATTGATGCGTTCGTGCTGGCGCGGCTCGAAAAGGAAGGCTTGCAGCCATCGGCCGAGGCCGATCGCATTACGCTGCTGCGGCGGCTGAGCCTGGATTTGACAGGTCTGCCACCGACTCCGGATGAAGCGGATGCGTTCGTGAACGACAAATCGAAGGACGCATACGAAAAGCAGGTGGAGCGGTTGCTGAACTCACCGCACTACGGCGAGCGGTGGGGACGGCACTGGCTGGATGCGGCACGGTATGCGGATTCGGATGGGTTTGAAAAAGACAAACAGCGCGTGGTGTGGTTCTGGCGCGATTGGGTGATCAACGCATTGAACCGTGATCTGCCCTATGACCGGTTCCTTACCGAGCAACTGGCCGGAGACCTGCTGCCGAATGCGACACAGGAGCAGATTGTGGCGACGGGCTTCCTGCGCAATTCGATGATCAACGAAGAGGGCGGCATTGATCCCGAGCAGTTCCGGATGGAAGCGATGTTTGACCGGATGGACGCGATCGGCAAGGCGATGATGGGGATGACCATCCAGTGCAGCCAGTGCCACAACCACAAATACGACCCGATTCAGCAAGAGGAATACTACAAGCTGTTCGCATTTTTGAATAACTCGCATGAAGCGAACGCGGCGGTGTACACACCGGAGGAGAATCAGAAGAGAGCGGAGATTTTCCGCAACATCCGGGAGTTGGAAGCGGGGATTCAGCATCGAACGCCGGACTGGAAAGAGCGGATGGCGCAGTGGGAAGCAAAGGTTCGGAATGATCAGCCGCAGTGGACAGTGGTGCGGCCGGATATCGACGATATCTCGACGGGCGGTCAGAAGTATCTTCCGCAGGCGGATGGATCTCTGTTGGCGGCGGGATACGCTCCGACAAAGCACCGGGCGAAGTTCACGATCAAGACGGATCAGAAGAATATCACGGCGTTCCGGTTGGAGTTGATGAACGATCCGAATTTGCCGCTGAGCGGGCCGGGGCGTTCGATTCTAGGGACGGCGGCGCTGACGGAGTTTGATGTCGAGTATTCGCCGGTGGATGATCCGAAGAAGATCACGAAGGTGAAGATGGCTCGCGCGACAGCCGATGTGAATCTGCCGGAGCGGGAGCTGGACAAAATTTACTTCGACAAATCGAAGAACCGGCGGGTGACGGGGCCGATCGCCTACGCGATTGACGGCAATGATCTGACGGCATGGGGGATCGATGCGGGGCCGGCGCGGCGTAATCTGCCGCGGAAGGCTGTATTCGTTGCGGATCGACCCATTGAGAATGCAGGCGGGATTCTGTTGACGTTTTATCTGAAGCAGAATCATGGCGGGTGGAATAGCGACGACAACATGAATCACAACCTGGGGCGTTTCCGGTTGTCGGTGACATCGACGCCTGAAGCGGTGGCGGATCCGCTGCCTGCCGCAGTGCGGGAGATTGTGTCGAAGGCCACATCGGAGCGCTCACCGGGACAGGAGCAAGCCCTGTTCAGCTATTGGCGCACGACGGTGCCGGAGTGGGTGAGCGTGAACGATGATATCGAGGCGTTGTGGAAGCAACATCCGGAGGGCGCTTCGCAACTGGTGCTGCATGAGCGCAACGAAATGCGCTCAACGTACCAACTGACTCGCGGAGATTTTTTGAAGCCGGGTAAACAGGTGCAGCCGGGAGTGCCGGCAGCGCTGCATCCGCTGCCGAAGGGTGCTCCGATGAACCGGTTGGGATTGGCGATGTGGTTGACGGACCGGAATTCGCCGACGACGGCGCGGTCGATGGTGAACCGCATGTGGCAGGCGTATTTCGGCACCGGCATTGTCGCGACGAGCGAAGATTTAGGGAGGCAATGCGAGCCGCCATCGCATCCGGAACTACTGGATTGGCTGGCAGTGGAATTCATGGAACGCGGGTGGAGCATGAAGCACATGCACCGGACGATTGTCACTTCGGGCGCGTACCGGCAAACATCGAAGGCGACGCCAGCGCTGTTGGAGAAGGATCCGTATAACCGGCTGCTGGCGCGTGGGCCCCGGCTGCGCGTAGAAGGCGAGATTGTGCGCGACATTGCGCTTGCGGCCAGTGGGTTGTTGAACGCGAAGGTGGGCGGCCCGAGTGTGTATCCGCCGGCTCCGGATTTTCTGTTCCAGCCGCCGGCGAGCTACGGACCGAAGCAGTGGCATGAAGAGAAGGGCGCGGACCGCTACCGGCGCGGACTGTATACGTTCCGCTATCGTTCGGTGCCATATCCCATGCTGCAGAACTTCGATGCTCCGAATGGCGATTTCGCCTGTGTGCGGCGGACGCGATCGAATACGCCGCTGCAGGCGTTGACGACGTTGAACGAACCGTTGTTTTTGGAGATGGCCCGTGCACTGGCGAAGAAAACGATGGCTGAAGGTGGAAGTACGGACCGGGATCGCATTGTGTATGCGTTCCGGCGTTGCATGGCGCGGCCGCCGAGCGATGCCGAGCGCACGGAGTTGCAGGCATTGCTGGAGCTTCAAACGCAGCGCTTTGCGCAAGGGAAATTGAAGGCCGCGGATCTTACGGGCAGCGAGGATAACGCGCAACTGGCCGGATGGACGGCGCTGGCGCGTGTGCTGCTGAATCTGGATGAGACGATTACCAAGGAGTAAAGCGATGAAGCCGAACCTGACCGCCCGCCGTTGGTTTTTGAAGGAATGCGGAATTGGGGCTGGGGCCCTGGCGGCGCACACGCTGCTGGGGGCGACGGTGAATCCGCTGGCTCCGCGGAAGCCGCATCATACTCCGAAGGCGAAGAACGTTATCTTCCTGTTCATGGCGGGAGCGCCGTCGCACCTGGAGATGTTCGACAACAAGCCGCAATTGGCGAAGTTCGATGGGACGCTGCCGCCGGCGGATTTGTTGAAGGGCTATCGCGCGGCGTTCATTAATCCGAATTCAAAGCTGCTGGGGCCGAAGTTCAAGTTCGCGAAGTACGGGCAGTGCGGAGCGGAGTTGTCGGAACTGTTGCCGCACACTTCGAAGATCGTCGATGACATCACGATTGTGAAATCGATGGTGACCGATGCTTTCAATCATGCGCCGGGACAGTTGCTGATGAATACAGGAACGCAGCAGTTCGGGCGGCCGAGCTTTGGGGCGTGGGTTACGTACGGGCTGGGGAGCGAGTCACAGGATTTGCCCGCGTTCGTCGTGTTTAGTTCCGGCAAGAAAGGGCCGAGCGGGGGAAGCAGTTGCTGGGGCAGCGGATTCCTGCCGACGATGTATCAGGGCGTGCAGTTCCGCGGGTCGGGCGATCCGGTGTTGTATTTGTCGAATCCTCCGGGAGTGGATACGGAGTTGCAGCGGGACTCGCTCGATTCGATTCGGAAGTTGAACGAGATGCGGTTGGGAGCGATGGGGGATCCGGAGATTGAGACGCGGATCAACAGCTTTGAGATGGCGTTCCGGATGCAATCGAGCGCGCCGGAGTTGATGGATCTGAGCAAGGAATCGCAGGCGACTTTGGATTTGTATGGTGCGGTGCCGGGGAAACCGAGCTTCGCGAATAATTGTTTACTGGCGCGGCGGCTGGTGGAACGGGGCGTGCGATTTGTGCAGTTGTATCACGAGGCGTGGGATCAGCACGGGAACCTGGTGAAAGACATCACGACGAATTGCAAGGACACGGATCAGGCTTGCGCCGCGTTGGTAATGGATTTGAAGCAGCGCGGATTGTTGAAAGACACGCTGGTGGTTTGGGGCGGTGAATTCGGAAGAACGCCGATGGTGCAGGGCGGCAGTGATGGGCGCGATCATCATCCGAATGCATTCACGATGTGGCTGGCAGGCGGCGGGACGAAGCCGGGGTTGACGCTGGGCGAGTCGGATGAACTCGGGTTCAACGTGGTGAAGGACAAGGTGCATGTTCACGATCTGCATGCGACACTGCTGCATCTGCTGGGCTTCGATCATTTGAAGCTGACGTACCGGTTCCAGGGACGCGATTTCCGGTTGACGGACGTGCATGGGAACCTGGTTCCTAAACTGTTGGCGTAGCGAGTTCGTTGCGGTAGAAGTCAGCGAGTTCGCGGCGACCGCGGCGAGGGGCGATGAAGTCTTCGCGGCTGATGAGGTGGACAAAGCCCATTAGGTCTGCGATGCGCGGGGCATGCCATTTGGCGAGCTTTCCCATCAAAAAGGGGACCCACAGCGGGGCTTTGCGAATGGTGACGTTTTTACGGGCGATGGAGCGGGCGAGTTCGATCACGTCAAGGCGGGAGTAGATGGTGGGGCCGCCGGCTTCGATTGTGATGTTGTTGCGTTCGGCGAGAGCATCGGCGCAGATTTCGGCGAGGTCGGCATCGTGGATGGGATTGGTGCGTGCGTGGCCGTCGCCGAAGACCATGGCCTGATTCTTGCGGACCATATCGAGGAAGGCGTAAAAGGCAGAGAAGAAGCCAGTGGGCTCAATGATGGCGTAGCTGAGGCCGGATTCTCGTATGGCCTTGGCGACGAGGGCGTGTGCGTGCATGTAGGGAACACCGGGGTGTTTATCGGCATGGAGCACGGAAACGTAGACGAAGCGGCGGATATTGGCATTGCGCGCGGCGTCCAGGAGGTTACGATTAGCGGGGACGTCGACGTCGAGGTAGCCGGGGGCACGGATGGAGAAATTGGCGGCGACCGTTTGGCCGAGGCAGGAGAAGACTACGTCGATGTTATCCAACGCAGGAGCGAGGTTGTCTTTGAGCGCGTCGGCGATGAAGATATCGTGCGCGGCGATGGAGCGTGCGCGTGCGTCATTGCGGCAAAGGGCGCGGGTGTAATAACCGCGCTGGTTGAGCGTGTGGAGCACGTGCCGACCAAGGGCGCCGGTTGCGCCCGCCACTAAGACTCGTTCCATGTTCAGTCCCCTTTTGTGCCTCGAATAATGAGTTGCAGAAATGGTTCCAGCACCTGTTCAAATGACCTGTTCTCTTTGATGAGCCATTCCAGGATGCTGTGGAAATACGTCGCGCGAATGAAGGAGGCGATGGTTTCGGCGGAAATCTCGGCGCGCACCTCGCCGGAGTGCTGGGCTTTCCGGATGAGAGGCAGGAGGACGGCGTCGAGTTGCGACATACCTTTGCTGTGAGGGCCGGAGAGCAGATCGGTTTTGAGCAGGGCTGCAGCGAGGAATTTGATAAGGGATTTGCGTTTGGCGTGGGCTTCGCCGAGGGTGAGGAGAACGAAACGGATCTGCTTTTCGAAGCTGAGCTGGGAGAAGCCGCGGCGGGCGGCGATGGCGGATTGGAGGTTGGCGATCTGCTGGTCGCCGATCCAGGCGAGGATGGCGTCCTTGGAGGGGAAGTGATGGAAGAAGGTGCCCTTAGCTACGCCCGCGTCCTCGACGATTTTGTCGACGGAGGTGTGTTCGAACCCGAGGCGATCGAAGAGGCGGAGGGCGGAGGCGAGGATACGGTGGGCGGTGGCTTCGCGTTGCGCATCGCGGGGGCGTTCCGGCTTTTTGTTGACCATGGTCATCGACTGTAGTCACCGACTACAGTCAGTATATGAATTTGACGCCATACTGTCAACGACGACGTGTTAGGCTGAACGGCATGGGGTTCGCCAGGGCGCCACGACCGGAACTGGAAATCTATGTGGAGAAGGTGTGGTGTGGAGAATCGGGAGCCGGCTTCGGGCTGGAGCATATTCTGCCTTCGGGCGGTATGCATATTGTGCTGCGATTGACCGGGCCGGCGGTGCGGATCGATGGACAGGATGTTGGCTATGCGCTGGTGGGCGGGGCTCGGAGTGGTTTCTATGTAAAGGATGTGGGCGCGGCCGCGAGTTCGATTGGCGCGGTTCTGAAGCCGGGTGGATCGCTGGCATTGCTGGGCGTTCCGGCGGGGGAGTTTGCGGAGGCGCATACCTCGCTTGATGATGTGTGGGGGCGCGATGCAGCCGAGTTGCGGGCGCGGCTGATGGAGGTAGGTAGTGCGCGGGCGCGGCTTCAGATCTTCGAAGCCGCCTTATCATCGCGACTGCGCGTAGTGGCTCTGGCTCCGGCCGTTCGTGGCGCTCTCGACTTCATTGGCCGAGGAGGCGCAGTGGGAGAAGCGGTGGCGGTAAGCGGGTTCAGCCACCGTCACTTCAATGCGCTGTTTCGTGATGCGGTGGGACTCACTCCGAAGGTGTTCAGCCGCGTACATCGATTCCATCGGATGCTGCGTGGAATGAGGTCCGGAACCGGCTGGGCGGCGATGGCGATTGATGCCGGTTACAGCGATCAGGCACATTTCTGCAGGGAGTTTCGAGCATTTTCGGGAGTAACGCCAACAGAGTATGTGCTGGCGCACCCGGCCAATGTGCTGCATGTCCCCCGAGGGGGCAGCTAGCTGTTCCGACGAGCGAATCGCCGGAGGAAGACGCCAACCAAGCCGGCGACGAGCAACGCAAGTGTGCCGGTTCAGGCACGGCGGCGCCGGCAAGTGCCGGATTCCCCCGCTGTAGTGCTAAGCGACAGGCCGCCATTCACGATGCTGGCTTGAGTGAAGGAACGCAGTTGTCCATCTCCTCTTCACGGGAGTAGCTTATCGCGCTCAGGAGGGAAGCAAGGTCAAATTCTTTCAAGACAGCAGTGCGGCGGGGCCGTAGACTGAAGTCTATGGCTAACGCTGTTCATGAATTATTTGCTTATCTAATCGTCTGCGGTGCGGCCGAGGCGATTGAGTTTTATTCGAAGGCATTCGGCGCGACGGAGAAGTTCCGGCTTCGCGACCCAAATGGACGGATCGGTCATGCGGAGCTCGATTTTGGCGGGGTAACCCTGATGCTGGCGGATGAATTTCCGGAGTATGGGATACGGTCGCCGAAGACGGTGGGGGGATCATCGGTGACGATTCATCTGCATGTGGACAACGCGGATGAGATGATTGCGCGGGCGGTGGAGTTGGGCGCAACACTGGAGCGTGCTCCGGCGGATCAGTTTTATGGGGAGCGATCGGGGTCAGTGATTGACCCGTTTGGACACCGGTGGGGCATTGGGCATAGCATCGAGCAAGTGACGCCGGAAGAGATGCAGCGGCGGTACAACGCGCTGGGTTAGTGGGTCATGGAATAGATGATGTAGTTGAGGCCGAAGCGGTAAGCGAGAGCAGTCATCGCTTCGGGGTATTCGGGCATGTCGGCGTGCTCCCAGGCGTCGCCGACATCCATGTTGTAGTTGATGGCAACGAGCATGCGGCCCTTGTTGTCATAGATGGCGCGCCAGTGCGGAGGGACGTGTTCGGTCTGCACGTAGATAGAACCGCCGGGGCCACGGCGAAGGTGGCGGAGGCCGGGGATCTGGACGCGTTCGCCAATGTCGTAGAGCACGTGCAGGAGCGGATTGCCGGGATCAATTTCGAGAATGGGCTGATTAGGGAAAACGCGATGCATGGTTTCTCGAAACACTTCCCATTCGGCGGGCCCGTGGAAATCGTCGACGACAAGGAAGCCCCCGCGGAGGAGGTAATCACGGAGGCGGTTGATTTCGGGGTCGGTGAGCTGCCAGTAACCGACTTGCGTGGCGTAGGCCCATGGGTATTCGAAGATGCGGTCATCGGTAAGCGGGACGTGGCGGCCCTCGCCGGTGTCGATGCGGGTGAGGCGCTGAATGCCCTGGGTGAAGTGCATATCGGCTTCGGGCCAATCCTGCATCCACCAGCCGCGGCCGAAGCGGCGGCGAAGGCTGAAGCCATCCACGTATTCCAGACGGATGAAGTGGAACTCGGATTTGCGGCCTTCCGGCTGAGGGTTTTCGGGCTGCATCCAGAGGGCGGGCGCAGTGGCGGCGATAAGCAAGAGCAACGCGATCCAGCGGCGACGCCACCTCATTTGGCTCATTATAGGTGTTAGATATGACAACGCAGTTGGCTGCCTTTCTCTTCGCCACATTGCTTGCTGCCGAGCCAGTGGTGGTTTCCTCACCAGATGGGAGGTTGAAGCTGTCCGTTGGAGTAGAGGACGGCAAGGCGGTGTATTCGGTTTCGTTCGATGAGAAGACGGTGTTGCGGCCATCGGCGTTGGGGTTGGTATTGGAAGGAGCCGCCCGGGTGGATTCGCATTTTGCGATGGGGAAGGTGACGCGAACATCGGGCAATGGAACGTGGCGGCCGGTATATGGGGAACGGGCGGTGATTCCGGACCGGTTTCAAGCGGCGGATGTGGAATTCGTGGAGACGATCGCGCCGAAACGTAAGCTGCATGTTTTGTTTCGGGCCTACGATGAGGGCGTTGCGTTCCGGTATGTGCTTCCGGAGCCCGGGGTGGTGGGAAACGAATCGACGGAGTTCCGGCTGGAGAAGGGGGCGTATGGGTGGGAAACGGAGCGGGCGCAGACACCTTACCGCCGGGTATTGATTGAGGAGATGAAGCAGCCTTCGGAGCGGCCATTCCTGCTGGAGTTGCCGAACGGATTGTGGGCGGCGATTGCGGAGGCGGGCGTGGAGAATTTCCCTTCGATGTTCGTGGCTGGATTGCGTGGGGAGCGTCATTCACTGGGGGCGCGGTTACAGGGTTCGGCGCGGGTGGGTGTTTCGTTTGCGAGTCCATGGCGTGTGGTGCTGGTGGGATCGCGGGCCGGGGATTTACTGGAGCACAACTACCTGCTGCAAAATTTGAGCCCGGCTTCGCGGGTGGCGGAAACATCGTGGATCAAGCCGGGGAAGGTGTTGCGTGAGGTTACGTTGTCTACTCGCGGTGGAATGGAAGCAGCGGATTTTGCGGCGGCACATGGGATTCAGTACATCGAATACGATGCCGGTTGGTATGGGCATGAGTACGAGGAGCAGTCGGATGCGACACACGTGAATATTGATCCACGGCGCCTGCGCAAAGAGCCGGAGTATCAGGGGCTGGATCTGGCTCGGGTGATCGGGTATGCGAAATCGAAGGGGATCGGCGTGTGGTTGTATGTGAACCGGCGGGCGTTGGAGAGGCAGATCGATGAACTGCTGCCGCTGTTTGCGCAGTGGGGTGTAGCGGGAGTGAAGTACGGATTTGTGAATGTCCACACGCAGGATTGGACGCAGTGGTTGTATGGAGCGATTGAGAAAGCCGGTCGGCGCCGATTGATGCTGGACATTCACGATGAGTTCCGGCCAACGGGGATGAGCCGCACTTATCCGCACCTGCTGACACAGGAGGGCATTCGGGGAAATGAAGAGATGCCGGATGCGGAGCACAGCACGGTGCTTCCGTTCACGCGGATGCTCGCCGGGGCGGCGGATTACACGTACTGCTGGTTTGATCAGCGGCTGAAGAATACGTGGGGGCATCAACTGGCGATGATGGTGGTCATCTACAGCCCGCTGCAGTTTGTGTATTGGTATGACAGGCCCATCCAGTTTACGGAGGAGACAGCAGGGATGGAGTTTGTGGCAAGAGTGCCCACGGTTTGGGATGACACGCGCGTGTTGGATGGGCGGCCTGGGGAATATGTGGTTGTGGCGCGGCGTAAGGGGGAGGCCTGGTTTGTGGGGGCGATCACGAACAATGCAGCGCGAACTTTGCCGGTGCGACTGAGCATGTTGGAGGAAGGCAGATCGTTCACGGCGACGATGTACTCGGATGGAAACGGCACGCGCGAGGTGCGGAAATCGGTTCTGCAAGTGAAGCGCGATGAAGTAATCGAGTTGGCGTTGCAGGCGCGAGGTGGGGCGGCGATGGAAATCCTACCGGCGCGCTAACGCGACCAGAGGAGCCAAACGAAAAAGGGCCCGCCGAGCAGGGCGGTAGTGACACCGACTGGAACCTCGACGGGGGCCAGCAGCGTGCGCGAGATGGTGTCGCAGACGATGAGAAATGCGCCTCCTCCGAAGATGGACGCAGGCAGGAGGAGACGGTAGTCGGGTCCGACAACGCGGCGGAGCAAGTGCGGCACAATGAGGCCGACGAAGGCGATGGGGCCGGTGACAGCCGTGGTTGTGCCAACGAGAATTGTGCCGACGACGAAGCCTTTCCAGGTGATGTTGCGGGAATCGACACCGCGGCCAATGGCCCAAGTGTCGCCGTAGGAAATTACGTTCCAGATGCGGGCCATGCGAAGCATCCAGATGGAGGCGGGCACTATAGCCAAGGCGAGCGCAGCAAGCACCGGGTATTCGACGGCATCGATGCCTCCCATGAGCCAGTGGGTGATCTGGAAGCTACGGGTAATGCCCGCCATGCTGTGCAGCAGCAGGATGATTGCGGTACAGATGCCGTTGATGGCGATGCCGGTGAGCAGCAGCGTGAAGGAAGAAAAGCGGCGGGCCTGGCTTAGTGCGGATACCAGCGCGATGACGAGTGCCGATCCACAGAGCGCGGCGACCCAGACAACGGGGAATCCTAAAGTGTCGCCGGGAACGAGGGCGATTGCGGAGACAGCACCGAGTGATGCCGCTGCCGTCACACCAAGGCTGGAAGGTGTAGCGAGGGCGTCGCGAAGAAGAGCTTGAAACATTGCTCCGGCACCGGAGAGCGCTGCGCCGGTGAGAAGTGCGAGCAGCGTACGGGGAATACGAAGATTGAGAAAAATGTTCCAGTCCGGTGCTTCCTGCCGGAACAGCTTGGCATAATCCATGCCGGTGCCCCCGAGAAAGGGGCAGATGATAGCAGTGAGCAACGCGGCAAACACGGAGAGCGCCATCACCGAAGTGGCGTGCCTGCGGAGCTCAGCGGCCATAGGTCAGAAACACACGCCCTTCCGTTGAGGTGTGCCAGTAGAACGGCACGTGAAACACGTCGTGGAGCCGGGCCGGATCAAGGGCGTCGCAAGGAGCACCATCGGCCACGAGCTGGCCCTTGTCGAGGAGCCAGATGCGATCGCTGTTCTGGGCCGCCAGGGCCAGATGATGCGTGACGACGACAATGAGGTGGCCGCTGGATTTGAGTTCAGCGAAGAGTTCCCACAGCAGCGCCTGATTCTCCGGATCGAGATGCGCGCTGGGCTCATCGAGCAACAACACAGGCGCCTGCTGGCAGAGCGCGGCAGCAAGAAGCACACGCTGCTGTTCACCGCCGCTCAAGGAAAGGAAACGCCGGTGGCGGAAGGCTTCGAGGCGCGCACGGCGCAGAGCCTGCTCCATATGCTGGTGATCTTCGTCGCTTTCATACAGACCAACGCCATAGGGGATGCGCCCGGTGAGCACCACCTCTTCCACGGTGAAGGGAACATCGCGGGGCACGTGCTGCGGGACATGCGCGACCAGGCGGCACAGTTCATCGCGCCGAAGCGTATTGAGTTGCTTGTTCTGGACGAAGCACCTGCCTTGCCATGGAGTTTTCTGTCCGGCAATCAGATCGAGCAGTGTGGACTTCCCTGCCCCGTTGGGGCCGACAATGGCGATCACTTCCGGGTTGCTGACTGCAGTGGAGACGCCGCGAAGAACGGGCTCGGCCTGACCGTAGCGGTAGCTCAAGTGTTCCACGCGCAGGATGCTCATCGGGCGCCCTCCAGCATGCGGGCGAAGGCTTCAGCCGCGTCGATCACGCGGGGGCCAGGAACGACGAAGATGTCCGCGGCTACGGCGAAGATACGGTTCTGCGTGGCCGCGCGGACGGCTTTCTGCGCTTTCCACATGCGCTCCACCGCGACCTTCTGTTCGGGAGTGACGGAGGTTGTTTCGGACATATCACCCATGTCGACGATGACGTCGGGGTCGAGACGAATCACGGTCTCGATGGAGATTTGCGGGTAAGTGACGGGGGAATCGTGGAGAATGTTACGGCCTCCGGCGATGCGGATCAATTCGTTGAGGAAGGAACCGCGGCCGACGGCGATCATGCCATCGAGGCGTCCAGGGTTGCGGCCGACCAAGAAGAGCAGCGTCCCCGTACGCTTCCCCTGTGTGCGCTTTTCGAGCGCGGCAAGACGCGCGCGGATGCTTTGCTCAAGCTGAATGCCTGCGTCTTTCATTTCCAGGGCCTGGCCGATCTGGCGCATGGATTGGAGCGTCTCTTCGAGATTGGTATTGCGAAGGGCGAGAGTGCGAATGCCGAGGCTTGCGAACTGCCGCACAAGGTGGCCTTGTTCGGAGTGGATGAGAACGAGGTCGGGCTTCATGCGAGTGATCACTTCGACGTTCGGCTTGAGATAGCTGCCAATGCGTGGAAGTTTGTTCACTGCCGAAGGGTAGTGGCAATAGTCGGAAACGGCGACGAGGCGATTGCCGGCACCCATGGCATAAACGGTTTCCGTGAAGCTGGGCGCGGTGGAGACTATGCGTTGCGGAGCAGCAGCCCAGGACGTGATGGCCAAGAGGATCGCGAACAGCTTCATGCCGCCAAACCCTCCAGAACGTCTTTGCGGGCGTGTTGTTCCAGCCATTCGGCCAGCTTGTCATACATCGCGGATTTGTCAATGGCGCACGCTTCAATATCGAGCATTTCCTTCAGCACCGCGGGGCTTTCCAGCGCACCGTGCAGATAGGTGCCCATGACATTGCCGTCGCGGCAGCCATCGGGTTGGCCGTCTTCGATAGAGGCGAAGGGGGCCCCACCGTTGGTGGTGGTACGTCCCATATGAATCTCGTAGGCTCGGAAGGACGCGCCACCGGGCGTAGTGGCTTCGAGGACACGCGTGATCTTATCGGGTTGAAGAACCGTGCGCACGGGGAGCAGACCGAGGCCATCGGCGCGGCCATGTTGAGACTCGACAGCATCGGGGTCTTCGATGGATTCGCCCAACATCTGATAGCCTCCGCAGATGCCGACGATGCGTGCGCCACCGGCGTGCTGGGAATGGATCCAGTAGTCCAGATTCTGCTCACGCATCCACAGCAGATCGGCGATGGTGTTCTTGGTTCCGGGCAGGATGACGGTTTTGTATTGACGCGAGACAGGCTTCGAGATCCAGGCGACGGCGGGCAATGCGCGAAGATCGGTGAAGTTGGAGATGCGCGGGAAGCGGATGGCAGCCGTATCCGCGTAATCGTCACCGGGGCCGATGGACAGGCAGTCTTCGTCATCGAGCGTGATGTCGCGGGTGAATGGGAAGACTCCCAGGCAGGGGATACCGAGGCGATTCTCGAGGAAGCGGACTCCGTCATCGAATAATCGGGCATTGCCGTGGAAGCGGTTCACGGCGAAGGCACGCACGAGTGCCCGGTGGCGGGGAGGAAGCAGTTGCATGGTTCCGACAAGGGCTGCGAAGACTCCACCACGCTCGATGTCGGCAACAAGCACCGTGCGTGCGCCAATGCGTTCGGCGAAACGGAGATTGGTGATGTCACGATCCATGAGGTTGACTTCGGCCACGCCGCCGGCACCTTCGCACACCATGCAATCGAACTGGGCGGAAATACGCTGATATGCTTGGTGAGCTTTGTGCATCAGGGTCGTACTGTGGTCCTGATATCGCTCGGCAGGAACCGATCGCCACACGCGGCCGCTTACCACTACCTGGCAACCATTTGCGGATTCCGGCTTGAGCAATACCGGGTTCATGTCAGCCATCGGCGGCAGGTTGCACGCTTCGGCCTGCATGGCTTGGGACCGGCCAATCTCGCCTCCTTCGATGCAGGGGTAAGAGTTGTTCGACATGTTCTGGGCTTTGAACGGAGCCACGCGGACGCCGCGCAGGTAGAGCCAGCGACAGAGGGCCGCGGTGAACCAGCTTTTTCCCACATGGGATGCGGTACCTCCGACAAACAAAGCCCGCGTCATACACCTCCAGCCCTCCCGGCGAGAGCGAAGCGAATTCAGCCTTGGTGGCTGTTCCCAGGCAGGTCTTCGGACTTAAGGGCTGCCTACTGGTTGCGACTTCCCGGCTTGTATGGCCAGTGTCGGATAGCAACGTTCGTTCCCTTTACCGCTGCGGGGCAGTTCCGGCTTCTTCCAAACGAACTTCTTACCGGATTCCCTTTTCAACGCCTTCCACCAGGAAAGGCGTACCTTGGAAGTAACAACGATACCACAGCGATGCCGGCAATCATTCTATTTCTGTCTTTTGTCATGCAGGCTGCCGACTGGCCGGAGTGGCGCGGGGCGGGGCGGCAAGGCGTGTGGAGCGAGACGCGAGTGCTGCGAGCGTTCCCCGCACAGGGGCTGAAAGTGAAATGGAGCACGCCGGTTCGCGCGGGATACTCGGGACCGGCCGTGTCGCGTGGGCGCGTATTTGTGATGGACCACGAAAAGGGCGCAGGCACCGCCGTCACGGAGCGGGTGCTCGCCATTGATGAGACGACGGGGCGCACGCTGTGGACGAAATCGTGGAGCGCGGATTATCGCGGGCTCGATTACCACAACGGACCGCGGGCTACTCCCACGGTGGATGGCGATCGGGTTTATGTGTTGGGTGCAATGGGGGCGTTGTACTGTCTGCGTGCCGCTGATGGGAAAGAGTTATGGTCATCGGATTTTGTGCGGGATTTTGGGGCCGTCATTCCAGGATGGGGAACATCGAACGCTCCGATTGTGTACGAAGACTTGCTGATCGCAGTAACGGCGGGCAAGGGAGGTGCGAAGGTGACTGCGTTTGAGAAGACCACGGGGCGAGTGGTGTGGAAGGCGCTTTCAGCGGAGGATTCCGAGCCGGGGTATTCGCAGCCTCTATTGATTGCGAATCCTCGCCCTCAGTTGATTGTGTGGCATGCCGGGGCGATCGACGCCCTGGATCCGGGCACGGGCAAACAGCTTTGGTCCCATCCATTCCGGATTCGCATGAACACGCCGATTGCAACGCCTGCGTGGGCGGCGCCGCATCTGCTGGTGTCTGGCTTTTTTGATGGGGCACGGATGCTCCGGCTTGGCGACGGCGCGCCCGAGTTATTGTGGCGAAGTGTCGAGGGCAATGAAGTGAAGAGCGACAAGTTGCATACTTTGATGAGCCAGCCGGTGATTGATGGCGATTATGTGTATGGCGTGTGCAGTTTCGGGCAGTTGCGCTGCCTGAAGCGCTCTACGGGCGAACGGGTGTGGGAAACGCAGGCAGCCACGGTGGAGAGAACCCGGAACGTATCGGCATGGCTCATCCGTCATGAAGATCGAACGGTGATTTTCAATGACCGCGGAGAACTGATTCTGGCTCGATTGCGGCCTTCCGGGTACGAGGAAATCAGCCGCACGACGATCATTGAACCGACGTCGCCGGCGGGAGGCAGGCGAGAGAAAAAGGCGGTAGTGTGGACGCACCCGGCCTTCGCTAACCGGCACATCCTGGTGCGGAACGATGAAAAAGTGGTACGGGTTTCGCTGGACGAGAATGACTACCGGTGAATGATTTCACTTGACAAACGGGGTCAGGCAGCCCCAGTATATCGACAGGCGATATATCGGCGCCCGACTATGACGAATTCTGAATTTCACATTCTGATGGCCCTCGCCGATGGAGACCGGCACGGTTACGCCATCATGCGAGAGGTTGAGGTTCGCTCCGAGGGGCAAGTGAAACTGGGCCCCGGCACGTTGTACGGCGCCGTGCAGCGCATGCTGGAGAGCGGATGGATTGAGGAGAGCGACGGTCCGGAAGAGGAACAGGGCGAGCGGAGGCGGTACTACCGTCTGAGCGCAGACGGCCGATCCGCTCTTTCCGCCGAAGCGGGCCGCTTGCAGCAGATGGTGAAACTGGCGCAACGCAAGAAGATACTGCCGGCGAGGGGGTGAGCATGTCGTGGCATGAGCGATTGTATCGATGGATATTGCATCTTCTCCCGGCGCACTTTCGCGAAAACTATGAGGACGAAATGGCTCGCGCCTTTGCTGAGATGCAGCGGCGTGATGGCGCGTGGATCGCGTGGATTCACGCCTGCCTGATCTGGCATTGTCTGCCGTAGGTATTCACGTTCAGGCGATCTCGCAGGATGTGCGCCACGGCTGGCGGAAGATAGCGCAATCGCCTGGCGTGATGGCACTGATTGCTCTTACGTTTGGAGCCGGGGTGGGAGTGAATGTGGCGTTGTTCAGCATGGTAGACGCCTTGCTATTTCGGCCGCTTGCGGTAGAAGACGCGGACACGCTGGTATCGCTCAGCCGCGGGCCGGGGGAGCGGGAGACCACATCTTACCTGGACTATTTGGATCTCCGCGACCGCAACACCACGTTTTCCCGATTGAGCGCGACGTTCGTGTTTCCCGCCCTGGTAACCGCATCAACCGAGCAGCGGCGCATGTGTGGCCTGGTGACAGGCAACTACTTCTCCACAATCGGAGTGCAGCCGCAATTGGGACGCTTCATCGCGGAGGAAGACGATGCGCGGCCGGGTACTGGTCAGGTGGTGGTGTTAAGCGATGCCCTATGGGAGAGCGAGTTCCGCTCCAATCCGCAAGTGCTTGGGCAGGAGATCCGCCTCAATGACCGTAAGTTCACGGTGAGTAGGCCCGGGGATTCTCACCTCGAGCCTCTCTCAGAACCGTACTTGAACCTCTCAGCTCATACGGCTCCCGCCATGGAGCCTCGCCGCACACCCATCTGCCAGTGCGCCCACAATTTCGGATCACGTCTCGAGATACGCGCGACCCAATGCGTCGCCCTGCGCAAATGCCTGCGCAGCTTCTTGTATTTCCGCTCGGCCCATCGGGCCAAAGATCGATCCAGTTGCCGCATCGGCGGATAGAGCGCCGACCGGTAAAAGCGTCCGTAATACTGAAGCCACCCTCGAATGATCGGGTTGAACATCCGCGACAGATCTTCGATCGTCTTGTCACTGCGTAGATGCAGACTCCAGCTTCGAATCTCCGCCCGGATCTTCTTCACCGCCTTGTCGGAAACTGCCGGACTGAAATTGATGAAGAACTTTCCTTCCCGATTCTTCGATCTTCGCGGCCGAAACGTATAGCCGAGAAAATCGAACTTCTCGTTTGGGTAGGTCCCTCGCCGATCATCATCCTTGCAATAGACTACCTTCGTCTTCTCCGGATGAAGTTCCAGCCCACATTCCTCCAGGCGTGCGGCAATCGCCGCCCGTACCTCCAGGGCTTCCCTTTCCGTTCTGCAATGCACGATGGCATCGTCGGCAAAACGCTCAAACACCAACTTCGGATATTGTTTCGCCATCCACCGATCAAAAGCATAATGCAGAAACAGATTGGCTATCAGAGGGCTGATGACTCCGCCTTGCGGCGTGCCTTTCTCACGCGGGATCAACTGGCCGTCCTCCTCTTGCACTGGCGCTTTCAGCCAGCGTTCGATGTAGAGCACCATCCACTGTTCTTTCGCGTGTTTCTTCACCGCCCGTAGCAGCAGATCTTGCCGAATGTTGTCGAAAAAGCCCTTGATGTCCAGATCCAAAATCCAGTCAAAACGCCAGCATCGCTGCCGCGCTTGTCCCACTGCATCCAGCGCCGACTTCCCCGGTCGATACCCGTAGGAATCCGGATGGAACAGCGGATCCACCACCGACTCCAATCTCGACTTCACCACTTGTTGCGCGATCCGATCCGATACGGTCGGTATGCCCAGCTTCCTTTCCCCACCATTTGCTTTCGGTATTTTCACCGTCCGCACCGGCGGCGGAAAGTAACTGCCCGACGACATCCGATTCCAGATCTTGTACAGGTTTCCTTTCAGATCCCTTTCGAAATCCGCAATCGACTGCTCATCGGCCCCTGCCGCTCCCTGATTCACTTTTACTCGTTTGTACGCTTCCCAGACCTCCCATTTGGAAATACTGAACGGCTTTGCCTCACTCATCGGCTCCTCCCATCTCTGGTTGGCTCATTGAATTCGGCTCCATAACACAACCCCTTCGCTCCATCCCGTTTCCGGGACTTCCCCGCTACTACGGGTTGTTCCGCCCCTGGGCTCCGCTTCCGTACTCTCGCCCTCGTGGTTCTTCCACTTGTGGCTTCTCCGTTTGCATCGGAGTCCCAGGTTCCCACGTTCCGCTCGATCGCCTCTGGCAAGCTCAGGCCACCTCAATGCCGGATGCCGCTTCGGTCCGTAAACAGGCTCCGCCGAAACTCGTCCCGCGGCAACGACTCTACGCGGTTTTGACATCGTCCCTACGCTTTCGACACTTCATCAGTGGTTCCCTTGCGGTCCTCTTCCTGCCAGTCACCTGACCTGGTTCTTCCCAGGCCTTTTCCTTCTGTGCTCACAACCACGGCTTTTGACCGCAGCCGCCGAAGGTGGTTTGGAACCTGCTCCTGCAAGCCGGTTCCAAGGGGCCTTCCCTCATCGATCAAGCAGTTACACACATTGGGCCCTCCTCGGCCCTTTGCGCTCGTGGCGCACCATCATCGGCGTAGCGGGCCCGGAGTTTCCCGGCACGCATCAGCCGTTGCTGACGGAGTTGTATGTTCCGCTGTCGATGCACGCAGCGTTCATTCCGGCGGTACAGGAAACCGATGACACACGGGATCAGCGGTGGCTGGTCCCATTCGGACGAATGAAACCTGGCGTTACCCTGACGCAGGCGGAGGCGAACCTGAATGCCATTGAAAAGCAGATGCAGGCCGAGTATCCCCACCTGGGCGATACGGAACCGAAGCGCATCGACCGGATGTTGCATGTAGTTCCGACCGGGGGTGTGCGGGTGCCGCATCTGCGGAGGGCAATCCAGAAGGGCGCCTCCTTCATGATGGCGGTCACGCTGCTGCTGGTACTGCTCGCTTCGGTGAACGTGACGGGCATCCTGCTGGCGCGTGCGGCTGCGCGGACACGCGAGATCGCTTTGCGAATTTCGTTGGGGGCAAGCAGAAGACGCATCTTGCGAGAGTTGCTGACAGAGAGTGTGCTGTTCGGACTGTTGGGAGCAGCCGCGGGCGTTGCAGTGGCCTATCTGAGCCTGGACGTATTGAATCACATGCAGACTCCGATGCAAGGCGCATGGCGCTATGTGTTCGACGCACGGCTGGATCTTCGGGTGCTCACCTACGGCCTGGGGATTTCCGTCGTTGCTTCGTTGTTGTTCGGATTGACGCCTGCTCTGCAAGCCACGCGCGTGGACCCGAACGAGATTCTGAAAGAGGGCTCCGCGGGGAGCCAAGGCTGCCGTTCAGGAAATCGTATGCGCCGGGGATTGGTAGTGACGCAGTTCGCATTGTCTGTTGCCATGCTTTCCATACTTGGATTGTTTCTGCGCTCACTCGGCAATCTGTACACCGCGGACCCGGGGTTTGAAACATCGCGGCAAGCTTATGTTTATTTGGTGCAAACTACACGGCCGGAACAATGGCCGCAGTTTTACGCGGAACTGAGGAGAAACGCCGTGGCACTGCCGGGTGTGGAGTCCGTGTCGTTGGCGACGAATCCTCCCGTACGATTCGGAGACTACCAGCGGGTGAAGGTGTCGGGGAACACAGGGCGCACGATTGAGTCTCCAACGGCGCATGTGGATGACAATTATTTCGCAACCAATGGGATTGCGCTGCTGCGGGGCCGTGTGTTCCATGAGAACGAATCGGCGCCAGGCAGCGTGATTGTGAATCATACTCTGGCGCAAACTCTTTGGCCGGCCGGCGATGCGATCGGCAGCAGCATTCGCATGCGGGACAATCGGGAGCACATCGTAGTTGGTGTAGTGGCGGACAGCAAATATCTCTCGCTGGCGGAGGATCCCCAGCCATTTGTGTACCAGCCGCTCGACCCTTCACGGTCCGGCAACCGGATCGCCGTGACGGTACGCACTTCGGTTCCGCCGGGTTCCATCACACCCCAATTGACGAGCCTGGTGCGGCGCCTCGATCCTGTTGTCGACATCAATCGTTCCGGAACCTATCAGGAAGCCTTGGATGTAGCCATCTGGCCGACGAAGATGGCGACGCGGAATCTGGCTTTTTTCAGTGCACTGGGGCTCATTCTGGCGATGTCCGGGTTATTTGGCCTGATGGCCCATCATGCCGAACAGAAGCGTCCTGAGGTGGGATTGCGGATGGCGATGGGCGCCACCCGATCGCAGGTAATGCGCCTCTTTCTGACGCGCGGATTGCGGCTGGCGTTGCTGGGAATTGCAATCGGCACTGTGTTGACGCTGGCTCTTACCCGGGCAGTGAAGAGCTTTCTCACCGGAGTGTCACCGTCCGATCCGGTGACATACACCGCAGTGGCCGCGCTGTTGGCAGTGGTAGCAGTGGTGGCGAGTTGGGTTCCGGCGCGCCGGGCAGCGCGCACAGATCCGATTGTCGCCTTACGGCATCAGTGATCAGAACACGAAGCGGAGCGCCAACTGCACTTCTCGAGGCTTGGGATTGAAAGCAGTGGCAGTCACAGTACCGAATGTAGCCGAGTTCAACACCCGACCTGGAGTATCGAAGGTCGGAGTGTTGGTCAGATTGAACGCCTCGGCACGGAACTGGAACTGATACTTTTCGCGTACGCGGAAGTTCTTGAACAGCGAGAGATCCATATTGAACAGGTTGTCGCTGCTCAAATTGGGGATGGTCCTGGAGACATTGCCGAACGTGTAGGCAACGGGTTGCGCGAAGGCCGACTGATTGAACCAGCGGTCGATGGTGGGATTGTCGATTCGAGCCGATACGCCGGGGACCACATCGGGCCGGTTGCCGCCACCGGCAACGGTCGCGGCAAGCGATACCGGCGTGCCGCTCTCCAGGGTTGTAATGGCATTCAACTGCCAACCACCGATGACGAATCTGGAAACGGCAGGGCCGGTCTTTCCGAACGGGAGAGCCCAGAGCGCGCTCACCACCATGCGCTGCGGAACGTCCTGTGCACTCTTGCTGCGCTCACTGCGGAGATTGTTCCAATTCTGCGGCCCGGTGACGACAGCCGCACCAGGACGGATTTGCGTGGTGTTCGCGCCATCGTCCATCAATTTTGAGGCAGTGTAGGCGAGCAGCACAGAGAAGCCCTGGGAGAAGCGCTTTTCCACTTTAACGGCGAGGGCGTGATAGATGGAATTGTTGAGGAACGAATAGCCACCATTGACTCCGGTGAACTGCGGGAAGGGCATGAGGCTCTGCGAACGAGTGATGGTGGCGCCACTCAATGGGCCAGTGGTGATGATGCCCTGGAAGGGATTGGGAACGGTCTGGGCCAATGCGGTGCCGCGGGCGAAGTCCGCTTCCGAAAGGAAGTTGAGCGTGCGGGCACCGGCAAAGAGCCGGACGCCGTGGTTGCCCACCCATCCGGCTTCGAACAGCCAGTTGTTCCAAGGCTGATGTTGGATGGTGAAGTTCCACTGTTCGGTATAGCCGCGGCTGACGTTGCGCAACTGGCCGTCGACGGATGTGCCGATTCCGGTAAGGCCGCCGAGGGAGCTACCTGTAGGTGGAATGAGCCCGTTGGGGAAGGGGTTGCTCATGCGATCCTGCGGCGTGAGTCCACCATCGAGACTGGCGACGAACGGCGTGTCCTGGGTGTAGCCGGTGCGCGGCAGGGAGATGGTGACGGGGATGTACATGATTCCGAATCCACCGCGGACG
Source organism: Acidobacteriota bacterium (assembly GCA_018268935.1). Classification (GTDB taxonomy): domain Bacteria; phylum Acidobacteriota; class Terriglobia; order Bryobacterales; family Bryobacteraceae; genus CADEFT01. The sequence continues at coordinate 68,740 of JAFDVS010000077.1, read as the reverse complement.
ACGGTCTTCGCCGCAGCTTGATAGGCGAAGCCGAAACGAGGCCCGAAGTTGTTGTAGGTAGTGTTGGTAAGGCTGCGGCTGAGGCCATTCACGCCGGGGAAAGTGAGCCCGCCGCGAAGGTTGAGGCCGGGCACCTTAAGCGGAGACACCATATCCGGATCGAAACTGGTGATGACGTTATAGCGATCCGTGGGGGGAGCTTCCACCTCCCAGCGCATGCCGAGATTGAGCGTGAGCCGTCGGGAGACCTTCCAATCATCCTGTACGAAGAGAGCGTGGTACTTCACACTGGCTGTTCCATCGGTTTGCAGGCGCGTGTATGCACTGGAGGGTGTGCCGAGCAGGAACGAAGCTACGCCGAAGCCGGCGTTGGCTGTGGCTTGCAGCGGGTTGGGGCCTTGCGTGAAACCACGGTTGAAGGTGTAGTTGCCCACGGAGTATTCGCGGCCGTAATCGTTGGCGGCATAGAAACGATTCTCGTAGCCGGTCTTGATGGTGTGAGTGTTGGTGATCTTGGTGACTGCGACACTGGCGAGGGTTGTGTTCGAGGGCCCACCACGGGAAGCGATTGCGCCAATCAAAGCAGCGTCACCGATGTTGATGTAGGGGAAGCGTCCGGTATCCGCGCCCTTGCCAACATAGGTGATGCGCTTGAAGGCTTCCGGCATGCCGAGTGTAGCGATGTCGAAGCCTTCGCTGGGCGTGAAGAAGTGCTCGTTCTCGCGGTTGAAACCGGCCTTTGCTTCGATCAGCAGGGTGGGCGAGATCGTGTCGGTGTAATTGACCGACATGCTATTGCGGGGGATGAGGACGGCGCGGCCATCGGGCTCAGCGGGTGTGTTCCACATGCGGGCGAATTGCCAGTTGAGGTCGTCCCAGGTGTAGCGTGCGCCAATGCGGCGAGCCGAGCTGATGTTGTAATCCACTTTGCCGGTGATGGCGTTGCGATCGATGGGGCCAGGACCCTGGAGGAAAAGATTCTGGGCCTGAGTGAATTGCTGTCCGGCCATATTCGGCAGGGGATAGTAGGTAAGGACGTTCTTGCTCACGTTGTCGATGCGGGACGCCGGGATTACATTACCGGCGAAAGGACTGCGCAGGAAGCCGCCGGGGCTGCCGGCACTGGCGCGAGTGGTAGTGGGATCGTAGATAACGATCTGTTCGCCGGTGCGGTTGAGGGTTTTTGAAAAATCTCCGGTACGTTCCAGTGCCGTCGGGCTGGTGACGGTGGACTGGCTGAGGCGGCGTTCGCGGAAGGCATCGTAGTTGAAGAAGAAGAAGAGACGGTCGCGCTTGATGGGCCCGCCGAGGGTTCCACCGAATTGATTGTAGGCAAGCGCGCCGAGGGGGCGGCCTGCCTTGTTGGAGAAAAAGTCGTTGGCGTTGAGGTTGTCGTTACGGAGAAACTCGAAGAGGTTGCCGTGGAACTCGTTGGTGCCACCTTTGCTGACAATGCTGATGATGCCACCGGCGGTGCGCCCGAACTCAGCGGACATGGCGTTGGTGAGAACTTTGAATTCCTGGGTGGAATCGATGGAGAGGAAGGTTTGCGTTCCGGCAACGGTGACTTTTTCACTGGCGATGCCATCGACCAGGAAGCCGTTGGCGAGCGGGGGACCACCGCCGATGCTCACCGCGGCGAGACGCCAACTGGAGAGGACCTGGCCGCCGAAATAGCCGATGCCGCGGACGGTGGGGATGAGGTTCGCCAAGCCGAGCGGATTACGTCCGTTCAGTGGCAATTCCTCCACTTTGCGCTGATCCATTACGGTGCCGAGTGAGGAAGTGTTGGGCTCAAGGAGTGGAGTGCCACCTTGCACTTCGACTACTTCGCTGACCGCGCCGACATCGAGGCGAACGGGAACGGCCAAGGACCGGTCGGCTTCGACGACGATACCTTCGCGGCGGAAGGCCTTGAACCCCTGGTGCTGGACATCAACGGTATAGGCGCCGGGTTGCACGACGAGGAAACGGAAATCTCCGTCTTCGCCGGAAACCGAGGTACGCTGCAATCCCGTGCCGGTGTTCGAGAGGCGTACCTGGACTCCGGCAACCGCTGCGCCGGAGGAATCCGTAACGGTACCAGTAACGGTGCCGTAGATCTGCTGTGCACCAGCAGAGGAAGCGCTCAGCAACAAGAGCGCAAGAAGCCTGTGAAGTTTTGCCATTTCCCCTTCCCCTCTTCGGAATTAGGAAGAGTATATGTGGGGCGAAGGAGAGCGTCAACCGGGGGGGGTTACCAGACTACCAGACCTGGGTGTGGAGGACTTGTGGGGGACCGATGTTGTCGCGCATGATTTCGATGCGGAAAACAATCTGCAGGTTCTTCGATTCCCAGCCAGCGGCCGCTTTGCGAAGCGCAGGTTCCAATCGATCGGGACGTGTAAGAAACTCGCCGACGGCATAGGTGCCAAAATGATCGAGGCCAGCCGCTACTAACAAAGGATGGCCGGTCTTGGAATCGACGGTTCTCGCGACGACAGCGCAGTCCTGGTTCGGACGCGGTTCCCAGGCGCGCTGCTTCTTGCAGATGAATTGCCCGGTGGTGTTGTCGAGGATGCCGTACTCCGGGCCTTGGGTGGCGAAGACAAAGCGTGCGTCCTTCATCAGGTCGATGGTCCAGCGATTGGTGAATCCGCCGAGAAGAATGTTCGGACCAGCGCGCAGTTCGGTGAAGGATGTCTCATTGCCATGACGGATTTGCGGAGGCTTGCCTTTGAGGCTGGCGAACGTGGAAAGCAAAGACATGGCGTGGGCGTCTCCAAGGCCAAGGAAGAACCCGGACTCAGGGATGATTTGCGCATCCTGGATCTTGTCTTCCTGTAACTTCGGCCTGGGAGCGCCAGGGGGAAGAGCCTTGAACGCGTCAATGAGTGCGGTGCGGGAAGATCCGTAGATCCGATAGGTTTCCGGCGTTGGGATACACAGTCGCAATTCCTGGGGGGAGGCAAAAAACGGGGCCCAGAATGCCTCGAAACGCGTGGGCGGAGCGGCTTTCCGGACGTAGAGCCCTGCCGTTACGGCAATGACGACAGCCAGTCCAAGGGCATAAAGAGGCCATGTGGCGGGCCTGGTATGAGGGGCAATGAGTTTCGGTTCCGTAACCACTTCCAACTCGACTGCTGGAGCGGCGGTGTGGAAGGCCGGCACATAGGATCCGGTGGGAAGCTCAATGCGGACGGGGGAATTGGGGTGAAGGTCGTAGTACTGCGCCAGTCTACGGCGAACTTCGTTGGCCTTGACTCGGACGATGGAGTCCTGCCCGGTGTCGTAGTCGGCGGGCCGGCCGAAGATGCGTTCGCCGATGGTGCGTTCCTTGAGAAGGTGGGCGTCTCCGGCCAATGCGGTATCGACAACGTAGCGCAAGAAATCGCTGGAACGGTGGCTGGAGCGGAACGCAGGGCTGTCCAAAACCAAAGCGAGGTGCGCTTGAATGGCCCCGGGATCGGCAAACGTAGGCTTTGTCCCAGTCACTTGCATTTCGGCTTCGCCAATCATACCACGATGAAAAGACAAGAAAATACGAAAGGTTACAGACGTTACGAAGCCGTTACGAGCCTAGGCGTTTGAAGATTTTGGGTGTAGCTTCTTAAGAAATCAGTTTGGTTGGGTTCGTTGGGGTAAGGGGAATCTGATTTAAAGCTGAGACTTCGCTCTGAGCCGTTCTTCTCCGCACTCTGCCGGGCCGCCCACTGATGCAAGCACCAGCCTGAGAGAGGTCCACATGAAGACAATCCACCTCCTTGTATGTCTCGCTGCCCTAACGGCAGTCGCCTGGAGTCAATCCTTCACCGCGTCTTTGCGCGGGACAGTCACCGACGCGTCCGGAGCTGCCCTTCCCGGCGCGAAGATCGTCGTTACGGAAGCAGAACGAAATGTTGCTCACAACACGATCACGGATGGTTCGGGGCGATACGCGTTGTCCGCGCTTCCCCCTGGGAATTACGATCTGACCGTGGAAGCCTCCGGATTCCGGAAGTTCGTCCAGCAGCGATTCCCCTTATTGGTGCAGCAGCAGGCGACCATCGATATCCAAATGCAGGTTGGGGATCTGTCGTCTACGGTAACAGTGGAAGCAACGGCGCCTCTTCTCAACACGACCAATGCGACATTGGGGCAGGTGATTGACAACAAATACATGATCTCCCTGCCGAACCTGGGCCGCGACTCTCTGGCGCTGGTCTACCTTACACCTGGTGTTGTGGGGTCGGCGGGCGGCCGTGGATCGACGAATACCAATTTCGTGGCCAACGGCGCGCGCAATTCCACCTCCGACGTTCTGGTGGACGGCGTGACTGTGACGACGGTGGAGCAGAACTCAGGGATCACGGATCTCAAGTACAAACCGTCGGTGGATGCGGTGCAGGAATTTAAGATGCAGACTAACTTCTTTCCGGCCGAATACGGGCAGACGGGCGGAGCGGTTATTAATATGGTGACGAAGTCCGGCACCAATGACTGGCACGGCACTGGCTTCTATTTTCTGCGGCATTCGGACTTCAACGCCAACGGGTGGTTTGCCAATCGCGCGGGAAACGCGCGGCCGCTGTTCCGGCGGGACCAGTTTGGCGGAGTATTGGGCGGACCGGTGAAGAAGAACAAGACGTTCTTCTTTGTAACTTATGAGCAGACGAAGCAGAAGTCGCCCACGAGCCAGACGGCGACATTCCCGACGGACCCGCAACGCAATGGAGACTTTTCGCGAACGTTCCAATCGAACGGCCAGTTGATCTCGATCTTCGATCCCTACGATGCGTTCCGCAACTCCGCCGGCCAGTGGGAACGCCGGCCCTTCCCGGGCAACGTGATCCCGAAGTCGCGCATGGATCCGGTGGCGCTGAAGTCTCTCGCCTTCTTCCCGCAGGGCAACCAGGTGACGAACGCCGTGACGAACAACAACAACTGGTTTGCGCAGGATGTGAACCGCAGCCGGTCACGCCAAATGGATTTCAAGGGCGATCACAACATCAACGAAAAGATGCGTCTGACGGGCCGCTACAGTTATGCGCCGAACAACGGCGATCCGGCGAACCTGTTCGGCGCGGGTAACCCGGCGTTCACCTTTAACGATGGCCCGACGAAGACACGTACGCAGTCTATCGTGACGGATTTCACTCGCAGCGAGAATGCGACCACTGTCTGGACGCTGCGGTATGGGTTGATCTACTCGAACTTCACGCGTGACGCAATGGCGCCGTTCGATTTGACGACGCTGGGCTTCCCCGAATACATGAAGAAGAATGCGAACTACCTAGTGTTCCCGACGATTGGGCCGGAGGGGTATACGGATATCGGCACCGAAGGTTGGGTGATCATGGACCGGCAGGAAGGAGCGCACCAGGTTTCGGGATCGCTGACTAAGTTTATCGGCAGCCACACATTGAAGGCCGGTGGGGAAGTGCGGCAGAACTTCCTCGACTACCTGCAACCCGGATATCCGTCCGGCCAGGTTAGTTTCTCTTCACAGGTGACCCGCCAGCTGCAGAATGTCGGCAACAACCTGCAGGGGAACGGACTGGCAACGATGCTTCTCGGCTGGGGCACGGGCGGGCAGTTCCATATCGACCCGAAGGTGTTTACGCGTTCCCGCTACATGGGCTACTACATTCAGGATGACTGGAAGCTCAATCGCAAGCTGACCATCAATCTGGGACTTCGCTATGAATTTGACATACCGCGTTGGGAGACCCTCAACCGGCAGAGCTACTGGGATCTGGACCAAAAGTCTCCGATCTCAGTGCCCGGATACGATTTGCGCGGGGTTCTGAAGTTTGTTGACGACAAACGGCGCTCGCCGTTTAACGGGGACTACAACAACTTCAGCCCGCGCATCGGATTCGCCTACGCAGCCGATAGCAAGACATCGATCCGCGGGGCATGGGGCCTGCTCTATCAACTCTCGCGGGCCACGGTGTACGGGCATACGGGTGCGGGCTTCAACGTGAACTCGTCTCCGACCTACTCGCTCGACTCGAATGAGACATTGTTTGCGAAGCTGGACAATCCGTATCCGCAAGGAATGCTGCTGCCTCCGGGCAATTCGAAGGGCGACATGACGTTCATCGGGCTGGGCGTGGGAACACCGGTCCCCTCCTACAACCGCAACCCCGAATACTACAGCTGGAACTTCTCGGTGCAGCGCGAAGTCAACGTTGGCGTGGTGGAAGTGAACTACACCGGTAGCCGTGGCGCTCACCTGTTCAATCCCTACACGAATCTCGTGCCACTGCCGCTTTCGGTCTGGTATCCGGGGCAGGCGCAGTTCACGCGCGACCAGTTGAACGCGCAGGTGACGAATCCGTTCTACGGAGTCATTACTGACCCGCTGGCGGTGAACATGAATCGTCCCACGATTCAACGTTTCCGCCTGCTGCGCGGCATGACGCAATATGACGGCACCAGTTCCGGCACGGCCGAACCGGCTGTCGCCAGCTCTTACTATCACGCGCTGCAGATGAAGTACGAAAAACGCTTCTCGAAGGGGTTGACGTTCCTCGGCCACTACACGTGGTCGAAGATGTTGGATGATGCGTCGATCGGCTCCGGCAACTACTCATGGCTGGGCGGCTCCACATCGATGCAGAATCCGCTCAACCGGAAGGGTGAGAAGTCGCTATCGGCGCATGACATCGCGCATCGTGTGGTGTTGTCCGGTGCGTATCAACTTCCCTTCGGCCGTGGACGCGCCATTGCCGGCGGCTCCAACCGTTTGATGGATGCACTTATCGGCGGATGGGAGGTGAGTGCGTTCGGGATCTTCCAGGGCGGGAACCCGCTGCAGGTCAGCCAGAACGGCGGCGTGATGCAGAACGGTGGAACGCAGCGTCCGAACCTGATCGGCGATCCATCGACAACGGGCAGCGTGGTTTCGCGGCTCAACGGCGGATACTTCAACAATGCAGCGTTCAGCCAGCCGATTTCGGATGTGTTCGGATCGGCGCCGCGCTACCTCAACTACCGTGGCCCTGGCATCAAGAGCGTGGATGCCGCGCTGCTGAAGAGCGTGCAGGTGAAGGAAGGACAGCGCTTCGAGTTCCGTCTGGAAGCCACCAACTTCACCAATACGCCGATCTTCAGCGATCCGGCCACTGCGTTCGGGTCATCGAACTTCGGCACGATCACCGGCACGAAGATCGGCTCGCGCAACGTGCAGCTTGGATTCAAATACTACTTCTGATTTTGTCCGCGACAGCTCAAGGTCAGCCGGCCTACTCAGCAACGGGGTAGGCCGGCCTTTTTTATTTGGGGTCGATGGTGGCCTCAATCAGTTCCAGCCTGCGTTTCGGAGTCTCTCCATCCACATCTTCTTTTTCAAAGGCATCGAGCACTTCCAATCCTTCGATGACCTTGCCGAAGATGGAGTATTTGCCGTCGAGGTGAGGGGAATCGGCGAGCATGAGAAAGAATGAAGTGCTGGCGGAATCGGGCTCATCGGTGCGGGCCATGGAGACGATGCCACGGGTGTGTTTCAGATCGGTGCGGAACTCGGCTTTGAGGGTGTGGACCCAGCGGTCGGCGGCATGAGTGGCTGCGGAGGCGCGAGTGTGGCCCATGCCGCCTTGCACGACGAATCCTTTTGAGACACGGTGAAAAGCGGTGCCGTTGAGCCACCCTGTGGCGGCGAGTTTGAGGAAGTTGCGCGCATGCTCAGGCGCCCATTCCGGCTCGAGTTGGATCTTGATTGCGCCGAGAGTAGTTTTCAGTGTGACGGTGCGTTTCAACTCTTCCAGCTTTTCGTTGAGGAAGGGCTCTACCTTCTTCCTGTCGATCCAGAGGCGCGTGATGCGGACTGGAGTTTCGGTGAATCCGTTCTCGCCGCCGGCAGGCACCTGGGAGATCTTCTCCACCACTTCCATCCCCTCGGTGACGCGGCCAAACGCGCTGAACTGGCCGTCCAGCGGTGGCTGTGGAGAAACGCAGACAAAGAACTGACTACCATCGCTATCCGGCTTGTTGGGGATGCGGACCGTGGAAACAACGCCACGCTCGTGCTTCAGATCAGAGAATTCACTTTTGAGGAGATTGAGCCCGCCCGTGCCCCAGAGGTTCCTGGGGGTCTTCGCGTCTTTTAGAAGCGGGTCCCCGCCTTGGATGATTCCATTCGCGACAACGCGGAAGAAGGCGGAGCCATCGTAGTATTTCTCGCGCGCGAGCTTGAGGAAATGCTCCACGTGTTTGGGCGCTTTGTCCGGGGCAAGTTCAAAGCGGAAGGTTCCCTTATCGGTCTCCACCACGGCTTCGAGATCGGTGGGGTTCTGGGCCTGCACCCATATAGCAGTAAGAAACAAGGACAGCAGGAAACGTTGCATCGATCACATCGTACACCAGCGCTATGATGAACCAGTATGAAGACGGACCCGTTGCGGGTTGCCGCTTTTTTGGGATACCTCATTTCCTGGCTGGCGGTGGCGATCACGGCGCTGGTGAGTGCGGCGCCGCGCCTGCGCACGGAACCATCCCCCGCATCCATGACACTGCAGGCACTGTTAGGGATGATGGCGCAGGCATGCGCGCTGGTTGCCATTGTGCTGCCGGCAAAGGACGAACCGTTGCGGCCCGTGCAGGCGGAACTGGCGGGCGTGCTGTTGCTGGCTCCGCTGGCGGCCTGGCTGTATGCGTGGGCACAACGCTCGGCTCCGGCGTCGCACGACGCATTGGCAACCCAAGGCGCCTACGCACGGCTTCGTCATCCGATTTATCTGGCGTTTCTACTGTTGTTGATTGCAACAGGATTACTGGTGTCGTCGCGGCTGTGGATGATTCTGCCTGTACTGTTGTATGTCGCCGGCACGGAGTTGCGAGTATCCAGCGAGGAAGCCGATTTGGCACAGCGGTTCCCGCAACCCTTCGCCGAATACCAGCGCCGCACTCGGTGGAGGTATCTACCGGGCTTACGATAGATCGAGGCCGAGATAGCTGCTGGCGTTGCCGTAGCAGATATTGCGAATCATGGGGCCGACCCAATCTTCGCGATCGGGAATTTCTCCGCTCTCGATTTCCTTCCCAATCAGGTTGCAGAGCGTGCGGCGGAAATACTCATGCCGCGGGAAAGAAAGGAACGACCGCGAATCGGTGAGCATGCCAACAAAGCGGGAGAGCAGGCCCACGTTGGAGAGGGCGTTCATCTGCCACTCCATGCCTTCCTTTTGATCGAGGAACCACCAGCCCGATCCGAACTGAATCTTGCCGGGGACGGAGCCATCCTGGAAATTCCCAATCATGGTGGCGAAGGCCATGTTCTGCACAGGGTTCACGTTGTAGAGGATGGTTTTGGGCAGCATGCCTTCGCTCTCCAGCGCATTGAGGTACGCGCCGAGTTCGCTGATCTGATTCCAATCGCCCATGGAGTCGAAGCCGGTATCGGGACCCAGTTCACTCAGTTTGCGCGTGTTCGCGCTGCGATAGGCGCCGAGGTGGAGTTGTTTCGTCCAGCCCTTTTCCGCGTCGAGGCGGCCGAAGTGAAGCATGAGGTAGGTGGCGAAGCGCGCATGATCGGTGGAATCGGCGGCCTGGCCGGCGCGTGCGCGGTTGAAGATAGCCGCGGCGTCGGAGTCGCTTACGAATGATGCATAGCAGTGATTGAGCCCGTGATCGGAGAGCCGGCCGCCGAGGGAATGAAAGAAATCGTGGCGCTGTTTGAGCGCGTCGAGCAAGCGCGGCAAAGTGCTGATGTCCGTATTACTGACTGCGCCGAGGCGGTCCACCCAGGCGTTCCACATTGACGGGTCATCCACGCGCAGAGCCTTGTCGGGACGGAAGGCAGGAAAGACTTTCGTTTTGAGGCCCGAGGATTTCAGTTGGACGTGATAGGCAAGATCGTCCGTTGGATCGTCTGTGGTGCAGAGAGCCTTCACCTGAAACTTTTCGAGGATGCCCCATACGCGCAGGGCATCGGTGGCGAGCAGAGCGTTGGCTTTGTCCCAGATCGCCTTGGCGGAAGACTCTTCGAGATAATCTTCGATACCGAAGTAGCGCACCAGTTCGAGGTGCGTCCAGTGGAACAGGGGATTGCGCAGCGTATAGGGAACGGTACGCGCCCAAGCCTGGAACTTCTCCAATGGCGCAGCACTTCCCGTGCAGTATTGTTCGGCGACGCCATTGGCGCGCATCGCCCGCCACTTGTAATGATCGCCTTCGAGCCAGATCTCAAAGAGGTTGGCGAACTGGCGGTTTTCGGCCAGATCCTTTGGCGGCAGGTGGTTGTGGTAATCGAGGATGGGCTCGTTCTTGGCGTAGGTGTGGTACAGGCGGCGAGCGGTGCCCGTGCTCAGAAGGAAATCATCGTGGATAAATGGCATGGCGGCAACCTTCTATTGTGCCAGGAATAGATGCTAGAGCATGCCCGCTTTGCGAAGCACGGCTTCGCACTTCTTTTTGATCTCGGTGGCGACCTCGTAGGGGTCTCCATTCTGCAGGCGCGGATAGAAGAGCTCGACGGAGAGCGGGCCGGAATAGCCCGCCTTGCGGATGCCCTTGAGCATGCGCTCCAGAGGCGCAACACCATCGCCTGGGATATCCCGCGATGCGTTATCCAGAAGCTCGCGCGGGATGCGGGGCACATCCTGAAAGTGGACGTGATGAATCTCGCCTGGGCGGATAAGATCGAGATCATCGAGCTTCGAGAGCCCGGCGTAGAAGTGATAGAAGTCGAACATGAAGCGGGCGTTGGGGTGATTGGCTTCACGGATCAACTGGAGGGCGGTGGGGACGCTGCCGGCAAAGGTAGAACCGCGCATGAATTCGAGCATGGCGGTGACGCCGAAACCTTTGACGATCTCGCCCACTTCGCGCAGATTATCCGCGCCTTTCTTGTAGTCGTCAGGAGTGTACCTGGCGGTTGCGGCGCATGGGATCACCATGCGATCGACGCCCAATTGAGCGACGCGCTCGGCGCGGTATTTCAGTTCTTCAATCGACTTGGCGCGAGTGGGGTTCGGCTCGGCGAGTCCACGCACGCCGCCGCTCGAAACCGGCTTAATGCCGAGATCGGACATCAGGCGCTTTGCCGCCGCTGCGCCCTCCTTATTGACAAACTCATCGTAATGCTGGGGGATGATCTCGGCGAAGCGGATGCCGGCCTTCGAGTATCCTTCGAGCGACTTGCGGAATCCCGCGTTGAGGTTGGTGGTCTGGTGGATGCAGAGAGCGAACCCCGACTTCGCAGCCAGCGCGGCCGCGGCGGGTATGGCAGCTATCATTGTGCGGCGAGTCATTTCCGGGCTCCTGCCTTGAGGTACATCGCTTTAATTGATGCTGCGTTGCGCTCGGCGTCCCCACCGAATGGCTGATGCCGGGAAAGATCGATGGACTTGGCCAGCTCATCGGCGCTACGCCCGCGCTTCCTGCCGTCGCTCACCTGTTTCCACATGTCCTGGATGTATGCGGCCTGGCCGCGGAGAGTGGGTACTTCACCCAGGGTCCCGTGCCCGACCGCGACAAGGCGCGGGGCCCAACCTGCCATGGTCTCCAGGGCTTTGACCCAATTGAGGTGGTCCGCATCGGGGTCAGCCATGTTATTGCCGAACTTCCAATTCACGCAGAGGTCGCCGGTGAAGAGGATCCTCTCTTTGGGCAGCCATGCGACGGCATCGCCTTTGCTGTGTCCCGGGCCGACCTTGATCATTTCGACGCGATGCTCGCCATCGTCGAACACCATCTTCTGAGGGAAGGTGACCGTAGGATGGGCCAGGAAATAGGGTTTGAGGCTGAACTCACCTTCGGCTTTGTTACGGTCCCAGTTTGCTTGCCCTTTGCCGCGGGACTCGATGGCGCAGTCTTCGGAACAAACGATGGATGCGCCTTCGGCGGTGAACTGGCTGCCGCCATAGGCGTGATCGCCGTGATAGTGAGTGTTGAAGACGAAGCGGATGGGTTTATTTGTCGTCTTGCGAATCTCGGGAATGATCTTCTTCGCGCCCCAAGGATAGTTCGCGTCGATGACGAGGACGTAGTCTTTGAAGATCACCCAGCCACAGTTGGCCGGCTCCTGGATGGTGCGGTCACCCTGCCAGAACCAGACTCCGGGGGCCAGTTCCTTCACTCGGCTTTGCTGGCTGAGTAGGGCGGCGACAGCCAGGGACAGGAACAGCGGGGCGAGGTAGATTCTACGCATGATGGGTTTCAGGATATCGCAGACGAGGAGACCGAATTTCAATTGGTCTTGTCGCGTTGTTCCAGCAACTGCCCCAAAATGCGCATGGGAACAGCACCGGCCTTGAGTGCGCGCTCATGAAAGTCGATGGGCCGGAAGGCGCCCTTCGATTTTTCTTTATCTCGCAACTTGACCCATTCGCGGTACCCGGCATAGTAAGTGGGCAACTGCGTGGAGGAGAGTTTCGCGCGCTGGAGTTTGGCGACGGCTTCTTCCTTTTCCTGGAACGTCTGCTCCAGCATTAGGCGCATGGCATCGTCATCGCTCATGTTCATGGTTTGCATGCGGATGTCGAGGATGGTGTTGGCGATCATGCGCAATTGCTGTTTGAGAAAAACGAGGCGCAGTTCCGGACTCTTGTTGAGATAGCCGCCATCCAGAGTGGCTTCGGTGGCGTACACGGCCCAACCTTCGACATAGGGCCCACTACCGAACACTCCGCGCAGGAGACGCCGGCTGACCGGAGCGACATCGTTGGCGTACTCCAATTGCACCCAATGACCAGGAATGGCTTCATGGATGGTGAGCAGCTTAAGACCATAGAAATTGTACTCGCGCAGTTTCGATTCCACGCGTTCGGCAGGCCAGTCTTTGGGAATGGGGGTAATCCAATAGAACGCCCCGAGTTCGGGTTGCAAAGGCGGAGCGGCATTGAATCCACCCACGCCATAGATGCCACGCATAAACTCGGGCGTTTCGATCACCTGCAGGTTGGCACGCACAGGGAGGGTAATCAATTGCTGCTCCTGTACGGCACGGCGCACTTCGTCCAGATCCCGGCGAGCATCGGCCATGTAGGTTTCAGGAGTGGAATGCCGCTCGCCGATTCTGTCCAAGGTTTTGCGCACCACGGTGTTCAAGTCGCCGGTGGGCGCGCCTTCCATCGCTTTTGCGATCGCCAGCATTTTGTTGCGGGTAGTTTCGAGTGCGGCCTCGGCATCCTTGAGCAGTGCTTCGGGCGGTTGTCCGGTCCCCATCGCAAGAGCGTACTTCCTGGCGTAGCGTTCCTTGCCCAGGCGCCAGTCGCTGGTGCGCTGGCTCAGGTCTTTTTCCAGCCATTCGTTGAACCCGCGCATGGCGGCCAGCGCGGGCCCGGCTGCTTTTTCGAAACGCGGCTTGAGATCGGCGGGTACTTCGGCACGTAGCGTTTTGTCGATGAGGGCGATGGCGCCTTCATTCTCCTCACGCGCAACGCGGTTCCAGACTTCGGGAGCATCCACGAGGTTCTCTCGCGCCGTCTTGAGGTAAGCCGGGATCTTCTCGATGCGGGCGATGATGTGGCCGAGACGGACATTCCTTGGGGCGTAGTCGAGCACATAGGGGGAAAACAGCGCGTTGCCGAGTTGCTCCACGTACACGGTAGGGTTGTGCTTGTAGCTCTGGATGGTGTCGATCTCGAGCAGGCTTAGGCCTACCTGGTCGGAGAGAATCTCCCAATCGGCCCGGCTATCCGGGGTCATTTGCTGCTTGCCGGCTCCGGCCAGGCGCTGTTGCACACCGGCAAAGAACTGGCGCTGTTTCGCAATGCCGGCGGGGCTCCAATCGTCCAGTTGCTCATCCAGTTTCACGCCCTTGTGTTCGTGGTATCCGGCGCCGGTGGCGGTGACAGGCGAGAAGCCGAGGGCGGTGTAGACGAACTCCTCGGAGAGGGCTTCCACGCCGGACTCATTTTTTTTGGAACAGGAACAAAGCAGCGTGCAAGACAGAAGGAGGAATACAAAACTAGCTGGTGGTCGCATATCTTTCGCGTAACTGTAAATAACTCCGTACGGCAGTCTCGAGCGAAGGGAACGGCTCCACACCCGAGGCCTCCAATTTATTATTGGAGAGGGCCGAATAGCGAGGCCGGCGGGCGGCTGTACGGTACTCCCGTTCGTTGGTGGGACGCAGTTCGGGTTCGAGCCCCGCCAGGCGGAAAATGAGTCTGGCGTATTCGAACCAGGAGATGGGGGTGCCTCCACCGGCGTGGTAGATTCCGTGCGCGCGGCGCTCAACGAGGTCCGCGGTCCGGGCAGCCAGCACCGGCGAATAGGTGGGGGACGCAACGTGGTCTTCCACAACCTTGATTGGCTGGTGGGACTTTGCCAGGCGAAGCATCAACTCAATGAAATTCCCCCTGGCCGTGTTCAAGCCTTGCGGCCCGAACACCCCTGAGGTGCGGATGACGAGTGCTTTTTCCAGGTAGGCGCGGGCATAAAGCTCGCCGGCCAGCTTGGAGACAGCGTAGGCGCCCAAGGGGTGGGTTTCATCCTCTTCCACATAGGGAGTGCCTTTCTCCCCGTCGAAGACATAGTCGGTGGAGAAGTGGACGAGGGTTGCATCGGCCTGACGGCAGGCTACAGCCAGATTTCGTACCGCGAGGGCATTTACCTGAAAGGCAGCCGCTGGTTCTTTTTCCGCCACGTCCACCATGTTGTAAGCCGCCGCATTGATGACGAAGGCAGGGTCAAGGCCGGCGATGCAGTGGTCCACCTTGACCGGATCGGCGATATCCAGTTCCGCGCGCTTGAGTCCGGTGACCTCGTAACCTCGCGCGCCGAACTCGCGGAACAACTCGATTCCAAGCTGTCCGCCGCTTCCTACGATAAGAACCCTACGATTCATACGAGCTTGTTCTTCCAGGATAACGCGAGAGTCGTCCACGTAACACCAACGTGACAAAAGTTTTGGTGATTGTAATGATTCTGTAACGGAATGCCGATTTGTGACGTATAATCCAGTACATGGGAGGATGACATGCCGCACATCATTCAACAGAATCTGAAGAGGGGCCGGAAGGCAAATCGGGTGGGCATTGGGCTTGCGGTGCTCATGACGACGTGTTTAGTGGTGAGCCTGGTAGTAGGCGTGACCACGCTCGGCGCCTAAGAACTCTGTTGCTCGCATTTGACGGCCGCCGCCTCCTGGTTGAGCCGCTCGGCTAAGATTCGTAACCCTGGGTTGGCACGGATAGAGTGGGCGAGTTTGACTCCTACGTGCCACTGCCCTTCTCTTTCCACGCAGTAGCAAACATCTCCGAGGTATACCGCAGAAGCGGCATCGATGCGCAGCATTGTGTTGACGGGCAGGGGCTCTGAGAGCGTGAGTCTGGCACCCTGTCCGGAAATGTTCACAAGGAGTCCGGAACAGGACTTTGTGTTTGCCCCCAGAACCTCAATCCTTACCGTCTCCCGGCATTCGATTCGCGGTTCGCGACGCCTCTCCACACTCTTCTCATCGGGGGTGGGCGCCGGATTGTGAGAAAAAACTGGCGGCTCGGGTGAGCTAACGGTAGTTCCAGGCGAACGTCACCACCAAGCCAACAGCCCCCGCCAGCAGCGCCAGCAGTGCCCAGCGCATGGCTGGGCGCAGAGCCATGCTCCCGGGCTTGGAGCTTTGCTGCATCCCTTCCTGCTGGAGCATCTCCCGGCCCTTCTCATTGGCGATAATGAGGGTCTCAATCTGGGACTTGCGGGCCGTTTCGGCCAATTCCTTGCGTACCGGTTCGGGGACTTCCTCAATGGAGCGAAAAATCTGAGTAGTGGTTCCCCGCGAGAGGTAGACAACAGAAAACTTATGCACAATTCTCTGCATCGACAGTAACCCTTATGCACTTGCCGCGGGCGCGGCCGCCGGATGTCCCCCGGCATGACGCAAGATCACCTGAATAAAACCCAACGCTGCTTTCGAGAGTGCTTTGTCCCGGCGATAGATGAGTGCGAGCCTGCGCACCATCGGCTCCGGGGACAGCGAGACGGCCATCATGCGGCCCGAACGGACCTCTTCTTCGCAATTCGAAGCAGCGAGAAACGATACGCCCAGATTGGCCATGACGAACCGCTTGATCATCTCCGTAGAATCAAGTTCCATCGAGATCTGGATCATGTCTTCCACGGGCTCCAGCCAGGAATTGAGGCGATTGCGGGTGGTACCGCTTTTCGGCAGCAGCAGCGGAGTGCCCATCAGATCCCGGCACACAACGGACTTCCTGGCAGCCAAGGGGTGATCGAGCGGAAGAATCATTTTCACTTCATCGGTATGAATCTTCAAAACCTGCAGTTTCTTGTCGTCGATCGGCAATTGGGCAAAGCCGAAGTCCGCCTGGTTTTCCAACACCGCTTCCACTACGCGTGAGCCATAGCTGCGATCCACCTGCAATTGGACGTTGGGGAACTCCACCTTGAACTGGGCGAACACACCCGGCAATACATAAATACAGGTGGATTCATTTGCCGCAATCAGGAGTTCACCGCGGGGTGTTCGTTCCAACTCATTGATAGCGTCCTGCGAGCGCCGCCGCAAGTCCAGAATCTGTTCGGCATAGTCGGCGAAGATACGCCCGGCAGGGGTGAGCGAAATCCTGGTACCGAGGCGCTCGAACAAAGCGGTGCCAATTTCCTGTTCCAGTTGACGGACCTGAGCACTGATTGCGGGTTGCGTCCGGAAACACGTCTGGGCCGCTTTAGAGAAGCTCTTCAGCCTCACGATCTCCAGGAAGGTGTGGAGTTGATCCAGATCCATGAAGTTGCGGGGAAACCACTGATAATTATAGCATTGGAAGATGTCCAGGTTTTTGAGCTACGTGGCGGCCGCCGTCCTGGCCGGGACGGTTTCTTTCGCTGGTGAGAAAGAGGTGGCTTACGGCAAATACCTGTTGGAGGAAGTGGCAAAGTGCCAGGAATGCCACACCCCGAAAACGGCCACAGGCGAACTGGACAAGGGGAAGTGGCTCAAAGGCGCCACTCTCGACTTCCAGCCAGTAACTCCTATTGAGCGTTGGCACAAAACCTCTCCTGACATTACGCCCACGGGCCGCCTGTGGCAGCGATGGGGCGAAAAAGCAGTTTTGGAGTACCTGCAAACCGGGTTGACCCCGAAGGGCAAGCCCGCCGACCCTCCTATGCCGGCCTACAAACTGAAGAAGGTGGATGCGGAGGCGATGCTGGAGTACTTGAAATCTCTCAAGTAGCCGCGCTCCTCGTTCTCCTTTCCTTTGCCGCGTCAGATCTGCGCGCACAGAAACCTGAAAATGTTCTCATCGTCGCAAATCAGACTTCCGCAGTATCAAAATCCATCGCCGAATACTATGCGCGAAAGCGGTCCATCCCTGCACGCAACGTTTGCTATCTGAATACGCCTGCACAGGAAATTGTGACTCGGGATGTTTATGAGCGCACGATCGCATCTCCTGTCAGCTTGTGCCTGGCGCGATCAAACCTCACGGAGTCGATCCTGTACATCGTGACCACGCTGGGTGTTCCCCTCACGATCTCCGGTCCCGGTGGTCCGGCGGCGACCCTTGCCGCGGTCGATTCCGAACTCACGCTGCTGTATAGCGTGATGCATGGCGTCAAGTACCGGCTGGAGGGTCCGTATCCGAATCCCTTTTTCTCAAAATCCAACGAGCCGTTCGGTCACAAGCAGTTCCCCATCTATCTGGTGACGCGGCTGGCCGCTTATGATTTTGCTGGAGTTCGCGCGCTAATCGACCGCTCGCTGGCGGCAGTGAACACGGGGGTTGTCGTATTGGATCTGCAGGACAGAGGTGACGCCTCAGGAGACGACCGGTTGCGCGATGCAGCCCTCCGGCTCCCGAAGGAGCGGGTGATCTTTGACGAGTCCACTACCGTGCTATACGGGCAGAAGAACGTGATTGGATATGGGTCATGGGGCTCAAACGACAAGAACCGGAAGCAAAGGCGGCTTGGGTTCCAATGGCTGCCGGGCGCAATCATGTCGGAATTCGTGTCCACCAACGGGCGCACCTTTGAGCGGCCTCCCGCCGATTGGGCCATCAGTTCCTGGAAGAACGAGGACAGGCCCAAGTGGTACAAAGACAGTCCACAGACACTGACCGCAGACTACATAGAGGAAGGCGCGACCGGGGCTTCGGGGCACGTCGATGAGCCCTATCTCCGTTACTGTCCACGGCCCGAGCTGCTTTTTCCAGCTTATATAGTACGCAGGCGAAACTTGGCCGAAAGCTATTACCTGGCGATACCTGCACTCAGTTGGATGAATATCGTCGTGGGCGACCCGCTCACCAGGCTGCCCGCCGCACGCTAATTTCATCCATCTCCTGCTACTCTGGAAAACAACCCCATGCGTTCGACTGTTGCGATTCTTTCTCTCCTCACACTTGCCGCCTGCTCGCGCTCTGGTTCCGGTTCCAAGCCACTTAAACCGCAGGAATCGATGGCGGCCATCAAAGCCGGCGAGGATTTCCATCTGGAGTTGTTCGCCTCAGAACCGATGGTGCTGGATCCGGTGGACATGGTGTTCGACGAGCAAGGCCGCGCCTACGTCGCCGACATGCTGGATCTACCCTACGATCCGCCACCCGGCAAGAAGGCGCGTTCCCGCATCATGATGCTGGAAGACACGGATGGAGATGGGAAGGCGGACAAGAGCACGGTTTTCGCCGAGGATGTATTGCAAGTCTCCGGGCTGATGCCTTGGAAGGGCGGACTGATCGTACCGGCGGCGCCGAACATCTATTACATGAAAGACACCGATGGTGACGGCAAAGCGGATGTGCGGGAAGTCCTTTTCACGGGCTTTTTCACCGGAAATCCGGAAGCGCAGGTGAGCAATCCGCGGCTGGGCCCGGACAACTGGATCATGTTTTCGAACACCGGCAACGCCGGCCGGATCACGTCTCCGAAGTGGCCGCAACATGCCCCGGTGGAGGTGCGCGGCGGCGATTTCCGTTTCCACCCCATTCGCAACGTTGCGCAGCCGGCGTCCGGCGCGACGCAATACGGCGCCACATTTGATGATTGGGGCAACCGGTTCATTTCGCAGAATACGACGCACCTGCGGCATGTCGTCGTGCCGATGCAGTATCTGCTGCGTTCGCCTTTGCTGGACGTTGCCTCAGTGAACAATGATCCCTACGGCAAGCGGGAACGGCTGATGTGGCCCATCTCGCAGCCCGAACAGTGGCGTGTGGAGCGCACCAAGATCCGCCAGCAGCGCTACGACGAGATGAAATCGGGACGCAAGGAACATCTGGCCGGGCACCTGACGGGAGCCACCGGCGGTACGGTCTATAACGGCGATGCGTGGCCCGAATCGTATCGAGGCAGCATCTTCACCGGCGATGTAAGCGGCAACCTGGTGAGGCGCGACGTCCTGACTCCGGATGGAGTCTCGTTCACTGCCGCACCGGCGAAAGAAGGCGTGGAGTTTCTGGCGTCCACGGATCAATGGTTCCGGCCAACGAATTTCGCTAATGGCCCGGACGGGATGCTCTATGTGACGGACATGTACCGCCAGACTATTGAGACACCGCTCTCTATCCCAGAAGAATTGCAGAAACGGTTGAAACTCGACTTTTACCGCGGTGATGATATGGGCCACATCTACCGGATCGTGCCGAACAACCCGCGCACGAAGCGGGGGCTGAAAGTGGATTTGGGGAAAGCATCTACCGCCGAATTGGTGGGCCTGCTGGAGCATGCGAACGGATGGCATCGCGATACGGCGCACCGTTTGTTGTTGGAGCGGCAGGATAAATCGGCCGCGGCCGCACTCCGGCAGTTGGCCCAATCCACACGCAACCCGGTCGCCCGCATGCACGCTCTGTGGCTGCTGGAAGGAATTGGATCATTGGAAGAAGCGGATGTATTGACCGCATTGAACGACCCGCAGGCCGGCGTTCGCGAGCATGCCATCCGGATCAGCGAATCGCTGCCGCCATCGGCGAAAGTGGAGCAGGCACTGCTGGCGCGCGTGAAAGACGAAGCCATCCGTGTGCGTTTCCAACTAGCGTTTACGCTGGGCAATCTCAATTCGGCCGCGGCGCGTAACGCCATTGTCACGCTGGCTGCCAATCACGGCGACAATCCATGGTTCCACACGGCGACGCTGTCATCGGCGGCGAACTGGCCAGGCGAGTATTTCGCCATGCTGCTCAAAAGGCCGGAGTCCTCCTGGCAGCGTCCGGAGCTGCTGCGGTCAATCGGTGGTTTGATTGGAACGCGTAAGGATCCGGCAGAGGTGACGATGTTCCTCGCCGGCGCGGGGCGACTGAAGGATCCCGCTCCAGCGCTGCTGGGTTTGGCGCGGGGGTTGGATATGAGCCGCGCAGCGGCAATGCCGGTTGCCGAATCCGCCGTGGCGCCATTCCTGGCCCGTAAGGAGACGACGCGCCTGGCATGGTCGGTGGCTAGCCATTTGTCCGCGCCGTCCATCTACACCCGCGCCGCGAAGGAGGCGTTTGAAGAAGCCCGGCCGGTGGAGGATCGTGCGGCGGCACTGGGTGCTTTACGCGGCGCGTCCTTTGAAACAGCGTTTCCCACACTCAAGAAGGTGCTCGACTCCAACGCGGCCGCGTCACTGCAGTCGGCCGCGGTGGATACATTGAACACCTTTCGACAGCCCGAGGCTGCAACAACGATTCTCAACGCATGGAAGGCCTATCCTCCGGAAACACGCTTGCGAGCGGCGGCGGCGCTGCTGGCACAGCGCGATCGCATTCCGCTCTTCCTAGATGCGCTGGAAAAGGGCGCCATCGATCCGGTGCTGATTGAATTGAACGCCCGCAACCGGCTCATCGAGGACAAGGATGCAGCGATATCCGCACGGGCCAAGAAGATCTTCGCCAGTACAGCAAGCGATCGCGACAAGGTTGTGGCACAGTTCCGCGATGTGGTCTCGTTGAACGGCGACGTGGAGCGCGGCAAGAAAGCCTTCGAAGAAGCTTGTGCGCGCTGTCATGCTCCGCGCCGCAAAGGTGGCCGCGTCGGTCCCGATCTTTCCGGAGTCAACAACAAATCGAAGGAGGAGTTGCTGGAAGCAATCCTCAATCCGAGCCGCGCCATTGAGCCGCGTTTCGTGAATTACGTGGTAACGGCAAAGGACGGCCAGATGTACGATGGGGTGCTGGCCAGTGAAACACCTGGGGCCATCACGCTGCGCGGCGGCTCTGAGGAAGACGTCACCATCCTACGTTCGAACATTCAGGAGATCCGTGCATCGGCGATTTCGCTCATGCCGGAGGATATCGAGAAAACGCTCAACAAGCAGCAACTGGCCGACGTGATTGCTTTCCTGCGCGCAGGACTCTAAGTCTCCCGCTCCAGTGTCGTAAGATCGAATCCATGCGTTGGGGATTCTTTCTCGTTGCGTTCGGCGTGTTTCTGCACGCCGCCGAAACGGTTCACCATCCCTTCCCGGGAGTAACACACTTCATCCGGACCGACACGACGCCGCGTAACCACGTCATGCACGTGGTGAAGATTGATCTGGCCACGCGCGGTTTGCGGTTCAAGGTGTCACCGCGAGGCGGAACACGCGAGGCTGTCCGGCAAACCACGCTCGAATTCCTGCTAGCGGAAAGGGCCCAGGTGGCGGTGAACCTGCATTTCTTCCTGCCCTTCCCTTCCTCCGATCCGAATTCCAATCTGGTTGGATTGGCGGCCTCGGAAGGGATCGTTTACTCCGATTTCGAAATCCCGGAACAATCCTACGCGCTGGTTGCGAATGCTCCGGCACTCAACATTGACCGGCAGAATCAGGCTTCGATTGTTACACCAGCCGAGGCGCAATCGGCCGCGCTTTGGAATACGTTTGCTGGTTCGGCGCAGATCGTCACCAACGGGGAAGTAACCATCCCGGCATATCGCGATGAACAACACCCAGCGGGCTTGCTGACACCCGGAGGGCCGAAGCAATATTCAAACGCCAAGTCCTGGTATGCCGAGCCGAATGCGCGAACAATCGCCGGTCTGTCACGCGACAACCGCGTGCTGTTCCTCGTCACGATAGACAAATCAGCGGCAAGCGAAGGGCTATCGCTGTTCGAAGCAGCGG
Organism: Acidobacteriota bacterium; assembly: GCA_018268935.1. Taxonomy (GTDB): domain Bacteria; phylum Acidobacteriota; class Terriglobia; order Bryobacterales; family Bryobacteraceae; genus CADEFT01. Next base: position 46,794 of record JAFDVS010000077.1, on the reverse strand, counting down.
AGATCCTGATTCGTGATCTTGCCGTGCACAATGCACTGAATCTCGACGGCGGGGGCTCCACGACACTTGCCATGGAGAATCCGCTCACCCATGAGCGCACTCTCGTGAATATGCCATCAGGCGGCGGAAAAGCACGCAGCGTAGCGAGCAGCCTTGCTGTATTTGTACCTCTCGATACAACAGCTCCGGTGACGGCACATTCCTTTTCGTCAGGCAGCGGCAGCGGAGGATCGTTTGCCCGTAACCTGACCATCGAATTGCAGGCCAGTGACGATGCGGCGGGTACGGGCGTAGAACAGATCTACTTCTCCATCGCCGCAGAGCAACCGGCCACCATCCTTTCCCAACAGCCACAGCGCGCGGTGATCCATCTCAGTTCGCCTGGGGTCTACGAGATCCGGTTCTTCGCGCGCGATCATGCGGGCAATACGGAAACACCCCAAGCCCTCTCCATCCGCATAGCGCCGTGAAGCGCCTTGCGGTACGCTTGCACGGGAGGGGGCACAATGGATTGGACTCGGCTGCGCGCATGGTGCTCACCGCCAAGGTCTTGATGGGTCATTGGAGGGCGAATCGGCCTCCACGGTTCTGGAGAAATCCGGCTGGGCTCGCTCTGTGGGAGGAGTGGGTCCGTATCTTACGTTGCACAGCCGTGCGGGAATTACTCGCGCCGCGGCAGACGAGGCACTCGCCAGACTGCAGATTCACGAACTACCATCGGCACGCGGATGCACGTATGTTCTACCTGCTGCTGACTTCGCCTTAGGGCTGAGCGTCGGGCAAGGGTTCGGCGATGTGAGCGATCTCAAAGTGGCGCAGAAACTCGGCGTCACCGACACGGAAATCGAGAGGTTACGCGAGAGAATTGTTGGCGCATTGAAACGCGGCCCGTTGGATCCCGACGGCTTGAAGGAGGCGCTTGGCAGCGCGGTTCGGAACCTCGGCGAAGAAGGCAAGAAGAAGGGAGTCACTACGACACTCCCGATCGCGCTGGGCCAACTGCAGCTTTCCGGACACATCCGGCGAATTCCAACTGACGGCCGACTCGATCAGCAGCGCTACCGCTACGCGCTGTGGTCACCCAACCCTTTGGCGAAATGCAAATGGAGTCGGGAAGACGCATTCGCGGAGTTGGCGCGGCGATTCTTCCGCTGGATAGCTCCTGCAACTCTGGCGGAGTTTCAAGCCTTCGCGGGCATCAGCGGAAAAGCTGCGAAGGCGGCAGCAGCCTCATTGGAACTGGTGGAGGCAGAACCTGGCTCAGGGCTATTGTGGACCGCACAGGATCGGGATGCCTTTGAAGAATTCCGCACGCCGAAAAACCCGCACTACACACTTGTGAGCAGCGTCGATGGGATCGCTCTGCTACGGCGCTCCGCGGCAAACCTTGTAGAGGAGGCGGATCAATCGAGCGGCCTGCTCGCCGGCGGCCCGAAGACCGGACACCTGCTCGACCTGCCGAACCACGGCATCTTCGATCGCGGCCGTCTGGTGGGATTGTGGGAGTTCGATCCGGACACGCAATCCATCGTTTGGGCGAGCTTCATCAAGAAGGACAAGGCCTTGGAATCAGCGGTGAAGAAAACCGAAGCGTTTGTCAGGGACGAACTCGGTGACGCGCGCAGTTTCAGCCTCGACAGTGCGAAATCCCGACAGCCGAAGATTGCCGTTTTGCGACAGGCCGCACCCGGCAGTTCGGGCTAAGTGGCGAAGCGTTTGTAGAAGGAGTAGGCGGCGACGGCGAAGCCGATGGTGACGACGAAGGTGCGGACGTGCTCGGATTTGAAGCGGCGGGCGAGGCGGGCTCCGAGGTAGCCGCCGGCGGTGGAGGTGATGGCCATCATGATGGCGTATTTCCAGATGACTACACCTTCGATGATGAAGATCACCGCAGTGATGCCGTTGATCATGAAGCCGAGGATTGCCTTCACGGCGTTCATGCGGTGGATGTCGGGGATGCCCATGAAACTGAGGGCGGAGATCATCAGGATGCCGATGCCGGCTCCGAAGTAGCCACCGTAGATGCCGACTAAGAATTGGAAGAAAACGATGCTGTAGAGCGTGCGGCCGGTGGGGGCTTGGTGGGGATGAGACTGGATGTATTTTGAGAGCGGCTTCTGCAGAAGGAGCAAGGTAGAGGCAATGATGAGGAGCCAGGGGACCATGGTGGCGAATACTTTTTCGGGGAAACGGGTGACGGCGAGAGAGCCGAGGATGCCTCCGAAGAATGACGGGGCCCAGAGTAGTTTGAGGCGGTCTTTCGTCTGCGCCAGTTCCTTGCGGTAGGCCCAACCGCTGCCGAGTGAGGCGGGGATGAGGGCGACGGTGCTGGTGGCGTTGGCGTGGATGGGGCTGACGATGGCGAGTAGTGAAGGGAAGGTGAGGAGTGTGCCTCCGCCGGCGACGGCATTGATAGCTCCGGCGAGGAACGCGGAGATGCAAAGCATCGCGAGGGTGAAGATGGAATCGGACATTAGTAGGCGGCTTTGATCCAGTAGCTTTCACGCCAACTGCCGCCGGGGGCGATGGTTTGAAGCGGGGTGTACTTGCCGGCCTGATGGAGATTGAAGGCGTTGGTGGGGCCGGACATGGGTTCAAAGCAGATGAAATCGCGGCCTTGCGGGGCGTAGACGACACCGACGGGGAAGCGGGGTCCGAACTTTAGAGCGATGCGCTTGCCGCCGCCTTCGACGCTGAACTCCTTCGATGGATCGACGCCGGAGTAGACGTCGTCGAATTGACGGCCTTTGAGGGAGACGGGCTGTTGGAGGTTGAGGGGACGGAGTTCGCCGGTGGGAGTGAGTTTGTCGTTGAGGACGACCTGGTGGGTGGCGGGGACTCTGACCTGCCAATCGTCGCGGGGAACACCGGGGAGGGTGAAATAGGGGTGATAGGCGACGGAGACGGGCATGGTGAGGGTGGAGAGATTTTCGATGGCGGTTTCCACTTCGAGCGCGCCGTCGCGGAGGCGGTAGGTCATCTCATAGGAGTGGGCGAAGGGGAACTGAGCCATGTAGTCGGGGTATTTCCAGAAGTCGAGGCGGGAGGTGACGGAGGCGGATTCGTCGCCGGATTTGAGCGAGGCAACTTGCCATTCGGTGGAGTAGACGAGGAGGCCGTGGATGGGCTGCTGGTTGCCGTCGCGGCGAACGTTTTTCAGCTCCAGGTTGAGGTTGTATTTCTTGCCGTTGGCGTAGAAGGCATCCTGGTCGAGGCGATTGGCCCAGGGCGCGAGGAAGGGATTGCCTGCCATGGCGGGCTTTGCTTTGAGCTCTTTGACGGTGGCGTAGGGCGACCAGAAAACTCGCTGGCCGTTGACCTTCATCTCATAGCTATTGTTGCCGATGGTGGGTGCAATCCAGACTTCGGTCTTGTTGCGGGCGTCGGCGAGGTACACCACCTCGACGCCGTCGATGGTTTGCCGTTCCGCGGTGTAGTTCATGTGCTAGAAGTCGAGTTTCTCTCTCAAATCGAGTTGGGTTTCATCCTGGCAGCAGAGGCAGACGCCAGGGGTATAGGTGCGAATGGAGCAGACATCGCACCAGTAGGTGACGAATAACTTCTTGTCGCCTTTGAGGACGAACATCCCCTGTTTGTGGATAGGGAGGATGCGGATTGCGCCGTTGGCGGAAGGCTCGCCGGTGATTTCGAGTTGCATGCCTTGGACGCGCTTATCGTTGAGGACGCCGATGGTGGGGGCGTCGCCGGTAAGCTTGACGATCTGGCCGTCGGGGGTACGAAGGCCATCGGGGGTGAGGGTGCCTTTGAGAGTGCGAAGATGATCATCGGCGCGCAGGCATGCGGTGGCGCAGAGAGCGGCGGCGGTGAAGTCCCTTCGAGTCACCCTCTTATTGTACCTCCGGGTATTGATAAAATCGGGTTTCACACAATGGCCGCCCGAGTTTCTCTTTTCGTCACCTGCATCGTCGATCAGGTTTTCCCCAAAGTCGGTTTGTCGATGGCCGATGTTTTGGAGCGTATCGGATACGAAGTTGATTTCCGGGAGGCGCAGACTTGCTGCGGCCAACCGGCGTTCAACAGCGGCTATCACGAAGAGGCGCGGACGGTGGCGAAGCAATTCGTCAGCGTGTTTCGCGATGCGGAGTTCGTGGTGGTGCCGTCGGGGTCATGCACGTCGATGATCACGCATCATTTTCACGACATCTTTGCGAAGGATCCGGACATGCATGAAGAGGTGGAGTATCTGGCTCCACGGGTGTTCGAGTTTTCGCGATTCCTGCTGGAAGTGGCGAAGGTGGATGATGTGGGGGCGCGGTTCAACGGCGCGGTGACGTATCACGATTCGTGCCATTCGCTGCGGGAGTTGAAGATCAAAGACGGGCCGCGGCGATTGCTGCGGAATGTGAAGGGGCTGGAATTGCGCGAGATGAGCGTAGCGGAAGAGTGTTGCGGATTTGGGGGGACGTTTTCGATCAAGTTTCCCGAAGTGAGCGGGGGGATGGCTCGGACGAAGATTGATTCGATTCACGAGACGGGAGCGGGGACGGTGGTGTCGATTGATTCGAGCTGCCTGATGCAGTTGCAGGGGGCGTTGACGCGTGCGGGGTCGAAGGTAAAGACGATGCATCTGGCGGAGGTGCTGGCATGTCGCTAATCCAGATTCAACAGGATGAGAAGATCAGGTCGACGGTGGCCGATTCGAAGATACAGCGGGCGGTGTATTCGGCGACGGCGCGATTGAAGGAGAAGCGGAGCGAGGTGGTTTCGGCGGATGCACTGCCGGAGTATCAGGAGTTGCGAACGCAGGCGAACCTGATCAAGAAGCACACGCTGGAGAACCTGGATTTCTATCTGGAGGAGTTTGAGAAGAACCTCACGGCGAACGGCGGAAAGTTGATTTGGGCGCGCGATGGGAAGGAAGTGGCGGATTTCATCCTGGGGCTGGCGAAAGAGCGCGGGGTGAAGATGCTGGTGAAATCGAAGTCGATGACGACGGAGGAGATTCACCTCAACGATCATCTGGAAGCGCATGGGATTGATCCGGTGGAGACGGATCTGGGGGAGTACATTATTCAGTTGGCGCATGACCGGCCGTATCACATTGTGGCTCCGGCGGTGCATATGACCCGGCTGGATGTGGCGGATGTGCTGGAGAAGAATTTGAAGGTGGAGCGCGAGGAGGAGCCGGAGAAACAGGCGATGATCGCGCGGCGGACGTTGCGGGAGAAGTTTCTGGCGGCGGGGATCGGGATTTCGGGTGGGAATTTTCTGGTGGCGGATTCGGGTGCGGTGACCATCATTGAGAACGAGGGGAATGCGCGGTTGACGACGAGCGCGCCTCGGATTCATATCGCGGTGGTGGGGATTGAGAAGATGATTCCGCGGGCACAGGACCTGGCGGTCTTTCTGAAACTATTGGGACGGAGCGGGACGGGGCAATTGCTGACGGTGTACACGTCGTTCTTGTCGGGGCCGCGGCGGGCAGGCGATGCGGATGGGCCGGATGAATTCTATGTGGTGTTGATGGACAACGGGCGGACGCGGCTGCTAGCGGATTCGGAGAAGCGGCAATCGCTCTACTGCATCCGGTGCGGGGCCTGCTTGAATGCGTGTCCCGTGTACAGGAAGATCGGCGGGCATAATTATCCGGGGGCGTATTCGGGGCCGATCGGGGCGATCATCACGCCGCAGTATCACGGGATCAAGGAGAATCCGTGGCTGCCGTTTGCTTCGAGTTTGTGTGGGGCGTGCGCGGAAGTGTGTCCGGTGAAGATCGACATCCCGAAGATCCTGCTGGAGCTGCGGAAGGAAGTGGTGGAATCGCGGGCGGCGGATTCGGATTCGTTTGCCGAACGCAAGGCATTCCAGATGTACGCGTGGATGATGCGGAAGCCGAAACTGTATGCGCTGGCTGGCAAGATTGGATCGAAGCTGGCAGGATTGCCGGGTTTGACGAGCTTTGGGCCGGCGGCGAAGTGGGCTCGGACAAGGGAAGTGCCGCGGCCGGCGGCGAAGAGTTTTCGCGATGAATGGCGCGATAGAAAGAAGGGCGGACGATGACGTCGCGGGAACAGATTCTGAGTGATGTGCGGAAGGCGCTTGGGCGGACGGCGGGGCAGGCTCCGGCGGCCCAGCCAAAGGCGCGGATTGTGATTCCGACGATCGCGGTGGAGGAGCGGGTACGGCTGTTTCAGGAACGGCTGGAGGTATTGGGCGGAAAGGTACACCGGGCAGCGACGTATGCGGATGCGGCTCGAGTGGTTGGTGGATTGATTGAGGGCACGGCGGTGGCGTCGAATGCGGCGGTGCTGCGCTATGCGGGGGTGACGGCCATGGCTGGGGTTTCGAGCGGGTATGGGGATGAGCCGTCGCTGCGGGCGGCGTGCGCGTCGGCTCCATTTGGGATTACGGGAGCGGATTACGGATTGGCGGAGACGGGCTCGATTGTGACGGTGGGCGCGAACGAAGCACGACTGGTGTCGCTGCTGCCTCCGGTACATATTGCGTTGTTGAGCAAGAGCCGGATGTTGACAGGGCTGGATGAGTTTTACACGCTGCATCCACGGCCGGCGTTGGCGTCGGCATCGACGGTGTTCATCACAGGGCCGAGCCGGAGCGCGGACATTGAGATGATCCTCGTACGCGGAGTCCACGGACCCCGGGTGATCCACGTTATCGTGGTAGACGAGGAGCTGATTTGAAGTACATGCGCACGATGTTGCTTGCTTTATTGGGCACGTGTTATGCGTTCGGACAGAGCGCGGAGTTTTCGGTAACGGGTGGGGTATCGCGGCTGAACAATAGCCAACTGGGGGGATATTCGGATGGAACGAGTAGTTCGTCGTTCAGCCTGCGGGATGGATGGCGGATCGGGTTCCGGACGACGGTGAACAACTGGCGGCATTTCGGACATGAGTTCGGGTACGGGTATAACCGGACGCAGTTGCGGGTGGAAGAGACGGGAACGGAAACGGGGATGGCGATTCACCAGGGATTTTACAATTTTCTGGTGTACGCGACTCCGGACGGATCGAGGGTGCGACCGTTTGCGGCGGGCGGCGGGCACTTCAACAACTACACGCCGCCGGGAGCGAGTGTGACGTCTGGCGGCGGATCGACGAAGATTGGGTTCAATTATGGGGGCGGAGTGAAGGTGCGGGTGTCTCCTATTTTCGCGATCCGGTTCGATGTGCGACAGTATCAGAACGCGAAGCCATTTGAGTTTCTTCAGGGCCGGAAGGGTCTGATCGGGCAACTGGAGGTCTCGTTGGGCTTCGGACTTGTGATATAAAGAGCAACTTCCCCCCATGCCGGAACTGTTGATCACCGAGGCCGACGGGTCGACGCGCGTCATCGCGTTGGAGGCGGGCCCACTGTTGATGGGCCGTGATCCGAACTGCGAGATACCTTTTCCAAACGACGCCGAATTGTCGAGGCGGCACCTGGTTGTTGAGAAAGATGGCGACAACTGGTGGGTGCGTGACCTGGGAAGCACGAATGGTACGCGAATCAACGGGAATCCGCTGAATGCGAAATACCTGCTGAAGGTTGGGGACACGATCAGCGCGAGCAAAGTGAGCCTGTTGTTCCGGGACAAGCTGGCGCAATCGCAGGCGCAATCACCACGCACGGTGGTGTTTGACGCGGGCAAGTTCGAGGCGATCAGCAGCGGCACGATCTCCGTGCATTTGCACGAAGTGCTGGAGAGCCAGGACGTGCGTCCGCAGGGCTTTGTGCCGGGGGTGGCGAAGCAATGGGGGAGCCCGCTGCAGGCGCTGATCCGCGTAGGGCGCGAACTGGCGCAACGGCGTCCGCTGAACGAATTGTTCACGGTAATTCTGGACCTGGCGCTGGAAGGCGTGAATGCCGAGCGCGGAGTTTTGATGGTGTTGGAGAACGAAGACTTGACGGTGGGGGCATCGCGTGGCGGGGAGTTCCGCATCAGCACTGCGGTGCGCGATAAGGTTCTGGGCGAACGGGCATCGTTGCTGGTGGAGAGTATTGCCGATGCTCCCGCGTTGAAGGAACGAAAGAGCATTATTATTCAGGGCGTGCGATCGCTGATGTGCGTGCCGCTGCAGACGGACGAGCGGGTGATCGGGCTGATGTATGTGGATGCGCTCAATTATCTGCGGCGATTCACGAATGACGATTTGAGCCTGCTGACGGTGATGGCGAACGTGGCGGCGATGCGCATTGAGCGGGAACGGCTGGCGGAGATTGAGCAAGTGCAGCGGGTACAGCAGGCGGAGTTGAATCAGGCGGCGGATATTCAGACGCGGCATTTGCCGAGCGCGGCTCCGGTGTGGCCGGAGTTGCAGGTGGCTGCGCGGCATTTGCCCTGCCGCACGGTGGGTGGCGATTACCACGATTATCTGCAATTGGCCGATGGGCGTTACATGGTGTTGTGCGGCGATGTGGCAGGCAAGGGATTGCCGGCGGCGCTGATGATGATGAACATGCAGGCGCGGGTGCAGGCACTGGCGGAATCGTGCACGAATGTGGCGGATTTTGTGGCGCGGCTGAATCGTGGGATGAACCCGACGTGCCCGCCAAACCGGTTTGTGACGCTGTTTACGTGTGCGTTTGATCCGGCGAAGGGCGCGCTGACGTACACGAATGCGGGGCACAATCCGGCGCTGCTGGTGCGAGCCGATGGATCGGTGGAGATGTTGAAAGAGGGCGGGATGTTTGTGGCGTTGATCCCGGGATTGACGTATGACGAAGAGACGGTGCCGATGAATCCGGGGGATACGCTGGTGCTGTATTCGGATGGGATCACGGAAGAGGAGAATGCCGCGGGTGAGGAGTTTGGGACGGACCGGCTGGCGTCGATTGTGGCGGAACGGCGGACGTGGACTGTTAATCAACTGGCGGATTATGTGTTTGGGGAGGTGTCGGTGTTTAGCGAGGGGAAGCCGCCGGCTGATGACCGGACGTTGGTGGTGTTACGGAGGCCGGTGGGTTAGGTAAGGATGCTTCTCACTAGTTGGCCGTGGACGTCGGTTAGACGTTGTTCGCGGCCTCCGAAGCGGTAGGTGAGCTTTTCGTGGTTGAGACCTAGCAGGTGGAGAATGGTGGCGTGGAGGTCATGGATGGTGACGGGGTCGCGGGTGACTTGATCGCCGAGCTCGTCGGTTTCGCCGTGGATTGTGCCTCCTTTTGCTCCTCCGCCGGCTAGCCAAATAGTGAAGCAGAAGGGGTGGTGATCGCGGCCGTCACCGTTGCCGGTGTCGGGTGTGCGGCCGAATTCGCCGGCCCAGATGATGAGGGTCTCCTTGAGCAGACCGCGGGCTTCGAGATCGGTGAGGAGCGCGGCGATGGCTTGATCGGTGACGAAGGCGTTGCGTTCGTGGTCGCGCTTCAGATGATCGTGTTGATCCCAGGTGCCGTTCATTCCTACCAGGTTGGGACAGGTGACTTCGACGAAGCGAACTCCGGCTTCGATGAGGCGGCGGGCGCGGAGACATTGCAGCCCGTAGAGACGCTTTGGCTTGTCTTCGGAATCGAGGCCGTAGAGTTTATGGATGGCGGGGGATTCCTTGCTGAGATCGAGGACGTCGGGGACAAGCGATTGCATGCGGTACGCCATTTCGTAGTTGGCGATGGCGGATTCGACGGCGTCGCCACCGTTGCTGGAGCGAAGGAAGTCGCGGTCCTGTGCGAGTAGCGCGTCGAGCTTGGCGCGTTGGACTCGGGAGTCCGAGTCGGCGGGAGTGATGTTGGCGACGGGTGCTCCTTCGTCGCGGATGTGCGTGGCCTGATGAGTGGCGGGGAGGAAGCCGTTGGAGAAATTTTCGATGCCGCCGGGGGGGACGTAGGTGTCGCGGAGGAGCACGTAGCCGGGAAGATTGCGGTTCTCACTGCCGAGGCCGTAAGTGATCCAGGAGCCCATGCTGGGGAAGCCGCCGATGTTTTTGCCGGTGTGGAAGAAGATGTTGCCGCGGGCGTGGAGGGGGAACTCGGACTTCATGGAGCGGATGACGGCGAGGCGATCGGCGTGTTGGGCGGTGAAAGGGAAGAGTTCGCTGACGGTGAGTCCGGACTGGCCGTATTGTTTGAAGTTCCAGAGAGGGCGGAGGAATTTGCGTTTGGGGCCGGCGACGTAGTTATTGAGCTTGGCGGGTTGGCCGTCGAGGGCGGCGAGCTTGGGTTTGGGATCGAAGCTTTCCATGTGGCTGACGCCACCGGGCATGAAGAGGAAGATGACGTTTTTCGCTTTGGGGGCGAAGTGGGGACCGCGTTTGGGCGCATCGGCGGCGAGGGCGGAGAAGGCAGTGAACCCGAAGCCGTTGGAGGCGAGTTGTAGGGCGAGACGGCGGGAAATGGGTCGCATGGGTCCGTTTATTGAATGTACAGGAACTCTTTGAGGTTGAATAGGGCGTGGGCGAGTTGGGACCACACGGCGAGGGATTCGCGGGGTTGGGTGGTGAGGCTGGCGAGTTCGCGGGCGAGGCCTTCGAAGCGTGCGCGCTCGGATGGGTTGGGGTCGTGGCCGAGAGTGAAGCGGAAGAGTGCGGAGAGCCGCTGGTCTTGCGGAAGCGTCATGACGCGTTTGGCGAGGGCTTCGGATTGGGCGATGACGAAGGGGTCGTTGAGAAGGGTGAGTGCCTGGGCGGGGACGTTGGTGATGTCGCGGGCTCCGCGGGCGGCCATGGGGTTGGGGTAATCGAAGGTTTCGAGGAAGCGCGCGCCTTCCATGCGGGTGACCTTGGTGTAGAGACTGCGGCGGCCATCGCCATCGAGCGGGCCGGCGAAGAGGCGGCGGTAATCCTGGGGTTTGTCGCGGAAGGGATGAACGCTGGGTCCGAACATGACGGGTTTGAGGGAGCCGGAGGCGGCGAGGATGGAGTCGCGGAGTTGCTCGGCGGTGAGTCGGCGCATCTGGAAGGGGCCTTGCTGCGATTGGAAGGCTGGTGAGGTGAGGAGAGTTTTGAGGAGGTTCTTGATGGACCAACCGTCTTCGGTGAATTTGGCGGCGAGTGTGTCGAGGAGTTCGAGTTGTTCCGGTTTGTCGGCGAGGATGCCGAAATTGTCGACGCTTAAGACGAGGCCTCGGCCGAAGACGTGGTGCCAGATGCGATTGACCATAACGCGAGCGGTGAGCGGGTTGGCGGGATTGGCGATGGTTTCGGCGAGTTCGAGGCGGCCGCTGCCGTTGTGGAAACGGCGATCGCCGTTGAGATAGAAGAGGAAGCGGCGGGGCGCGGGGTCGCCGAGGTTGAGGGGGCTGCCGGATTTGAAAACGGGGAAATCGCGGCCTTCACCGATGTCGGTGAGCCCTTCGACGACGCGGGGTTCTTTTAGTTGGGCTTCGAGGGCCTGGTATTCGGTGGTGGGTTGTTGTGGAGGAAGCAGGTTGAGCCAGGGGATGTCGTCGTCAGTGGCTTTGTTTTGCTCCCAGCGGGTAAGGGCTTCGTTGATGATGGCACGGTAGCGAGCGGCGAGTTCTTCTTTGTTGTTGGGGGCGGGGCCGTCGAAAAGGCGGAGCATGTGGGAGAGGTCTTCGCGCGGGGTTTCGTCGATGTCGTGGACGACGGCGTGGGTGATGCCGAACCAGGAGCGGGGATCGTCCATTTGTTTGAGCTGCTCGTTCTTGAGGACGCCGGGCCGGTCTGGGATACGGGGGTTATCGTAGCGGGTGATGAGTTCGATGTAGTTGGGGAGTTGGTGCTTTTCCGATTGGGTGGGGGTTTTGTGCCAGGTGAGTTTTTCGGTGTCGAGGACTTTGTTTCCTTCGCCGATGGCGCAGTTATCCACGATTCTGCGGTGAGAGCCGAGGACACCGCCCATGGCTCTGATGGAGACGAATTTCTTGTTGGGCGGAAGGAGCGGGGAACGGATGGCTCCGTTGAGGCGCATGGAATCGGTGTGGGTGAATAGGCCGGTGGGGAGGATGCGCTGTGCGGCGTCGGTTGTGCCTGCTTTGGTGATGCCGTCGCGGAGACCCTGGCCGGAAATGTGCCATTGGGTTAATGGGAGTGGGGTGAAGTTGGCTTTGTTGAAGGCGGCGTTTTCGGCGGCTTGTTTCTTGTAGCGCTCGGCGAGGGATTGCCAGGTGTCGGGGGTGAAGTTAGCCCAGGGGTAGGAGGGATCTTCGAGTTTGCCGGCCTTGTCGGAGAGCGTGGGGGCGGCGTTGCGCCAGGTGTAGATGGCTTGTTGTTTCGCTTGCTGTTTGAGAGCGCGGAGTTGGCGGATGATGGCGGCGTTGGCGTCGGGCGTGTCGGTGGTGAGGGTGACGTGGCGGGAGGAATTGAGGATGCCGTAGAGGGCGTAGTAATCCTCAGTGAGGATGGGATCGAGTTTGTGGTTGTGGCAGCGGGCGCAGGAGACGGTGAGTCCCTGGAACGCTTTGGTGAGTGTGTCGATCTGGTTGTCGATTACGTCGGTGGCGAGTTCGCGGAATTGAATGCAATCATCATGGCCTGCTTCGCCGAGGCGGTAGAAGGCGGTGCCGATGATGGATTCGTTGAGCTGCTCTTTGGCGTTGACGCGCGGGGTCTTGAGGAGATCGCCGGCGATGTGTTCGCGGATGAGCTGATCGTAGGGGACGTCGGCGTTGAAGGCTCTTATCAGGTAGTCGCGGTAGCGCCAGGCGCCGAGGATTTCGTAGTTCCATTCGTAGCCCCGGGTTTCGCCAAAGCGGACGACGTCCATCCAGTGGCGGGCCCACTGCTCGCCGTACTGGGGATTGGCGAGGAGTTTGTTGATGAGGTTTGTGTAGGCTTGGGGGGATGTGTCTGCGAGGAAGCGATCGGTGTCTTCCGCGGTAGGCGGGAGTCCGGTGAGGATGTAGTAGGCGCGGCGAATGAGGAGGCGCTTGTCGATGGGCTGGCCTGGGGTGGCGAGCATGGCGGGGAGCTTCGCGGGTTGGGCTTTGACGGGTTGGAAGGCCCAGTGCGTGGCGGTGAGGCGGCGGTAGTGATCGTCAATGGAGGCGGGCTTAGCGGTGGCGGCTCCGGCGGGCCAGGGGGCTCCGTTTTGGATCCAAGTGGTGATGTCGGCGATCTCGTTGTCTTTGAGCTTTGTGCCCATGGGCATTTTGATCGTCTCGTGACGGATGGCCTGGAGGAGGAGGGAGTTGGTGTTGCCGGGCTGGAGGGCGGGGCCGCGATTGCCGCCTTTGAGGAGGGCTTCGCGGGAGTCGAGACGGAGATTGGAGAACTGCTTGTCGGGGCCGTGGCAGGAGTAGCATTGGCGCGCGAAGACGGGGCGCACCTTGGTTTCGAAGAAGGTGGTGTCCTGGGCTTGGAGGACGGTTGCTAGGAGGATCGGGATCAGCATGGGGTTATGCGCGGAGCATGAGGTAGGCGTGGCCGTAACGGCGGCCAAGTTCGCGGAAGGAGGGAGTGTCAAAGTGCACGTCGTCGCCTTTGTGTTTGAGACCAATGGTGGGGACGAAGGCGACGTTGGGGACGACAGCAGGGAGCATGGCGAGTTGCTCATTGACGATGCGGACGTAGGGGGAGCGAACGAAGAAGGGGCCGAGCTGGCCGACGATGACGGGAACGTCGGGGGAGTTGAGGTCGTTGCGGAGGCTGGTGATCATGATTTTCCAGCGGTCGACGTAGGAGCGGGCTTTGTCGAGGTCGGCGCACTCGGCTTCGCCCTGGTGCCAGAGAATGCCGCGGAGGCGGCCGTGTTTGAGGGCTTCGCGCATGCGGGTAACGGCGTTGGTGTAGTGCTGGGCGCCGGGCATCCAGTGTTCGAGAGGGCTGCCACCGAAGGCGCAGGGGACGAGGCCGATGGTGGATTGAGGATGCGCATTCCTGACGACGCGGGCGAAGGAGCGGCCGATGCCGACGCCGATGACTTCGGGCTTGTCCCAGTGAAGTGGGTCGATGGCGGGAACCCATTGGTGCTCTTTGTTGAAGGAGAGGACGCCGGGGATGGGCTCTTTGTCCTGGGGTTCGACGAGGCCCCGGCCGGCCATGTTGGATTGGCCGGAGAGGAGGAAGATGTCGTAGTTGGGGGATTGCATCGCGGAGGCGGCGAGGGTGGAGGCAGAGGTGAGAAGGAAGTGGCGGCGGTGCATTACCTTTACAGGATATATGGGTGGGGGTGGGTTTTGGATTTGGGGAGTGATGGATCGTGGCTGTTGATACACTGCGGACAGTGACCGTGCCGGGTGTTACTGGCGATGCGTGCCGACTAATTTCGCAAAGCGATCTTGCGAGCTGCAGGATTGGAGGGCAAATGAGCGTGAAATATGCCGTTATCTTCGAGGAGGCCAAGTCAAACTGGGCTGCCTACGTTTCAGATCTTCCGGGTTGTATGACTACGGGAAGAACGCTGGAAGATACCAAGCAGAATATTCGAGAGGCGATTGAAGGGCATTTGCGGACTCTGCGAGAGTGCGGGGATCCGATCCCAAAGCCATCGAGTTTTGTGGGTGAGGTGGAGATCACAACTGCGGCTTGAGGCGGATAGCCTGGGGCTGGTTCAGTTTTATTCAAGGGCGGCGGTGGCGGATTCGAGCCATTCGTTGGCTTGGCCTTTGCCTTCGAAGTAACTGGTCTTGTCACTGATGATGTAGTTGGCAGGGACTCCGAAGACGGGGAGGAATTCGTAGGCATACGAACGCGCCATGGCTGGGTGGAAGGTGAATTGGAAGCGCTTCAAAAACGGGGCGACGGCGGATTCGTCGTCATCAACATTGAGGGCGATCACGGCGATGTCGGTGCGGTCTTTGAAGCGGGCGGCGAGTTTTTCGAGGTAGGGGAGTTCGGCGCGGCAGGGGAGACACCAGGTAGCCCAAACATTGACAAAAGTTTTTGTTTTGGCGAGTTGGGCGGGGGTGAAGGCGCGGCCTTGCATGTCGGTGATCCGGAGGCCGGGTTTGGAGGCGGCGAGTTGGAGCCATGCGTTGGGGCCGCCGTGGCCGGAACGGACGTTGGTGAGAGGCTGCTTTGCGTCCCAGTCGGTCCAGGCTTCGGTGGTGGCTCCGAGTTCTTTGGCGAGTTGCTGGGCGGCGGCGTAGACCTGATCGCGCTCGTCGCCTCGGGCGGTACGGGGTCCGTAGCTGGCCAGGGCGTTGCGGTAGGAGATGAGGGCATCGAACTTGCGGCCTTGCTGTTCGGCGAGTTTTCCTTTGACACGCCAGAAGCCAGCTTCGAACATGGCGAAACGGGATTTGTCTTCAGGCGAGGCAGTGGGTTCGGGACGCATGCGGTCGAGGATGCGCTGGGATTGGGAGAGAATGTCGCGGGCTTCGGCGAATTTCTTCTGGGCGGCGTAGGCTTCGATCAGCGGGTAGTAACCGAAGAGGTACCAGGCGTCGTGCATTTTGCGGCGGCCGGTTTCGGCGTTGGGGAAGAGATCGGTGACGCTTTCACGGGAAAGGGCACGCTCGCCGGCACTGATGCCCGCGATGACGAAGGACGGGACGAGGTCGAGACGAAGGCCGCGTTTGACGAGGTCATCGGCCATGGTGATCTGGAAGGGCGGCGAGGTGAGGTAGCTTTCGGGATCGACGTCCATGGCGGCCTTCATGGCCTGGTAGGCATCGACGATGGCTTCGGGGTTGTCCTTGGCGTCGCGGGCGATGGAGAGCCAGTAGGAGACGATGCCGGTGGAGGAAGGATAGGTTTTGTTGAGGGCGCTCCACTGCTTGAAGGCTTCGGGCGTGGGGCCGAGTTTGCGGAGTTTGTCGATGGCGAGGATGGGAGATGGCCAGGCGTGTGGGAAGTGTTTGGCGAAGTCTTCGAGGTAGCCCGGGGCGAGTTTTTCGAGCGGTTGTTCGGTGAGGAAAGCTGCGGTGTGGAGGGTGTTCATCCAAGTGGCGTTGCGTGGGACGGAAGGTTGGAGGAGACGGTGGACGTCCGATTGCCAGGTTGTCAGGATGGCAGACATGTTGTCGGAGCGATTGGCGACGCGCTCCATTTGCCAGAGGGCGGGGTAGGATTTTGCGGGGATGGACTGGGCGCGGAGTTTGGCGATGTGGGATTGGAGGTAGGGCTGGTCTTCGATCCAGGCGAGTTCGGGGAAGAGGGCGAGGGATTGGGGACAGACTTTTTCGAAATGGGCGAGGGCTGCTTTGAGTCTGGGAATGTCGCGGAATTGTCTGCTGGCTCGGATGCGCGCTTCGAGTAGGAGCGCGGGGCCGTAGTTGGGGTTTAACTGGTTGAGCTTGGTGAGTTGTTCGATGGAGCGTGGAGTGCGGAGGGAGTAGTTGGCGAGGGCGGCGATGTAGAGGAGGTGTGGATTGGCAGGTTGTTGTGCTAGCCGCTTTTCAGCTTCTTCGGCAATGGAAGGGCGATTTTCGCCGTAGCGGCCGAGATCGAATTCGAGGCGGGCGGCGTAGAGGAATGGATCGCCGGGATGGGCTTTGGCAGCCGCATCGTAGATGGCGTGTATCGCGGCGCGATGATCGGCGAGGCTATGGCGGAGGTCGCGGGGTTGATCAGCCTTTTGCAGGATGGCCGCTACGGGTGTGGGAGGCTCGCAGACGGGCTGGCCCGGAAGGAGGCCAGCCGCCAGCGGGAGCAGGCGCAGTGCGATCACTTGGCGAATTTTTGGACGCGCCAGTTTTTGATCTCGGCGACGTAGAGGGAGCCTTCACTGTCGACGGCCATGTGGTGGGCGAAATCGAAGGAGCCAGGGGCCTTGCCGAATTGGCCAAGGACGCCGAGGACCTGGCCATCGAGGTTCGCTTTGACGACACGGTTGTTGAGGCCGTCGGCGATGTACATGGCGTTTTCTTTTTCGCTGTAGGCGAGTCCCCAGGGCTGGCCTATTTCGGTCCACTTGGCTAGGAATTTGCCTTCGGCGTCGAAGACCTGAACGCGGGAGTTGGCGCGGTCGGCGACGTAGACGCGGCCCTGCTTGTCGATGGCGACGTCGTGGACGAGATCGAACTCGCCGTTGCCGGTGCCCTTCTTGCCCCACTGGTTGAGGAACTTGCCGTCTTTATTGTAGTGGACGACTCGGGTGTTGACGTAGCCGTCGGAGACGTAGAAGTCACCGTTGGGTTTGAAGGACAGACCGGTGGGTTTGTTGAAGGCGTATTGGGTGGTGTTGTCGCCGGCGGTGCGGCCTGCGTTGGCGAAGACCATGAGGAGCCTGCCTGCGGGAGTGAATTTGAGGAGGGCGTGGCCGCCGACATCGACGAGCCAGACGTTGCCGTCGGGATCGGCCTTGATGCCGTGGGCGGAAAGGATCGGCACATCGTCCCAACCTTTGAGGAATTTGCCGCTCTTGTCGAACTGCATGACCATGTGCTTGCCGCGGTTGAAGACCCAGACGTTGTCGTTTTTGTCGACGGAGACTCCGCTGGTTTCGCCGAAGTTCCAGCCTGCGGGGAGTTGGGCCCAGTTGGCGACGAGCTTGTGAGGGAGCTTGGGTGCTTTCTCCCAATCCATGGCGGGAGCGAGTGTGACGAGAGACAGCGCGAGAGCCGCGGTACGTAGGGTCATACGGTTGAGACTATTGAATTGGGGAGCGATTGTCAAAGGCGATGGTGGCGGTGGGGTAGGCGGCGCGGACCTGCTGCTGCCAGCGATCGGGCTGCGCGGTGTCGCCGTGGAGGGCCCAGAGGGACTTGGGTTGGAGTTGGGTGTCGATAATGCGGCGGCCGTTTGCGCCGGTGAGCATCCACCAGGGAGCGAAGAGGCGGTGGATGGATTGGGGTGGGATTTGTAGGGCGGCGAAATCCGCGCTGGTCATGTCGGCATCGCCGGTGAAGAGGAGGGATTGACCGCAGAAGGAGATGTGGAGGGCGGAGTTTTCGATGGTGTCGCGATGGGGTGGATTGTGGGGAAGTCTGAGGAATTTCACAGTGGCGCCGGCCCATTGTCTGGTGGCGGGCCAGGTGATGGTTTCGACGTTGGAAGCGCCGGCGGTGCGGACGGGGTTGGCGAGTTGGGGAGTGCCTGCGAAGATGGCCTGCTTGTTGTGCTGGAGATGACGGGCGACGGAGGCGGCATCGAAGTGATCGCGGTGGGGATGGGTGGCGAGGATGAGGCGGATGTTGTCGTAGGGCTTCTGCGCGGTCTCCATTTGCTGGAGGAGTGGAGCGGGGACGGTTTGGTAACCGTTGACTCCTTCGCGGAAGAAGGCATCGACGGCGATGGTGGTGTTGTTGCACGTGAGGAGGACTCCGGCATTGGCGACGTGCTGGATGTTCAGGGCGGAGGACTGCAGTGGTTCGACGATTTGCGACTGGGCTCGGAAGATGGTGCCGTGACGGATGCCGGTGGGCAGCGTGATCTGTTCGGTGATGTCTTCCCACTGTTCGAGATCTTTGGAGCGGATGGCTCCGTATTTGTGGTCGCGGTATTTGTCGAAGTAGATGTACCAGTAGCCGTTGAGCTGGATGGGGCTGGGGCCTTCAGCCCATTGAGGGCCGGAGATGTTCGGGCCGGGCTTGGACCATGGGCCTTCGAGTTTGTCCGCGTAGATAAGGAAGAGATACTTGGCCGGTGGGGTCTGGGTTTCGTTTTTCACGACCATGGCGTAGCGTTTACCGGTATGAAAGATGGCTCCGTCGATGATCATGAAGCCGGGGTCGTAGATGAGTACGGGCTTGGAGAATGACTGGAAGTCGCGGGTGCGGACCATATAGAGGCGGTGATTGTTGTCTCGGGTGCCGGTGCCGAGGGTTTGGGGGAATTTGCCTTTGATGGTGGAGGCCCAGAGGATGATCCAGTCTTTGGAGGGCGCATCGTAGTAGAGCTCGGGGGCCCAGCAGTTTTGGACGTTTGGTTCGTCTGGGAAGAGGGTGATGGCTTGCTGCGGGGACCAGTGGCGGAGGTCTTTGGAATTGGCGTAGCCGATGGTTTTGCCTTGCCAGGATGTGGTCCAGACCATGTGGAAGGTGCCGTCGGGGCCTCGGGCGATGGAGGGATCGCGCATGAGCTTCGATTCGCCGACTTCAGGTTTGAGGAGCGGCATCCCGTTGTTGAGTTCGGTGAAGTGGAGGCCGTCGTGGCTGGCGGCGAGAAATAGGCCGTCTTCTCCGTTGTTGCGGAAGAAGCTGAGGACGATCATTAGCGCGCCGGCCTGGAGGCCCGCGCCACTTAAGATTTGAGCCATTTGTCGAACCATGCGAAGGCGTCCTTTTGCATGTCGAGGTCGAATTTGTGTGGACCGGGGTAGAAGTTCATGGCGTAGCGTTCGGACGCTTTGGCCTTCGAGTAGACGTCTTTGAGGATCTTGTCGGCACGCTCCATTTCAGGGACGGTGAAGAGCTGATCTTCGCGGTTGTTGAGAACCATGATGGGATTGGGGGCGCCGAGGCCGAGGATTTCGGGGTAATCGAGATCGCGGGGAATGCTGGGGACGTAGCACATCCAGGTGTGCGTATAGCACTTGTTGAGGAGGTAATCGCGCCAGGTACACATCATGCCGACGCAACAGGAGCACTTGATGCGCTCGTCGACGCCGGTGAGGAATACGGTGCGGAGGCCGCCGCCGGACAGGCCGGCGCAGCCGATGCGTTTGTCGTCGACGTCGGAGCGGGAGCAGAGGTAGTCCACGGCCTTTTGATCTTCGGCGGTGAAGACACCGGGCCAGGTGGTGCCGGCGGAGAAGAGGCTTTTGGCCATGAGGTGTTCGTGCTCACCGGCCCAGCGGTTGTAGGCGGCGATTTCGGACTCGGATTCGGGGTCCACTTCGGTGAGGTCACGTTTGATGACTTTGGGGACGTCGCCAACACGGACGCGGCGGGAGCCGAAGGAATACGTATCGTGGACGAGGACGACGTAGCCGCGCTTGGCGATTTCGTTGGCCCAGGCGGAGCCGCCGTAGTAATGATCCTGATGCTTCACCATGAGCGGATGGCGGTCTTTGCTGATCTGGGTGATCTTGCGATAGCCGAAGTATTTGTTGCCGCCGTGATCGTGGAGGCCGATGATGCCAGGGAGTTTACCCTTGGCTCCGGCAGGCTTGAGGAGAACGGCTTCGGTGGCGGCACCCATGGGGAGTTGCCAGTTGAGGTGCTCAATGGACAGGCCGTCGAATTCGAACTGATGCAGGACGGTGGCCTTGGGAGTGCCACCGAGATTGGGTTGCATGAGGGCATTGACGTAGCGCGGGCGGGCTTTTTTGCGCCAGTCGTTGATGTTCTTGAATTCCGGACGGCGGAAGGAAAATCGCGGTGGATCTTCGGCTAGCTTGGAGGCCCACTCGCCGTAGGCTCCGATCATGTTCTCCATACGGAGAGGGTACTACTGTTCGGGATTGCGAGGGAATTTCCAGTAGGGGATGCGAACGCCGCGGATGAAGTATTCATCGGAGCGGAGGCTGAGCGGGGCATCGAAGCCTTGCGCGCCGGCGGCGGTGACCCAATCGTCCTGCTCGACGCCGTCGCCGGAGACGCCGAGTCCACCGACGATGGTGTTGCCACGGTAGAGCGGCGCGGAGCCGGGGAAGAAGACGATGCCATTTTGATTGGCGTTCTTCGGTTGCGAGCCTTGCGTGCAGGGGTTGGCGAGATCGTTGAGGTAGAGCTGGCGGAAGGGGCCGGGGCCGGAGCCGGTGATTCCGGAAGGGAACATTGATTGCGCGCCGAACCCGATGCTGCGATTGGTGACCGCGGCGTTCATGGGGAGTTCGGGCAAGTCGGATTGGGAACGCGTGGGGCCGGAGAACCAGACTACGTTGCGGGCCTTGGCGACGGCGACATCCATGGAGAAGACGGTGGAATCGGGCATGCGGAAGAGGGCGAGCACGGTGCCGTCGGTGTCGGTGACGGAGATGGCCATTTTGCTGCGGCTGCCGAGCGGGAGGCGGATGACGGCGCGTGTGCGATTGGCGCGATCGACGGTGCGCTGGATGATGCCTTCGACGTCGGCTTGGGTGAGAGCGGTGCCTGCGCGGGGTCCGATTAAGTAGCCATCGGGGACGGCGGCGCCATCGCGGGGGGCGATGACGAATGTGCCGGTGGGATTGGCGGCAGGCTGTGTGCCTGCGGGCTGGGTGGTTTGCTGGACGTAGGGGAGGCGGATGCCGTCGATGAAGACTGCTCCGGGTTGGGGAAGCGGCAAGGGGACGAAGAAGGGCGTGCCTGCGGTGGCGGCGACGGTGGAGAATTCGGCGGCGTCGGGATCGATGCCTGCGACGCCGATACCTCCGACCATGAGCCCGCTTTTGAAGAGCGGGATTCCGCCGGGGACTGTAATGACGCCTTTCGACGGGCCGTCGTTCGAGAGGTTGCGCGCGGGGGGCACGTCTTTGCCTGGGAGGAAAGTGGCGTTGAAGCCGCAGCCGCGGTTGGTATTTTCGATTCCGAAGAGTGCGGCGGCGGGCTGGTTGGGCACTTCGGGGAAGTTTTCGCGGCTGATGGTGCGGATGGTGCGGGACGAGAGCGGGGCCTGATTGTGGGAGAAGAAGGCTCCGGTGCGGGCTAGTGAGAGCGCGGTTTCTACTGCATCGTTCGAGGCCTGCGGTTTACGGTAGACGGCGAGTGGGCGGCCTGCGCGATCGACGACGACGATGGCCATGCGGGCGTCGTCAATGGATGCTGCGGCGCGTTGGACAAGGCCGGCGACATCGGCTGCGAGGAGTTGGGAGGGATCGGGGGTTCCGGCGATCGTGGTGGTGGCGACGTTGCTGCGGAGGCCTGCATTATCGAGGATACTGAGTTCGACAAAACTGCCGGAAATGTTTTTGGGAACGGTGAACTGGATCTGGTCGCCGTTGGTGGTGGCAGCGAGGGTTGCGTCGTTGAGAATGATTTCGGCTTCGCTGGTGAGGTTATCGGCGAAGGCGATCAGGGTTTCGCCGGGCGTGGCAGGGGATTCGTCGGTGACGGGTTCGCTGGTTTGGGCGTGGAGGAGAATGGCGCGAGTGAGCCCGCCTTTCGATTCGGTGCGAAGGACTGGCTGCGCAGAGGCGGTGATGGCGAGGAGGAAGAGGAGATAGCGCATGGTTTACTTGCCTCCTTTCGGGGGACCGGGGGGCGCGTCGGTGACGAAGTAGAGTTTGCCGTCTTTGAGGTAGAGGCGCTGCATTTCCTTTTCGTTGAAGGGGCGCGCGCCACGGCGGCCGAAGACGGCGACTTGATTGCCGGACTCATCGACGGCGCGATCGCGGTCGAGGCCTTTGGACAGAGCGATGGCGTCGCCTTTGGTTTTGAATGTGGCAATGAGTTCGGGGTCGAGGGCGGGGCTGAAGCCCCACATGCCAGAGCTTTTCACGGGCGATGTCAGTTGCAGGACGTGGAGGCCGTTCTTGCCGTCGGCGAGGTAGGCGAAGACGCTGGCGTTGGTCATGCCGACGCGCACGGCGTGTGTGTCGTTGATTTTGCCTGCGGCGTTGAAGAAACGCGGGGCGGCGGGTTTTTCGGGGTTTTCGATATCGACGATGGCGAGGCCCTGGTGACCGGCGGCAATGTAGGCGTAGGTGCGGGCGACGTAGATGTCTTTCGCGTCCTTGAGTGGGAGCGAGGCTTTGACGGCGGGCGCGGCGGGGTTGGTGATGTCGATGGTCTTCATGCCTTCGCTGTCGAGGACGAAGGCGTAGCGGAACTGGATGGCGGCGTGGCCTGCGCCCTGCATCGGGATGGTGGAGATGATCTTGGGCGTGAGCGGCTTGTCGATGTCTACGATGACGAAGCCTTTGTCGCAGGAGACGTAGGCATAGCGTCCGGCGATGACGACGTGGTTGGCGCCGTTGAGGGCATTGTCGGGATTGAAGGTGAGAGTGCGTTTGAGGAAGTTGTTGCGCGGGTCGCCGTCGAGGAGCGTGGCGGCGTTGATGAGGATGAGACCTTCCTGGCGGTCGGCGACGTAGAGGAAGGCGTAGAGGAGATGAACGGGCTGCTCTTCGTTGAGCGGGTCGCGCTTGCGGGCCGGATCGACGCCGAGGGTGGTGGGAGAAGCGATCCAGGCGGCGTCCTTAGTGGAGACGGTGAAGCGCTGGCCGAGTTTGGAGACTGGCGCGCTGACAATTCTTTCGGCGATGGCTTTGTTGTCGATGTTGGCGACGTCGTAGATTTCGACGCCGTGCTTGCCTTTGGCCGCGTAGAGATATTCGCCTCTTAACTGGACGGACTGGACGTCTTCGCCGTGGTGGTGATGATGCTCGTGGAGCTGGCGGCCTTCCTTTTCGAATTTGGCGTAGTTTTCGGGGTAGGACAGTTTATGGAGATAGCTGCCGATGACGGCTTGGGGCTCATCGCGTTCGGTGACGACGGCGGCTTCGATGCCGTGCTTCCCTTCCCCGATGTAGATGTAGCGGCCCATGAAGTTGACGAAGTTGGTGCCTTGGAGAAGGAGCTGGGCCATCCAGGCGTTGTTGTCGTTGTTCTGGGAAACGTGGCAATCGGTGCAGGTGCGAGTTTCCTTGGTGCGCACGGTGTGGGGGAAGTGCGGATTGAAGGCTTGGCCGGAATAACCTTCGGCGGAGATGGTCTGCTGCTGGGAGTAGAGCCACTCGCGGTTGGCGTTCTGCGAGCCGACTAAGATCGCGCTGGAGGAGCGGACAGGCGCGATTTTGTTGCCTTTGACCGTGGAATCGAGGCCGAGCATGAAGACGTCGTCGCGGAGGACCTGGAAGTTGTAGCTGGTGAAGTTGCGGGTGTCGGGGTCGGAGTTGAAGTGGAGCTGCGGGCGCTTGGCGTTGGCCTTCATGGTGAGGTGGCAGCCGAAGCAACTGGTCATCCAGGAGGTGTGGCACGAGTAGCACGACATTTTGTCGTTGGAGTGGGCGAGGTTGCCTTGCGTGTCGCCCCAGGTCTGGTTGTCTTTCTGGATGGTTTTGGCGAGGCGGGCTTTTTCGTTGTAGTTGTAGCTGCCGGGACGGAGAGAGTCCATCACCTGGGAGACGATCCACTGTTTGTCCGCGTCGACCATGGAGCGTTGGATGAGCTTATCCTGCGACCATTCGAAGCGTTTGGCTCCGAAGGGCGTGCGGAGAAGAGCGAGATTGTGCGGGGGCGTAGGCGAAGCGGGGCCGCTGGTTTTGAGCGAGGCTTTGGTGGTTGCAGTGCCGTGGCAATCGACGCATTCGATTTCGACGGCCGCGCGGGCTTCGCCGTAGAGCTTACCGTTGCCGTGCGCGTCCTGCTCGAAGTGGCAGTCGGTGCAGTGCATTCCCTTTTCGAGGTGAATATCTTTGAGGTGGACGGCCTTGTCGAATTTCTGCGGGTCTTCATGGGCGACGGGTTTGTCGTCCTTGTCGAGGAGCGTGCCTTTACGGTCGTGTTTGAAGACGGCGCGGTAGACCCATCCGTGGCCGTGGAAGTCGGCGAATTGCGTCTGCTTCAGTTTGGGATTGAGATCGGTAAGATTGCGGAGAAATTCCTGATCGGACCAGTTGCCTTTGAGCGATGCTGCTTCGGGATTACGGGCGAGCGCCTTTGCTTCCTGCTCCGCGGTGAGCTGCTTCGATTTGGCGGGGTACATGGCGTCGCCGTCGGTTTCGTTGTCCCACCACATGTAGCCGAGGTATTGGAAGGCGTAGGAAGTGCCGGGGTGGATGTGGCAGACGACGCACTGGCTGGAGGGAATGGAGCGGGTGAAGCGGTGCTGGATAGGATGGCCGGATTCGTTCTTGGGAATGGTGGGATCGGCATTTATGGTGAAGCCGCGATTGCCGTGTTTGGCGTAGGGGCCGGAGTGGACGGGATTGCGATCGTTGGCGTAGACGACGTGGCAGGCGGTGCAGCCGGAAGAGCGGTAGTCGCCGGGGTGATCGTTGGTGCCGAGCATGGAGAGGAGCGGATCGAGGAGGCGGGTGCGCTGGAGGCCTTGGAAAACAGGGTCAGTACGGGTGAGGGTGCCGAAGCCGCGATTGGAGAGGCGATTGTCGCCGCGCTCAAAGACGCGGAGGGTGTTGCCGGGCTGGGTGAACTCGAATTGCGGAAGAGGCTGGATGAAGGGGATGAGGCCCTTGGTACGCATTTCCTCTTCGGTGGGCGTTGGGGTAGTGAAGAGCTTACGGGCGAGGCCGTCGATGCCGTAGCTTTCGCCGAATTGCGGGCGTTTGAAGGGGACTCCACCGTTGTTGTAGAGGGCGGCTCCCCAGAGGAATGCGCCGTGGGTCATGAGGCTGTGCTGGACTTTGTAGACGGTGTCTTTGTGGCAGGTAGATGTTCCGCAGGTTTGCGGAGCGGCGCGGAGATCGCCGGGATTGACGAAGCGGACGTATTCCTGCGATTCGCGGAGAGACAGTGTGTAGGCTCGCTCGGGATTGGCGGAAGAAGGGTAATTCCATTCGCGGGCAAAGCGCGGGAGCACGTGGCCTTTGAGCTTTTCGGTGGTGGAGGCATTGCCGCCGTGGCAATCGGTGCAGCCGAGACGGACGGCGGGCGATGCATGCATCGGCTCCGTGTTGACGTGACACTTGGCGCTGATGCAGCCTTCGCTTTTGCGGCGCGCGTCGGCGTCGGATTGGCGCAGCAGGTCCTGCTGAGCGTTGAGGCTCAGAGTGGCGAGGAGCGTGAGTAAGGCCGTGATGCGCATATCAGAAGAGAATCCGTAGGGCTACAAATCCGGAGAGCAGGGTTCTGCCGGTGTAAATGTTTTTGAAACCGCTCATCGGCGCGAGGAAGCCTGCGCCGCCGGTGAAGACGATGTTGTCGCTGAGCAGCGGGCGGTACTGGAGACCGAGGCCTGTGTCGACGCCGATGGGGTGCGGAATGGAATTTTGGAAGAGGACGGCTTCGAGCACTTCAGTGCGATGGAAGCGGGCGTAGTTGACGTTGATGGTGGAGCGGAGTTTGGGAGTGATCTTGGCGTCCATGCCAGCGTTGAGGAGGATGATGCCGGGGTTGACGAAATTGGCCTGGCCCTGGAAGAGCCCGGCGCGCATGTTGGGGATGAGGCTGTTGGGTCCGAATAGGAAGACGCCGGTGCCGGTGAGCGGGATGGGCTGGCGATTGAGGAAGTTGGTGCCACCGCCATCGAATAGCGGGTTGATGAGGCCGCGATCGGCAAGCGCGTTGCTGCCGAGGAAGCCTCCGCCGGCGAATTGCTGATTGGGGACGATGGCGTCGAAGCCTCGGGCGGAGCCGTCGGTGATGTCGTTGTCGCCGGAGGAGAAGAAGCCGGATATTTTGTAGATGGCCCAGTCCTTTTCGTAGGCGATTTCCGCGGCGGCCATTTGGGCGTTGATGTTCAGGGGGCGGGCGGAGATAGTGTTGAAGTCGTGGCGGCCGAAGGCTTGATAGAAGGCGTGGGAGACGTTGAAGCGGCCGATGTGGCCGTCGCCGGAGATGCCCGCGTAGCCTGCGCGGACTTTGTTGGGGATGGGGAAGCCGATGGGGGCGGGGCGGACGAGGAAGCCGTTTTTATCGATGTGGAACTTGGGCTGATCGTTGTTGTAGAGGGCGCTGAAATTGAGGTTGTAGCCGGGAGTAAGGAAATCGTTCCAGTAGAGATTGGCGGCGTAGACGGACTGGTTGCGCTGGCGCCAGCGGTTGAGCCCGGAGTTGGTGTCTTTCTCGAGGAGATTGAAGTAGGCGAGGTTGTACTGGAAGATGTTGTTCTTGAAGGTGCCGAAGAGGCGCGCGCCTGGTTGCTCGTCGGAGAAGACGAAGCCTCGGAAGTCGGAGGTGAAGCGCTGGATGCCGAAGCGGACGGAAGTGAAATCGAAGCGGGCGCTGCCGCGGTCATCGGAGTCTTTGGCTTTGCGGAAGGCGGCGCGGGCGTTGGTGAAGAGGCGCTTCTCCAAGAAGGCTTCCTGGAGGGAGATGTTGGTGTCGGTGCGGCGGTAGCCCTGGCGGACGTCGATGCGGGTGATGGCGTTTTCGCGGGCGAGCAGGTAGTTGATGTTGAACTCGGGGGTGATGCGGATTTCGAAATCAACGGGGCGGAAGCCGGCGCTGCCTTTGAAGAAGTCGAAGGAGACGCGGAAGGATTCGCGGAGGGCGAACTGGCCGCCACGGCCGAAGAATTTGTAGTCGTTGGAGGAGGCGGCGGAGGCCACGGTTGGAAGCGGCAGGCGGCGGCCTTCGGCTACGGTGTCGCTGAGGGCGGTGATGTTGAGGAAGTACTTGCGGCCGAAGATGGGGAGGTCGCCTTTGAGGCGGTTGCGATTGAAGGGATCCCACCAGCGATTGCGGGCGTAGATGGCGTCGAGCTTGCCGTCTTCGTATCGGCGGGGCTCGGGCATAGTGACTTCCCAGCGGTTGGGGACGGAGGCAGTTAGGTTCGGTTCAGCCGGGTAGGCGAAGGTGGGGAGTTCGATGGGGTCCTGATTGGGCTTGGGGAGCGGGTTTGTGGTGGGCTCGGCGCGGGTTTGGAGCGGGGGGATGGGGGAGAAGGAATCGGTGGAGCGGCGCAGGAGCGGGCGGACCCGATCTTCAGAGGTAGCGCGCCGGGGTGCGGCGGATTGGCGGAGAGAGAGCTGGTATTCGGTGGGGGCGCGTTCGGGGAAGCGCATGTCGGCGGCGGATTGGCCACGGCGCGGAAGGACGCGGATGGCTTTGTACTGGCGAGGCGCGGATTTTTCCTGACGGCGGCCTTTGGTGGGGAGTTGCGCACGTTGGGCGAACAGCGGCAGTAGGAGCGTACAGCCGACAATCCCGACGATGGCGTAACGAAGACCCTGCATGATGGTTGTGGGTTCCCGGTTATTGAAGCTGGCCCGCTACCTTGCGGAAGAGAGAGGCGAACTCGCGGCCCTGGTAGGTGGAGGGATGCTCCAGGTAGGTGTAGAGTTCACCGATTGCTTTGGCTGCGGCCTGGGGATTGGCTGCGTAGGAGGCGCTGAGCGCATCGAGGCTCATCGTGGCCTGCTCGGCTGCATGGGGGCCGTTGCCTGCGATGCGGGAGATGTCGCGCACGAGGGCTTGGGCGAGGTTACGGGCCATGGCGGCGGTGAAGTCAGTGGCTTCCCAGCGGGTGGCGAGCGCGTCGGCTTTCTGAGCGACTTCGCGGGCCGCTCCGGTGATGGCGGCGGCGTTGCCGAAGCTATTGGAGACGGCGGTGGACAAGCGGTTGAGGGCGGCGTCGAGTTCGCCTGCGGCGAGCGTGCGGATGATTTCGGTGCGGGCCAGGTTGAGCTGGGCGGAGCCGGGCTTGCGTCCCTGATAGCCGCGCTCAATACGCCAGGATTCGGCACGAAGATCGTGGTGGCACTGGTAGCAATCGAGGTCAGAGAACTCGGGCCACTTGGTCATGACGTGCTTTTCGAGGAGGCGCATGCCTTCGGCGAGGGCTACGGCCTGGCCGACGGCCCAGAATCGGACCTTGGGTAGCGAGTTGCCGGCCGTGGGTTTGGGATCGCGATAGTGGGCGGGTTGGGCAAAGGAGAAGGTCTCGAGTTCGAAGGCGAGGTCAGGGTGGCCGGCAGCGATGAGTTCGTGATCGACGGTGCGGCCTTCGGAGCCGAGATGGCAGCCGAGGCAGGTTTGGGCGCGGACTCGGAGGTTCTTGGTATCGGTGAGGCCGAGCGTGAGGCTGTTGGCGTGGGAATTCTGTTGGGTGTGGGGGCCGAGCCATTTTTCAGCGGGGCCGTGGCAGGCTTCGCAGGCAACGCCATCGGATTTGGCACGTTCGGGGGAACCGGCGACGTGGCAACTGGCGCACTTGGCATCGTTCATTGGATTGGAGATGCCGAGGATTTCGGCCATGCGCTTGGAACGCGGCTCTTCGAGGACTTTGGCGGCGCGGGAGTGCTTGTCGGCGATGGACCAGACGGAGTATTCGGTGGTGAGAATGCGGCTGATCTTCTCGTCTGCAGGAGAGGTACCGCCATGGCAGTTCGAACCGGAGCAGCCACCTGCTCCGATGAATTGCGGTTTCTGCGCCCAGGCGGCAGCGGCAGCAAAAAGCGTAGCGAAGAGGATGCGGCGTTTCATGGTGGTGATGATGTTAGTTCTTGACGAGCAGGAAGACGGTGACGGCCAGAATGACGATAACGGTAACTGCGGCGATGATCCACTGGGAAGAGGATGAGGAGGCGGGCTTCGGCTGCATCGTGGCGAACTTGGTGGAGGTAGCCATGAGCGAAGCGCCGCAATGTTTGCAGACAGCAGCACCTCTCGTGTTGGCCTGGGTGCAGGCGGGACAGTAGACGGTTTCGGTGCGCGGCGGGGCGGGCAGCTTAGGGGCAGGTGGAGGCGGGGGTGGAGCGGGCTTGGCTTCGGGTGCCGGAGCGGCTTTCTGCATCGCCTTGAGGGCATCGATATCGGGCCGCTTGATCTTGCGGGTGGCGCCGAGATCGGGGGGTTGGACCGGAGCGGGAGGTGTGGGTCCGCTGGAAGCCGCGCCGAGGCGGCAGGAGCGGAGCATGCCTCGCAGTTCGGAAGCGTTCTGCGGTCGCCGCGCGGGATCTTTGTCCAGGGCCTGGGCGATGACGTTCTCAATTCCAGGAGGGGCGTCGGGGACGATCTGGCGGAGTTGGGGCGGCTCCTGGAAGAGCATCGCGGTGAGGATTTCCTGGATTCCGCCGCTGCCATGGGAGAAGGGGTGGCGTCCGGTGATCAGCTCATAGAAGATAATGCCGCAGGAGAAGACGTCGGAGGCGGCGGTACACTTTTCGCCACGGATCTGCTCGGGGGCCATGTAATTGAGTGTGCCGAGGGCGACGCCTGCCTGGGTGAGCTTGGAATCCTGGATACGCGCCATGCCGAAGTCGAGGATACGGACGCGGCCGGAGTTTTCGAAGAAGAGATTGGCGGGCTTCAGGTCGCGGTGGACAAGACCGCGGTAATGGGCGTAGCCGAGTCCGTCGCAGACCTGCTCCATGATGGAGAGCCGCTGATCCCAGGTAAGTGGAGTCTTGGAGGCGAGGATCTTGCGGATGTCGGAGCCTTCGAGCATCTCCATCACCTGGTAGAGATGGGTTTCGCCTGCTCCTGAGGCCATCACTTTGACGAGGTTGGGATGGTCGAGGGTTTTAGCGATTTCGGCTTCGCGGAGGAAGCGTTCGCGCTGTTCCTGAGAGGCGATAGTGAGGGGAATCGCTTTGAGAGCGACGAAGTTGCCAGCCGGGTCCTTGGCTTTGAACAAGGGATGAGTCCCGCCGTGGAGTGGCTCCAGGAGCTCAAACTCGCCGATTTTGCGTACTTCGGCCATCACTGTGGGGTACTCCCAACCCGTAATGAGCCGATCAACTCCTCGATTGTCTTACGATCCCGTTCTTTCTCCAAGGTCTTATCGTGATAATAATGGCACTGCGAGCAATTGTCGATAGGGGTGCCGGAGCTGCCATGGCAGGTGAGGCAGGTTTCGATGGCGGGGATGAGGATATCGCTGGTCTTTTGGCTCTGCTGGGCTTTGGTGTGGCAGGAGGCGCAGGCGACCATGCGGTGGGCATGGTGGCGGAATTCGGCATGGTTGAGCCAGCGAGGGCCTTCGGGTTTACCCTTTTGGAACTGGCCGGCGACCTTGTTGACTTTCTCCACTACCGGCAGTCCATTCTCCTGTGTCACCTCATGACAGTATCGGCATTTTTTCTCAAATACATAGCTCGTCGAATCGCGGACGGCGGTTTCAAGCCAGACTCCGCGGGAGGCGCCTGCATCGAGATTGCGCCCCAGGGGCCGCTGGGTGAGTCCGGGATTCGCGTCGAGGGCCTTGGTGTAGGCATCGCGGATGAGCTTGCCGATGCCTTCGGGATCTTTGCTGTGCGGGGCAATGCCGTTCTCGCCGCCTAAGACCTGGTAGACATCGAAGCCGAGTTCGCCTTTGTGGCAGGAGAGGCAATGCTTCTCGAAGGTGACGGGGACGGCCTCGCCCTTGAGATCGAAGCTGTGGCAATCGACGCATTTCATGGGCAGTTTGATGCCGCGGATGTTCTTCGGCTGGGCGGGCATGTGAATGGCGTGATTGAGTTTGAGGGGGCGGTCATCGCGTTTGAGAATGGCGGACAGATCGGGGTGCCTGCCCTTGGCGAAGCCGGTGACTTCCAGGGCCTTGGTGGCGACATTCTTGCCGTGGGCGGAGAGATCGGAATGGCAACGGGTGCAGTTGGCGTCGCTGACGGAGGCTAGTTTGAGGGAGCCTTTGTGCTCAATGTGGCAGACGGCACAGCGGGGCTCGCCGATGGTGTTGGCTTGGTGGCGGGGTCCGTCGTGGCACACTTTGCAATCCTGATCCTGCACTTTGGCCAGCGAGACGGAATGGCATTTTTTGCAATCCTGCTCAAAGATGACGTGGACGCCGGAGATGGGGCCGTTGGTGAAGACGCGTTTGCCTCCTCCGATGCCAGTGAGAAATGGGGCGACGCCGAGGGCGGCGAGTAGGGGGAGCCCGTAGGCGAGGCGTTTGCGCCAGAAGCGAAGCCAATGGCCGTTCTGTTGATAGGCGAGGACGAGGCGCTGGGCCAGCGTTTTGGTGTCCGCTGTCCGGCGTTCGTATTCGATGGGCTTTTCTTCTTTCGCCATATCAGTAGATGAGAGACACCACGGCATGCACCAGGGTCAGGACGAGGAACGCCATGGACAACGGCAGGTGAATGAGCAGCCAGCCGTGCAACCAGTGATGGAGGCGGACCTGGATGGCAAGCTGGCGCCGTTCTTCGACGATGGTTTCGAGATCGAGTAGCACCTCATGAGCTCCAGGCGGCAAAATGGTGCGTAATCTCTCAAAGTAAGCAGCGACGGCCTGCGGGGTCTGGAAGAGCTGGCGGCCTGCGCGTTCGGGTTTGGGGACGAGGTAGGGCCGGATTTCCTTGAGGTAATGAGCGCGGAGGGCGGTGATGGCGCTCTCTTCGACGGCGATCTGGGGGCTGGTGCGGCGCTTCTTGCGCTCTGCTTCGATCTTGTCCATGGCACTCTTGAACTGGCCCGGATCGAAGTAGTACTTTTTGCCACCGGCGCGGAGGACGGTTTCGTCAGGGAGTTCTTCGATGCCGATACCGGCGGTGAGGAACTCGACCCGCTCGTCGGCTTCCAGCCGAAGGTGGGCGATGACGTCGGGGATTTGTTCGTAGATGGTCTCGCGCTGGACGAGTTCGGTCATGCGCCGGGGAATCCAGTTCTGGAAGGCGAGGCCAACGATGCCGCTGATAGTGATGATGAGGAAGAGGATCATCAGGAGGAAAGACACGCCTTTGCCCCATCCGAAGCCGGTATGGAAGAGGATGAGGAGGAAGCTGAGGAGACCAAGCCAGATGTGGGCACGGAGCCAGGTTTTGACGCGGCCGAGGGGGGAAGCGGGATATTTTTTGCGCAGGCCGAGAAGGCATTCGAAGATAATGATGCCGGTGCCGGCGAAACCGAATGTTAGTCCCATGAATGAGCCGCCGCGAGGTCCGTTGATGGAAAGCAGGGCGTAGACGAGATAGGCGAGAGTGGACGCAAGGGCGATGGCTGTGGAGGCCAGTATCCATTCGCGATGTGTGCGATCGACGATCATTGCATGCGCCCCGAAAGGTATTCGAGATCCACGTCTCCCACAGAGATAATGTCACCATTGCGGAGTTCCGTTTCCGCGACGGGCTGTCCATTGACCAGCGTGCCGTTGGTAGAGTCGTTATCTTTGACGACGGCTTTGCTGCGGTCTAAGAAGATCGTGCAGTGGACGCGGGAGATTCCATCATCTTCAAAGCGCAAATCGCATTCAGCGGCGCGGCCGAGGGAAGTGGAAGGGAAACGGAGCTGCAGCGTCTGGCCTTCCTGGAGTCCGGATTTGACGCGGAGACGAGGCAACATCGCCATGAGGTCGCCGATGTTTGTGTGGATGCGCGTTTCCTGGAGGAGCGGTGAATCCTCGATGGGAACGGCGGCGGGGGCGGCGGTGGGCACGTTGAGCGGGACGCCGGCCAGATCGCGGGCGAAGAAGCGTTTGGGATCGACGCGAAGGGCGGCGTCGTGTGGGCAGGCGCGAACGCAATTGGGTTCGCTGTAATCGGCGCAGAGATCGCAGACGGTGGCTTTGGGACGGGGCTCGGCTTTCTGGCCGTCGCCGATTTTGACGACGTTGATGTTGCCGTAGGGGCAATCGATGGCGCAGTTGCCACAGCCGATGCACCAATCTTCGATGACGATGTCGAGGGTTTGCTTGCGGCGGATGGAGCCGACCGGGCAGCGCGTCATGCAGAGGGGATCGAGGCAGGCGCGGCAGGAAGTGGGGACAAGGTATTTGTCGAAGCGCAGGCCTTCGCGGAGGAGGCGGGGGATACGGTCGGGGTGGGTGGAGACGCAGGCGCGGGCGCACTCATCGCAGCGGGTGCATTTTTCGAGATCGATGAGCAGCAGGTTCTGCCCCTGCATGAGATCGAGTTCGAGGAAGTCGTCGAGGTAGACGGTGGAGACGCGCGACATGAGCTGCGCGTTCATCTGGCGGCGGGCGCGGGCTACTTCGGCGATGGCTGCTTCGACCTCAGGGTATTCGGCGAGCATGCGGGCGAACTCGGCGGATTTGATGCGCACGAGCTGGCAGAAATCCATGGCGGTGCAGGTGGCCATGCGGCGGCCGGCGGGGTAATCGTCTTCTTTCAGTTCGAAGATGGTGTTGCCGAGTTGGAAGGAGTCGCCGGGTCCAATTAGGAAGGAGTCGGAATTGGCGCCTTGGAACTTGAGGGGGTTCTTGCCGCCCTGAAGGCGCTGGACGCGGGCCTGGGCGCCTTCCACCTTGATGCGGAAATGCTCTCGGGAGATGTATTCATCCCAGGTGATGCGAAGAATGTTGTCGCCGGATGGAGTGCGGCCGACGGTAATGGGCTCGCGGGCGATGACGGCGATGGCGGTCTGCGGGCCCTCCGCGTTGCGGGCAACGAGGCGGAATACGGGAGGCAGCAGGCCGATTTCGCCGAAGTAAGAGCCTCGGGAGATGTAATTGAGCACCATCTCACCGCCGGGGAATTGTTGGGAGACCTTAACAAATCCCATGCGGATGAGATAGAAGGAATCGGCCGGATCGCCCTGCTTGCAGATGACCTGGCCAGGGATGGCGTCGACGAGTTCGGCCTTCTCGCGGAGGTAATCGAGGAAGTCCTGGGAGAGGCCGGAAAGGGCGGGCACGCTGCGCAATTGGGTGTCGAGCGCGCGCTCACGGTAATTCTTATTGAGCTTGTCTTTGAAAGCCGGGGAATTGTAGAGGACGTTGTTGAGGATATTGGGGAGCATTTCCAGAACAACGACGTCGGTGAGGGCTCGGGCGGTGGCGGAGCGGGGATAGAATTTGGCGCGCTTTAGTTTTTCCTGTTTGAGGGCGGCGAGGGCGGAGAGTTCACCGAAGATTTCGCCGGAGCGGATGTGCGCTAGGGGGTTGTCGATGGGGAGATCGACGGGGCCATCGATTGGGATGTGCGTACGATCCGGCTTCTGATCGGACTTGCGCTTTTCGGGGACGCCTTTGAGGTAGTTGCCGAGGCGGGTGAGGTTGGAGAAGAGGCCTCCGGTTTCAACAGGCGGCGGCTGCCGGTTGAGGCCGCGGGCAGCATCGAGAGAGAGTTGGATTTCGCCGGAGAGGAGGAGAAAGGCGGTATTGCCGGAGTCACCTTCGCGGAATAGGATTTCGCCGGCGCGGAAGTCTTTGCGGGCGATGGCTCCGGGAAATTTGCCCCAGATTTCCTTACGGATAGTGGCGAGTTCGGGGATCGCGGCAAGCTCATCGGGGGTGAGCGGAGTTCCACCGAGGTCCGCTGCAACGATGACGTCTTTCGACATAGATAACCGGCGAGATCCTCTCTCCCTGGGGAATAGTGCCTCAGTATGGCAGAATGGCTCCGGCCCATGCAAGAATGCGCACAGGCTGTGCTATCGCGTACCATCGGCTCTATGAAATCCCTTCTTTATATGGTGACGATGGGTGCCGTTTTCGTTTCGCTGGGTGTGGCGGAAACGGTAGTGGACCTCCGGACTCCGATGACGCCACCGGCGTGGGCGCTGGCGGAGCGGGCGCTGCTTCGGGCGTATGCCGAGGCAGCCACGGAGTTCACCACGAAGTATGTCGATGAGCGGGGATTTTTCCGGTGTATCGAGCGGTGGGGCGGCAATGATGGGCCTGATGATGTCATGGAGACGTTTACGCCATGGACACTGCTGTATGCGCTGGGGGCGCCGGAATCGGTGTTGGCGGATTACCGGCGGATCTGGGAAGGGCACCTGCAGCAGTTTACGGCGGCTAAGGCGCCATCGGCGGTGATGGCGAAGGACGGGATGTTTTACCGGGAGTTTGTGACGAGCTTCGATTGGGAGCACACGGGGGAGGGTCTGGCGGCGTTTCACTTCTATGCGCTGGCTTCACCTGAGGATGCCATGTACATACGGCGGATGCGGCGGTTCGCGGGGATGTTCAATGGGGAGGATAAGGATGCGCCGAATTATGACAGGCAGCACAAGATCATTCGGAGCTTGCATAACGGGAGTAAGGGTCCGCTGCTGACTCCGGCGACGGTGTTTGATTGGGGTGGGGAGGTGGTGGCGGGGCATCCGGAGCGGCATGAGCGGTATAAGGCGGCGG
The DNA here is from genome assembly GCA_018268935.1 of Acidobacteriota bacterium. Classification (GTDB taxonomy): domain Bacteria; phylum Acidobacteriota; class Terriglobia; order Bryobacterales; family Bryobacteraceae; genus CADEFT01. Next base: position 11,536 of record JAFDVS010000077.1, on the reverse strand, counting down.
CGAATATCAAAGGGGATCATCCGCTGAACCTGGCGGCTTGCTCGCTGGGGTTCAATGCGTTTGCGCTGACCGGGGAGAAGAAGTATCGGGATTGGCTGCTGGAGTATGCGGGCGCGTGGCGGGACAGGGTGATGGCGAATGGGGGAAATGTGCCGACGAACATCGGGTTGGACGGCGTGACGGGGAGCGAATGGGGCGGGAAGTGGTATGGCGGGACGTTCGGATGGAATTTCGATCCGTCGACGAGCGGGCGGAATTACTATATGCGGGGGTGCCGGATCGCGTTTGGGGAGGCGTTTCTGATGACGGGGGACCGGTCTTTTGTGGAGCCGCTGCGCCGGCAGATTGCGAATTTGTATGCGGCGAAGAAGGAGGAGCGGGGCCGGATTCTGCTGCCGAATAAGTATGGGGATCAGGGGTGGTATGGATACACTCCGGGGCAGCATTTCGATGTGCAGCGGGACATTTATCTGTGGCTGATGGATGAGGCGGATAAGAAGTATCTGGGATCGGACGGGTGGCTGCAGTTTCTGGATGGGAAGAATGCGGAGTATCCGGTGAAGGCTTTGCAGGGGGATTTTGAGCGGCTGCAGCGCCGGTTGGAGGCGATGCGGGCGGATAAGAGCACGGCGGATACGCGCCCTTCGGATGGGGCGCAGCGGTACAGCCCAGTGGAGACGGACACGCTGGTGAATTTGATGCTGGGTGGGAATGATCCGGGGAGATCGGGGAATGTGCTGCATGCGCGGCTGCGGTATTTCGATCCGGTGCGGAGACGGGCAGGGTTGCCGGAATATGTGGCGGCGCTGGTAGAGAAGATTGGGCCGGAGGAAGTGACCGTGACGCTGGTGAACACCGGGCAAGTAGCGGCGCGGGAAGTGGTGGTGCAGACGGGGGCTTATGGGGAGCATCAGTTGACGGGGGTGGAGTGGAATGGGGGGAAGATGGCGGTTGGCGGGACGAGCTTTCGGGTGCGGTTGGCGGCGGGGGCGGGGGGCCGGTTGACGGTACGGATGAAGCGGTATGCGAATGCGCCGACCGCGGCGTTTCCGTGGAACCGCTGAGTAGCGTATGCATAATGGAGGTGTGATGAAAGCGGCATTTCTCTTGCTGGTTGTGGGGATGAGCCTGTTCGGGCAATCCCGGCCTCGGATTACGGGCGTGGCGCATATTGCGGTGTTTTCGAAAGATATCGAGAAGACGCGCGGGTTCTATCGGGGGATGCTGGGACTGCAGGAGCCGTATTCTCTGTCGAATCCCGATGGTTCGTTTTCGATGACGTTCTTCAAGGTGAACGAGCGGCAGTATATCGAGGTGTTTCCGGAGCGTGCGCCGAATACGGACCGGCTGAATCATATTTCGGTGGAGACGGATGATATCGAAGGGATGCGGCTGTATCTGGCGGCGAAGGGTGTGAAGGTTCCGGAGAAGACTGGCTTGGGGCGGATCAAGAACAAGAGCTTCAATGTGAAGGACCCGGATGGGCACACGGTGGAGTTCGTGCAGTACATGCCGGACGGATGGACCGTGCGAGAGAAGGGGAAGCATCTGTCGACCGGGGTTTCGACGCGGATGCTGCATGTGGGGATTCTGGTCGGGTCGCTCGATGCTTCGATGAAGTTTTACGGTGAGGTGCTGGGGTTCAAGGAACTGTGGCGCGGGAGCCGGGATGGAAAGGTGCTCGATTGGGTGAACATGAAAGTGCCGGATGGGGATGACTACGTCGAGTTCATGCTGTACAAGGATCTGCCGGAAGAGACGCGGCGCGGTTCGGCGCATCATATTTGCCTGATGGTGCCCGATATGCAGAAGGCGCTGGCTGCGATTGAGGCGTTGCCGGCCCGGAAGGAATATACGCGGCCGCTGGAGATCCGGACGGGGATTAACAGGCGGCGGCAGTTGAATCTGTTTGATCCTGATGGGACCAGGACAGAGCTGATGGAGCCGGTGACGGTGGATGGGAAGCCAGCTGTATCGGCGACTGCTGCGCCCCCCCGGTAGTGGAGGTCAGGCCTCTTCTTCGATGACTGGAACCTGGACGGGAAGCGTGCCGGACAGGATCTGGGCGCAAAGCATGGCTCGGAAGTAGTTGGGTTGGAATGGGGCGTTGAGATCGGCGGAGTCGATCATCTGGCGGAAGGGACTGAAAGGCGGCTGGCTCCAGTCGATTTCGAGGCGGACCTGTTTGTGGTCGGAGAGACGAGTGATGCGGCCGTCGCGGGTGCTGATTTCGTAGGCCTCTCCGTCGGGGCTTTGGACAGACATGGTGTCACCCGAGAGATTGGCGGCGCCTCCCATAAGTCCGACCATGGCGCGGTTGAGATTCTTTTGTAGAGACGCGGTGGTGTCGATGGGCGGAGGTGGAGGCGGCGGGGCGATCTCGGATTTTCTCCCTTGGCGACGGCAGTGCTCATTGTACATGTCGAGGGTTTTGTCTTGGAGGCCGAGTTGGCCGGTGGCCTGATAGGTATGGATTGCGTCGATGGCTTGATCCGGGGTTCGCTCGATGACGGCGTAGACCCAGACGGGGAGCAGGCGGGCAGTGCGGGCGAGATCGGCTTGGGTTTTCCATTTTGCCGTGGCGTACCAGAGGAGTGCTTCGTCGGTTTGCGGGTCTTTGGCGAGGTGGGAGTACCAGAGGAGCGCGGCGAGGATATCGCGGCCGGGCAGAGTGAGCTTGAGAGGACGGGCATCGCGGAATGGTTGGAACCAGGTGCGGATGCGGTTGCGGAAGTCTTCGGCACCGACATCGTTGAGTAGCTTCGCGGCTGGCTTGAGCCATTTCTTCGAGGGCTGCGCGGCAGGGGCGAGGGGGACGTTGGAGAGGAGGGCGATCCAGGCGGCCTGGTGGGCGGTGGGCATGGAACGGAGGTCCTTTTGGATGACGGCGGACCAGCATGCTTTTTCGTTGATGGAGGCAGTGGTGTCAAACCAAAGAAGCCATCCGATGTCGCGGCGGAGGGCCATGGCGGTGGCGCCTCCGTGGACCGATTTGTGCCAGACGCGCATGGCGTCGCTGAGTTCGCGGTGAAAGCCGTTGCGTTGGATGTAGGCTTCGCAGGCTCGGAAGATGGAAGTGGTGGGGGCGATGGCGAGCCAGTTCATGGCATCGATGCGGCAGAGTTCGGCGAGGTCATCGGGTGACAGCGTGGGTCTTGCTTCGAGGATGCGGATGTAGAGATTGCCGAGGTCGCAACACCAGTGGAGGTAGGGGGATTCACGAACGCCGTTGGGTGTTTTCGGTTCTTGTTTCGCGAGAGACCGGACGCGCTCATGCATGGCGCGGAGCATGGCCGGGTAGTCGCCGGCGGCCTGTTGGAAGGCAACATCGATGTGGGAGTAAAGGGCGCCGGGCAGGTGGTGGAGGGGCTGGTTCGCCTGGTTGGTGTAACGGGGGACGGCGGCCTGTAGCATGTTGTCGAGGGTGTGCTGGAATCGGGATGTCTCGGCGGAGAGGGGGCCTACCGCGGCGGCGAGAAGTTGCTCATAGAGTGCGACTACTTCGCGGTAGTGCTTCATCTGCGGATGCTGGGTGAGGCGTTCGACGCAGGCGAAGGCTTGGGGACCGGGGAGTGTGGAAACGGTAGCGAGGAGTGTTCCGGAAAGGACGGTGAGGAGATCGAGGCGCGCTGTATCGGGGTGCCAGGTGATGCCGCAGAGGGTGTAGAGGGCGTCATGGGTTTCGAGAGATGGGGTGGATTGGATCCAGAGCAGCATCTGGCGGAGGAGAGTGACACCGGCAGCGTCGAGCAGGACCGGCTGCTGTGCTTGCAGGGCGGTCACAGCCTGGGTGAAGAAGCGGGCGAGGGGCTCGGCGCCGGCGTCTTCGACGATAGCTCGGATCCTGGCGATTGACTTCGTTTCCGCGCGAATCTGCTGCCAGTTGTGATTGGCGTAGTCCCACAGCTTGGCGTAGGCCGGGCTGCGCAGTGGAGGCGCCCAGTCGATCGATGTGTGGCCATCGCGGTAGAGCCGGAAGGCGAGGGAGAAGTTGTCAGGGAATCGATGCTGTTCGGTGAGGTGCTGGATGAAAGGCTGGAGCAAAGCGGCCTGTTCTGCGGTGAGAGGCATGGAGCGTGAATCGATGGACTGGCGAACCTGAGCGGGAAGGGTGTAGCAATCATCGCCGAACGGTACGCAGAGGAAGGCTCCCCATCGGACCAGGCGGAAGAGGGTGGTTTCATCGAGGCGGCGGGCGAAGATGAGCGCGGATCGAAGCATGGCACGGAGGGCGGTGACCCAGTGGCCAGTTGCAGAGGCGCCTTGCGAGCAATGCCAATCGAGCCTCTCGGCCAGGATGGGAATGAGTTCGAGTTCCTTGTCGGTTACGCTGCGGAGCAGTACGGGGTTGGAAAGTGCGGAGGCGATGAATTCATGCAGGGGGTGGGATGAGAGATTGGGATAGCCGTCGGGAGCGAGTGCGGGCATAAGCGGATGATCGGCAGGGCGAAGGGCTGGAATTACGAAGGAGATGTAAAACGTTTTTGGAAGCGGTAAGATCGAGCGGATGAGACGCCGCCGCTTTGTTACCGCATTAGCCGCCACTCCGGCGGCTAATGCTTTGCTTGGACAGCAACCGGGCCGTACCGATGAAGCCTCCAAGCTCACTACTATCAGCCCGGATGCCGCCGCGCTGGCTGTGCCGCGGTTCTTTTCGGCCGCGCAACTGGGTGCGCTGAAGAACCTGTGCCAGATTCTGCTTCCGTCGATGAATGGGAATCCGGGTGCGGCGGAGGCCGGGGCAGCAGAGTTTCTGGATTTTCTCATTGGGGTTTCGCCGTTGGAGCGGCAGACGCTATACCGGAAGGGGCTCGATACTTTGGAGGCGGACGCCAAGCGCAAGTACTCGAAGCCCTTTGCGGAGCTTTCGGCGGCGGAGGCGGATCCGTTGCTGAAACCGCACCTGGCACAGTGGACTTTCGATCCGCCGAAGGATCCGATGAAGCACTTTCTCACGGCGATTCGGGCGGATGTGCGGACGGCAACGATGAATTCGCGCGAGTGGGCCTCGGCCGCTTCGTCGGGTTCGCGCCGGCGGCGCGGTGGTGGTGGGGTGGGGCTCTACTGGCACCCCGTTGATCCGACTCGGGCTCTGTAGATCAAGGAGACACTCATCCCATGGCGAAGAAGATATACGACGTTCTGATTGTGGGTAGCGGGCATTCGGGCGGGATGGCCGCGCACACACTGACCGAGAAGGGTGTCTCCTGCCTGATGCTGAATGCCGGGCCGGTGGCGGACTTTGAGAAGGATCGGACCACAAAGGCGGCGCACGAGTTGCCTTATCGCGGGTTCGGCAAGCCGGGTGAGCATCCACATATCTTCCAGGCGAACGAGTTTAACGCCAATACGTGGGTGAACGAAAAGGAGGCGCCGTACTCGCACGACAAGGATGCTCCTTACAATTGGGTGCGAGTGCGTTTGCTGGGAGGACGGTCACTGTTCTGGGCGCGGCAGTCGTTCCGGCTGTCGGATTACGAGTTCAAGGCTGCCGATCACGATGGGTTTGGGGACAATTGGCCGATTGGCCTGGCGGATCTGGATCCGTTTTATTCGCGGGTGGAAGCGCAGTTCAAGGTAGTGGGGCGCAAGGAGGGCTGGAAGCAATTTCCGGACGGCAACTTCGTTTCGGGGCCCGCTGGGGCTTCGGCCGATTCGGAATGCGTGAAGCGGTTGACGGCGGCGGCGCAGAAGATGGGCTACGGTGTTTCGAGAATGCGGGCGGCGATGGGAGATGGGGGACTCGCTTCCTCTGTCAACTTGTGCCTGCCGGGCGCAGTGGAAACGGGGAAGCTCGACATTGTTCCGAATGCAGTTGTACGTGAGATCAAGATCGATAGGAACACGGGGAAAGCGGCTGGGGTTTGCTTTGTGGAGCGGCACTCGCGGCGCGAGATGGAAGCCTATGCGAAGGTGGTGGTGCTGGCCGCCGGGACGTTGGAATCAACGCGATTGCTGCTGAATTCCGGAATCTGCAACTCCAGCGGTGCGCTGGGACGCTACCTTTTTGATCAGCAGTACGGCGCCACTGTAGTTGCAGCCATGCCGGAGGCGATGAACGGCAAGGCGCGCCCTGGGATGATCGGGGGCGGTGTTTTCATCCCGCGATTTCAGAATCTGGACCAATCGCGCAAGCTCAACTTTCTGCGCGGCTATGCGATGCCGATGGGCACCGGGTCTTCTCCAGATGCGAAATACTTTCCAGCTTACGGGGCTGAGTTGCAGAAGCTGTTGGATACGTATGCGGGGGCGTGTATCCAGGGAGGCATATACGGGGAAGTGCTACCTCGGAAGGAGAATCACGTTCGGATTCACAAGACAGGGCGCGATGCGTGGGGCATTCCGACGCTGCATATCGAGGCTCGCTATTCGGAGAATGAACGGCTGATGGCGCAACATGCCGCCGATACGATGGAGGAGATGTACAAGTCGGCGGGGTTTGAGTTGCTGGTGAAGAGCACCGCGGTGAATCCGCCGGGCTATAGCATTCACGAGTTGGGGACGGCGCGGATGGGGGACAATCCGAAGACGAGCGTGCTGAACCGGTGGAACCAGTCGCACGATATAAAGAACATTTTTGTTGTGGACGGGGCGAGTTTTGTGACGGGCGGGTGGCAGAATCCGACGATGACCATTCTGGCGCTTTCGATGCGGGCGAGCGAGTACCTTGCGGAGCAACTCAAGAAGGGAGAGTTGTAGTTCACGAGGGTGAGTTTTCGGATAGACTGGGCAGCCAGGAGATGCCCATGTTTTCGCGCCTGCTTTTGATCCCCGTTCTTCCCGTTTTTCTGTTCGCGCAAGCTGAGTCGGCACGCCTCATGGGCGTCGTGACGGATCCGGCCGGCGCTGTTGTGGCGAACGCCAAGGTCACGTTCCTGCATGTCGCCACGGGCGGTTCGAGCAGTGTGCAATCGAACGGCGAGGGGCGGTATTCCTCTTTGCCGCTGCGAATTGGGGAGTATCGCGTCGAGGTGCAGGCGGAGGGCTTCAAGCGCACGGTGCGGAGCGGTGTTGTGCTGGAGATTCAGCAAACGGCGCAGCTTGATCTGCGACTGGAGCTCGGGGTGACGGCGGAGTCCATCGATGTCACCGCGGATGCGCCGCTGCTGGCTACCACTGAAGCCTCACAGGGGCAGGTGATCAACAACAAGCGCATCGTGGATATGCCCCTGAACGGGCGCAACTATGTACAGTTGGCGTTGCTTTCGGTGGGCGCGGTGGAAACGGCGAACGGGGCGCGTTTCTCCACATTCAGTGCTGCCGGGCAGCGAGCCGCGCAGAACAATTTCATGCTGGACGGTATCGACAACAACAACGTGCAACTGGCGGCGCAGGGGCGGCAGGCGGAAACGGTGCAGCCGTCGGTGGACGCGATTCAGGAGTTCAAGATCTCAACGAATTCGTTCTCAGCGGAGTATGGCCGGGCAACGGGCGCAGTGGTGAATGCGACGATCAAATCGGGGAGCAACGATCTTCACGGCACGGTGTTCGAATTTCTGCGCAATGAAGCGCTGGATGCGAAGAACTTTTTCGACTCGCCGAGTTCCAAGCGGCCACCTTTCAAGCGCAACCAATACGGGTTCTCGTTGGGCGGGCCGATTGTGCGCAACAAAACGTTTTTCTTTGGCGACTATGAGTGGACGGACATACGGGAATCACGGACAGCGAACAATACGATTCCGACGCTGGCGATGCGCGCGGGGGATTTCAGCGCGTTTCGCAACATTGTCTACGATCCTGCCACATACAATGCGCAAACACGGGCGAGGCAGCCCTTTGCCAACAATCGCATTCCCGAGGCGCGTTTCGACCGGGTGGCGCGGCAGGCGATCGCCTGGTATCCGGCGCCGCAGAACGGCGATCTGACGCAAAACTACCTGGCCAACCCGCCCAACATCAGCGATATCGGGCGTGGCGACGTTCGAGTGGACCACTCGATCCGGGCGAACGATACGATTTATTTCCGGTACAGCCGGCAAAGCCTGTTTGAACCGAGTTCCCCGAGTCTTCCGCCGCCGGCATTTGGGAGCGATTCGACGGATTTCCGCAATACGGGTACGAACATGGGGCTGGTGTGGAGCCATACTTGGTCGCCACGGCTGCTGACCACTTCGCGGGTGGGCTGGAACCGGCTATTCACCAACGAGCAGCCGGCGACGACAACGAACGCCAATGCGACGATTGGTCTGCGGGGAGTGGATAACACTACGTCGGGCGCGCCGCGATTCAACATCAGCGATGTCACGGGGCTGGGGATTGGCGCCAATCTGCCCAATCTCAACGATTCGCAGACACGCCAATTTGTGACGGACTCTACGTTCGTGACGGGCGCGCACAGCTTCAAGTTTGGGGCGAATATTTCGTTTCTGCAGGCGTTCATTACGAACCCGAAGGAAGGCTTGGGCGTGTTCGCCTTCAATGGGAACTTCACCCGCAATCCGGCGAATTCGACGGGTGGGAATCCGACGGCTGATTTTCTGCTTGGGATGTCGAATCAGACCGATATTGCGAATCCTGTTTATTCGAATCTGCGCTCGCCGTTCTACCAGTTTTATGTGCAGGACGAGTGGAGGGCCAGCCGGAAGTTGAGCCTTTCGCTGGGGCTGAGGTACGAACGCAACGGGAACTGGGTGGAGACGCGGAATATGTTGTCGAATTACGATATCGACGATCCGGCTGCGTTGAAACCGGTGATTGTAGCGAAGGATGGTTCGCGGTTCTCGCGGGCCTTGATTCGAGACGACACGAACAACTTTGCGCCACGCTTTGGATTTGCGTATTCGGCGGATTCGAAGACGGTGGTGCGCGGCGCTTTTGGCATGTTTGTCGGCAATTATGAAGGGACCGGAGGTGGGCGCTTCATGCTGGGGAACCCTCCGAATACGATCAGCGTGCGGCTGACGACGGATTCCATCACGCCGGCATTCACGCTGCAGAATGGCGTTCCGGAGGGGTCGCTGGATCCGCGGAACGTGACGAATCTGCGGCTGTCGTCGTTCCAGACGAACCCGAAGTGGCCGACCGCGCTGCAATGGAATCTGAATATCCAAAGACAGTTTGCATCGGATTTTGTTTGGGAGATCGGCTATTATGCGGCCAAGTCTACGCATTTACCGACGAGGTGGAACGCCAATTACGCGCTGCCGGGCGCGGGGAATATCAACAATCGGCGTCAATTCACGCGGTTGACCTACCCGGGCACGAATTTCCCAGTGACTCCGTTGACGATTGTGGACCGGCACGACTGGTTTGGGAACTCGCAGTTTCACTCGCTGCAGACAAGGCTGGAGAAACGGCTCTCTTCGGGCTCGAGCTTTCTGATCGGATATACGTTCAGCAAAACGATAGGGGATACGGGAGGGTTTAGCGCGGCGGGCAATCCGCCGGGGACGCCGCAGGGTTTCCAGAATCCGCTCAATCGACGTCTGGAGAAAGCGCTGGATGATCAGAATCTGCGGCACCGGCTGGTGGCCAGCCATCAGTACGATCTTCCGTTCGGCAAAGGCCGGCGATTCGGGTCGAATTGGAAAGGTGTGAGCGATGCAGTGTTTGGGGGTTGGTCGATAGGAGGGATCACGACGCTAGCGTCAGGGCAACCGATGGGGTTGACGGTGCGCGGAGATCAGGCAAACACGGGCGATCCGAATCGTCCGAATGTGGTTGGGGATTGGCATTTGAGCCGGGATGCGCGGACGTTGGACCGGTTCTTCAATACCGCGGCGTTCGTCCCGAATGCGCAATTCACCTATGGAAACGCGGCTCGGAATCTGCTGGAGCAGCCAGGGCTGGTGAATGTGGATTTCGCTTCGTTTAAGCGGTTCCAGGTGACTGAGCGGATCCACACACAGTTTCGCTTTGAGGCGTTTAATCTGTTCAACACACCGAACTTTGGCGCGCCGACCTCGGAAGTTGGGAACGTGAACTTTGGACGGATCACTGGCGCGGGGCGATCGCGGAACTTGCAGTTTGGGCTGAAGGTGATCTTTTGACGGCTGCCGGAGCGAATTCGAACGGCTCACATACGCGAGCCGAGAATCAGCCGGTGCTGCCTGAGTTCCATCCCGAGCCGTAGGCGTCGGCGAAGGCTCTGGTGAATGCGGAGCCAAGGAAGAATAATTGCACCGAATAGTAGACCCAAACCAGGACGATGACGAGAGAACCGGCAGCACCATAGGTGGAGCCGGGCGCTGTTTTTCCAAGATAGAGACCGATTGCCAACTTGCCGAGCGTAAACAGAAGTGCCGTTGCAACCGCTCCGAGGAAAACATCGCGCCCGTCAATATGCAGGTCCGGCGGCACCTTGTAGATAAATTGCGAACAACAGGGTGATGACAAGCAACGATACAACGGAGCTGGCCAGGAGGACGATGCCAAAGACCAAGGTGAATGAAAAGAACCGTTCGCGTAAAAGGCTCAACACACTTTGGAGCGGGCTGGTTTCACGGGTGGGAGCACCCCAGATGATATTCAGCGCCGCCCGGAGTTCGGCTATTGCGGTTGTCGCACCCCAAAGCAGGGTGGCAAGACCGGCAGTAGTGGCAATTACGCCAGTTGAGGGTCGGCTGGCGTTTTCCACAAGCCTTTGGATCACCTGTACGCTTTCGCTGCCGAAAGGTCTTCAAACTGCCACCAAACTTGCCCTTTCGCCGCCTGCTCGCCGAAGGCAATCCGGCGATCGCAATGGCTACGACGAGGAGAGGTGAGAGGGAAGGAAGGCGACCGAGGCGCCGAGACGCGGGACGTTGCGGTCGTAAAACCGGTCGATTGTATCGAGCAGGAGGGTATTGCAGTCGGCGCAAAGCAGACAATGTAATGGCTTGCGATAATGCCTGGCGGTACCGGCGGTGGTGTTGGCGCCGGTGCCTCCAGGTTCCCAGATGAGAGGCCTAAAACGTTCCATAGATCACTCACCCGACAATGGAGCCTTGGCGTGTTTTCCCGGTTACTAATGCGGATCTCCAAACGCTTGCAACCATTGCGTGTGATCGACTCCTGGCATGGTGGGGGCCGGGTGCGGCCCGAATGATGCGTCATTTCAGACCCAACGCGATCGGCAACACCCTAGCCCGTCTCAGAGAAAGCCCTTAAGCACTCCCCTCACGCTTCCCGGTCGAGATGGAGGGCAGGACGTAGAGGTGGTCGTCATTCGATTACTATAAATTCGTTTAACAATATAAAATTGTACGATTAGCTGTAAGCGATTCTACCTATACCGTCAAAATCAGGCCATTCCGATCCAGTACCTACAACCAACTTTCATCTGATCGATAAACACTTAAACGATCCCCTGGGAAACGTTTGGAATGTGCCCGAGTTTGTTCGTCCGGATGTGGCTTTCGGTGGTGCCAAGGCAGCCCTGTTGATGTTTTGCAGCCGGCCACCCCACGTAGGCTATGAAGAGCCATCTTCGGTTTGGGCAAGGCTTTCCCGCGCTGTTCGGGAAAGATCCGCATACTTCATTTGCTATTGGAGTGACCAGACCTTTATGGCTTCGCTGATACTTTCTGCGATCATATGTCAACTCCGGCTGAAAAAT
>JAFDVS010000076.1 GCA_018268935.1 Acidobacteriota bacterium | reverse complement strand
TCATGATCGGCGAAATCGGCGGCGACGCCGAAGAGAAAGCCGCCGCCTACATCAAGGCGCACGTGAAAAAGCCCGTCGTCGGCTTCATCGCCGGCCAGACCGCGCCTCCCGGCCGCCGCATGGGCCACGCCGGAGCCATCATCTCCGGCTCTTCCGGCAAAGCCTCCGACAAAATGGCCGCCATGGAAGACGCCGGCATCACCGTCTGCGCCACCCCCGCCGAAATCGGCGAAAAAGTCAAAATGAGATTGGGTTTGTAAAAGAAATCATGGAACGTACTTTTGCCATTGTGAAGCCCGACGCGGTTGCCGCGGGAAATGCGGGCGCCATCATCCACGAAATCGAAAAGGCCGGCTTCCGCCTCGTCGCCCTCCGTATGACACACTTGAGCCGCGAACAGGCCGCCGGCTTCTACGCCGTCCACAAGGAACGCCCCTTCTTCAACGGCCTCCTCGACTTCATGACCGAAGGCCCCGTCGTCCTCATGGCCCTGGAAGCCCCCGACGCCATCCGCGCCTGGCGCGACCTCATGGGCGCCACCAATCCCGACAAGGCCGCCGAAGGCACCATCCGCAAGCGCTTCGGCACCAACATCGAGCGCAACGCCACCCACGGCTCCGACGCCCCCGAAACCGCCGCCTTCGAGCTGAGCTACTTCTTCCGCGGCTACGAACTCCGCTAATCGCGGTGCTTTCTCCGGTTGATCCCCGCCGCCTTCTGCTGCAAATTGATGGGTAGCCCTTCATTCTAATGGAAGGGCCGCCATGCGCGAACACGCACACCAATTGCTCGATCAACTCGACAATGCGCGGCTTGCCGCTGTGGTGCACGTCCCTTGAAGCCATGCTGCGCGGCAACGAAGAGGATGAAGAGATCGGCGAGGAAGAGGAAGCGGCTGTTGCGCGCTGCAAAGGCTCCGGACGAACGCGGGACTCCTTTCGATCAGGTTGTCGCTGATTTGGGGTTCTCCATGGAGCAAATTGCCGGCGCTGCCGGCGCCGTCGCCCCCTCATCGCCGGGTTCTTCAATACCACGCGCGTCTACATTGTCACGGACAGCAATGCCGTCCCCGGGGGCGCCGGCGGGCTCCGTTTTGCGCGTGGTTCATAGAAGACGGCGGGATCTCGCTGAACACCAAAACCCGTGCAAACTTCGGACACGCCCGAGACCCTGTTCCCGGCTAAGGGTTCGATCTGCGTTTATCTGCGTTTATCCGTGGCCGTCAAATCCCAGCCGGGACCCCGTCGAAAGCCCCGCCAAACTCAGAAGATCAGCTTCAACCCAAACTGAATCTGCCGCGCCGAGCTCGCCGTGTCCGAAATCTGCCCGCCATTGGCGACATTCACCGTCGTATTCGGAAAATTAAAATGCGCCTCGTTAAATAAATTGAAAAACTCCGACCGGAAATCGATCGACATCTTCTCCCTCAGCCGGAACGTCCGCGCCAGCGTCACATCCAGATTCACAAGCCCCGGCCCGTAAATCACATTCGCCGCCGAATTCCCGAATGTGAACGGAGCAGGCACCGCGAACGCACCCACATCAAACCACCGCTCCGGCGTCCGTTCCCCCCTCGGCAGATTCCCGTCCCGCAGCCGGTCCGGCCGTATCCCGCCCGTCGAATTCGCCGGATTCCCATTCACCCCCGGAGTCACCGGCAACCCCTTCTGCGCCTCAAAAATCGGCGATAGCTGCCATCCCCCCAGTACCTTCCCCATCACCCCGTCCGCCACCAGTTTCCGTCCCGTGCCGAACGGCAGATCCCACACCACCGCCGTAAACAGCCGGTGCGGCAAATGCTGGATCGACAGCCGCTTCTCCGTCGCCAGCACGCTCGTCAACTGCCCGATCGCCCCCTCCAGCGTCTTGCTGTACGTGTACCCCGTCAACATCGAAAATCCACCCGAAAACCGGTGCTCGAATTTCGACTCCAATCCCTGATAATTCGCCGTCCCAATCGGCACATTCTCGGCAATATTCGAAAACCGCGGAAACAGCCGCCGCGGGCCCACCGCCCCCGCTCCCGGAACCGGCTGATTGATGTCCACCCCGTACAACCCCACATGCACCGTGTTCGATCCCACATAAGCCACCGAAAACAGCGAGTTCCACGGCAGCGTCTGCTGCACATTCAGATTCCATTGGTTCATCGTCCCGTCCGACCACGCATACGGCCAACTCGCCGCCAGCGAACGCCCGTCCAGCACGTTCGGACTCAATGCATCCGCCGCGAACCCGTTCCGGATAATATGCACCGACGTCGCCGCCGCCACCTGCGTCGGAACCGCCGTCGACACGTAGAACGGCGGATTGTACTCCGGTGTCGAATTCGATACCAGCGAGAATGTCCCCAAATAGAAAATGCCGTATCCGCCGCGCACCACCGTCTTCTTCCCGGCCTGATACGCAAACCCAACTCGCGGCGCGAAATTATTCAAATCCCGCCGCCGGAACGAGCGCTCCTCCACTCCCCGCCCCTTCACCCCCACCAGCGTCCCGTATGCCGCATCCGCCCGGTCAATCACGAAATTCGCCACCCTATCGTTCTGCTCCACATACGGCGATTGATACTCCCACCGCACTCCCAGATTCAACGTCAGCTTCGGCGTGATCTTCCAGTTGTCCTGCACGAACATCTCCTCGGCAATGCCGATCCGCCTGTTGTCCAGCACGTTGCTCAACGTCGTGCTGCTCGTCAGCCCCAACAGCGCATCCGCAATCGAATTCCCCGCCGTCTGCGTCCCCGCCACGGACCGCGTGAACTGCCCGTTAAACACATACACCCCCCGAGCCTGGTTCGTGATCCCCGTGTACTGGATGATCTGCCGCATGTTCACCCCGAACTTCACCGCGTGCTTGCCGTGATTCCACGACAACGTATCCACAATCTGCCGCACATCCTGCTTGCGCGGATCCGGCGCGAAGCTGCGGTCGCCGATATTCTGGTACCCCGCCGGCTGAAACAGCGGCACTCCATTGATATCCGCGCGGTCAAACGTGCCCTTGAATCCGAACTGCTTCCACAACTGCGTCTGCGTCGGCGTATTGATCGTCCCGTGCAGCCGGTTATACGCCACGCGCAGCTCATTCACCATCGCCCCGCTCGGAAACGCCCGAGTCCAATTCACCACCCCCGTCGTCGCATTCGACGTCCGCACATTCGTATCCCCGCCGCTTGCCGGCAACGGCAGCGTCCCCGGCTCCAGCCGGAACCAGTCCAGCTTGCTGAACCGGAAAAACACCGTGTCGTGATTCGACACCCGCCAATCCACCTTGCCGTCATATTTATACGAATCGAGATTGCGCGGCGTATTAAATAGATAATTCTGCACCCCCGCCCGATTCGGCGCCGGATACAGCTTCAGCACCTGCACCGCCACCGGATCAATGCGGCTCGCCGGAATCGCGTTCCCCGCAAACTGCGTGCGCGATCCGTTCGCCGCCTGCGTCGCCGGATCGAAAATGTTCGCCACCCCCGTGAAATCCCCGCCCACCGCTACCTGCGTTGGCACCGTGCTCAACCGCGTCAGTTTCTCTCGAATATTCGTCCCCTCAAAACTCCCAAAGAAAAACAGCCGGTCCCGCCGCACAGGCCCGCCCAGTGTCCCTCCATACTGATTCTGCCGGTACGGAGGCTTCGGCCGCCCGCTATTGAAGAAGTTGTTCGCGTCCAATTTGTCGTTGCGCAGAAATTCAAACAGCGACCCGTGAAACTGGTTCGTCCCCGACTTCGTCGTCACCTGCACCACCGCCCCGCCGCCTCTCCCAAACTCAGCGCCATAGTTATGCGTGTCGAGCTTGAACTCCTGAATCGCATCAATCGACGGTTTCACCGACTGGTTCGACGCCACCACAATCCCGCTGAAGTAATTGTTGTTGTCCGCCCCATCGAGCGTGAACACATTCTGATCGTGCGCCGCCCCGTTCGCGCTGAACGCATCCTCCACGAAGTTCTGCGCCCGCGACGGCAGCACCCCCGCCGACAAAATCGCCAGATGCTGATAATTCCGCCCGTTTAGCGGCATCTGCGTGATCGTGCGATTCTCAATCACCTGCCCCAGATTCGATGTCTCCGACTCAAGCAGCGGGATCGCCCCCGTCACCTCCACCACTTCCGATACCTGCCCCAGCGCCAACTGCACGTCCACCTTCGCCCGTGTTCCCGCATTCAACGTGATCGCCTTCCGGCGCATCGTCTGAAACCCATCGCCCGACGCCTCCAGATCATAAGTGCCCACCGGCAGTGCCGTGATCACATACACGCCCGAATCGCCGCTCACCGCGCGGTAGTCGATCCCGTTCGCCGTATTGATGGCGCGCACCCGCGCTCCCGCAATCGCTGCCCCCGACGGGTCTGTCAGATTGCCTGTAATCGTCGCCGTATCCACTTGGCCCCAGCTCACGGCGGAAGAAAGAAAGAGAAGTGCAGCAGTCAGCAGTTTCGAATTCATGGAAATGCCCCTTGCCCGAAGACTCTATCACCAAGTCCACAGTGGCGCTACCATGAAAGCGCCACCTCAATGGCTTCACTCCGCTCCATCAAGCTGCTTCACACCGCCGTCTGGCTCTTTTTTGTCCTCTGTATCCTCGCCATCCCCATCACTGCCGCCTTCCGCCAATTCCGCGCCACCGCCATCTTCTCCGCCTTCGTCCTGCTTGAATGCCTCATCCTCGCGCTCAACAACGGCCATTGCCCGCTCACCCCCATCGCCGCCCGCTACACCGAAAACCGCGCCCCCAACTTCGACATCTATCTTCCCCAATGGCTCGCCCGCTACAACAAAACCATCTTCGGTTCTCTCTTCCTCACCGGCGAAGCCTTCGCCCTCTGGCAATGGTGGCGTCCCTAGCGCACAGCCGTTGTGGGGCAGGCGCTTTCGCCTGCCGCCGGCGCCCCCTCACCGCTTGGTCCGGTACGAATACAAATCCGCATCCCGCAGCTCAAACCGGAACCGCACATCTTTCCCCTCTAAACTCGCCACTGACCAGCCCCCCTTCCATTCCACCTGCTGCGCCAGCGAATCCCCATACAACTCCTCCGAATCCGCCATCGTAAACCCCTTCAGCGGATGCCCGTTGGCATCCTGAATCTCCACTCGCACCGACCCCGCCGCCCCCGTCGAATAATTCAGTACCAACCTGTCCCCGCGAAACCGCACCGGCTTCGTCAACACCTCTCCGCCGCTCAGCGGAGCCGCCACCGAAACGAACCCATCCACCCGGATCGTATACCGCCGCAGGTACGCTGTCCGCTCCTGCATCGTGCTCTCCGTCACATACATCGAGATCTCCGCCGGCCCATCCTCGAGCGCCGATTTCGTCTCCACCAGCCCCCAATTCTGATAGGTATCGCCATAAAACCACGCATCCATCAACCGCAACCCCGGCCGCAGAAACGACTCCGGCCATATCTCAAACGAACCCCCATCGCGGCTCACCATGAACATCCCATCTGTCACCGCCGTCCCCTCCCTTCGCGACTTCGACCCCCGCAATCTCCGGTATTCCAACCGCGGCAGCGCCTCCGCCGACTTCGTCCACCCCCGATCGACATACCGTGTCGGAAATCCCAGAAACAGATGCGGAGCCCGGTAATACGGAATCACCTGGTTCGTATACAACTCACTCGTCCGCGCCGGCGCATACCGCAGAAACTCCGGTTCCGACCAGTTCACGAAGTCTTTCGATGTCCCTGTCCGTATATCGCGGCCCTTATCCATAAAATCCCGATGATATTCCCGATACTCCCCGCGCACGCTATCCCAAAACGCGAGGTTCTGCGAATCGAACGCCCCCTTGGTAATCACCGGCCCATTGCCCATCATCGTCCAATGAATCCCGTCCGCCGAGCGAAACGCAAACAGCCCTTTTCCGCTCTCTTCCTTCCCGTACCCGAGCGCCTTATACCGTGCCTCCGCCCCCGCCCCGGGATTCCCATCGCGAAACGGAGTGAAATTGTGCCTCCCGGTCCCATCCCAAACAATGTTGTTTTCCTTCGACCCCTCGTACTCGAACAGCCGCAGCACAGGCTTCGTCCAGTGAATCCCATCGGTGCTTTCCGCGTAGCAAGTCACATCCCGATGCGTATCGGTATAGCTGTCCTTGGTATAAACCGAGTTCGCCCCCCGGTAGTACATCCGATACCGTTCCCCGTCTTGAAACACCGTGACATAGTTAACCGCATTTCCTTCCCAAGGTCGGTCCATCACCAAAGAAACCTCGCGCGGTTCCGGGCGATGCAACTCCCGCCGAGCCCCGCCGCTAAGCCGCTCAATCAAGCCCGAATCAGCAAACAATTCGAGCCGCGAACCAATATCGGTAGTCTGTGCGCCAAGGCTCAACGCGATAAAAAGAACGAGAATCATTCTGATGGTCAACCTACCACACCGCGCCGCCTCATATCGATTGCATTGTTCTACGCCTTTGAAAAAACTGCCGCATGGAGATAAGCCACTCCAGATTGTGGGGCAGACTTCAGTCTGCCGTTTCAGAGCCGCGACCGTGAGGGAGCGGTCTTCTCCCGTTACTGAGATGCGCGCGTCATCATCAGACTCAAGGCGGAGAGGGTTTCGGCGCCCGCGTGGTATTCTACCCTGGGAGCATCACAGCACCAGCAATGTCCACCATCTCTCTGCGCCGCGTTTCCAGACCAATTGACATCTTTCGCAGCTATGGTGTGGTCCTCGACGGCTCCCTTCGTTACGCGATTACGGACGGCCAAAAGCTCGACCTGACCCTCGATCCCGGTACTCACCGCATCCGAATCGAAGTCGACAGATTCCGCTCCCCCGAACTGGCCATCCACCTCAACTCCGAGCGTCCCCTTGTCCTGCTCTGTGGCCACCGGTCAACTCCCCTCTCCGCTCTCTATTACCTCTTCCGCCCAAGCCGCTATCTCTTCCTCGAAAAGGTCACCACGGACGACTCGCCCGAAGACGATTAAGCCGGCCTGTCAGAGCACAATCACCGTCAGCAACGAGGTCTACCAGGAGGATTTGGCCCGGCCCATTGTCAACGAGTCGCGTCTCCAAGCGGCGTTCCAGGAAATGGCCCTCATCGCCGAGCGCGAGCGCGAGGCGGCCGAGTGAGGAGAAGGTCTGACCCCATGCTTGCCCGTCGACCATGATGCTTCGCGGTGAAGTCAGGTGGGTCAATTTCGACCCATCTCTCGACGGCGGCGGCATTGCCATAGGTACCATTCCCCTGCCTGCTGTTCTTCGATGGAACTTTGCGCAAGTGGGCTGCTCGCACTTCACAATGGAGTCTGGCGCCAGCTGTCAACTCCGGCTGAAAAATC
>JAFDVS010000075.1:16932-43063 GCA_018268935.1 Acidobacteriota bacterium | reverse complement strand
GCCCGCCTCGGCCAGATGACCGACTACGACAAACTGACCATCGAAACCTGGACCAACGGCGCCGTTTCCCCTGCCGACGCAATCGGCATGGCCGCCAAGCTGCTCAAGGACCACATGGCGATCTTCATCAACTTTGAAGAAACGCCGGAACTGGCCGAAGAGCCCGCCGAGCGCGCCGCCGGCCAGATGAACGAAGTGCTCAACCGCAGCGTCGAAGAACTCGAACTGAGCGTTCGTTCCTACAACTGTTTGAAGAATGCCAACATTGGCACCATCGGCGATCTGGTGCAAAAGACCGAAGCCGAAATGCTGCGCACCAAGAACTTCGGACGCAAGTCGCTCAACGAGATCAAGGAAATCCTCCAGAGTCTCGGCCTGAGCTTCGGCATGAAGTTCGACTCCCAGGGGCGCCTGGTTGGGCCGAGCGGCTCACCGGCCGCGCTCGGTGGCGAGGAAGCGTAAAAATTCCGGACTAGAGGTACTTTCGAATGAGACATCGTGTTGGTGGATACAAACTGAAGCGGGACATCAGCGCCCGCCGTGCCTTGCTGCGGAATCTGGTAACGAGCGTGATCGAACATGAGCGCATCGTGACCACGGTCCCCAAAGCGAAGGCCGCCCAGCCTCTGGTGGAAAAGATGGTGACCCTCGCCAAGGCAGACACACTTCATGCCCGTCGCCAGGCAGCCGCGTTCCTGCAAACGCAGGATGCGGTGAAGAAGCTGTTCGACAAGATCGGCAGCCGCTTCGGCCAGCGCGACGGCGGCTACACCCGCATCGTGAAGCTTGGGCCCCGCAAAGGCGACGGCGCCGAGCAGGCCATGCTGGAACTGGTCGGCAGCGAGCTGGTGAAGCGCGCAGCCGAACGCGCCAAGCGCCGTGAAGAACGGTTGAAGGCGATGAAGGAAGGCCGCGAAGGCGAAGAGGGCGGGGAAGAGCAGTCCTGAGCCTCGCTCACAACTGAAAATCAACGATGCCGGAGCCCGCAAAGCTCCGGCATTTTCTTGTGCTCACACCCTTGTGGTCCAATCAGAATGTGCCTCTGTCAAGCGCGCAACAAGAAGAATTGCGGCTGGCTATGGAATCCTATTGTTTCCCTGCCGCCTATTTCGACTACTCCCTCGGTGCTCCGCTTGAATCCGCCTCCATACGAGATGTCGAGTCGCGTGTCAAGGAGGCCCTCCAATCCGGTTCCGTCGACACTGTAAGGGACGGATTGTCGAATGTCCTGTACTGGGGCTATGCGCAAATCGGATATCGAAGTAACCGAATCCAACGATTTCGAGAACTTGTGACGGTCTCCATGTTGGAAAGTGCAGCCGTCTTGTTCAAGCAACGATCACCCTCCGTGATAGACATCATGGAACTCAAACTTCCCGAGTTTTCGGGCCTCTCCTTCGTCAGTAAGATCCGCATGTTCCTAGATCCGGAAAGGTCCGCCGTGCTCGACAAGCAAATCTTAAAGATGAACAAGGTTGCCGTCGGCACCGTTCTCTCGGGCCTGTCAGGTAACGGCACTTCGATAAGCATTACCCAGAAGCACGCGCAGGCATACGAGCAGTGGTGCCAGAAGCTGCTTGACATCTCCATTCGGTATTTTGAAGCCAAGCCTCGTGCCGTGGACGTGGAGCGCGGCTTCTTTCATCTGATTCAGACTGAAAGAGTCGAAATAGCCGCAACCTTGTTGCGCGATGCGTAGCTTCCTATCACGGTGGCGCGCGGATCTGTCCGGTCCCTTCCTTCGTGCCGGTTCATTGCCTTTGGTAGTGTCCGCCGAGTTGCCGTCGCGGGCCAGCCCCTACGAGTTGACTACGGCCTGATGCGAACCCGCGATGCTCCAACAACAGTCAGCCGTCCATTAAGATCCATCGTTTGCAGCATGAGCAGCCTTGCGCGAATAAACTCCAGCACCGTGCCGCGTCCCATAGACTCCGGTCGGAACAGCACAACTCCAGCCCCTGGCAGTTGGGGAAATCGATGGAAGTCGGCAATCCCCTTGTCGAGCGTGAACAGTACTCTCGAATCCCTATTCGCCGCAGCGATGACAAGTTCATCTCTTGCGCCCGCGAGTCCTTCATCGGCAACAGTATCCGCATCGTGCCCGAGTTGCGACAAATCCTCAGCCAACTCAGCAGGCAGATTCTCGTCCAGCTTGATTTTCACAGTGCGCTAATTGGAAGGAGCCGTTCTTCGCGTGCCAACTCTGCGGCATAGGCAAGTGCCGCATCAATATGAACCCTGGTAAGAGTTGGGTAGCTCGCGAGAATTTCCTCTCGCTCGGCGCCCTCGGCAAGACTGTCGAGAATCACCGTGACGGGGATTCTCGTCCCCGTGGCACAAAGCTCACCACCACAAACTTCAGCATTGCTCCGAAGATGCTGTTGCCACTCAATCATGCCTCTAGTCTACATCAGCCGGTTGCCATCAGGAGCGAAGTTGTCACTGCTCGCGATTGGCTCAGATACAAGACTTAGCTAAATCAAGATGAGCTAACATAGACGCATGGAAGTGACCACTATCCACCAGGCGAAAACCAATCTATCCCGCCTCATCGAGCGTGCCGAACGAGGTGAAGAGATCATCATCGCCCGCGGCAAGAAACCTGTGGTCCGCCTCGTTCCCGTATCCGCGCCTGCAAAGAAGCGCACGCCTGGCATGTTTAAGGGTGAATTCACGGTGGGAAAGGCGTTCTTCGAACCATTGCCCCCCGAAGAACTGGAAGGCTGGGGGTAGCCTCATGCGCCTTCTGCTCGACACGCATGCATTGCTTTGGTGGGTCCAGGACGATCCTCAACTTTCCTCAAAAGCCCGCGACACCATCGCCTCCTTCCGCAACGAAATCTATGTCAGCGCGGCCTCGGCGTGGGAAATTGCCACCAAAGTCCGCATCGGAAAACTCCCCGGCGCCGAGGCATTCGCTGGGAGCTTCGCCGAGCGCCTTCACCAGCTCAGCTTTCGCGAGCTACCCATCACCGTGCAACACGCCCAGCGCGCCGGACTGCTTCCCGGCACTCACAAAGACCCCTTCGGCCGCATGCTGATCGCCCAAGCCTTGACGGAAGACCTGCCGATCGTCAGCAACGAAATCCTCTTCGACCACTACATGATCAAACGCATCTGGTAACCCCCCTTGCCTCAACCCCAACCCATCGGCCTTGCCAGCGCCGCAGCCGCCCTCCTCATCTCCATCCTCTGGGGTGGCAACATCGTCTCCATTCGCATCGGCCTTTCCTCCATTCCCCCCATCTGGAGCGCCTTCTGGCGCATGCTTGCCGGCATCGCTTTCGTCTATCTCTGGGCCCGCTTCACCTCCGTCAGAATCCACCCCGCCAAGGGCGAAACCATCCCGCTCATCATCCTCGGACTCCTCTTCACCGCCCAAATCGCCCTCCTCAACATCGGCACCTCGCTCACTTCCCCCGGCTTCGCCGTCGTCATCCTCAACGCCTATTCCGTCTACGCCAACCTCACCGGACACATCGCCGCCAAATACGCGCATTCCGTCGTTCACGAAGAGCCGCTCACCGGCATCCGGATCCTCGGCCTCACTCTCGCGGTGGCCGGAGTCGCCTGGCTCGCTCTCGGCCATCCCGATCCGGCACTCGCCGCACACCCACTCGCCGGCAATCTCGTCATCATCACCTCCTCCATCCTCCTCGGAATCCGCCAAGTCTACACCCGCTGGCTCGTTCAAACCATCCACCCCGTGCAAAGCGTCGTCTGGCAAATGGGCATCTCCATCCCTCTATTCCTCACCGGAGCCCTCCTCTTCGAACCGCCTTCCACCGGCCCCCTCCGCTGGCAAGCCGTCGCCGCCATCTTCTATCAGGGCATCGTCGTGGCCGGCATTTGCTTCATCGGCTGGGCCGGCCTCCTCAAAAAACACGCCGCCGGCACCGTGTCGATGTTCGCCTTCCTCGTGCCGGTGAGCGGCATCTTCCTCAGTTCCCAAGTCTTCTCCGAATCCATCCCCGCCACACTTTACGCTGGAGCCGCCCTCATCCTCACCGGCGTCTTCACCGTCGTCCGCCTGGGACAAACCCGAACTTAACGTAAAATCCTGCCCTACGGTTTTCCCCTAGACGAGCCGATTCCTTATACTGGAGTAGTTCGATTGAGAAGTAGTGTGTCTTTCAGACACTCCAATGTCAGGCAAGGAGTTCGTTTGGCCATGCAGCAAGGCCGGCCCCCCGCATCCTGGATGTCTGTCTGGCTCCACTGGCGCGCGGCCCAGATCAAGGATCCTGTCGCCCGGTTGTCGTACCTGCGACGCTATGCCTCCTTTGCGCCCAAAGCCTTTGAGGTCACCCCCGCCCGCGCCGCCATCGTCACTGCCGCCGTCACCCTTTGCGCTGTCCTCTACTGGCCTTCCATCACCAGCGCTTCGAAGCCCACACCCCCAAGCCTCAGCCGCAGTCAGGCCGCTACAAAATCCCTGTCCGCATCAGCCCCGCCTGTTCGCCAAGGCATCTGGCTCGTCGAGCAAAAGAACGGCCACGAAATCTACAGCAACGGCCTCCGCATCGAAGCTGCCGGAGCCGCCACCCACACGCCCCGCCGCTATCTCCCGCTCCCTCGCCATAAACCCGACACCTGGACCAGCGAACCCGGCGCCAACGCGCCATTCCGCACCGCACCCATCGGCATCGTCTACCACACCACGGAAAGTGAACTCTTTCCCTTCCAGGCTTCGTCCAATCGCATCCTCCAATACGCCGGAGCCAAGCTCCTCGAATACGTCCGCAACCGCAAGTCCTACCACTACCTGATCGACCGCTTCGGCCGCGTCCACCGCGTCGTCGAAGAGGATCGTGTCGCCAACCACGCCGGCTGGTCCGTCTGGGCCGATCGCGATTGGGTCTACGTCAACCTCAACGAAAGCTTCCTCGGCATCTCCTTCGAAGCGCAAACGCAGCCGCAGGATGGCGCCGAAGGCCTCAACGCCGCTCAAATCCACGCCGGACGCATTCTCACCGAAATGCTCCGCGCCCGCTACGATATCCCCGCCGAAAACTGCACCACCCACGGCCAGGTCTCAGTCAATCCCGATAATTTCAAGATCGGCAATCACACCGACCTCGGCGCGGGCTTCCCTTACGCCGCCTTTGGTCTCCCCGACAATTACCGCATTCCCCCTCCCAGCATGCTCCACTTCGGCTTCGCCTATGACAGCGTCTACTGGGACCGCATCGAACCCCAACTCCGCCTCAGCCTCCAGGCAGGCGAAAAGCAACTTCACCAGCAGGCCTTGCGGCGCTCCGACATGCAGCGCCGCTACCGGGAATACATCGCCATTTGGCGGAAACAGCAGGAACACGGAATCTGATCCCCCACCTCGTACAGGAGAAATAAGATGAGCAAAGACAAACAAACCGCCGCACTCGGCCTTGACGCCGGCACCAGCCGCATCGTCCTCGCCAAAAAGAACGGCGCCGATTACAGCTTCGACTCTCAATTGAACGCCTTCGTCCGCATCCCCTATTCCAAGATCACCGAAGGGGTGTTGAAGAAAGAGAATGTGCCCTACACGGTGCAAGCGAACGAACTCGTCGTCCACGGCAACGAAAGCGAACGCTTCGCCGACCTGCTCGGCCGTGAGACCCGCCGCCCCATGCGCGCTGGCGTACTCAACCCCGGTGAGCCCGAATCCGAAGCCCAGATGGGCGAAATCTTCCGCAATCTCCTCGCCGGCGCGCCCCCCAGCAAGCTCTACTTCAGTGTGCCCGCCCCGCCGCTTGGCTCGAACGAAAACACCACCTACCACGAAGCCACCATCAAGCAATTGCTCTCCGGCCTTGGCCACGAAGTACACAGCATCAACGAAGGGCTCGCCGTCATCTACGGCGAACTGGAAGCATCCAACTACACCGGTATCGGCATCTCCTGCGGCGGCGGCCTCTGCAACGTCTGCCTCGCTTACCTCTCCGTGCCCGTGCTGTCCTTCTCCATCCCGAAAGCTGGCGATTACATCGACGGGAGCGCCGCCACGGCTACCGGCGAACTCGCCACCCGCGTCCGCATCGCCAAGGAGAGCTCCTTCCACTTCAACGGCCACTTCACCGACAAAGTCCAGCAGGTGCTCAACGTTTACTACGAGGACATGATCCAGTCCCTTGTCACCGGCATGGTGGAAGGCATTGCCAACACCAAGACCATCCCCCGCCTCGGCCGGCCCATCCCGCTCGTGCTCAGCGGCGGCACCGTCATGCCCAAAGGCTTCCGCGATCGCTTCGCCAAGGCCCTCGAAGCGGCCAACTTCCCGCTCGCGATTTCCGAAGTCCGCATCGCCGACCAGCCGCTCTATTCCACCGCCCGCGGCGCGCTGTTCGCCGCCATGAGCGAGTAGTAGCACTTCACCACAAGCGGGTGGGCATAGATCACCCACCCGCGGCTATACTGACATCAAGTGAGCATCATCGCAGGCATTCACCCCGTGCGCGAAGCCCTTCGCGCAGGCCGTCAACTCGTCCGCATCCTCATCGCCAAAGGCGCCGCCAGTCCCAAACTCCAGGAAATCATCGACCTCGCTCGTCAGGCCGACGTACCCATTCGCTTCGAACCCCGCGAAGCCCTCGAACGCGCTTCTAAAGGCTCCGTTCACCAGGGAGTCATCGCCTTCGGCGCAGCTCAGAAATACGCCTCCCTCGACGATCTCGCCAGTGCCCAATGCCTCGTCCTTCTTGATGGCGTCGAAGATCCCCACAACCTCGGAGCCATCATCCGCTCCGCCCACGCCGCCGGCGTCGATGCCCTCCTCATCCCGGATCGCCGCGCCGCGGGCGTCACCGAGACCGTCGTCAAAGCCTCCGCCGGCGCCATCGAGCATCTCCCCATCATCAAAATCGGCAACGTCCGCCAGGAAATGGACAAGCTCAAAGAACAGGGCTACTGGATCTACGGCCTCGACGAACGCGGGGAGCAGGACTACGATCAGGTCCCCTTCAGCGCCCCCACCGTCTTCATCCTCGGTGGCGAAGGCAAAGGCCTCCATGAGCACGTTCGCAAACAGTGCGACGTCGTCCTGCGCATCCCCATGGCCGGAGCCATCGCTTCCCTCAACGTCAGCGTCGCCGCCGGCATCATTCTGTTCGAATGGCGCCGCCGGAAAATGCGATCCTAATTACAGAGGCAGTCGAAGCAAGTTGTCCCCGATGGAACCAGAAGCAGCAGTGGCCATTCTCCACGCCATGCTGCCCGAAGAGTCAATCCTCCTCATCCGCCGCGCCACCAATCCCCGCGATCCCTGGTCCGGGCACTGGTCTTTCCCCGGTGGCCGCCGCGACGCACAAGACCGCGATCTTCTCGACACCGCCCTTCGCGAATTGCGCGAAGAAGTCGACATCACTCTCCCCCGCGAGCAACTCTCCGTCACCCTCCCTCCCTCCACTGCCGGGCGCCGCGTCGGCCGCCAGATCTGGGTTGCGCCCTTCGGCTTTCGTCTCGAACATCGGCTCCCGGTCAACGTCGACCCGGAAGAAGCCGTCGAAGCCGTCTGGACCCCCGTCCATCTCCTCGCCGACAAAGCCAACCACCAGCACGTCACCATCCCCGGCCTGCCTCCGGAAATGAAGTGGCCCGCCATCCCTCTCAACGAAGTTCCGCTCTGGGGCTTCACCTATCGCCTCATCTGCGATTGGCTCGGCATGGAAGTTCCCACCGGAGCCTGAATCCACTTCCACACTTCCTTCCGTATTCCCCAACGAAAGGAAATCAACATGACTCCCCAACAACTCGTAGAGGCCCTTTACGCCGCCTTCTCCCGAGGTGACATCCCCTTCATCCTCGCGCACATCTCCCCCGATTGCCGTTGGACCGCACCCGGCGCCGGCATCCCCAACGCCGGCCACTACACCGGCCCCGCTGGAGTCGCCGAATTCTTCCAACGCCTCGCCGCCAGCGAAAGCATCACGCAGTTCGAAGTGAAGGAGTACTTCACCAACGGCAGCAGCGTCATCGCCATCGGTAAAGAAGCTTGCACCTCCATCGCCACCGGCAAGAACGCCGTAACCGACTGGGCGATGCTTTTCCGCGTCGAAAACGGCCAGGTCACCGAGTGGCAGTCCTTCTACGACACCTCGGCTTATATGCTCGCCCACGCATAGAATTCTCTCAGCCGCCGTCCATACTCCGGCCCGCCCGCTTCCACGATGTTGTTGTGCCCGCCACCGGCGATCACCCACATCCGCTTCGGTTCCCGCGCCGCTGCAAACAGCTTTCGTCCCAGCTCAATGTCGATCACTTCATCCCGGTCGCCATGAATCACCAGCAGCGGCGCGCGCAGCAGACCAATCCGCGCCATCGAATCGAATCCCCACATCACCAGCGGACCAACGAAAGGGAACACCTTCCCCGCCACATCGCGAGCCGACGAAAACGGAGCCTCCAGCACAACGCCCCGGCAGTGCTTCCGCTCCGCCAGTTCCACCGCCACCGCAGTCCCCAACGACTCGCCGTGAATGATGATGCGGTTCTCGGCAAACCCCTTCGCCAGCAGCCAGTCATAGCCGGCGTCCGCGTCGCGATACAACCCTGACTCAGAAGGCGATCCCTCGCTCTTCCCATACCCGCGATAGTCCACAATCAGCACCGAAGATCCCGCCGCCGCAATCTCCCGCAACGCCGCCCCCCGATGCGTCACATTCCCCGCATTCCCATGCAGAAACAACGTCGCCACTGCCGCGTCTTTTGCACCCACCCACCAGCCATGCAACTTCACTCCATCGCCGGCCGTCAGCCAAACATCCTCCGCCCCCACCTCTTGCTGCACCTGCCACCAACCCTCCGGTGCTTTCATTGGAAAAAACGCGCTACGGTGGGCGAGCCACGCGAGCGCAGCCCAAACACCCACCGCCACCAACAGCAACACCAGAGCCGTTTTCACGCCAAGATTATTTCACGCTCGGCCGCCGCGCCGTTGGAGCCAGCGCCTCGGCAATCGCCAGTTCATACAGCGCCTGCGCCCGGAAGTAATCCGCCTGCGCCGACACTTCCCGCACCGCGGCATCGAACGTTGCCTGCTCCCGCAAATTCACCAGGAACAATGTGCTGTCTCCCAGATCGAACTTCGTCCGCTCCGCGTCTTCCAGTGTGCGCGCCACCTGCACTTCCTCGGCAATCAGCTTCGCCCGCCGGAACGCCGTCTGCACCGCCGAGATCGCATCCTGAACTTCCGCCGTAATCTGATCGCGTGTGAACTGCTCCCGTTGCTCAATCTGATTGAGCCGCGCCTCGGCGTTCACAATGCGCCCTTCCGCCGCGCGCCGCTGCAACGGTAATTCAAAAATCAAACTGCCTTTCAACTCCGTCGGACCGCGCCGCACCATCCCGGTACCGCCTTCCCGCGTGAACGAAAGCAGCACATCCACGTTCGGCAGCCGCTGATTCCGCCCTAACTCCGCATCCACCTGCGTCTGCCTCCGCTGCACAATCAGCCGCTCCACTTCCGGCCGCCGCCGCAGCGCCGTCTCGATGTCATCAGCAATCTGCGTCTCCGTCAAAGCCTCTTGCGACGGAAAACCCGCCGGCAACTGGGCCGCGCCCGCCATCCGCGGTTTCCCATCGCCGGAACGATAGAACAACGAAAGATCAATCGTCGCCAACTGCAGCGCCCGCTCGGCTTCCACCAACTGTGACCGCCTCTGCAGGATCGCCCGCTCGTTTTCCGCTACTTCAATCGCCGGGGTCTGCCCCAGCCGCACGCTCTCCTTCAGAATTTCATTGCGCTTCATCGCCAGTTCCAGCAACTGCTCGGCCACCGCATAGCGGCGCCCCGCGGCCACCCACTCCCAATAGCGCCGCGTCGCCGTCTGCAAAATCACGATCTTCTGCTGGTCAATCGACAACGCCGCCAGCCGCCGGTTCAAGTCCGCTTTCTGCAGATCCGCGCGCCGGCTGTCAATGGCCCGGTCGCGCAGCAGCGGCATCTTCATCCCGGCACGAAACTCGCCGTAACTCCGCGTATCCAGCTTCCCGTCGTACGGCGCAAACGTTCCTTCGCCCAGGCGCCATCCCCCGTAGTAGCTGGTGCCCCACTTCGTGGTCGCCTGCTCTACGCCAATATCAATCCGTTCATTGTCGTAATACCCAATCTGGTCGGTATCAAACCGCGCCCGGAACGTTGTGTCAAACCGGCCCAGCGCCGAGAGCATGTCTCCCTCCGCCGCCTGCTTCTCCTGCAATGCAGCCAGCAGTGGCGGATAGCTCTTTTGCACCGATTCCAGCACTTCCTGCAGGGTCAGCACTTGCGCCTCCGCCAACGCGGCAAACAACATCAACAAACCGGCCTTCACTTCTTTCCTCCACTCTTCTCTTTGCCCGGCTCGGTAATCGCCACCGTCGGCGGGAATCCGTTGAATTGCCGCCAAAGCTCGAAGCCCAGCTTCACTTGGTTCAACAACACCCAACCATTCGCGCGCACGCCCTGCCGCAGCCATCGCGCCGACGGCCAAGGCTCATCATTCGGATCGGGCGTCACCAGCACGCGAAACTTCCCTTCGCCGTTGTCGGTGGAATCTACCAGCAGCACCTTGCCGCCAAACGTCCCCACCGCCACCGACGGCCAACCCACAAACTGAATTGCCGGCCAGCCCTCGAACTGCAAGCGCACATCACGGCCCGGCGTGATCAGCGGAGCATCGTTGCCGCTCATCCACAACTCCACGACAACCTGCGTCGCCTCCGGCACCAGCAGGGCCACCGGATCGCCGGCCTTCAGCACCTCGCTCCCCGGCTGCGCCAGCAACCGGAAAATCGTGCCATCCCGCGGAGCCCGCACCGTCTGGCTCTCCTGCCGTGCCAGCCTCGCATCCACGCGCTGCAATTCGATATTCGCGTTCGCAATCTCCGTCAACGCCGTAGCGCGCGACGCCTTCGCATCTTCAATCGAAGAGCGGAAGTCCGTCACAATCTTCTGCTGGTCCGCCGTCAGCACCGACTTCGAGTTTTTCTCTGCATTCACCGCGGCCCGGCTGCGCTCCACTTCCGCCACCGCGCGATCATAGGCCATCTGCGCCAGTTCCACGTTGCGCGTCGAGGTCAGCCCTTTTTCAATCAGCTTCTTCTGCCGGTCCAGATTCAGCCGGTCCGCAACCAGCGTCGCCTCAGCCGCGGTCAGCGCTTTCTCGGCCGCCTGCACACGGTCCGACGCCGTCTCAATCCGCGACTGGTTCGCATCCAGTGAATTCCGCCGCGATCCTTCCAATCCCGCAATGCGCTCGCCGAGGGAAACCTCGCGCGACTTGGCCGCTTCAATGCGCCGCAGGATGTTCTCCCGCTCCTGCACGATGCGCGACAGGAACGCCGCGTCAATGTCCGATACATCCACCACCGGATCGCCGGCCTTCACCTTCGTACCTTCCACCACGTGCCAGCGCAACACACGCCCTTCCACCGGCGAATCAATCGCCTGCTGCCGGTCGCTCGGATGAATCGCCGACACTTTGCCTTGTCCCGCCACGTTCTGTTGCCACGGCGCCACCAATAGCGCCACCGGCATCACCACCAGCAGCACAAACAACATCAGAGCCAGTGTCCACACCGCGCTCGGATAGCGCACCATCGACATCGAGGGCAGCAGTACCGTCTGTTCATTTGTCGTCGTCATTGCTTCAAGGCCTCCCGCAAGGTTCCTTCCTCTAAATGAAAGTGCTGTTCACAGGCGGCCCGGATTTCCGGGTTCTTCGTCGCCACCAGCACCGTCCACCGATTCCGCGGGTCCAACAGGCCCTCCAGAATCCGGCTCCGCAACTTGATGTCTTCAATCTCATCCAGACATTCGTCCAGAAGCAGCAGCCGGGGCTGCTTCAGCACCTCGCGAGCAATCACCAGCCGCAGACTCTGGCTGTGCGACAGCGGCAGCCCGCCTGTCACCAGTTGGGTATCCAGGCCGTCTGGAAAATTGCGAATCTCGTCGAGCAAGCCAGCCTGATCCAAAGCCGCCCGCATCTCTACCGCTCCAGCCCTCGGATTTCCCAACCGCAAATTATCAGCAATCGTCCCGTGGAAAATGTCCGCCTTGCGGGCCAGCCCAATCTGTGCCCGTAGCGATTCCAGCCGGAGGTCCTTCACGTCCAAACCATCCACCTCAATCTCGCCGCCGGCCGGGGTCCGCAACCCGTAAATCAAATCCAGAAATGTCGTCTTCCCATGCCCCGTCAGGGCCACCCGCGCTCCCGCCGTGATCTCACAACTGCCATGCACCAGAATCGGCGTTCCATTGCCGTAGCCGAAGCGCACATCACGGAACACTACACGCGCCCCTTCCTTCCGCTCCTCCAGCCGCTCCTTCCCCGATTCCTCCACCGGCAGGTCCGTCAGATAACTCAGCTTGTCCGCCGCCGCGCACAAATCGTAGAACGTCTCCAGTTGCTTGCCGAACTTGCTGAATCCGCTCACCACCAACGTCACCACCAACTCCGCCGCCACTAATTGCCCCAGAGTCAACTGCCGCTGGATCACCAGCCAGCCACCCGCTCCCAGCAACACCGCGCTCGCCGCCGCGTGCAACCCCAGCGACCCCAGAATCTGCCGCATCAGAATCCGGAAATGCTTCATCCGGTAGCCCAGGTATTTCTTTACCAGCGAGTCCGCCCGCTCCGTGGCGAATGCCTGCCCGTTCGCTGGCTTGAATGATGCCGGCCAACGCGCAATCTCCTCCAGCCACGCCACTAGCTCGTACTTCGCCTTCGATTCCAGGATGCTCGTCGCCACTGCCCCCCTGCCCATGGGAAACAAGACCACCAGAATCGCCAGAAACAGCAGCACATCGAACGCCAGCAGCCAGGGGTGATATACGGCCAGCAGGATCATGCCAATCGATGTCTGCATGAAAATCGATAATCCGTCAATCAGCAGTATCGCTCCACTCTTCTGCACCGTCACCACTTCCAGAAACCGGTTCACCAGCTCAGGCCCGTGATGCCCGTCAAAGGCCTCCACCTTCGCCCGCAGCAGCTTGTGTACTACATCCGACGAGATCCGTACGAAAATCCGCCTCTGCAGCAGTTCCACCACAAAGGTTCGCAACCCTTGCAGCACGCCGGAAAAGCCCAATCCAGCCAGCACCGCCAGCGTCAGTACGAATAATGGTTGCAATAAGTTGCCAAACGCCACCGTGTTCACCAGCGACTGTACAGCCACTGGCACCACAAGTGACAGTAAACCAATCGCAACTGAGTAGATCACGGCAATCCAGAGTAAGGTCCGCTCCACGAAGAGCCAGGAGCGGACCTGCTGAAGAGGGGAAGTCATAGCCACAAATCGATCCTATCAATCTAGACATCAATATGTCAAGATATTTGAACATTTGTATTGTTAGATCTTTTGACATTTGAACAAAGACCGTGTATCATTCATTCCGGGACCCTATGCCAAACCGCACCGTTGTCTCCAAAGAGCTTGCCAAACTACTCGGAGTCCTCTCCCACCCCCACCGCATCCGCATCATCGAAGAGCTCCGTGACGGCGAAAAAGACGTCAATTCCCTCCAGACTGTCCTCGGCGTATCCCACTCCGGTGTGTCCCAACATCTGAGCCTTCTCCGCTCCCATCGCGTCGTCGAAGAACGCCGCGAAGGCCGCCACGTCTTCTACCACCTCCTCCAACCCGCCATCGCCCGCTGGCTCACCGAAGGCCTCGACTTCCTCGAAGTCACCGCCACCCAGGTCAACGAACTCCGCGAAGCCGTCGAAGCTACGAAAATCTTCTGGTCGTGAGACAATCGACTCATCCATGACGGTGAGTCTGTTTCCTTTCATTCTGTTTCACCTCGTTTCTTTATTCGCCACCGCCGAATCGGTCCTCGCCCGATCCAGCGTCACCACCCGCATTCCCATCAAAAAGCTCACCCCCGGCGCCACCCTTGAAGCAACCATTGACAATCCTGTCTATCTCGGTTCCTCCGAATTGCTCCCCGCCGCCACCCGCCTCAGGTTCACGCTCGCCTCCGTCACCAAAGAGAGGCCTCGTATCTCCACACTTCGCCGCATCGGAGCCCTTGCCACCGGCGGCCCACTCCCCAAAGCCACCTACAAGCTCACTCCCCGTGCCGTCTCCCTCCTCACTCCTGATGGAACGGAACGTCCTATCGATGCAGAAATCGTCACTCTCAGCGAACAGCGCCGTCTCCGCGCCAAAGGCCAATCCATCGCCTCGGCCCCCCAGCAACGCGATCACCTCTCGCTCGTTGTGCGTCTCTCCGGATTCCCATCCGTCCCGGCAGGCCCCATCTTCGCCACCACCGCCGAAATTCCCTCCGGAGCCAAAGCCCGTATCCTGCTTCTCAAAGGTCTTCGTGCCTCCAACGCCAAAGCCGGCGACCCAATCGAAGCGCAACTCCTCGAGCCCATCCGTCTCAACGGCGGCGCTACCGTGCCCGCAGGCACACTCCTCACCGGCGCCGTCACTGCCTCCAAAGGCCCCCGCCGCGTCTTCCGCCCCGCTTCGCTCCGTCTCGGCTTCAACAGCCTTCGTCTCCCCGATGGCCGCAGCCTTCCTATTGCCACGGTTCTCTCCAGCGCCAACACGGAAAAGGGAGCCGGCGCTTCACTCGACGCGGAAGGAGGACTCAGCGGCGGCCCGGTGAGCAAACTCCGCCTCGCCGTCGACATCGGCCTGGCCTACGCCAGCGGCAAATTGATCGACGACATCTTCGAAGAAGGAGTCAAAGCCGGAGTGGGAACGGCTGCCGCCGGATCCGCTGCCACCACTGCCCGCTACATCGGCCTCGGCACCGGAGCCGTCTTCCTTCTGCTTCAACGCGGCAACGACGTCAGCCTACCCCAATACACCGAACTCGAACTCACCTTCGCCCGCCCACTCATGATGAGCGGCTCAACGGCTGGTGCTGTTCCGCTCGATCCACGCCGCTAGCTCGCCTTCTGCAACCCCCCCGGCAGCAACCCCAAGAATCATCTGAATTGCTTCCAACTGGTTGGCAACAAGTTTCACACCTTGAATAGCGAGAAAGAGGCCGACGCACAAGAAGGCCGCACGTTTATTGCCGTCCACAAAGGGATGGTTCTTCATACTGCCGTACGCGTACGCTGCCGCCAACTCTGCAATTGTGCAGTCGGGCTGATAGGCCTGGAGATTCTGTGGACGAGCCAATGCCGAATCCAGCAGCCCTTCGTCCCGCATTCCAGAGGCTCCGCCAAACGTGGCAAGGCTCTCTTCATGAAGTAAGAGCAGCGCTTTCTTACTGATCCATCGAGGCGCGCCTTTCATTTCGCCAAGGCTTTGAAAGTGTCCCGGTATTCCTTCATGAACTCACGGCCCGCTTCCAGTTGGTCCTCAATCGTAGGGTCGTATGGCGTGATCAGGTAGCCGTCTTTCGTCTCGATCGCGTACAGCATGTCACCCTTCGCCACCTTCAGCCGCGTGAGCATTTCCTTGGGCAGAACGGCCCCAGTCGAAGTGCCAATCTTCGTGAGTTTGAGGGAGAGCATGCTCCCGCTCCTTTCATTCTTATGAATATTATAATACCTGTGGTGTCTAACTAGCTATCCACAAATCCCAACCCCCATCTCCCTCCCGCCGAATCTCCCCCCGCCGCCACAAATACTCCAAATGCGCCAGCACCTCAAACACCGCAAACCGGTGATGGAACGGAGCCAGCGGCCGCGCCCACAAATCCGACACCAACGCATGCGCCGTCTTCGCCTGCCCTCGCAGCGCTTCCACAATTTGCGCGCACCGCGCATCGTGGTGCCCCTTCGTCTTCGTCACATACCCCTTCAAATCCGAGAAGATCTTCCCATGCCCGGGCAGGATCCGCTCCGCCTCATACACCGCTATCCGATCCAGCGACTCATAAAACTCACCCAAAGCGTCCCGCTCCGGAAGCCACCCGATATTCGGCGTAATCCACTGCAATACATGGTCTCCCGATAGCAGTGTCCGCGTCCCCCGGTCATACAAACACAAATGCCCCGGCGAATGTCCTGGAGTCAGTACCAGTTCCAACACGCCGCTCCGCATCTCAATCGTCTCCTCACCCGTCAGTACCCGGTGCGGAATCAACTCCACAAAATTCCGCCGGATGCGATCAAACGAGCCTTCAATCCGCTCAATCAAATCCGCCGGCACACCCGCTCGATGCAGCACCTCATCCAGCCACAGTGGCTTGTCCGCGCTGCGCGCAATGCGCGTCAGTTGATCCAACTCCGCCGCATGCATATGCAGCCCCGCGCCAGTCTCGTCCAGCAACCGCTTCGCCAATCCCACATGATCCGGATGCGTATGCGTGAGGAAAATCTCGCGGATCGCCGACACCGGCACCCCAATCTCACCCAACTGCGCCGTCAGTTCCCCATACGATTCCTCGGTTCCCAATCCGCAATCCACCAGCATGTACCCATCGCGCAACTCGACCAGGTACACGTTCACGTGATCCAGTTCGAACGGCAACGGCAGCCTCATCTGCCATATGCCGTCCATCACGGCCACCGGTTTGTTCAGCATGAAACAGGCGTCGCCGAGGCGGATTCGTGCGAATGATCGGCGTGATAGGAACTACGCACCAGCGGCCCTGCTTCCACATGCGCGAAGCCCAGTTCCATCCCGATCGCCTTGAACTCAGCGAACTCCTCAGGCGATACGTAACGGAAAATCGGCAGATGCTTCGGCGACGGCCGCAGGTATTGCCCCAAGGTCACAATGTCTACCCGATGCGCCTTCAAGTCGCGCAGCACTTCGATCACTTCTTCCCGCGTTTCTCCCAACCCCAACATCAACCCCGATTTCACCGGAATCTCTTCATTGCATTCCTTGGCGAACCGCAGCATGTCCAAGGATCGCGGATACCGCGCCCCCAGCCGCACCTGCCGGTACAATCGCGGCACCGTCTCCGTATTGTGATTCAGCACGTCCGGTTTCGCATCCATCACGATCTTCATCGCTTCATGCGAGCCCTGAAAATCCGGCACCAGCACTTCCACCTTGCAGCCCGGCACCCGCTCACGTATGGCCTCAATGACCATCGCAAACAGCAGCGCGCCGCCGTCCTTCCGATCGTCGCGATTGACACTCGTGATCACGGCAAACCGCAACCCCAGCGCAGCCACAGCTTCCGCCACGCGGCGTGGCTCATCGAAATCCACTTCCAGCGGCGCACCCTTCTGCACCGCGCAAAACCCACAGCGCCGCGTGCACACATTGCCGAGAATCATGAACGTCGCGGTGCGGTGATTCCAGCACTCCCCCACATTCGGACAAGCCGCCGATTCACACACCGTGTGCAGCTTCAGCCGCTCCACAAGACCCTTCAAATCGCGATAGTTCTCACCCACCGGGGCGGGTGCGCGCAACCAGTTCGGACGTTCCTTCTTCGGTTCGAGTTGGACCAGCACTCTCTCTATTGTAGCGTCCCGCCGTGCGCCTTCCCGTTCGAAGTGCGGTCCCGGTACACTTTCAGCACTGCCTCTTCCACCGCCTCCGGAGAAAGATCGCTCGAGTCAATGTAGGCCGCATCCTCGGCCTGCCGCAGCGGAGCCTCGCTCCGCGTCGAATCGCGCTCATCCCGGTCCCGGATCTCGGCGCATACTTTGGCCAGCGTGGAAGATTCGCCCTTCGCCTGCAAATCCCGCAACCGCCGCCCGGCGCGCACCTCTACGCTGGCATCGAGGTAAATCTTCACCTGGGCATTGGGAAACACGTTCGTGCCGATATCCCGGCCTTCCATCACTACGCTCTGAACCTCGCCCATCTCGCGCTGCTTCTCCACCAGCGCCCGCCGCACACCCGGCACCGCCGACACCTTCGAAGCCGCATCGGAGAGTTCCTGCGTCCGGATCAGCCCCGTAATATCTTCCCCATTCAACCGGACCCCGGTTCCCCCGTCTGTCAGCTCAATTTGAGCCGCCAGCGCCAGTTGCTCCAGCCGGTGCATATCGTCAAGCGCCGTATTGGTCCGCAGCGCCCACAATCCCACGGCGCGATACATCGCCCCCGTATCGATATACAGAAAATTCAGCCTCGCGGCCAGGCGCTTGGCAATCGTACTCTTCCCCGCTCCGGCGGGGCCGTCAATGGCAATGATGATCTTTCGGGACGGCATGCAAACTTTCAGTGTAATCCCAACCCACCCGGCTAATTTTGTTCGCGGATTCCGTTTGTATGAGCAGGAGGCTATATGTCAGACCACCAATGCCAGGAGATCATCGCTCAGTTCAAGAAGGTGACGTCCATCGATCTGAACCAAACCAGGAGCTTTCGCATTCTCAAAAAGCACACCACTGCCTCGGCGCCCTTCGGATTCGACTTCAGCGTGGAAAACCCGCGCGGCCTGGCCGAACTGCTGCGTGGCAACACGAACCTCGCCGAAGACCCGGAGCACATTGGTCACTACTCCCCTTGGGATGCCCGTTCCAACAATTACGGCTTCACCGAAATCACCCAGCCCGACCTCAAGTCCACCAAATGGCCGAAAGCCCTCCACATCGACTTCGCCATCGGAAAAAGTGCCTGCCCCTGCGGCATGCACCTTGACGACGACCACCGGGTCATCGGCCGCGATCGCTACGGCAACGCGGTCACTACCTATGCCGATCACCCCATCGTCAAAGAGGTGATCCACGAGGTCAGCTTGCGCCGCATCCCCCTTGGCAACTTCAAACTCCGCCCCATCAAGGTGTACGACGATCCCGAGCCGCGAGGGTTCGACTTCGAATCCCCCGACATTGCTGCGATTGAGAACATTGTTCGCAACCTCTCCACCCACAATGAGCCTTCACCGCCCTTGATCCCCCGTCTGCCGAACCTCGACTCCCTCGACTTCAGCAAGAAACCGAATAGCGATGCCCCCTACCGCCACGACAACAGCCGCGACGTCACCGGTTGGGTCGGCAACCGCGTCACCCTTGGGCAGGGGTACCGCGAAAAAGGCTTCGGCCCCCGCGTCCACATCGAACTCGACAAAGACTCCGGCCTCGGCAATGTCCACCTCGACACGCATCCCTACCTCAATCTCGACGGCACGCCCAATCTCAAGGAAGCGATTGACCACGGCATCTACGACCTCGCTCCCGGCTTCGGCCTCGCCGGCCGCACCAAACGCTACACCTGGCGCGTGACCGTGGGCGGTTCCGTCACCCCCAGCGGCAGCCGCGACAGCGTCGAAGTCGGCGTCCCGATCAAGCCTGCGGGAGACAGCGGCCCCATCGGCGGCTGGACCATCGGGGTAGGCGTCGAAATCCGCCCCCGCCGCCGGCGCCGGTGACAACGCAGCATAAAAAAGATCGCCCCTACTTTCAGGAACTTTGTGTCCCGCCCCGCCGTATCCGACTCGGCGGGCATGCTAAGGTGATTCCAGTGGGTGGTTAAGAGCGTTGTCCTAACAACAACTATCCAATCCTCTCCGATCAGTTACTCAGATGTCCGCACCAGGAATGTCCGCACCAGGAATCGAAATGCGACCCGATCTCCCGGACTTTTGCCGCCTCGCCGCAGAGCGTGTAAGTCTACCCAATAAATCCGTGCTTCCGGAGCAGCTCAATTCCGCCCTTGGTGGCATTTCCAATCTGTATATCGAAAAACTCCAGCAACTTCATCAGCCTCAGCTACATACCGATACCACAGAGGCGTTCGCCTCCGAGTATGTCACCATTCAGCAGGTCCTCGCCGAGATCGGACACTGCACCGGGCTCCACGGCCAGGAATGCAACGCCGTTCTCGACGCTCTCAAATCCGAACTCCAGAGCTACTTCACAAACAAAGGCGCATCAGCCGTATACCTCGGGGGCATCGGTCGCTTTAGACCCACCGATCTAGCCCAATCCCAATATCATCTCTTCGCCGAAAACCCCCTTCAAGCCCCACCCTTCCGCGGACCCAGATTCGCTAGATAACCGTGTCTGACAACCCGATTGCGCGAATTGTCCACCTCTCCGACCTCCACTTTGGTGAGCAGCTTGTAAACCGCGAAGAGTGGTGGCACAGGGTCTGTGCTCCTACCCCCGTACAGGGCCGCTATACGCACGATTACCAGGCCGTCCGGGCACTTGAGCGAATCCTCCACGAAATCACCGAACAAGCCACAACCTCCGATCTCCCTCTGCTGCTCGTGCATACCGGCGACCTCACTGCGAGCGGCAAACAACTCGAGTTTCAAACCGGCCAGTCTTTCCTGAGCAGGCTCGGCACAGTGCATCAAGTCCCGGGCAATCACGACAAATGGGACTTTGCCGCCGGGAAGCCCCCTGTCCACTACCAGGCACACTTTCTGTCTCTCGAAAGCACTCCCTCCTGCGAAGGGCGGGTCATTTTCTTTCGGATCGACACCAACAGGCACACCCAACCGTTTTGGGATGCTACGGGTGCGGTCGAACCGAGTTCTCTGGCAGCCATCTGCTCCGAACTTGCGCGCCACCCCGACGCTATCCGCATCGTTCTCATGCACCACCCACTCTCTGTGGCGCCTGCGCATGATAACAAACAGCTTCGCCTGGACAACCGCGAAACCATCGCTCAAACGCTCGCCGACGCAGGAGCAGACTTGGTCCTTACCGGCCACGTCCACGTTTCTCAGTACGAACCACAACCCTATCCCCCACTTCACTTCATTGCCGGATCCGCCACCCAAATGGGAGGCCCCAAGAGCTTTCTCGTCATCGACGTCTACCCCACAGGCTTCGACGTTCAGCAATACAGCATCGGGCCTGACAACCACTTTCGATCCATCTGAATCCGATCCCCTCGGGTCGGGTCACTACGGTTTGAAATTTTCTTTCTTATTTACCATCAATGATTTACGTGCTGTCAGAGCGCGGCGTTTACCAGTCCGCGCCACCTCCCCCTGCTACTCTCCAGCCAGGAGACGAATCCCATGTCCCTCACCCCCAAACAGCTCGATGTGATCCAGGCCCTGACCACCGGCCTCAGTGTCACCGCCGCCGCCGATGCCGCCGGCATTCACCGCACAACGGTCCACTATTGGTCCCGCAACATCCCCGAATTCCGCGACACCGTCGCTGCCGTCAAGCAAGCCCATGCCGACCTCACCCGCGACGAAATGAACTCACTCGCGGCCCCATCTATCGCCATTCTCCGCAAAGTCATCGAAGATGAAACCGCGTCCCCGGCCCTCCGTGTCCGCACCGCTCTAGCCATCATCAAGTTCGTCACTACGCCGGAAAAATCACCCAGCCCCAAGGACGCGCCCTATGAGCAACTCCTCGATGGCGCCTACCTCGCTGGATACAAACAAGCCCAGGACCGAACTGCTGCCGCCGAAATTCATCACAATTCATCACATTCAACACCGGAAACTGATGAACAACCCCAAACCCCGCGCAACGCCCTTTGCCCCTGCGGCAGCGGCAACAAATACAAGCGCTGCTGCGGCAAGAACGCTCCTCCGGTCCTTGGCCGCGCCGCCTGACACCTCATCGCGACCCTATAATATCTACCAATGCCCTGCAAAGCCATGCACACCGACGGTCTCTGCGCCCTTTACGACCCAAGCTCATCCAGCACTGCAGGCGCAATCCAGATCTCCAAATCCGTCGGCATGGCTGGCGTCAACATCCCCAAGGATGTCGAGACCATTCAGGAATCCCTGAACCGCATCCCCATCGACCAGGGCGGAGCCCAGCCTCCACTGAAACTGGACGGAATCGCCGGCCCGAAAACCAATGCCGCCATCCAGAAGTTCCAGATCAAACACTTCGGCTGGAGTGGAGCTGACGGCCGCGTCGACCCGGGCCGCCAAACCCTGTCCAAAATCAACGAAATCCTCGACGCCAACGCACCCATGCCCGGCAATGCCATCTACGAACCGATGGCCAGGCACCTCGCCGAATCCCTCATCTGGATTCGCGCCGCCCAAACCAACCTCACCATGGCCTCAGCCGTCGTCGATCAACCCATCGGCGCCACCGATGGCGGCCTCTTCACCTTCAGCCGTGAGAGCCGCATGGCGCTCTCCAATCGCCACTTCGGCATCGACGACCAGCCCGCCCAACAACGTGCCGCCGAACTCCAGTGGGCCAGTGCCGTTTTTCGCAAAATGCAGATGGTCTTTGAGCGTCCCGGCGGGCTCTGGGGCGTACACGTCTTCGACTCCGATTCCGCCCCCGACAAATCCCGTCTCGCCTACACCTACAGTGGAGGCTTCTATCAGCCCGGCGCGCACGACGGCATTGTTCGCAAAGATGCCATCTACGCCAACCCCGTTGCCTTCGAAACCTTCGAGCGCCCCAACATCGGCGGTCCCTTCGCCATCGTCCACGAATTGGCGCACTTTGTCGGCGACATCCAGGGAGTCAACGAAATCGTCGACCATTCCTACGGCAGCCCGGACTACATGAAAACCAGGCTTACCTCACGCCAGAAGCTCCGCAACGCCGAATGCTACGCCAACTTCGCCTGGGAAGCCCGCCACGGCCGCGCTCCCAAAGGCCTCAATCCCAAAAAGTGCGCCTTGTAAGCGGTTACAGCGACGCTACCAGCTTCGCCAGCAGCGTCGTCCGGTCCGCAATCCGGTCCACCAGAAGACTCTCGTGGCTCGCGTGCGCTCCTTCGCCAACCGCGCCCAGTCCATCGAGCGTCGGCACGCCCAGCGCTGCCGTGAAGTTCCCGTCCGACCCGCCGCCGGTCATCGATTCGTCGATTTTCACGCCCAGCTCCGCGGCCAGTTTCTTCGCCTTCAGAAACAGCTCGCCGATCTCCTTGGTCCGTTCCATCGGTGGCCGGTTCAATCCGCCCGTCACCGTGACCTTACACTTCTTATCAAACGCCTTCAAGGCGAGGAACTTCTTTTCCAGCGGCCCGGCGTCCTTCAACTTCGCAATGCGAATATCGACATCGGCATGAGCCTCAGCTGCGATCACATTCGACCGCGTGCCGCCGCGGATCACCCCCGGATTCACCGTCAGCCCGGCTTTCAAATTCGTGAACCCGGCGATCTTCTCAATCTGCTTCGCCAGTTCCACAATCGCGCTCGACCCGGCGGTGAAGTCGACGCCCGCATGGGCCGCCACGCCCTTCACATGCACGTGGTACCCGCCGACGCCCTTGCGCGCCGTCTTCAGCTTGCCCTCTAGTCCGGTGCCCGGCTCCAGCACCAGTACCGCCTGGCTCTTCTTCGCCATTTTTTCGGTCAGCGCCCGCGATGAATCGCTGCCCACTTCTTCATCAGAATTCAACTGCAAAATGACTTTGCG
Organism: Acidobacteriota bacterium; assembly: GCA_018268935.1. Lineage (GTDB taxonomy): Bacteria > Acidobacteriota > Terriglobia > Bryobacterales > Bryobacteraceae > CADEFT01. The sequence continues at coordinate 19,907 of JAFDVS010000075.1, read as the reverse complement.
TTTCACCTCGATATGCAGATCGCGCAGCGCGCGCATGGCAAAGATGAAGAACGCCACCCCGGCCTTCATGTCCAGGACCCCGGGCCCCCACAGCCGGCCCTTCTCCTGCTTGAAGGGCATCACCTTCAGCGTGCCCATCGGCCACACCGTATCCGAGTGGCCCAGCGCCAGGATCTGGCCCGACTTCTTCAACCCCGGCAGCAGGAACTCCACCTGCATGTGCTTGCCGAAGCGCCCGCCCGGGAACGTCTGCACGTTGCCCAATCCGGCCAGCCGCACTGCCATTAAGTCGACAAAGCGGTTCACCGCAGCCGGGTCGTCCGACGGCGATTCGCACTCCACCATCTCGCGAATCAGCGTGATCAGATCATTCTGTTTGGATTGAACGTAGGAAAGGATCGGGTCCATCGCTGTTATAATAGCGGGTTTGCATGCCCATCCTCGACGTGAACGGGATCCGCGAGATCCTTCCGCACCGCTACCCGATGCTGTTGGTCGACCGGATCGAAGAACTCGAACCCGACCGCATTGTCGGCATTAAGAACGTCACCATCAACGAACCGTTCTTCATGGGACACTTCCCCGCCTATCCTGTGATGCCCGGAGTCATGATTGTGGAATCGATGGCGCAAGTCGCCGGCGTCCTCATCCTCAAAGACATCCCCGATAGCAAGAATCGCCCCGTGCTGCTCACCTCCATCAAAGAGGCCAAGTTCCGCAAGCCGGTCGTTCCCGGTGACCAACTGCGCATCGAGATGAAAGTCCTGCGCCGCCGCTCCAACGCCGCGCTGATGGCGGGCCAGGCCAAGGTCGGCGATGTGCTCGTGGCCGAAGCCGAAGTGATGTGCGTGCTCGGCGATCCGCCTCCTCCGCCCAAAGTATAAGGTCCATGGCCATCCACCCCACCGCGATCATCAGCCCTCAGGCTCACATCGCGGACAGTGCCGAAATCGGTCCCTACTGCGTCATCGAAGGCGAAGTTACCATCGGCGCCCGCACGCGCCTCATGGCCCACGTCTACCTCGATGGCCCCACCACCATCGGCGAGGACAACGTCATCTTCCCTTACGCCGTGATCGGCGTCGCCTCGCCCGACCTCAAGTACAAAGGCGAGCGCGCCGTCACCGAAATCGGCCATCGCAACAAGATCCGCGAGTACGTCACCATCCACCGCGGCACCAGCGTCGGCGGAGGCCTCACGCGCGTCGGCGACGACAATCTGCTGATGGCGAATGCCCACGTCGCCCACGACTGCCTGCTCGCCAGCCACATCATCATGGCCAATGGCGCCACCCTCGGCGGCCATGTCACCGTGGAAGACTGGGCCATCGTCGGAGCCTTCAGCGGCGTCCACCAGTTCTGCCGCGTCGGCAAGCATTCCATCATCGGCGGCTACAGCGTCATCACCCGTGATGTGATGCCATACTCGAACACCACCACGCCCCGCGACGCCAAGAGCTTCGGCCCCAACAAGGTCGGCCTCGAACGCCGGGGCTACTCGGCCGACGTCATCAACGCTCTGCACAAAGCTCTGCGCATTCTCACTCGCGCCGGGCTCAACACCACCCAAGCGATCGAGCGTGTCCGCGCCGAAGTCCCGCCCAGCGCGGAGATCGATGACCTCATCGCCTTCATCGAAGCCTCTGAGCGTGGCGTAATCAAGTGAAGTACGGGCTCATTGCCGGCAACGGCCGCTTCCCCATCCTCGCCTTGGAAGAAGCCCGCAAACTCGGCCATCAGGTGGTCGCCATCGGCATCGAAGAGGAAGCCGCCCCGGAGATCGCCACTCTCGCCTGGAAGACCTACTGGATCTCGCTCGGCGCGCTCAGCAAACTGATCGACATCCTCAAAAGCGAGGGCGTCACCGAGCTCGTCATGGCCGGCCAGGTCAAGCATGTCCAGATCTTCTCCTCGATCCGCCCCGATTGGCGCTTAGCCAAGCTCCTCTTCTCCCTCCGCGAGAAGAACACTGACGCCTTGATTGGAGGCGTGGCCAAGGTGCTCGCCGATGAAGGCATCCACCTCCGCGACTCCACGTTCCTGCTGAAGCCGCTGCTCGCCGACAACGGAGCGATGACCCGCCGCAAGCCCACCTCCGACGAGGAGCGCGACATCCACTATGGCCGCCGCATTGCCAATGCCCTGGCCGGGTTCGATGTCGGCCAATCCGTAGCCATCGCCGAGCGCGCCTGTCTTGCCGTCGAAGCCATGGAAGGCACCGACGAGATGCTGCGCCGCGCCGCCTCGCTCGCCAACGGACGTAAGATAAGCCTCGTGAAGGTCTCGCGCCGCCGCCGCCACATGCTCTTCGATGTCCCCGTCGCCGGCCCGCGCACCATTGCCGCCATGCGTGAAACCGGCGCATCCGTGCTCGCCGTCGATGCGGGCCGCACCCTGCTGCTCGACCGTGAAGAGATGCTCGCCGCGGCTAATGAAGCCGGCATCGCCATCGCCGGATACACTCCGGAGGAGGAAGCCTGATGAGCGCCATTCGATTGGCCGTGATTGGAGCCGGAGCCTTCGGCCAGAACCACCTCCGTGTCATCCGTGAGAACCCTCGCGCCAAGCTGGTCGGCGTGCTCGACACTGACCTGCACAAGGCCACGCTCGCCGCCCAAGCGAACGGCTGCGCGGTCTTTCAAACCCTCGACGAGCTGAAGGGCAACGTCGACGCCGCCATCGTATCCACGCCCACCATCAGCCATGCCGACGTGGCCTGCGCCGTGCTCGCCCAAGGCATCGATGTGCTGGTGGAAAAGCCCATCGCCTCCGATCTCGCCGCCGCGCAACGCATCATCGATGCCTCCGCCGGCCGCATCGTGCAGGTAGGCCACCTCGAGCGCTTCAATGCCGCCGTGCTCGCCCTGCGCAAGATGGTCACCACGCCGCTCTTCTTCGAGATCCACCGCATGAGCCAGTTCACGGCGCGCAGCCTCGATGTCGACGTCGTGCTCGACCTCATGATCCACGACATC
>JAFDVS010000075.1:0-16869 GCA_018268935.1 Acidobacteriota bacterium | reverse complement strand
GCCAACATCACCGCCAGCCGCGTCAGCACCGAACGCGTCCGCAAGATGCGCCTCTTCCAGCCGAGCCAGTATGTCTCCATCGATTACTCGCGGCAGGACGGCGCTGTCTTCACCGTGGGCGCCGAACAGAAGATCTCGTTCCAGACTTTGCAGGTCTCCAAGGTCGAGCCGCTCAAAGCCCAACTCGATGCCTTCCTCGATTCCATCGAGACCCGCCAGGCTCCGGCATGCGGAGCCCCGCAGGCAACAAAAGCTCTGGAGGTCGCCTGCGGAATCCTTGCTAGAATTGAGGAGCACGCATCCCTGGTGGCTCAAACTCTGGCATCTGCTCCATGAAGTCTCTGGCAGACTCCCCGGTACACCCTTCTTCCGAGCCCGAATTCTCCCTCTACTTTGACGAAGCCCCCAATCGCACTCCGCTGGTGCGTGCCGCCATCGTTTCCCTGCTGCTTCACGTCTTCGGCATCACCTTTCTCAGCTCAGTCGAGTTCCATGCGACACCCATTCGCCCCGGCGGCAATGTACACGTTGCGACGCGAGTGACCCCGCTCGTCGTGCCGCCCGACATCCTCCGCGAGCTGACGCAGAAGGCTCCGCAGACCAAGGAAGTGAGCCACGAGTTCAACGTGGAGAACCTCATTCCTCGCCCCGAAGTGAAGAAGGCTCCGCCCGCGCAGCCGGCCGTCTCGCCGAAGCCCCGTGTCGGCGTCCCCTCGCCTTCTCCGCTGCCCGACGCTCCGCAGATCGCCGCCAGCGCTCCGGCTTCGGCCATGCTTCCCCCACCCGGCTTCGGAGTCAGCAATCAACCCGCGCCGCCGCCACCGCCGCAGATCCAGGTGCAGGAGAAACCCAAACTCACCTTTGAGAACGTCCCCGGCACAGGACGCAGCACAGGTAACGTCAGCGGCGGTGTCTCCTCGCCGAAGGTCAACATCCCGATGCCGAAGGCGAATATCGATGAGACCATGGCGCGAGTGTCGAAGCGCCCCGGCGGCGGCACGGTGGTCGGCGATGAGACCGAAGCGTACCCTAGCATCGGCCAATCGCTCGGCAATCAAGCCACGCCCGGCAAGATGGGCAGTTCGCTCGAACTGCTCAGCGATCCGCAGGGCGCCGACTTCCGGCCCTACCTGCTGCGCATCCTGAACAGCGTCCGCATCAACTGGTTCGCTGTCATCCCCGAAAGCGCCCGCCTGGGACGCCGTGGCAAGGTCGTAGTGCAGTTCGCCATCTCGAAGGACGGCAAGGTGCCGAAGCTGATTATCGCTTCGCCTTCCGGAGCCGATCCGCTCGACCGCGCGGCCGTGGCCGGCATCAGCGCCTCTAATCCTTTCCCTCCGCTCCCGGCCGAATTTAAGGGCAGCGAGATCCGATTACAGCTCGTCTTTGTCTATAATGGTCCGCGTTAATGCGCCTAAAGCTCGATCCTTGGCCCGCCGAGTTTGACTCGCCCTTAGCCATTGAGGAAGGGGCGTCTGTGTCCCGCCAGGTCGATGCAACCGTCGAGTCCGCGCAGTGGGCTGCCATCCCTTCGACAAACGCCGGTGCAGCCTGCTGCTTCGTCGATGGAGTCCGCCGCGTCGAGGCCCGCGTGCTTGGCGAGAAGGACGGCGTGCTGGTGCACGGGCTGCTTGGCTCGCTCGCCGCCGGCTTCGTGCGCGCCGCCGATGGCGTGGCTCAATTCGGCGAAGTGCACGTCAGCCGCTACCTCATCCTTGGCAAAGGCGAAGCACAATCGATGGAACTGCGCATCGGCAGCCAATCCCTTCCTTTCGATGCCTACGCCACCGAACACAACTCGCCCGATGGAGTACTGGCCGAACTGCAGAGCCTCATGCGCATGGCCGAAGCCCGCATCGCCGAGCAGCTTGCCACACAAGATGCCTGTGTGTTCGTCGATGGGCTCAGCTATCGCGCCACGGGGCGCTTCGATGTGATCGGCGTCATCAAGCGCATCCTCGAACCGTATCTGCAGCCGGCCGAATTCGCCCTGGTCGAAACACTCAAGAAGGCCGAGCGCACCCCGCTGTTCCGTATCATCGACGGGACCTACGAACGCTACTCCTGCTTCCTGCGCCTCGCCGATCCGCGGCCCTTCGAGCATCCGCTCGCCGGAGTGGTGCGCATCGAGATTGGCGCTGCCGTAGGCATCGAGCGCGCTCAGGCACTGGCTGCGCTCGCCGCCGGCATGTTGCCCCGCTTTGCCTCCTCGCCGATGCGCGACCCGCGAGCGCCGCAGAACCTGCTGCCCGTCGGCGCCCTCGAACAGGAGATGCGCCGCCGCATGGGCGACACTATTTTGATCCGCCGGGCCATAGAGAAGAGATTGCATGAACAGAGAGATTGGTAGAGTACTGGGGACTGCCGATGCGCAGCCGCTCGACTTCTGGGTCGCCGTACCCGCCGATGAGATCCTGCAACTGGACGACGTCGTGCTGGTTAATCGCGAGCTGCGCGATGGGCGTACCGTGTCCCTGTACGGTATCGTGGACATCCTCGCGGCGCGCCACGAAGGAGCACGACTGGATAGTGATGTCTTCTTGGGGAGCGAAGGCGTGCTGCCTCTGCAGCAGGTGGTGAAGGCGCATGTCACCGTGACCCGTGTCGAGCCCGAAATCTTCGTCCCGCCCATGCCTGGCGATCCGGTACTGCTCGCCACTGGCCCCGATCGCGATCAGGCCCTGTTCTTCGACAACATGAAGCGGCGCTTCCCACTGGGTCTGGCTCGCGATGGCGAGCCGGTGCATGGCAACTTCGAGTTCCTCGATGGCTCGCGTGGCGCGCACGTAAACATCAGCGGCATCTCCGGCGTCGCCACCAAGACCACGTACGCCACGTTCCTGCTCTACGGCATCTTCAACGGAGGCCTGCTCGGCGGCGAAGTGTCCAATACCCACGCGCTGATCTTCAACGTGAAGGGCGAGGACCTGCTGTTCCTCGACAAGCCGAACACTGCCCTCAAACCGGAAGAAGCAGCGCGCTACGCGAAGCTCGGTCTGACCCCCGGCCCATTTCCCGATGTTGCCATCTACGCACCCGTCAAGGCCGGGCAGGATTACATGATCCCCGACACCGGCAAGCGCAGCGATGTTTCGGTATTCGCCTGGACCATCACCGAGTTCTGCAAGCAGCGCTACCTGCGCTACCTCTTCACCGAGGCTGATGACGAATCGAACCAGATCTCGTTCGTGGCCGAGCGTGTGGAGGCAATGCTCGCCGCGCATGTGCCGAACGTCGATACCTTCGAAGAGCTGGTGGACCACATCATCGCCAACCCCGTGCAGGGCTATGCTCCCGGCACCATCGCCGCCTTCGAGCGCCGGCTGCGCGCCGCAATACCGCGAGTCGGCCACCTCATCCGGGGCAAGGTGGATGACCCGGAGAAGAACACCATCAACTGGCAGCGGGCGCAGGTCACCGTAATCGACATCCACAACCTGCACGACCGCGCCAAGCGCTTCGTCATCGGCGTGGTGCTGCGCCGCATGTTTGAGGACAAGGAGAAGACCGGCTCGCGCAAGCCGCTCGCCTTCGTGGTGCTCGACGAGCTGAACAAGTACGCCCCACGCGAGGGCCGCAGTCCGATCAAAGAAGTGATCCTCGACATGGCCGAGCGCGGGCGCAGTCTCGGCGTGATCCTCATTGGCGCCGAGCAGACCGCGAGCCAGATTGAGCGCCGCGTGGTGGCGAACTCGTCGTTCCGCGTCGTTGGCCGCCTCGATCTGGCCGAAGCGCAGAACAACGAGTATGCCTTCCTGCCGTCGCCTAGCCGCGCCCGCGCGGGCATCCTGAAACCAGGCACCGTGATCGTCAGCCAGCCGGAGATTCCCGTGCCGCTGCTGGTGCAGTTCCCGTTCCCAGCCTGGGCCACGCGCCCCGAAGAAGCGCCCGCTGAGCGCAAAGGCAATCCGTTTCCAAGGAAGTAACCGCGATGCGACTGCTCCATACCGCCGATTGGCATGTTGGCAAAGGACTGCGCGGCCGCAGCCGCATGGAAGAGCACATTGCCGCCCTGGATGAAGTGCTCGACATCGTGAAGAGCGAGAAGATCGACTGCTTCCTGCATGCGGGCGACATCTTCGACTCACTGGCGCCTCCGGCCGAGGCCGAGCAGTGCGTCTATCGCTTCTTCGCCCGGCTGGCCGAGATCAAGGTGCCGGCGGTGATCATTGCTGGCAACCACGATCATCCGAAGCGCTTCGAGGCCCTGCAGCCATTGCTGGAAACGATGCACATCCACCTGCGTCCCGAGGTGGCCGAGCCGGGCGATGGCGGTGTGCTCGAACTCAACATCGGCAAAGAGAAGCTGCGTGTGGCCACGCTTCCCTTCGTCGCCGAGCACAAGCTGATCGATGCCGAGATGCTGATGGGCGTGCAGGCCGACCGCACTGCCGCCTACGCCGATCGCATGAGCGGCATGGTGGAAATGCTCTGCGAGAGCTTCACGCCCGATGCGGTGAACGTGCTGCTGGCGCACGTGTTCGTGATGGACGCGCAGGCCGCGGGTAGTGAGCGCGCCATCCATCTGGCCAAGCCCTACGCCATCCCCGCGCCGCGCTTCCCCACCACTGCATCCTACATCGCGCTGGGACACCTGCACCGCCCGCAACAGGTCCCCGCGCCTTCGCAGGCGCACTATTCGGGCTCGCTGCTGCAACTCGACTTCGGCGAGCAGGAGCAGATCAAACGTGTTGCCGTAGTGGAGGCGAAGGCCGGTGTCACGGCGAAGATGAACAGCATCCCCATCACCGCCGGCCGCAAGCTGCGCGATGTGCGATGCAATTTGCTGGAGCTGCAGGCGAAGGCCAAGGAGTGGAAGGGTTCGGATTTCCTGCGGGTCACGGTGGAGCTTCCGCAACCGCAGCTAGGACTGGCGGACAAGGTGCGCGAGATGCTCCCGCTCGCGCTCGATGTGCAGTTGTCGTTGCCGATAGCCGAGCCGCTGCCGCCGCCTGCCGCGAACCTCACGCCGCTCGAATTGTTCCAGCGATTCCATGAGTCGCGCAGGGGCGCCCCGCTGCCGGAAGCCCATGAACAGGCCTTCCTGAAGCTGCTGGAGGAGACTACCCATGCGTCCCGTTAGACTGGAACTCGAAGGCTTCACCAGCTTCCGCAAGCGCGCCGTGGTGGGCTTCGAAGGGCTGGATCTGTTCGCCATCACGGGGGCCACTGGGGCAGGGAAGACCTCGTTGCTCGATGCGATCCTGTTCGCTTTATATGGTGTCACGCCAAGGCTGCAGACGCGCGAAGTAACAAGCCTCGTCAGCCTCGGCTCGGACACCGTGAAGGTGCTGCTCGAGTTCGCCGTAGGCCCGCAGAAGTATAAAGTGGCACGCAATCGGAAGAAGGCCACGCAGGTCTCACTCGAAGAGTTCAAGGACGATGAATGGAAGCCCGTGGCAGGTGGAGTCAAGGAAACCGACGGCAGGATTCAAAGCATCATTGGCCTCGACTTCGACGCCTTCACCCGCGCCGTCATCCTGCCGCAGGGCGAGTTCGACCGCTTCCTCCGTGGCGATACTGCCAAGCGCACCGACATTCTCAAGAACCTGCTCGGCATCGATATCTACGAGGAAATGAAGCAGAAGGCCAACCGTATTTCCGGCGACGTGCAGGCGCAGGTGCTGGCCAAAGAAGGGCTGCTTTCATCCACCTACGGAGCGGCGACGCCGGAGCGCGTCTTGGAACTGCGCGAGTCTTTGCGGAGCCAGGAAACCACTCTGAAGGCCCATCAGCAGGACACGGCGAAGCTGGAAGCGCTGGTGCCTGTGGCTACTGAACTGGAGCAACTGCGGGCGCAGGAGAAACAGGCCGCCACCGACATCGAAGCCGCGCGCACTGCACTGCAGAAAGCCGTGCAGGATGCCGCGGCAGCCGAGGAGTCGAAACAGCGCTGCGAGGCGAAGATCGCGCAGGTGGATCAGCAGATCACGGCCACGGGCTACGTCGAGCAGGATTGGGTGGCGCTCAATCAGGCTGTGCCGCAGGCAAGGCAGAAAGGGAAGCTTGAAGCCGATCTCGCCGCACGCCGCAAGGAGCGCCAGCAGAAAGCGACCGAAGCCGCGCAGTTGGCCGCGCAGGTGAGTGCGGACGCAAGCGCGCTGGAAGCCGCGCAAGCGAAGCTCCAGCAGGCGCGGGTGGCCATGGATTCGGCCCGGCAAGCGCATGAGGGATTGACTCCTGCTGCTCTGCTGCAGCAGTGGCGCAAGGATCTGTCTACCGCCGCTCCGGTTTCCGTCGAAGAAGCGGAGGCGGCCTTCGAGCATCTCCGCGCGCAAGGCTTCCGCGCCCATTTGAAGCAAGGCGAACCCTGCCCCGTCTGTGAGCAGATTGTGAAGAAGCTGCCGCAGGTTTCGAGTGCCGGTCTGGAAGATCTGGAGCAGGCGCGTAAGGCCTTGCAGGCCGCTCAGCAGGCACGCGCGCAATGGGAAACGGCGAACCGCAACGCCGGTGGCCGCACGGTGGCGCAGCTAGATGTACTGATCGCCCAAGAGGCCGAAGCAAAGGCGGCCTACACCGCGGCGACACGCGATCACGAACAGGCGCTCAGCGCACAGCAGCAGGCCGAGAAGAAGCTCACTGCCACTCAGCACCAGCAGCAACTGTCCGAGCAGCAGATGGTGAACCTCGATGCCACCATCAAGCAGTTGCAATCCCAACTGCGCGACGTGGCGGCGGAGCTTGCCAAGTATTCCGATTGGGCGCCACTCCCGCTGACCGAGCTCGAAGCCTCACTCGAAGATCAGAACAACGCCAAGCAACGGCGCGATCAATTGCTGTTCGACAAGGAGCAAGCACAGAAGGCGCTCCATCAGGCGTTGACCAGCGCCACGGATCAGGCCGCGCGGCAGCTCTCACTCAAAGAGAAGATCGAGTCCCTGGAAGCCTCCATCGTGGCTAACAAGCAGAAAGCGAAGCTGTGCAAAGCGCAGCTCCCCGAGGATGCCGACCTCTACATCCTGCAAGCCAAGCTGCGCGCCGCGGCCACGCTCCGCGATTCGATGATGAAGTCCATCGCCTCGCTGCAGGCGCAACTGGAGCACACCGAACGGCAAGTGGCGGAGGCCAAAACCCTGCGCGAGGAGATCGAGAAGCTGCGGGAAGAAGCGAACCTCTATCACGACATGGGCCTGCTTCTCAGGGACAACGAGTTCGTCGCCTATGTGCAAAGAGAAGCGATGAAGAGCCTCGCCGCCGCGGCCTCGGTGCAACTCGAAGACCTCAGCGAGAAGCGCTACACCCTCACCCTCGGCGACGATTCCAACGACTTCCACGTCGTCGATCATTGGAACGGCAGTGAGCGGCGCAGCGTGCGCACGTTGAGCGGCGGCGAATCGTTCCTGGCCTCGCTATCCCTGGCGCTGGCGCTGAGCGATGGCATCGCCGGCTATTCCGAGCAGAGCGCCAAGGCGCGCCTGGAATCACTGTTCATCGACGAAGGCATCTCCTCGCTTGACCCCGATGCATTGGACACCGCCATCGCCGCGCTGGCAAGCCTCAAAGATCGCGACCGGCGCATGGTGGGCGTGATCTCACACATTGCCGAGTTGGGCAGCCGCCTGCCCGCGCAGATCCAGGTGGAGAAGGAACAGGGCGGCAGCCGGATCGTGGTCCGGACTCACTCCCACTCGATGGTGGCCGGAGGTTTGTGAGTAAGGTCGTAGAACACGGCACAGACTCCTTCCACGGCCATCAACTCCGAAACCATCCGTTCCAGCAACGCGGGATCCATGAAGACGGTGGATGCAGTCATTCCGTCCACCGAATCAATCGGCCGCAGGACGATGCTATCCGGATGCTGGTCGGTCCCGACGGGCAGCAGTACCACCGGGAATTGCCACACTTTGCCCTCAAAGCCCGACTCCGTACTGATGCGGCGCACAATGGCATCGGCCCTGCGCAAGCGGGCCAGCCTCGAATCGGTGATCGTGCCTGCTGTCCCGTGCATGAAGTTCATCGGCACCCGTGAGCCTACTGTCGCCACGACGCGATTGATGTTGCTCAGGCGGTTGATCAGTTCCGTGGCATGCAACTCGTCGGCAGGCAGGTTATCCAGGGCGAGCGCGGGCCGGTAGGTGCGCTCATCGCCCTGCACGCCAACCGAGTGGACGGGCAGGATGTAGCCCTCATCGATGCGCTGCGCCTCACCCTTGGCCTCTGCGCACAGGCAGCGGATGGCGAGCCCGGGTCCAGGGAAGGGATGGCGATCGAGCAGTTCATCGGGGATGCGCAGTTCACGGCCGATCTCGCGCACTTCGTCCTTGTAGAACAGGCTCAGCGGCTCGACAATACGGCCGGCGTCGATGAGTCTCTGTATGCCGGCGACGCGGTTGTGATGCGTCTTGATCTTGTCGGCTTTGGTGGTTCCGCCGGATTCGATGGTGTCGGGATAGATGGTGCCTTGGCCGAGGATCCAATCGTCATCGGTGTAGTGGCCGGATTGCAGGATGCGCTCCTGTACGGCGACGAACTGCTCGCCAATGATGTGGCGTTTCTTCTCGGGCTCAGTGATGCCGGTAAGCGGAGCAAGGAACTCATTGCGGGCATCGACGATCTGGAAGTTCTTGGCGCCGAGTCTGGCGAAGTTATCGCGAACGAAGTCGGTTTCGTGCTCGCGCATGAGGCCGGTGTCGACGTAAGCCCCGTGCACGGAGTTGGGGCCGAGAGCCTGCAAACAGAGGGTGTAGGCGACCGTGGAATCGACACCGCCGCTCACAAAGAAGAAGACCTTGCGGCCCGCCGCGGTCTTGCGGATGTACTCTTCGACGGCGGGAATGCGCTGGCTCGGATCCCAATCCTGATGACAGCCGCAGATATTGAACAGGAAGTTGCGGAGGATCTGCTTGCCGGGATGCGTGTGCGCGACTTCGGGGTGGAACTGCACCGCGTAGAGTTTCCGTGTGGCGTTCTCCATGGAAGCAATGGCGCAAGTGCTGGTGTGAGCCAGTGCGGTGAACCCTGGGGGCACGGCTTTCACCGTATCGCGATGGCTCATCCAGACCTGCGAGTTGCTTTCCACTTCAGCGAGGATTTGCGACGGCGCATCGACATCGAGCATGGCCATGCCGTACTCGCCCTTTTCGCCGCGCTGCACGTCGCCGCCGAGCAGGTACGCCATCAACTGCTGGCCGTAGCAGATGCCGAGTGTGGCTCCGGGTAGATTGAAGATCGACGGGTCAATCATCGGCGCGCCGGGCTCGTAGACGCTACGCGGACCGCCGGAGATGATGATGCCTTTGGCACTCTCCATCTGTTCGGCCGGTGTTTCACAGGCGCGCACTTCGGCATAGACGCCGAATTCGCGGACCTTTCGGGCAATCAGGTGACAATACTGGCCACCGGAATCGAGGACTATGATTTGCGGGGATTCCAAATTTTAGTTTGCCAGAATCGGCTTGGAAGCATCAATGCGCCAGAACAGCAATGCCCCGATGACGCACATGCCGGCGGCGACCAGGAATGGGTGGTTCCAGCCGTAGGATTCGACAAGGAACGCCAGTGCGGTGGGGGAAATGGCTCCACCGATGTTGCCGAAGGTGTTCATGACGCTGCTCACGCTGCCTGCGTAGTCGCCGCCGATATCGAGCGGCACTGCCCAGGAAACGCCCACCGTCAGTTCAAGGCCGAATACCGCGACACAGGAAAAGATGACGGACTGCACGGCATCGGAGGTGAGCGTAGCCGGGATGATGCCCGCGGCGGCCATGAGGAATCCGGTCATGGCGACCACCTTGCGGGCGAAGCGCAGATCACCGGAGCGGTGGCCGATCCAATCCGAGATCCAGCCGCCAAGCAAATCGCCCGCGGTGCCCGCAAACAGCGGCAGACTGGCGTAGAAGCCCATTTCCTTGAGATTGAAGCCGCGGTGTTTGTTGAGATATGTGGGGAACCAATCGAGGTAGACCGAAAGGCAATAGCCGTAGCAGAAGTACATCGAGCAGAGAACCCAGAGATTGCGGCTCGAAAGGATGGCGCGCCAGGGAACGTCTTTGGTTTCGCGCTTGCGCGCGCCGCCGCTTGCTCCGCGGATGAGGTCGAGTTCGGCTTGATTGACGGCCGAATGCAGTTCGGGCGTGTCGCGGTAATACCAATACCAGACGGCGGCCCAAACGATGCCGAGTGCGCCGAAGACGAAGAACGGCATGCGCCACCCGTAGGTGACGATCAGCCACACGACAATCGGCGGAGTGAACGCCGCGCCGATGCGCGAGCCGGCATGTGTGATGCCTTGCGCGTAGCCGCGTTCGGTGGGGAGAATCCAGCGCGAGAGGCTGCGTGTGGCGATAGGGAATGCGCCCGCTTCTCCGACGCCGAACAGGAAGCGGAAGGCGCGCATGGAGAACTCGCCCCAGGCGGCGGCGGTGAGCGAAGTGAACACGCTCCACCAGATGACGATGGCCGTGAGCGCGCGGCGCGGGCCGAAGCGATCGCCGAGCCAGCCGCCAGGAATCTGAAACAGCGCATAGCCCCAGCGAAAGGCGGCGAGGATGCCGCCCATGGTGGCCATGCTGAAGCCGAATTCCTTACTGATGCTGGGCGCAGCGCTGGCGATTACCACGCGGTCCATGTAGGTGATCATGTAGGCTGCGACGGTGAGCCACAGCACGATGTGGCGGACGCGGGTTGGACGCATGAATTATTGGACCTTGGTGGCTTGTTTGCGGAGCAGGGCGTCGTTGAGCTGGTAGCCGAAGCCGGGCTTGTCGTTCAAGGTGAGATAGCCCTTGCTGATCGGCTCGGCCGGTGTAACGACGTCGGCGCGCCAGGGCACTTCGCCATAGCCGAGTTCAAGGATGAGGAAGTTGGGGAGCGTGGAGCAGACGTGCGCGGCGGCGATGTTGCCGATGGGGCTGGCCGGGCCGTGCGGGGAGACGAGGAGGCCCGCGGCTTCGCCCATGGCTGCGATCTTCTTCAGTTCCAGCAGGCCGCCGCAATACTTGATGTCGGGCATGATGATGTCCACCGCGCCGCCGTGGATATAAGGATGGAAGCCGTGCGTGCCGAAGATACTTTCGCCGCCGGCGGTGGGCATTTTCGCAGCTTCGTTGATGCGGGCGAGATTGGGAATGCCGCGGCAGACCTCTTCGAGCCAGAAGAGTTTCAGGGGTTCGAGTTCCTCGGCGAGTTTCAGGCCGCGCTCCAGGGTGAAGTTTGAGTGCGCATCGACCAGGATGTCGCGGTTGGGGCCGATGGCGTCGCGGACCGCCTTGATGCAATCGATGCCGTTGCGGATGTGCGGTTCCACTTGCGCGGCGTCGCGCGGAAAGCCGTCGAAGGAGGCGAGCTTGATGGCGTCGTAGCCATTCTTCACGGCGTCCTCGGCCCACTTGCGGAAGCCGGCGGGAGAACGGTCGAAGGTGGAGCGATTGATGTTGGCGTAATTGCGGATGCGGTCATGCAGTTTGCCGCCGAACAGGCTGTAGACCGGAACGTTGTAGATCTGGCCTGCGATATCCCACATGGCCATCTCGATCGCGCTGAGGGCGCAGGCTCCGCTCATGCCGTGCTGTTTGGCGAGGGGTTGGCCGAGCTTGCGGAGGTGTTCGATGTCGGCGAAGCTGCGGCCTTTCATCTGCTCAAACAGCTTCTGCATTTCGGCGATGGTGGTGGCATCGCGGCCGTGCGAGGCGTCGCCGATGCCGGACACGCCTTGGTCGGTGTGGACACGGATGAGGATCCAATCGCCGCGCTTGTTCACGGGGAGGCGGAAGATTTCCAGGGAGGTGAGCTTTGCCTTGGGAGTGGCCGCGAACAGCGGTGCGGCGGCAAAGGATAGGATGAGTCTGCGTGTCATGGATCGCCTCCAGTGTATAGTAATCGCATGTTGACCCGGAGAGAAATGATTCAGGCCGCCGGCGCCGTGAGCGTGGCTAAGGCGCAGCCGCGGCGCAGGCCGAACTTTCTGTTTCTGATTGCCGACGATCATGCGGGGTACGTGCTGGGAGCGGATGGGAACAAACTGGCGGAGACGCCGAACCTGGACCGGCTGGCGGCCGAGGGGACGCGGTTTTCGCGGCACTACTGCAATTCGCCGGTTTGCACGCCGTCGCGGCAGAGCTTCTTCACCGGACAGATGCCTTGCATGGCGGGAGTGACCCGGCTGCCCACGCCGCTGAGCGATCAGAAACCGACCATCGCCAAACAATTGAAAGCGGCCGGCTACACGACGGGCGTGATCGGCAAGATGCACTTCAACCGTTCGGCTGAGCCGGGGTTGCACGGGTTCGATTACATGGTGACGGAGCGGGAACTGGCTCAGGCCTGGGCTCGCGATGTGAAGCCGCGTCCCATTCCCGCCGATATACGGACGAAGCCGCAGTGGAGGCCGTTCCGCGACCCGGCGCGCATCTGGCTCAATGCGGAGAAGTTGCCGTTTCCGCGTTACGACGTAGAGATGAAGGCGGCTTATCAGGTGAAGCTGGCTTCGGACTTTCTGGAGCAGAACCGGAGCAAGCCGTTCGCGCTCTGGGTGAGCTTCCATGAGCCGCATTCGCCGTATGACTTTCCGGTGGAGGATCGCGATCGCATCGCGGCCAGCAAGTTCACACCTCCCAAGGTGGGTCCGGAAGATGCGTGGCAGATTCCGAAGATCTTTCGCGATCTCTCAGAGGATGAGAAGCGCGGGATTATCGCTTCCTATTACACGTCGGTGGCGTACCTCGACCGCAGCATCGGGCAAGTGCTGGCGAAGCTGCGCGAACTGAAGCTGGAGGATGACACCTACATCGTCTACACGGCCGATCACGGCTATGATCTGGGCCACCATGGTCGGTTTGAGAAGCATTGCGGCTATGAGCCGGCACTGCGCATTCCACTGATCATGCGTTATCCGGGGCGCATCCGCCAAGGCGTGGTTTCGGACTTCACCGAGCATATCGACACGGCGCCAACGATACTCGATGTGTTGAACGTGGATCCGCTGCCGGTGCAGCACGGGCGCTCCTTGAAAGCCTATGCCGAGGGGCGGAAATTCGACTCGCCGAGGGATCATATCTTCAGCCAGTACCTGGAGAACGAAGAGGTGTTCATCCGGACCAGGAAGTGGAAGTTTATCTTCTGTTCTGGAAAGCGGGCACGGGGGGACGGCTATGATATCGATAACCCCACCCCAGGGCGGTACGTGCGGTTGTACGATTTGGAGAGAGATCCCGGTGAGTTCACCGATGTCGCCAAACGCAATCCGAAGGTCGTGGAACAGATGGAGAATCTGGTTCTCGAGCGGTCCCGCAAGACGCACCCGGATGCGGCGAAAGAGCCGCAGCGATTGGGCCGGGAAGAAGCGGTCGAGTATTACGTCAGGCCGCGGGATCTATAGGAGACAGCATGGCAAGAGGCGCGCGTGCGGCTGCGGTTCGCACGGAGAAACGTATGACGTTCGACGATCCGTCGCTGTATGTGAATCGTGAGTTGAGTCTGCTTGAGTTTCAACGGCGCGTGTTGGAGGAGGCGGAAGACCCGTCGAATCCGCTGCTGGAGCGGGTGAAGTTCCTTTCGATCCTGGGATCGAACCTGGATGAGTTTTTCATGGTGCGCGTGGGTGGCCTGAAGAACCAGGTGGATGCGGGGATCTCCGATGCCGGGCCGGACGGGATGGGTCCACTGCAGCAGTTGGACGCCATCCGTGCTCGGATTCTGGAACTGATGGGGAAGGCGCATGCCTGCCGCCGGGCGCTGTTTCAGGAGTTGGAAGGGCAGGGCATCTGTGTCCTCGACTATGAGCAGATGGACGATATGCAGCGGGCCTACGCCGAGCGCTACTTCGTCGACACCGTCTATCCGGTGCTGACGCCGCTCGCCTTCGACCCCGGCCGGCCGTTTCCGCATATCTCAAACCTGAGCCTGAATCTGTCGGTGCTCATCCGGGACGCCAAGGGCGGCGAGCATTTCGCCCGGTTGAAGGTGCCCGATTCGCTGCCGCAATTGCTGCCGTTGCAGAAGTTGGGGAAGTGGAATGGGAGGCCGGTGTGTTTTGTGTGGCTGGAACAGGTGATCCAGGCCAATTTACAGCATCTGTTTCCCGGGATGGAGGTGGTGGAGTCGCACCCGTTCCATGTGACCCGCGATGCGGATACGGCGATTCAGGAACTGGAAGCGGGCGATCTGCTGGACATGGTGGAAGAGGGCGTGCGCAATCGCCGGTTCGGCGCCGTGGTGCGGCTTAAGGTAAATCCGGCCATGCCCGAGTCGCTGCTGGAGATTCTGCGGGAAAACCTGGAGATTGAAGACTCCGATATTTATCGTGTCGATGGGCCGTTGGCGATGGTGCGGCTGCGCTCGCTGAGCGGGCTGGACCGGCCTGCGCTCAAAGAGGCTCCGTTTGTGCCGGCGGGGCTTACGGCCGGAGAGGACGAGGACATCTTCGCGGTGATCCGCCGCTCCGATCAGATGCTGCATCATCCGTTTGATTCCTTCCAGCCGGTGGTGGACTTTCTCCGCGCGGCGGCCCGCGATCCGAACGTGCTGGCGATCAAGATGACGCTCTACCGGGTGGGGAAAAACGCTCCCGTGGTGGAAGCGCTGCTGGAGGCGATGGAGAACGGCAAGCAGGTGGCGGTGCTGGTGGAATTGAAGGCGCGGTTCGATGAAGAGAGCAACATCGGCTGGGCGCGGGCGATGGAGCGCGAGGGCGTCCATGTCGTCTATGGGCTGATGGGGTTGAAGATTCACGCCAAGGTGGCGCTGGTGGTGCGGCGGGAAGGGGATTTGATCCGGCGCTACGTGCATATGTCGACGGGCAACTACAACGCGATCACCGCACATTTGTATACGGATTTGGGGATGTTTACCTGTGACCCGGAGATTGGTGCGGATGCTTCCGATCTGTTCAACTATCTGACGGGGTATTCGGCGAAGTCGGACTATAAGAAGCTGCTGGTGGCTCCGATCAATTTGCGGAAGCGGCTGGAGGGCTTGATCCGGCGCGAGATGGAGTTGGCCAAGGCTGGCAAGGAAGCGCGGCTGATCTTCAAGATGAATGCGCTGGGGGATGCGAGCTTTATCCGGTTGTTGTACCAGGCCTCGCAGGCGGGGGTGAAGATCGATCTGATTGTGCGCGGGATCTGTTGTTTACGGCCGGGGATTGCGGGGTTGAGCGAGAACATTACCGTGCGGAGCATCGTGGGGCGGTTTCTGGAGCACACGCGGATCTTCTACTTCCTCAACGGGGGAGAGGAAGAAGTGTACCTGGCGTCGTCGGACCTGATGCCGCGAAACATCAACCGGCGGGTGGAGGCTATTTTTCCGGTGATGAAGCCGTCGTTTGTGCGGCAGTTGCGGGATAAGGTGCTCGCTGCGTATTTGGCGGACAACGTGAAGGCAAGGCTGATGCAGCCGGATGGTCGGTATGAGCGGGCGGTGCGGGGGAAAGGGGAGAAGGCAGTGAACAGCCAGCAGGTGTTGATGGAGCGGAAGAAGGGGAAGGGGTAGGGTGCGAGTAGGCAACAGGGGCTTCCCTAACCCTTACTTCACACCTAGGAATAGTACCCGCAGATGCGGGGATGAATCCCCTCATTTCTCCTAAAGCCCGAGTGGGCCTGCGCCGATGAAGATAATGCGAGGCAGGTGACCGTCGCGCCGCCAGCCAACGCCGATCCAATCAGAGAACGCACGTTTCAACGAGTGGGGTTGAGGTGTGTTTGATCCCAGGAGCGCTATGGAAGACCGCGAGCTGATCACCGATTTCCTGATCGAAAGCAATGAGAACCTGGCCCGGCTGGACCAGGAGATGGTGGAGTTGGAGCAGCGTCCGAAGGACGGTGCGTTGCTGGCGAGCATTTTTCGGACCATCCACACGATCAAGGGGACGTGCGGATTTCTTGGCTTTTCCATGCTGGAAAAGATCACCCATTTTGGGGAGAACATTCTGAGCCAGGTACGGAATGAAGAGCGGGAGCTGACGCCGCAACTGGTGAGCATGGTGTTGGAGATGGTGGATGCGGTGAAAACGGAGCTGCGGTCGATTGAGGCGACCAACAAAGAGAGCGGGAACCAGTATCCGGACCTGATTGCACGCCTCGATTACGCCTGGAAGAACAAGGGCGCTGACACGGGTTGTGCGCCGGTGGTGGCGCCTGTGGTGGAAGACAAGCCTGTGGTGGAAGACAAACCTGTGGTGGTGGCGGAAAAGCAGGCCGCTTGTGTTGTTGCTCCCGTCGCGCCGCCGAAAGAGCCGGTGGCCGCACCGGTTGCCGCCGCGAGTGAAGGGGAAGCGTCTTCGCCGAAATCTTCGGTCGCCGATTCCACCATTCGCGTCGATGTGATGCTGCTCGACAAGTTGATGAACCTGGTGGGCGAACTGGTTCTGGTACGCAATCAGATCCTGCAGTTCAGCACCGGAGTGGAAGACGCCGGATTCAACGCGACCAGCCAGCGGCTGAACCTGATCACGACCCAGTTGCAGGAGGGGGTCATGAAGACCCGCATGCAACCGATCGGGGTGGTGTGGAACAAGCTGCCGCGCGTGGTGCGCGATCTGGCGAACTCCTGCGGCAAACAGATTCAACTCGAAATGGACGGCGCCGGGACGGAGTTGGACAAGAGCATCATTGAGGCGATCAAGGATCCGCTGACCCATATTGTCCGCAACAGCTGTGACCACGGCATCGAACCGCCGGAGCGGCGTGTGAAGGCTGGCAAGCCGGCGATGGGGCGGCTCTCGCTGCGCGCCTTTCACGAAGGCGGCCAGGTGAACATCGAGATCAGCGACGATGGCGGCGGCATCGATCCGGAGAAGGTGAAAGAGAAGGCGCTGCAGAAGGGATTGATCCGGCCCGAGCAGGCGCAGCGCATGAGCGAGCGCGAGGCGATGAACCTGATCTTCATGCCAGGGTTTTCCACGGCCGAGCAGGTGACCAATATTTCCGGCCGCGG
>JAFDVS010000074.1:120055-142797 GCA_018268935.1 Acidobacteriota bacterium | reverse complement strand
CGGCCGTCGGCGATTTTCGCGAACAGGAAGTACAGGCCGGGGATGATCACGACGCCGGCCAATGTGCCGATGAGCATTCCGCCGGCGCCGGCCGAACCAATGGTGCGGCTGCCAATGGCGCCGGCGCCGGTCGCTACTACAAGCGGGAGCAATCCCGCGATGAAGGCGAACGAGGTCATGATGATCGGCCGGAAACGCAGCTTGCCGCCTTCGACGGCCGCCTCGTGCAGGCTCAGACCCTCGCGCCGCCGCTGCACCGCGAACTCGACGATCAGAATCGCGTTCTTGCCGAGTTGCCCGACGAGCATGACCAGGCTGATTTGCGCGAAGACGTCGTTCGAAAGTCCCATCAATTGCAGGAACAGGATCGAGCCGAAAATGCCGACGGGCAGCGACAGGATCACCGCCAGCGGCAGCAGGAAACTCTCGTACTGGGCGACGAGCACCAGGTAAACGAAGATCACGACAATGGCGAAGATGAAGATGGCGCGATTTCCCTTCGACGCTTCGTCGAAAGACAACCCTTCCCAGCCGATGCCGTAACCGCGCGGCAACGTCTTCGCGGCGACTTCCTGAATCGCCGCGATGGCTTCGCCGCTGCTGTAGCCGGAAGTCGGCGCGCCCTGGATTGCCGCCGACGGATACAAATTGAACCGCGTGATTTCATTCAGGCCCTGCTTCTTCTTGATCTGCATGAACGACGAGTATGGGACCATCTCACCGGCTTCGTTCTTGACAAACATGTTCGAAAGGTCGTCGGGGAAGCGGCGGAACTCCGGGGCGGCCTGGACGTAGACCTTGTAGAACTGGCCGAAGCGGACGAAGCCCTGCTCGTACGTGCTGCCGATGAGGATCGACAGGTTATCCATCGCCTTGCCGATCGAGACGCCCTTCTGCATGGCCACGTCGTTGTTGATGACCAGTTCGTATTGCGGGTAGTTGTCGGCAAAGAAGGTGAAGAGCCCCTTCAACTCCTTGCGCTGGCCGAGAGCGGCCATGAACGCTTCGGTGACTTCGCCGAGCCGCTTGTAGTTGTTCGAATTCGTCTTGTCGAGCAACCGCATCGAAAAGCCGCCGGCCGCTCCGAAGCCGGGGACCGCCGGCGGTTCGAAGAATTCGAGCTTGACGTTGGCCATCGTCTTGCACTTTTCCTCGAGCTCTTCCATGATCTGCCGCGAGGTCAGTTTGCGCTCGGACCACGGCTTCAAATTGATGATGCAGGTGCCGGCGTTCGAGCCGCGGCCCTCGGTCAGCACTTCGTAGCCGGCCAGCGAGGACACCGACGTGACGCCTTCGATCTCCTTGGCGATCACTTGCAGTTCGTGCGATTTCGCGTTGGTGTACTCGAGCGTGGAGCCGGGCGGCGTCTGGATGATCCCGTACAGGATGCCCTGGTCCTCGTTCGGGATGAATCCGGGTGGCAAGCCCAAGTTCACGTAATAGATGCCGGCGACGAAACCACCGAGGACGAGCATGGTCAGCAGTCTGCGGGGAACGAGCCGGCGCAGGAAGGCCGCGTAGCCGGCGGTCACTTTCTCCACGCCGCGATCGAACAGGTGCAGCAGCCAGCCGAGCGGGCCGCGCTTTTTCGGCGCGCCGGTGTTGGGTTTGAGAATCATCGCGCAGAGCACGGGCGTGAGCGTCAGGGCCACGACGCCGGACAGCACGATCGAGGTGGCCATCGTGATCGCGAACTGGCGGTAGAACGTGCCGACCGGCCCGGTCATGAACGTCACGGGAATGAACACGGCCGTCATCACGAGCGTGATGGCGATGATCGCGCCGCTGATCTCGTGAATTACCTCCATTGTCGCCCGGTACGGCGACAGGTGCTTTTCGTGCATCTTCACGTGCACGGCTTCGACGACCACGATGGCGTTGTCCACCACGATGCCGATGGCCAACACCATGGAGAAAAGCGTGATCAGGTTGATGGAGAAGCCCATCAGTTGCAGCACGAAGAAGCTGCCGACCAGCGACACCGGCACCGCCAGTGCCGGAATGATGGTGGACCGCAGGTCACCCAGGAACAGGTAGACCACCAGCGACACCAGAATGAACGCTTCCACCAGTGTGTGCAGCACTTGCTCCGTCGAGGCCTCAACGAACCGCGATACGTCGTACGCAATTTCGTAGTCCATCCCGGGAGGAAACGAACCCTTCAACTCCGCCAGCGTCTTCTTCACTTCCGCGATGACATTGGCGGCGTTCGAGCCCGGCGCCTGTTTCAACACGATGGATGCGGCCGGATGACCGTTGACGTCGGAATAAATGTCGAAAAACTCCGAGCCAAGCTCGACACTGGAGTGATCGTCAGGGCTCTCTTTCCCGCCCTTGCTATCGTTGGCCAGCGGTGGCACGCAGACGTCTTTGAGCCGCAGAATCTCGCCGTCCGGCTTCGCCTTCAGGATGATGTTGGCGTACTGGTCCGGCTCATTGTACCGCCCGATATAAGTGAGCACGTATTCTTTCGACTGGGAGGTCATGCCCGTTGCCTGGCCCAGCCGGCCCGGTGATCCGATGATGCTCTGCTGGGCCAAAGCCTTCATCACGTCTTCCACCGATATGTCGTAGGCGCGCATCCGCTCCGGATTGAGCCAAATGCGCATCGCAAACGTGCGGTTGCCAAGATTGACCGGGATACCCATGCCCCTGATCCGCTTCAGCACGGGCATGACGTACACGTTGGCATAGTTGAACAGGTCTTTCTGATCGGTGTTTGGGTCCGTGCTGTACAGATTTAGATACATCAACATGCTGGGCACCACCTGGCTGACGAGAATCCCTTCGCGTACCACCAGTTCGGGTAGCCGGCTCGTCATGATGTTGACCCGGTTCTGTACGTTCACCACATTGATGTTGGGATCCGTGCCCGGCTCGAAGAAGATGCGAATCGTCGCCTCACCGGCGCTTGTCGCGTCGGAGACGATGTAGCGCATCCCTTGGACACCGTTGATCGACTGCTCCAGAGGAATCAGAACGGAATCGGTGAGCACCTTGGCGCTGGCGCCCGGATACGCAACCGAAACGTAAACGGTCGGCGGCGCGATGTCGGGAAACTGCGCGATCGGAAGGCTCGCGATTCCGAGTGCCCCCAGCAGCAGAATAAGGATCGAAAGGACGATCGCCAGCGCGGGGCGGTGGAGTATCTGTGTAAACATGATGGTTCTTGTGCCGTCCCCTATTCGGCGCTGAATTTCAGGTCTTTGACCGCATCCTTGGCCAGGCGAGTCTCGGTGTGCTCCAGGTGCTTGCCATCCCGGACCTGGCGCACTCCCTCGAACACGAACTTTTCGCCGGCCTTCAGACCGCTTTTGATGACGTAGATGTCCTCCAGTTCACGCGCCACTGTGATCTCGCGTTGATGCGCGATTTCCTTCTCATCGACGACGAAGACATAGCGCCGGTCGAGGATCTCGAACGTGGCCCGTTGCGGGATGACCAATGCTCCGGAGAGCTTCTGGTTGATCAGCAGCGTACCCGTCTGGCCGTGGCGCAGAAGACCTTCCGGGTTGGGAAAGTCAGCGCGGAACTCGATGTTTCCCGTTTCTCTGTTGAACTCGGATTCCACCGTGAGCGTGGTCGCGGCGTTCTTGTCGAAGATCTGCCCGTTCGCCAGCCGGAGCTGAATGGTGGAACCGGAAAGATCCAGGTTCCGGGGGGATCCGGTATTGCTTGCTCCCCGCAAGGACTTGAATCGCAGGTAGTCCGCTTCGGGGACATTGAAGTAGACCCACATCACAGCGTTGTCAGACAGGGTCGTGAGGGTGTCCCCCGCTTCGATCAGGCTGCCGTGCTGCATGAGTTGACGGCCCACGATGCCGTCAAACGGAGCGACGATGCTCGTGAAGCCGGCTTCGGCCGTGGCGCGGTCGAAGTTAGCTTTCGCTTTGTCTCGCTCCGCCGTGGCCCGGGCCAGCTCTGGGGCCGACACGAAGCCGCGTCCCGCGAGTTTCTCCGTGTTCTGCAAATTGATCTCTGCCAGCCGCAGCTCAGCTTTTTCGGCCTCCAGCTTCGTCCGGTAGAGCACCGGATAGAGCTCATAGAGACGGTCCCCGGCGCGCACCGCCTGGCCCTCTTGCACCGGGATTTCTTCGAGATATCCCTCATTCAAGGCCCGGATCTCAATGTGCCGCCGCGATTGCATCCGGCACACGAAGGCCTGCGTTGTGGGCACGCTCATGATGCTGGGACTGGTCAGTACGACAGGCTGCGCCGCCTCTTCATGGTGGCCACCTTCCGCCTGTGCATGCTTCCTGGAGCAAGCGGCGCCGGCAAGCAGGCCCAACCCGGTCACGATGAGCGTTGCCCGCAAATATTGCTGCAGCTTCATTTCTTCTCCCTTGGTGTGAATGGATGATCGGCGTCAGTTCCGTCGGGAGGCTGCAGTCCGGCGCCGCGCCAGCCGCCCCCCAGGGCCTGATACAGTGTCACGGTCGCAACCATCTGCTGTTGCTTCATCTCAACCAGCTCCTGCTGTGCTTCCAGCAGTTCCCGCCGGGCGGTAAGCACTTCCAGGTAGTCGGCTCGATTCAAATTGAAGAGTTCGGTGGAGATGTCCACCGACTGGGCGAGGCGGTCCACCTGTTGCTGTTTCCGCTGAAAGCCCTGGCTGAGATTGCGTGTCAGGCTCACGCGGTTGCTTACCTCGACGAAAGCGTTCAGCACGGCGCGCTCGTAATGGATCACCGCCTGAATCTCACGCGAGTCCGCCGAGATGTAGTCCGCCGTGATTCCCTTCCGGTTGAGCAAGGGCACAAGCGCTTTGCCGAGGACTGCGAACAGCAGCGAGTCGGGCGTATTCACCAGCTTGGCTGCGTTGAATGACTGGTAGCCGACCACGGACTCGATCCCCAGAGATGGATAGAAAGCTTTTCGGGCCGCATCGACGTCGAGCCCCGCTGCCGCCAGCTCCAACTCCGCCTGGCGAACGTCGGGACGATTCGCCAGAAGCTCAGCCGGGACGCCTACCGCCATTGCCGCGGGCTGATTGTCCAGAAAGTTGGTGCTCGACCGGTCGATTTGCTTGGGGAAGCGCCCGGCCAGAAAGTTGAGCTGGTTCTCGGTCTCGACGATTCGTTGCTGGATTGCATATTGCGAGCTCTGCATAGCCCGCAGCCCGGCCTCAAAACGTGCCGGGGCCACCGAGGTCGCGCGACCCGCCTGGAACTGCGCCCGCGCCAGTTCCAGTGAGTGCTCCTGCAGCGCGATGTTATCCGTTACCACCTGCAGTTGCCGGTCGAGCGCCAATAACTCGTAATACTTGCTGGCAATCTCCGCCACCAGGCGGGTCACCATGAAGTTCCGCCCTTCGATGCTCGCCAGATATCGATGCGACGCGGCGTTGGCCAGATTTCGCAGCCGCCCCCACACATCGAGTTCCCACGACGAATAGAGCCCGAACTCGTGTTTCTGAAGGGTCGGTCCAATTTCGGACCTCTCGTCGCTCTGACCTTGGCTCGTGAACGTTCCCACGCGCTCCACCCCGGTTCCGGCCCCGAAACCCACCTTCGGCAGGTACTCGCCGCGCCGGGCCATGATCTCGGCATTGGCGACCACTGTCTCCTGAATCGCGATGTTGAGTTCCTGGTTGTGCTGCAGCGCCGCATCGACGAGCGCCACCAGGTGGGCGTCCTTAAAAAAGTCGCGCCACGGGATCAGACCGGCGCTTCGCGTGTCGCTCAGCCCGGCAAAGGTGTCGGGCACGACAACATTTGGCACGTGCGCAACTCTGGCGGGAGGCTTGAGAGTGCGAACGCACCCCGGCGTCATCGTGACAACTAGCGCAAGGAAGATTGCGGTGAGCGCGCGTCCCACGCGCCCGGCCTTATTTTCGGAATTTATTATCAAAATATCGATTATATTGGCTTGCATCTGCTCGAAAACCCTCTCGGCGGCCGTTCTGAGCCGCGACCGTTAGGGAGTCGGTCAACCACTCCGCAAAACTACGGTGCTGTGTTGAGTTGGAGGTCGCCTAAGCTAGCAGCCCTGGTCTTAAACCGCTCCGTGACCGTCGCGGCTCTGCAAGTAATACTGATTCTGCTGAGCCGCGCGCGTAAGCAAACGGTTGTTCGAGCCTTCAGGCACGGGCTGCTAGGCGCGAGGGGAGCCGCGGCTGGAAAACGCAAGCAGGCGGAAAGGGGTGGGCGCTGCCCGGCCGGCCGTCGATCTGTGAAGGCTGGTTGGGCTTCGGAAGGAGGATAGATCGGATCGCAGGATGTAGTCCTTCGTCTCCTCTTCAACCGTCTCCTCATCCATCGGGTCGGCTGCCTCAGCCAACACCTCGGGGAGGTCCGGCCCAAAACGGGCGTGGCAGACCACCGGCACAGAAGTATGGTTTGGCGATTCGATTTGCTCGACGCGATCGTCAATCTGGCGCGTGGGCCAGTCAGTGCCGGCTGAGAAAGCCGGAGAACTGCCGCTGAGGAGAGCAATCACAACACAGACGCAAGGGATCAGCGCAAGTCGAAATGTGCTCTGGTCTCTAAGGCTGTGGGAGGGGCTCTGCATCCCCCCGAATAATACCACAAATACTCTTTCGTATTGTTTCACGCGGCAAAAATCTTTCGATATTCCCACTGACCTCGTCTTCGGGCCGACCAGTTGTTTCATGGTGGGCGGGATCAAATGGCGGATCCCATTACTGCGTGGCGTGAAGCATCATCGGCGTACGCTGATTGGCAACCCTAGTGCCCTCAGCAGAGCCTGAAAGTCCGGAGGAGGTTCACAGTCAACGCAAACGGTGTCTCCAGAGCGTGGATGAATGAACTGAAGCTGCGCCGCGTGGAGAGCGACGCGAGTAATTCGCCGTTCCAGTTTTTCCTCTGGATTGTACTTCCTGTCGCCGATGACCGGATGTCCGATTGCTGAAAACTGAACACGGATTTGATTTTGCAATCCGGTAACCAGCGAGACTCGGACGAGCGATGCGCCCTTCAGGCGATGTTCCACGCAATAGCGCAGCTCGGCACGAGACGCTTTGGGATCGCTTGCCGTGGTCACCCTTTGAAACATGCCTTCCTGCCGGAAGTAATGAACGAGTGTCCCTTCGTTCGAGCGGAGATGACCGCGAACCGCCGCGAGATACTCCCGCACCGGGGTGTGCCGGATAAATTGATGCACAAGTGCTTCTCGATCCGGCCAGGTTTTTGCAAAGAGCAGAATCCCAGACGTGAGGCGATCGATGCGATGGACGACATAGGCCCGTTGCCTCTTCGATTCCAGTTCTTCCGAAAGAATAGAGAACGCTGACGGAAGGTCGGAGGTGTCCGTAGGCACTGCCAGCATTTTTGCCGGCTTGTTGAGGACCACAACGGCATCGTCTTGGTAAAGGACGCGAAGCTGCCGCCGATCCTGCTTGCCCAAACGGCGGCCGACATTGGATGGAATTCTCTTCATTGGAAAGGCAGATTGTTATTCCCCACGGGGCCAGTAATGCGACGCTCTATCGCTCGCGCTTCGCCGCTACTGATTCAACAGCGGTATATCTTTTACCGCGGGCGGACTCGGAATCGTCTTCAGAAACGCGTAGATGTCGTCGATCTGCGCGTCCGACAGCACTTTCGCCGCATACGGAGGCATGCCCCCGCTTGGATGACGCACATAGGCCCGGATCGCGGCCACCGGGACCTTCGGGGGCGCCAGCCGCGGACCGTAAGATCCAAACGGCGCCGACGCGCCGCCCTGTCCTTGCCGGCCATGGCACTGGTAGCAACCCACCTTTACATAAAGTTGCTTCCCGTTCTCGGCATTGCCTGCCTTTGCCGGCGCTTGTCCCGCCAGCGGCAAGACCCCCGTCATTAAAG
Source organism: Acidobacteriota bacterium (assembly GCA_018268935.1). Lineage (GTDB taxonomy): Bacteria > Acidobacteriota > Terriglobia > Bryobacterales > Bryobacteraceae > CADEFT01. The sequence goes on along the minus strand of JAFDVS010000074.1, from coordinate 134,992 downwards.
CGAACAGAACCACAACCGAGCGATTCATGAAAGTTTCTCCTACCGGGGCTGAGTCACCACGTCGATCAACACGGGTTCTCCCCGCTTCACCGCTTCCACGCCGCGCCGGATCGCGGGCCCCAGATCGTCCGGTTTCTCGATCGGCCCGATTCCCATCATGCCCATGCTCTCCGCGAGCTTGGCATAGTTGATGTTCGGATCGTCGATGGTCGTTCCGATGTGCGCCCGGTCGATGCCGCGATTGTGCTGGTTGGCCGCAATCTGAACCTCCATCAGCTCCTGGTGATACGCGCGATTGTTGTGCATGATCGTCAGCAGCGGAATGCGATGATGCGCCGCCGTCCATAAAACGCCGGGGGCGTACATCAGGTCTCCGTCGGTTTGGATATTCACCGACACACGCCCATATTTCTTATTCGCCAGCGCGGCCCCCACAGCGGCCGGCGCTCCATATCCCATCCCCGCCCCCCCCGAACTGCCGATGTGCCGGTAGGATTTGTCAAAATTCCACAACCGCAGCGGCCAATTGCTGAGGAAATTTGTGGATCCATTCACCAGACACCAATCCTCATTCTTAATCTGCGCCCAAATTTCGGCGCACATCCGCGCCACGCTCACCGGAGAAGCGTCCCAGGCATAGGATGCATCCACGCGGGCTTTCTCTCGCATCGCCGCGTGCTGCTTCGCGTACTCCGCGCCCCGCGCTTCGAAGGCCCGTCGCCGGTCGCCGGTCATCCGCTTCTTCACAGCCTCAACCAATGACGGCAACGTCGCTTCCGCGTCCGCCGCCAGATCGAGGTCCACTGGTTGATAACGCTGAAAGTCCTGGTAATTGCTTTTCGCCAGCCGGTCGCCCGCAGAGATACAGGCGAGCTTCGCCTTGGTGATGAGCTGCGAAGAATACTCCAGTTGCCGGCTGATCCGGTTCACCAGACCGTAGAAATCCGGCACTTCGAGACCGAGCACGAGGTCCGCGTTCTCCACCAGCGCGCGCGAATTGGGCGACAGATTCAGCCGGTGCCGGTTCGGAAAGTTCATCCGCATCCCGAGATCCACTACCGGCGATTGCAGCAACTCGGCCAGTTCAATCAGATGAGCCATGCCCGCCGGAGTGCGCGCCAATCGTCCGGCCACGATGACCGGCCGTTGCGCCTGCATCAGCATGTCTGCCAGCTCGCCCACCGCGGCCGGATCCCCGGTCGGTGGCGAAGTGTTGGCAAGTTTCGGAATCGTCAGATCCGTACGGCCCTCAATCGGGTGATCCGCCAGATCCGCATCGGCCACCAGCACCACCGGAGCCGAAGGAGCGGTCATCGCAATCTTGTACGCGCGGACCGACGACTCGGCGAACTGATGCAGCGAAATGGGCGAATCGTCGAACTTCGTGAAGTCGCGCACGAGCGATGCCGCATCCTGCACACTGTGCACCCAGTCGATATTCGACCGCCGCGTCGCCGCGTTCAAGTTGTTCCCGAGTACGATAAACACCGGCACGCGATCGCAAAACGCGTTGTAGATGGCCATCGAGGCATGCTGCAGCCCCACCGTGCCATGAGCGAACACGAGCAACGGCTTGCCTTCCACTTTGAAGTAGCCGTGGCCCATCGCCACCGAAGATTCCTCGTGCAGACAGGTCAGGAACTCGGGCTTCGTGTTGCCCCCGTAGTTGACCACCGATTCCTGGATGGCGCGAAACGCCGAGCCGGGATTGGCGCACACATACTCAAACCCGAGCGATTTGAAGACGTCAATCATGAAATCGGCGCCGGGGCGTTCGGTTGTCAGCACTTCTGCCTTCGCCGCCGTGTGGGACTCCTGTGCCGGCGCGGGAGCCGCCGCCAGAGCCGCCGGAGCCAAGGCCGCCATCGCCGAGGCGTGAGAGAGAAAATTGCGGCGGCCGGGCTTGGGATCCTCGGGATTGGACATTGGGGAATTATAGCTTAGTGGACCCGAATTCCCTCTGTGCGCGTTAGTTGCGTCCGGTATCGCATCGCATCCGAATCCGTTTCTGTGCCGCGCGGCGTCAGTTGTTCCACCCTGGAACCGTCCATGGCCACCCAATAGACGTTCCAGGCGCCACGCGTGAACCCCGCGAAAAGAATGCGGGTGCTGTCGGGCGACCAGTCCATGGGAATGTTCTGCGCGAAGTCCGTCGGCACCGTGCTGATTTCGCCGCCCCCCGGCGGCAGGATCACCAGCGTCGTCCTCTTGCCGATGCGTTCCTCGGCCGCCAGCCACTTCCCGTCCGGCGACCAGCAGGGAAAGCTGATGTTGCGTGACCCAGGAGTCAAACCTGTACCGGGCCGCCTCGCAACGGCGCAGTCACCACCCGCAGATGCCCTGACCCATGTGGGCCGCGATTCTGGTTCCATCGCGCGAGAGCCCCGCACCCTCAGTCACCAATCTGCCAGAATATCTATTCAATCACGCCGACTCCCGGACTTGTTGTTTACCTGAAATAGCTGTCGACACTCGCCGAGGTCCATGTCGCCACTCCGCAACCGAAGAAGTCTGTGTCTTCCGTCCAGATCGCACAGCCGAGCGCCAAGGCTGCGGCCAGTATCGGCCAGTCGTCCGGGTCGCGGTCCGCCAGCCGCTTCCTCGCCTCCTCTTCAAAGTCCGCGTAAAGATCGTGCCTGGCGATAGTTCCCAGCGCTGCCATGGAACGCAGCAAATGCACCGCTTTCGCCGGATCACCACCGCGTTTGACCACCAGCGCCACCAAGTGCTCTTCCGCTTCCGCGTACGCAGTCTCCGGAATGAAGAACGAGATCTGCTCGGCGTGGGCTTCGATGATCCCGCGAACCCTCTGCCCGAGCACCGAGCGAATTAGAATATTGGCGTCCAACACCAGCGATTTCCCGGTCATGCGCTATCGGGCATTCCGTTTCTTCTCGCGGCTAGCCCGGCGGATTTCCTTGTACTCCTGCATCAGTTCATCCTCGGACGCTCCCCACGCCGCAATCATCGCGTCGAGCTCCTTCGCCGCCGCCTTCATTGCCTCTACTTCGGCCTTGCGGCTCTTCTTCTGGGCGGGGATATAGAAGCCCAGTGTCTCGCCATGCCGGGTAATAGCCAATGGTTTTCCGGCTTCCAGATAGCCCGCGAGGTTCTCGCGGAATTCGCGCATGCCGATTTTTTCGGTTTCCATGGTTGTGTACCTTATGTACACAATAGCACTCCGCAACGGTTTCTTTGCCAAAGCCATTCATTCGAGACATCCGGCAAGCTAAACTGAGCACTCACCCATGGCCACTTATGCGCATACACGGGAACCCGGCGACAACCGGCCTTGGCACGATTTGCGAGATCACCTGAACGAAACGGCCCTCCTGACGGAGCGATTCGTATCCACCTACGCGCCAGGATGGGGATACTTGGCCGGCCTTTTGCATGACTTGGGCAAGTATCAGCCGAGGTTCCAACGCATGCTCCAGTTGAGCCAGTTGGAAGACGGTTATAACGACGGGCAAGTCGAACATTCCATCGTAGGGGCCGCATACGCATTGCGCTGGAACCCTTACGGTGGGCGCTTTCTGGCTCAATGTATCGCTGCTCATCACGGAGCATTGAAGAGTTGGAAGAGCCAGGTTGAGGCTAGAGTGAAATCCCCGCAAGTACAGCAGTGGTTAGCTGACATTGACGGCTCCGTGCCCGTGGAGTTGCGCAACCCTCTCGTTCCCCCGATTCCTCCACAGGCGGGAAAAGACGCAAGAAGCCTCGCCATGTGGATTCGCTTCTTGTTCTCCGCCCTTGTAGATGCCGACTCCCTGCAAACAGAAGCTTGGGACCGGGGTGCAGAACGCGTCCTTCTGGACGTGCGACCAGAAACTCTTCTCACCAAATTGAACACATCGCTGGCCGCACTCATCAACCCCAACGATCCGTCTCCAATGTACGCGCTCCGCCAATCCGTGCTGCGCGATTGCCGGGCAGCGGCCATCCAGTCGCCGGGACACTTCACACTGACGGTCCCAACCGGCGGAGGAAAGACATTGTCTGCTCTCGCCTTCGCACTCGAACATGCCAAAGCGCACGGCAAGCGGCGAGTGATTACCGTCCTCCCCTACACCACGATCCTGGAGCAGACCGTAAAAGTCTACCGCGACGCTCTCGGAGACGACGCAGTCGTGGAGCATCACAGCAATATCGATGTGGAAACGGAATCCCTCTTCAACCGGCAGGCCACCGAGAACTGGGATGCTCCCGTCATTGTAACTACCTCCGTACAATTTTTGGAAAGTCTCTATGCAAATCACAAAAAACGGTGCCGCAAATTGCACAATGTGGCCAACAGCGTGGTCATCCTCGATGAGGTCCAGACGTTCCCAATGGAACTGATGAAGCCGATTCAGTATGCCCTCGACCTGTTGGTCGAGAACTTCGGAGTGACCATTGTGCACAGTACCGCCACCCAGCCTCGCTTGGCCCACAAAACCGTCTCGAGAGAGATCACAACAAATCCCGGCGAATTGTTTCGAGCCGTCTCCGGCCGCTACGTTGTGTCGTGGCCCGAAGATATTCGAGAGCAGCAGCAGCAATCCTGGGATATGCCTGCCCTCGCCGCTCGCCTGGCAAGCGAAAGCGGCTCAGTGATGGCCATCGTGCACCGCCGCAAGGATGCGGAGGAACTCGCGCGATTGTGGGGAGACGATGTGGTTCACCTCTCCGCGCGAATGTGCGCCTTGCACCGTGCCGGCGTCTTGAAGGAGGTGAAGCGCCGGCTCGACGCCGGGGACACTGTCCGCTTGGTGGCAACACAATTGGTCGAGGCCGGAGTAGATATCGATTTTCCCGTTGTCTACCGTGCCATGGCGGGACTCGACACACTCGCACAGGCTGCGGGCCGCTGCAACCGTAACGGAGACCACAAAGGCGGGGGCAAATTCGTCGTTTTTCGTGCCGCCTCCTCGCCGCCCGCTGGCCCTTTGAAGAAAGCTTTTGAAGAGGCGCTGATGTTCCTACGAGGCCGCGGCGAGGTGGCGTTGACAGATCCCGACGTATTCCCGGCCTACTTCAGAGGGCTCTCCAGGCGCCAGGATGCCGACGGAAAAAAGGTCCTTCCCGCGGAATCGGAACAGGATTTTCCTGAAGTCGCGAGTCGCTTTCGCGTGATCGAAGACGCGTCTGTGCCGGTGATCGCTCCCTACGGCGAACGATGGGAAGAGAAAGTCCGCGCTTTGCGGGCGGCCGGCCCAAGCCGCGAGTTGCTGCGTACTATTCAACCCTACGTGGTGTCCCTATACAAGCAGGAGATCGAACGCCTCCGCGCGGACGGCCAGATTGAGATGGTCCATCCTGCGATTGACAACCTCTGGGCTCCTACGACGCTAGGAGAGTATCGCTACAGCTTGCGATTTGGATACGCTTGGGGAGACACGGATGCTGAACCGGATGTCCTTATAGCATAAATGATGAGAAAGGCAGGAATGTTTGAGCTGCTTTTCTTCCTAATGAACAGCAACTTTCTGCTACGATCCGGCTATGGATCGTTCAAAAGTGTTCGAAATCCGAATTCGTGGCGACCTCGCCTGCTTCACCCGGCCAGAGTTCTCCGTGGAGCGCGTATCCTACGACGTAATCACACCATCCGCAGCGAGAGCCGTCCTTGAGGCCATCCTGTGGAAACCCGCCATCCGGTGGGAAGTGACACGGATCTGGCTATTAAAACCCATCCGCTTCACCCAGTTTCGACGAAACGAAGTAAACTCCCGCGCAGCCACCAGAACCGTTGCTGCTGCGATGCAGTCAGGCGATTCACTCGGCTACTTCGCCGATGAGGACCGCGCGCAACGCAATACCATCGCCTTGCGCGACGTGGACTACGCGGTGGAAGCCCATTTCATCCTCACAGCACGCAAAGGACCTGGCGACAACGTAGCTAAGTTCGAGGATATGTTCGCTCGGCGGCTTACCAACGGCCAGCACCACTATCAGCCCTACCTCGGCTGCCGCGAGTTTCCGGCGAGCGTCGAACCCTACACAGGTTCGCCTCTACCCCTAACCGAATCCCGCCCGCTGGGCATGATGCTCCACGATGTCGCCTACGGCTCCACCAATAGCGCCGTCTTCTTTCCGGCCATCTTGCGCCAAGGTGAAATCGTTGTTCCGCCCTGGCAAGCGCCCGCTGGGGGAGGCACCGAATGATCCTCGAATCGTTGCGCGACCTTGCCGTTCGCGAACAGCTTGTCCAGGAACCCACCTACGAAAACGTGGGAGTCTCGTTTGCCATCGTCCTCTCTAGTGAAGGCAACTTTCTGGCGCTCCTCGATCTACGCCAACCGGAAGGACGAAGGCTCCCCAAGCAACTCTCCATCCCGAGAAGGGCAGGAAGGACGGTCAATGACCAGGAAGATTTTCTGGTGGACAAGTCCGAGTATGTCTTCGGCGTTGAGCCGGACGGGAAACGGAAGCCGGAAAAGCTAAAGATCCGATTCGAGCTTTTCCGAGATTCCATCCACCGTGCCCGTGCCGCTACGGGGCACCCTTCCCTCAATGCCGTGGGCAGTTTCCTTGACTCCCCCGCCGCCCGCGAGGAGTGCCTCCGAAGGGCTGTCGAGGAGAAATACAAATCGAACGATCTGTTCTGCTTCGAGGTGGATGGCGAGTTTGTGCACGACTTGCCGGAGTTGCGGTCCTATTGGTCCAGCAATCAGGCGCAGGCACAGACTTCGACAACCACCCAGTGCGTACTGTGCGGCAACGACCGTGCACCCGTCGAAAAGCACGCCACCGTGAAACTCATCGGTGGTTCCACCAGCGGCGTTCCGCTGGTGAGCTTCAACAAAGGAGCATTCGAATCCTACGGCTGGTCAGGAAACGACAACGCTCCTTTCTGCCAGAGCTGCGCCGACGGCTATTCCACAGGCCTTCGCCGCTGCCTCGCCTCGAACTATCCCGACCCCAGCGATCCGGAAATCGCTCTCCCTCGCCAGAACACCGTACTGAGCGAAAACCTGACCGCGGTCTACTGGACCGACACTCCGGCCGTTGCACTGCTCGAAGCAGTTGGAAAGTTGAACTTCTTCGCACAGGAAGACGCCGCCGCCCTTACCGCAGCCTTCTCATCCCCTTGGAGTGGCCAAACACCCGGCAGTGTGGAGGGCCGGTTCTACTGTCTCTTTCTGCAAGGGGGCCAAGGCCGGGCAGCCTTGCGAGGATGGGAAACCGAATCCACTGCGAAACTCCACCGCAATATCACAAGTTGGTTCGCCCAAACTTCCGGGCTCGAGCAACGCCCCAAACCGCTTCTATTTCTGCTGAACTCGCTCGCCGTGAAACGAGAAGGACGCAAACTCCCAGAGCGCTTCATCCGCTCCATCTTCCTGGCAGCCGTCTTTGGCAGAGAACTTCCGCTCACTATTCTGAGCGCCGCCGTCGAGCGCAACAAAGCGGAAAGACAAGTCACACCGGAGCGCGCCGCGCTCCTCCAAGCCTACTTCATTCGATCGACAGGGAGGGACTGTTATATGACACCGGAACAACCACCGAAATCGGTGGCCTACCAACTCGGCCGCCTACTCGCCATCCTGCAGGAGCAGCAGCGGCGAAAAGATCCCAAATTGAATAAGAACATTACAGACCGCTTCTACACCGCGCTTTCCACGCGCCCGGCCAGCGTGTTCCCAGCGCTTATGAGCCTCGGACGAACGCACACATCTAACCTGAAGCACATGCCCTCGACGAAAAAAGAGGGAATGTTCTTCGAGGCCGAGATTGCCGCCGCGCTGAAGGACATCTATCCGGTCCCCGCGACTTTCTCCTTGCACGAGCAGGGCGAGTTCGCCCTGGGTTTCTACCACCGCCGCCATCAGGATATCGAAGGTGCCAAGGCCTACAAGATCGAGCAGGAACAACAAAAGGAAGAGGAATAACATCATGCTGCCATCATTGACTTCTAATCCGGCCGCCGTGCTGGACAAACGCTATGAGATCGTCCTTCTGTTCGAGGTCTCAAACGGAAATCCCAACGGCGACCCAGACGGCGATAACACGCCCAGGATCGATCCCGAAACCGGCCACGGCCTCGTCACCGATGTTTGCCTCAAGCGCAAGGTGCGCAACTTCGTCGCGCTCACTCGCGACTGCGAACCGCCTTACGACATCTACGTCAAGGAACGAGGGATTCTCGCCAACGAGCAGAAGAAGGCATTTCAGGCCATAGGTGAGGATGCCAGCGACACCCCGAACCTCAAAGCCCGCGCCTGGATGTGTAAAAACTTCTTCGATGTCCGCACCTTCGGCGCAGTAATGAGTACCGGCAAGACAGACGAAGGCGAAGACGGCGCCAAAGGAAAGTCCGGCAAGAAGCAGAAACTCTGGAACTGCGGGCAGGTACGTGGCCCCGTCCAATTCAGCTTTTCTCGCTCCATTGACCGCATTCAGCCACTTACCCACACCATCACTCGCGTAGCTCTTACCAATTCTTCCGATCGTGGTGGCAAAGCAGTCAGTGAAGAAGGCGAAGAGGAGAAGGCAGGCAGCGGCCAGATGGGACGCAAGCATGGCGTCCCCTACGGCCTGTACCGTGCCCACATTTTCGTCTCGCCCTTTCTGGCTGCCGACACCGGGTTCAACAACGGCGACATGGCAGTGCTGCTCGACTCGCTCACCCAGTTGTTTGAACTCGATCGCTCCGCCTCGCGCGGCGAAATGGCCGTGCGCGGCCTCTACCTCTTCGAGCATGAGTTGAAGCTGGGCAATGCTCCCGCCCACAAGGTGCTCGAAACTGTGAAGGTGCAACTCAAGCCCGGCGTCACCGCCCCGCGAAGCTTCTCCGACTACGAAGTAACCGCCCCGGACAACTCCACACCTGCTGTCCCCGGCGTAACCTGCTACCGCCTGGTGAGCTGAAGCGCCATTCATGGCCGGGGCCGATTGCCGCGCCCCGGCCTACCGCCTTGGAGGAACCATGTATCAGGAATCGGAACTCTTGCCGCTTTCCGGCTTGCAGCACCTCCTGTTTTGCGAAAGGCAGTGGGGTCTCATTCACATTGAGCAACAGTGGGAGGAAAATCGCCTCACTGCAGAGGGCCGCTTGCTCCATGCCAAAGCCGATCAGGCCGCGCCCGAGCAGCGGCCTGGCGTTCGCATCGTGCGCGCCATGCCTCTGCGCTCCCTTCGCCTCGGGATTTCCGGTCGCGCCGATGTCGTGGAGTTCCCACGCGACGGGTCTCCACCTTTGCCCGTCGAGTACAAACGCGGCAAAGCGAAAGCCGATGACATTGATAGGGTGCAAGTCTGCGCCCAGGCACTCTGTCTGGAGGAAATGCTGGGCTGCATCATCCCCCAAGCCGCGCTTTATTACGGCCAGCCGCGCCGTAGGACTGCGGTGAAGCTCGACTCCCCTTTGCGCCAGCGAACGGAAATGCTCGCCGCTCGCATGCAGGAGTTGTTCCGCCTCCGCAAGACTCCCGCCCCCGTCATCCTCCCGCACTGCCGGAACTGCTCCCTGGTGCATCTCTGCGAACCCGATACCCTGACAAAACGAGGCAGCGCAGCCCTTTTCATGAAACGCGCCATTCGCCGCCAACTGACAGGCGAGGAGAACCTGGAATGAAGAAGCTTCTCAACACACTCTACATCACTACACAGTCCTCTTATTTGCACAAAGACGGCGAAACCGTCGCCGTTCGGCTGGAAGATCGGGACCTCTTGCGAGTGCCGATTCATACCCTGGAGTCTATTGTCTGTTTCGGCAGAGTATCCATGAGCCCGCCCATGATGGGATTCTGCATGGAACGTAAAGTGGAGGTGAGTTTCCTTTCTGAGCATGGCGAGTTCTGGGCTGGCTTGCGCGGCCCTGTAACGGGGAACATCCTGCTGCGGCGCCAGCAGCACCTTACAGCCGAAGACGACCCACGCGCCGCCCGGATCGTGCAATCCATCGTCTTGGCAAAAATCGCCAACTGCCAGACTGTCTTGATGCGTGCACAGCGCGAGCGGGCAGAGCCTTCCGAGGCGCTCGACGGTGCAATCCGCAGGCTTGCCCGGTCGCTGGAACATCTGTTGGCCGTCGAAGAACCGGTGGAACGGCTGCGAGGTTTGGAGGGCGACGCCGCGCGCACCTATTTCTCCGTCTTCGACGAACTCATCGTGGCGCAGAAGGATGGGTTCATTTTTCAAGGGAGATCACGCAGACCCCCACTGGATGCGGTGAATGCCCTCTTGTCCTTCCTCTACACGCTGCTTGTCCACGACGTCGTCGGCGCGCTCGAAGCCGTTGGGTTGGACCCTTATGCCGGCTTCCTCCACGCCTGCCGCCCCGGCCGCCCAAGCTTGGCCCTCGATGTCATGGAAGAACTGCGCCCCATCCTTGCCGACCGGCTCGCATTGACCCTGATCAATCGGCAGCAGATCAAGGCTTCGGGGTTTCGCAAGTTGGATTCCGGGGCTGTGGCCATGGACGACGTCACGCGCAAAGAGGTACTGCAGGCGTGGCAGAAACGAAAGTTGGAGGAAGTCACGCATCCGTTTGTTGGTGAGTCCGCTTCGATTGGATTGTTTCCGCATTTGCAGGCGCTGCTGCTCGCCCGCCATCTACGCGGAGACCTCGACGCTTATCCGGCGCTCGTCTGGAAGTCCTAAGGAGGGCCTGTGTTTGTACTCATTACTTACGACGTTTCGACGGTGGACACAAAGGGACGGAAACGCCTGCGGCGTGTCGCCAAGATCTGCGAGGATTACGGCCAACGGGTGCAGAACTCTGTCTTCGAGTGCACTCTCGATACAGCTTTGTGGGTCACTGTCCGGGCTCGGTTGCAGGCGGAGATTGATCCCGCATCTGATAGTCTGCGCTACTATTTCCTTGGGAACAATTGGGAACGACGCGTGGAGCATGTGGGGGCGAAGCCGTCATATGACCCCGATGGGCCAATGATCATTTGACTGCGCGCATGTGAAGTGCATTTGTATCTCCCGGCGGGTCCGCGCTGTGTCTAACGGCTTGATCATGAATCAGTTGCGGCTTTTCGCCCCCAGCTTGAAGGTCCCATGGTGGCTCCCCAAGGGGAGGTTCGCGCAACGGGTTCGCTATGATATTGATGGCGCGGAGCTTCCGCTATGCGCCGTCGCGCCCTTCGCGGGCGCGTGGATTGAAACATTGTGGATCAGGGAACCGCTTTGCTCGTAAGACGTCGCGCCCTTCGCGGGCGCGTGGATTGAAACACGTGCGAAAGCGTAAACACCGTACTTGGCGTATGTCGCGCCCTTCGCGGGCGCGTGGATTGAAACGTTTGTACGCGATTGCGGAAGGCGCGGCAGGGAGTCGCGCCCTTCGCGGGCGCGTGGATTGAAACTGGGTATAGCCGCTCATGGTGGTGTTGGCCGTCTTGTCGCGCCCTTCGCGGGCGCGTGGATTGAAACGTTGATTGCCCAAAAGCGCTCTACGGCTGTTAGCCAGTCGCGCCCTTCGCGGGCGCGTGGATTGAAACGCGGAGGAATCCAATGACACAAGCAACCCTGTTTGAGTCGCGCCCTTCGCGGGCGCGTGGATTGAAACTTCACCAAACTATGGTTATCGTCTTCGCATCGTAAGTCGCGCTCTTCGCAGGCGTGTGGGTCGAAATCTCTCCCATCGACCCCTCGGGTTGCTTCATCGCCGACGCAACCAGCCACGGCACATCAGTGGCCTCAACGCTCTATCCTGGGTTCTCCCGGTTGCCCCAATCGTCTTCGTCCCGCCAGTCACCAACCTGTCAAAAAAACTATATGAATAACTCCAATTTTTTCAACATTCACATCCAAAAGTCTCTCAAAATAGGTATTTCTCACCATCCCCACCCTTTACACTCAAAACCAGAGGAAATCATCATGCCCCTCACCCGAACCGAACAATCACGCTTGAATGGATCCAAAAGCGTCGGACCTACCACCGAGCAAGGCCGTGCCCGCTCCGCCCTCAACCGCACTTCCCATGGTATGTTCTCCTGCCGTGTTGTCCTCGAAACGGAATCCCAAAAGAATTTCCAGATCTTCGCCGGTCTCTACCACGATCTCTTTGACCCGCAGGACCAGTTCGAAGCCGACCTCGTGGACAGCCTTGTCCACGCCCGCTGGAAGATCCGCCGTCTCGAATCGGCGCACTCCGCCGAACTCAACCTCACCATCACTGAGCATCGCGCCGAAATCGACGACAAATACGGCGAGAATGCCAGTTCCGACCAGCTTCACGCCTTGGCGTATCGCTACAGCAGCAAGCATCTCGAAACCCTCGACAAGCACCTGGAACGTCAGGAACGTCTCTTCTCCCGCACCTATCGCAATCTGGCCAAGCACCGCCGCAACCAGCCCATTCCCGCTATCGAAGATCTCGCCGGAATCGAAGAAGAAATCCCCTCCAATACTCAAAATGAACGGTTCGAACCCGAGACTCCGGCCGAACCCGCTCCGCAAGCGCCGGAGCCGCAACCAGAGCCGCAAAAACCGCCACAAAATCAACCCAGCGGACCCAGCGGACCCAACCCATTTCAGAAAATCGCCATCATTATCGTTCTCTTACTTGCTTCTATTAGTTCTTCATTCTCAGGGCATGCAGTACCCATGCCGGAAAGGTCGGATTTAACTTATGCCTCCCTATAACTTCCCCATCGAGGAACTCGTTCACACCAGCCAACTGACATTGGCGCCGCGTAAGCGCCATCGCGGCACTGAGGATCTGCTCGATCTCCTCATCGCCGTTCTCCAAGCCGTCAAAAAAGAGTTTTCTGAGCCGCGACCATGAGGAAGCGGTCTCTGAACCTACGGGGTCACCTCACCATGTGGCCCCGGTTTATTCAAATGCCGGTAATACCCCAGATCCTCATGCGTCAGCATCTTCGCCGCGAACAGGATCTGCCCCGTGTGCATCCCAAAATGCTCCACCACGTGAAACACGGCTTCGAGCACCGAAATTTCGTAGCCCTGAATCACTCGCGTCTCCACCAGTTGATCGGCGCGCAGCGCGCCAATTACCGCACACGCTTCACGAACCGTATCCTGCAACCGGGCGAGCATCTGCGCCCCCGTCACTCCGCCGGCAGCCGCGAATTCCGCGTCCCGATCGCGTACATCCGGTTGGCTGCCGACTCCGCACAGGATCCACTGCCGCACGTTGCCCGCCAGGTGCAGCATCAGGTTGCCGGTGGCGTTCTCATTCGCCGACCCGCGAGCCCAGATCTGCTCCTCACTGAGCCGCGAAACACAATCGGCAATGCGCGCCGTATTCTGCTCCAGACGGCGCACCGCGGAATCCGTAAAAAGCTGGGCCATGGAAGAGGGCATCTCTTAACAGTAGCGTGTTACCTTGGAACTTATGGGGTCCATTCTGAACGCAGCCCTCGTGGGCTGCCTCCTGGCAAGTGTGTCTGTGCCCGCCTTCGCCGCCGGCGCCTTATCCAACCGCCGTGCGCCCGGGTTTTCGCTATCCGATTCCAACATGAAGCAGCATGATCCGGCCGATTACCGCGGCAAGATCCTTTTGCTCGAATTCATGCAGACCCATTGCCCCACCTGCAAACAGCAGAGCGGTGTGCTGGAGCAGATCAAAGCAAAATACGGTGCGAAGGTGGAGGTGCTGAGCGTTGTCGTGATGCCGGACACAATTGACCACGTGCGGGCCTATATCAAGGACAACAGCATCAGCTCGCCGATCCTTTTCGATTGCGGGCAGATGACGGCTTCTTACTTGAAGATCACCCCGCAGAACCCCACCGTGAAATTTCCTCACCTCTTCTTTATTGACGCCAACGGCACCATCCGGCAGGATTTCGATAGCAGCGACGCCGGCAGCGGCAAAGTGAACGCCAAAACCGTTGCCGCCGAGATCGACAAGCTGCTCCAGGGTACCCCCCAGAAACGATAGACTATTAAATCCGGCAGACACTCATGGCAGATCAGAACCTTACTATCACCGACAATCGGACTGGAAAGACGTATACCGTCGCCGTGGAGAACGGCGCCATCAAAGCGACCGATCTGAGGCAGATCAAGCTTGATGCCGACGATTCGGGGTTGTGTACCTACGACCCCGGCTTCATGAACACCGCGGCCTGTAAGAGCCGCATCACGTTCATCGACGGCGACAAGGGAATCCTCGAATACCGCGGCTATCCCATCGAGCAGTTGGCCGAAAACTGCACCTTCCTCGAAGTCGCCTATCTTCTCTATTACGGCGAACTGCCGCAGAAGAAAGCGCTCGATGAATTCGTCTACAACATCACGCACCACACCATCCTGCATGAGAACGTGAAGCAGTTCATGCAGGGCTTCCGCTACGACGCCCATGCCATGGGGATGTTCGTATCGACGGTCGCCGCGTTGGCCACCTTCTACCCCGACGCCAAGAATTTCCACGATCCGCAGGTGCGGCTGAAGCAGTTCTACCGCCTCGTGGCGAAGGTGCCCACCATCGGCGCCTTCATCTACCGCCACAACGCTGGCCTGCCTTACGCCTATCCCGATAACGACCTCTCCTACCCCGGCAACTTCCTCAACATGCTGTACAAGACCACCGAGTCGAAGTACAAGTCCAACCCCGTGCTGGAGCGCGCGCTCGACATTCTCTTCATCCTCCACGCCGATCATGAGCAGAACTGCTCGACGACGGCGATGCGCAGCGTCGGCAGCGCGCAGACCGATCCCTATAGCTCGCTGGCGGCAGCCGCGGCGGCGCTCTACGGCCCTCTGCATGGAGGAGCTAACGAAGCCGTGTTGCGCATGCTCCGCACCATCGGCAGCAAGGCGAATATCCCACAGTACATTGAGCGCGTGAAGGCCGGCGAAGTGCGCCTCATGGGCTTCGGCCACCGCGTCTACNNCTACAAGAACTACGATCCGCGCGCACGCATCATTAAGCAGACCGCCGACCAGGTGTTCGAAGTCACCGGTAAGAATCCGCTCATCGACATCGCCGTCGAACTCGAGCGCATCGCGCTCGAAGACGATTACTTCATCAAGCGC
>JAFDVS010000074.1:0-120031 GCA_018268935.1 Acidobacteriota bacterium | reverse complement strand
GACTTCTACTCGGGCATCATCTACGAAGCGATGGGCATCCCCACGGAGATGTTCACCGTGATGTTTGCCATCCCGCGTACGGCCGGCTGGTTGACGCACTACGAAGAGATGCTCCTCGACACCGATCAGAAGATCGCCCGTCCCAAGCAACTCTACCTGGGTTCGCCACGCCGCGAATTCGTGCCGATGGACAAGCGGTAGGCGGCGTCACTGCCTACCCAAGGAGTCAGCATGGCGTTATCGACGGAGGCAGTGCGCAAGACGAAGCCTGACCCGAAGATCGCCAAAACGCTGGCCGAGCTTTCTTCACAGTCCGCGGTGAAGAAGGCCGCGAAGTTTCTCCTCTCGCAACGCAACTGGACTACCGAGCAACACCTCGCCCTGTGCCGAGTGGCCGCACCGACCTTCTTCGAAGAGAAGCGTGCCGAATGGATGGCCGCGCAGTTCCGCTCGCTCGGTTGGGACTCGAAGCTCGACCGCGCCGGCAACGTCGTGGCCTTTCCCGATTCGCGCCGCGAAGGCCCGTTCGTCGCACTCACCGCGCACCTCGATACCGTGCTTGCGCCCAAGCGCCCCGAGGATGTATCGCTTGATCCGCAAGGCCGCTTCCGCGGACCCGGCGTCTCGGATAACGGGGCAGGTCTCGCCGCGCTCCTCGCCTTCGCCGCCCTGTGGAAAGCAGAGCCGCCCTGCGGTGCATCGCCCATCCTCATCGCCAACGTCGGCGAAGAGGGCGAAGGCAACTTGAGCGGCATGCGCTTCCTTTGCCGCCAATCGCCGTTGGCCGGAAAGATCCGCACCTATCTTGTGCTCGATGGCCCGGGCACCGATCACATCACCTGCCGTGCCCTCGCCAGCCGCCGCTTCGAGGTCACCGTCAGCGGGCCCGGCGGGCATAGCTGGAGTGATCACGGAACGGCGAACCCCGTCCATGCGCTTTCCCGCGGCATTCACTTCTTCACCGAAGGGCAGTTCGAAGATGGCTTCCCCATTACCCCGCGTGTGTCCTTCAACTTCGGAATGATCGATGGCGGCATCAGCGTCAACTCGATCCCCACCTCGGCTCGCACGAAGCTCGATGTGCGCTCTGAGGAGCAGGACAAGATCGAAGAGCTGTCGCAGTATCTGACCTTCGCCACCGAGCGGGCCGTGATTCTCGAAAACGAGCGCGCGACTGCCGGGCGCGTCCAGGCGAAGATCCGCGAGATCGGCGCACGCCCCGGCGGTGTGCTCCCCGACGAGTCGCTGCTGCTGCCGTACCTGCGAGCAGTGGACGCGCATCTGCACATCCGCGCGCACCTCGATTGTGCCTCGACCGATGCCAATATCCCGCTCTCGATGGGCCTCGAAGCCGTGTCGATTGGAGCCGGTGGACAGGGCGGCGGAGCGCACACCCCCGAGGAATGGTTCGATCCCGATGGGCGCGAACTCGGGCTGCAGCGCATCCTGTTGACCCTCTGCCTGCTGTTGCAGCCGTGACCGACAAGACCCGCGGAGAACTGGCTCTCATCGCCGTGACGCTGGTCTGGGGCGCCAGCTTCGTGCTGGTGAAACACACGCTCGATCACATTTCCACCTGGCTGTTTCTCGCCGCGCGCTTCACGCTGGCCGCCCTCTGCCTTCTGGCGTTCCTGGGACGCCGGGCAATGCAGCCCCATCACAACCGGTCGCTGGCACTCGCCGCGGGCACGTGGGCCGGGCTCTGCCTCGCTGCCGCCTATTGCTTCCAGACTTTCGGCCTCCGCTTCACCACGCCGTCAAAGTCCGCCTTCATCACCGGACTCTCCAGCGTGCTGGTACCTTTTTTGGCGTTCCTCGTCTATAAGAAAGCACCGCATCCATTCGAAGCAATGGGCATTGCGGTGGCAACCGTTGGCCTGGGGCTACTCACGATGCCGACAGGATCTCTGGCCATCGGATATGGGGATGCGATTTCACTGTGTTGTACTGTAGCCTTCGCCGGACACATTCTGCTGCTGGGACGTTACTCGCCGCTGGTGCCGTTCGAACTGTTGAGCGTCACACAATTGGGCGTGACCGCGGTGGTTTGCTGTCTGATGGCTGCCTTGGCCGAGGTTCCGTCCGCCGTCTCATCGCCCCGCGTGTGGGGAGCCATCCTCTTCACCGGCGTGCTGTGCACGGCGATCCCGTTCACCGTGCAGGCCTGGGCACAGCGTCACACTACGGCGACGCGCGCGGCGCTGATCTTTACCTTCGAGCCGGTCTCCGCCGCCATCACCTCCTATCTGGTTCTGGGCGAAACCCTTACCGGACGGGCTGCGATCGGAGCGCTGCTCATTCTCGGCGGCGTACTGGCCGTGGAATTGAAACCAGCCGGTGCGCCGAAGCATCCATCTTAGTGTCAGTTATCAGTTCCTGCGGCTATAATGAGAATCAACCGTACCCTTGGGGAGGTATCCACTAAACAATATGTCGTTCCTGCATAAAGCGCGCCAGCAGAAGTTTCTATCGACGAGCCTGCTGTTGTTCACATTGTCGATTGGGATATTAATCGGGACTCTGGTCAACACGGGGGTGAGGGCGGAGAAGGGCCAGACGGCCGCGCCAGACGCGACTCCTTTGGTGATCCCGAGCGCCAAACAGATGTCCAACGAGTTTACGAAGTTGGCCAAGGCGCTGGAGCCCTCAGTGGTTCACATTACGACCGACTATGCCCCGAAACCGCAGGAGACGGCTCGGCGGCGGCGGCCCTCTGAAGACGAAGACGACGAGGAAGGCGATCTGTTGCGGCGCTTCTTTGGCGCTCCGCGGCAAGGCATGCCTACTCCCCGCTTCCGCCGCGAAGCCTCCGGCTCAGGCGTGATTGTGGATAAGAATGGCTATATCATCACCAATCATCACGTGATTGAGAACGCCGACCACATTCGCGTCAAGCTGCATGGCGACACCAAGGAATACAAGGCGAAGCTCATCGGCTCCGATATCGAGACCGACATCGCGGTGATCAAGATCGATGCCGCCGGCAAGGCCCTCAATGCCGCCAAAGTCGGTAATTCCGATGGCGTGCAGGTCGGCGATTGGGCGGTGGCGATCGGCTCTCCGTTCGGCTTCGAAGCCACGGTGACCGCGGGTATCGTCAGCGCACTGGCGCGCGACGTGAGCGGGGCGCAGCAGTTCCAGCGCTTCATCCAGACCGACGCCGCCATCAACCCCGGCAACTCCGGCGGGCCCCTGCTGAACATCAGCGGCGAAGTGATCGGCATCAACACCGCCATCGCGACGCAGAACGGTGGCTATCAGGGCATCGGATTCGCACTGCCGGTGAATCAGGCCGCTCGCGTCTACAACCAGATCATCAAGAATGGCAAGGTCACCCGCGGTTCCATCGGTGTGGGCTGGCAGAAGTATGAGAAGCAATCGGAAGTGCTGAAGGCGATGGGCGCCACCAGCGGCGTGCTGGTCGATTCGGTGGCCAAGGGTGGACCGGCGGAGAAGGCCGGCCTCAAGCCCGAGGACATCATCGTCGCCCTCAACGGCAAGCCGGTGAAGGATGGTGACGATCTGGTCTCCCGCGTCTCCGAGATGCCGGTAGGCACCGACGCCAACATCACTGTCGATCGCCAAGGCAAGAAGATGGACTTCAGCCTCAAGATCATGGATCGCGAAGAGGTGTTCGCCGACGATCCGCGCTTCTCGCGTAATAAGCGGCTCGACGCTCCCGAGCGCACTCCCGACGGCGGCTCGCAGCAGGCGAAGTTCGGCATCTCGATCCGCGCCTTGACCGAAGCTGAGCGCGAAGGTCTGCCGACCGAGAGCAAAGCGGGTCTGCTGGTGACGCAGGTCATCGCCGATTCGTTCGCCGATGAAATCGGACTGCTCGAAAAGGACGTGATCGTGTCGATCAACCGCCAGCCGGTGAACTCGCTCGATGATGTGAAGAAGGTGCAGGCGAGCCTGAAGCCGGGTGATCCGGTGGCCTTCCGCATTCTGCGTCCGCTGGGCATCGGCGCTCGCGGCGCTCGCGCTCAGTATCAGAGCCAGATCCTGGCCGGTACGCTTCCCAACGAATAACACACTGACCCCCGACGACCAACCGCGGCGCGAGTGAAGAGCTCACGCCGCGGTTTCATTTGGAGCCCCGTGGTATCCTTACGAGCGCTATTCGGTTTCTGAGCCGCGACCGTCAGGGAGTCGGTCAACCACTTCCGACAAGCAACAACGGCCACGACCGTGACTTTCGAAGGCCGCAAAATT
Source organism: Acidobacteriota bacterium (assembly GCA_018268935.1). Taxonomy (GTDB): domain Bacteria; phylum Acidobacteriota; class Terriglobia; order Bryobacterales; family Bryobacteraceae; genus CADEFT01. Next base: position 115,816 of record JAFDVS010000074.1, on the reverse strand, counting down.
TCCTCGCTTCAGTTAGCTGTAGAGCCAAGTGGGAACAGCCCGCTGGCGATGCCACCATGTGGAGTCTGCTCAGCGGAGAGCGCACCGCTCACGGGTGTCTTGAATCGCAGCAGCAGGATCAGGTCGTTGCCGATGACATGCGATTCGCTGTCTGCCAATTCGCAGCCTTTTGCCTGGAATACGCCGGGCCCGACATACTCCACCGAGCATGCGCCGATCACCACTCGGGCGCGATCCACCGGCACGCGCGATGGGAAGCCCACGCGCAGAAGCCCGTCCATGTAGAATCCCGTGGGTGGCGCCACCGCGGGAAGAACGGTGAACTCCCCGGAAAGATACCAGCCAGGGCTCGGATCACTCGGCAGCGAGAACTGGGTGCCAGTGATGTAGTCGCCGGTGGAAGTGGAGCGGAATTGAATCGGCAGGTCGAGAACATGCTTCGCTGAGCCCGGCGAGAGTCGCGACTTCTCCAGATCGATGACACACCTGTCGTTCTCGATCTGAGCGTTCGCTCCGATCCTCCCTTGCTGGCCACCATACAGTTGGAGCGTCCCTTGCGCGGCGTCCAGCACAAAGGAGCAACTGCCAATATTCGACTGCGCCACCCGTTGTTGTGCACTGAACACGAAGCGGAACAGGCCGCCCGACCCGGCGGTGCGGTTGAGTTGGAAATGCGCCGGTGGCAGCCAGCCGATGTTCTCTGCTGGCTCAATGGGCGCGGGTACTTCGGGGAAGGAATCCGTGGCGGTGAAGACGCCGAGGGTGTGATCGCCGGCCATAATCGGTAGCCGGCCCCGCGAGGCGAAGTCCACGCTGGCTGTGATTGTCAGGAGCCCGGCCATTGTCTTGGCCTCTGTGGAGTTCCAACGGCAAGCATCGCCAGTGGGCGTGAAGGCGCCAGTGACGCGGTCATAGTTCAGCAGGCAGTCGGCACCGACGCGGATGAGAGCCACAGGGCTTTCACCCTCTGCAAAGGTGAAACGGAAGACAGCGCTGGGACCGCTTCCGTTGTTCGGCTCCACAAGGAGAGGCGCGCCGGGCAACGCCGCCTGCTGGGTCACAGTGATGATCTTGCTGCCAACCCATAGCTCCGCGGTTCGTGGCGAATTGGATAGGTTTGGATCAAGACGGAAGACCGGGTCGAAGGAAAGCCGGCTGGTGTGGATCCACGGAGCGACGGAGAAGAGGGACCAGCGGCAGGCTGAGGGCGTCGACACCGTAACGTGACCCGTAGTGGAACCGGCGGCGAAGGGCAGGAGAGCGTCCACATCGTAGAAGCACCTCCATCCTTCGATGTTGATGTCGCGACGGATACCGGCGATGGAGATCGATTTCCATTGGTCCGCGAACGCCTGGCTCGGCGCGACCGTGACCGTCACCTCACCAGGGCCGCTTCCGGACATCGGCTTGGCGGTGATTCCAGGACTCACGCCAATGGTCCACACGCAGCCAGGCGCTGTTTGCACCGGGACAGAGAACTCGGCTCCTTCGACCGGAGCCTTCAACTGCCCGCCGGGAGAGGCATATTGGCACGAACCCGCTGCCGGAATCGGTATGTCCACACCGGCAGCCGATGCCTGCGGCTCTGACCCGACGTTGCCGGTTACCGGCAGCGTGACGGATTCTGTTCCCCGATAGGTTTGCCACGCATACCAATGGCAGTCTTCGCCGGCGGAGACGTCGATAGCAACGGCGCCTGTAAGCGGGGCATACATGGCCCGAGACCGCACCATCGCGGGGCAGGGAGCGGCCAGAAAACCGGCGCCGGCGAGCCGGGTTCCTTCCAGGCTCATCGCGAGCAGGGAGGTACGGTCGAGGTTCTCACTCCTGTCATTGAAGGGGGAATAAGAGCGGCTGGCGTAGTACAGCGTTCGGTCCGCGGCGTCCAGGAGGTACGTGTGTCCCCCATACGCATCCGAGTAACTGTAAAACAGGTCTCCGTGATTGCTCAGCCCGGCGCGGCCGATACCGAACTTGGTGCTTCGGGGGTATCGGAGCTCGCCATTCGCTGCCCGGCGATAGAAACGGAAACTGCCGGCTGGGCACTGGGTCTCCACGATCATCTCCCCGTTGTCGTTGATCGCTACTGCGCTGTTGCGTGGAGTTCCGAAGAAGCTCCCACACCTCGGAATTGAGATCCTGCGGGCCGCTCCACTGGCATCCCACGCCACGGCTTCGAGATCTGCTGAGCCAACAATCTCACCCAGATTGTTGATGCCATAGCCAACCACAGACTTCCCGCCCTCGATCGTCCGGGGCTCCATCGTGCCGTCGGGCTGGCGGAGAAACACCTGGTTATCGCCGTTGACCAGCATCTGCCCGTGGTCGTTCAAAGCGCTCACCCGGCCGTCGAATCCCAATACCTGCATGGCGCCGCCGGATTTCAGCGACACGGCGCCGTAGAGTACGTGATACCCGGCGATATCGCCGTTGCTGTTGATGGCGGTGATATAGAGGCCAGGGAGGGGATCGAAGGGTTGTAGACGCAACCCGCGGCCCGGAACAGGCGCCTGCGCCGGGCAGGATCCAATCGCCAGCAGAAACAGCAGGAACAGCACTTGCGACTTCAGAATAGCGCAGCTACATCTCGCGGCGGTTTTCGAGGGACTTGGTCATTGTCACTTCATCGGCGAATTCGAGGTCGCTGCCGACGGGCAGGCCCATGGCGATGCGCGTCGTCTTCACTCCCAGCGGCTTTAGCAGCCGGGAGAGATAGACTGCCGTGGCTTCGCCTTCCACTGTGGGATTGGTGGCAAGGATCACCTCGTTCACTTCGCCAGTCTGCAGGCGCACCAGCAGGCTCTTGATGCGAAGCTGCTCGGGGCCCACTCCGCGCAGAGGGCTGATGGCCCCGTGGAGCACGTGGTAGACGCCGTTGAACTGCCGCGTCACTTCGATCGGCAGGATGTTGGGCGGCTCTTCGATGACACAGATCACGCCGTGATCGCGCGACTCGTCGCGGCAGTAGAGGCACTGCTCACTGTCGCTGATGTTGTTGCAGATGGAGCACAGCCGCAGCTTGTCTTTGACGTCGAGGACGGCGTTCGCCAGCCGCTCGGCGTCTTCGCGCGAGGCGCGCAGCAGATGGAAGGCGATGCGCTGCGCCGACTTCTGGCCGACGCCAGGCAGACGGCGTACTTCCTGAATCAGACGGGCAAGCGGTTCGGCAAAGTCGGGCATAAGGCGCTCTTAGAAGAGGCCGGGAGGAAGGCCCATCCCGCCGAGCATGCCGCCCATCTTGGACTGCACTTGCTGGTCGACGAGGCGCACTGCTTCGTTGCAGGCGGCCATGACGAGGTCCTGGAGCATCTCCACATCGCCCGCGACTTCCTTGTCGATCTTGACGCTGATGACGTTCTTCTGCCCGTCCATGCCGACGGCAACCATGCCGCCGCCGGTGGTGGCTTCGACGCGGATCTTGGCGATCTCTTCCTGCATTTTCGCCTGCATGGCCTGCGCCTGTTTCATCGCAGCCTGCATGTTCATACCGCCGGGTAGCTTCATTGTGACTCCTTGAGATTGCGAACGGCGCGCACTTCGCTGCCCGGAAAAAGGTCGCGGTAGCGCTGCACTTCGGGGTTACTGAGAGCGCGTGTGGTGGCTTCGTCTTCCTGCGCGCGGCGATCAACGCCGCCGGAAGGAGCCACTACGGGCGCCTGATCGGTGAGCGTGAGCTTGATCTTGGTGGCGCGTCCCAGCACCGCGTCCACCGCTTTTTGCATGTCCTTGTTCTGCACGGACATCTTGAATTCTTTGGTGGTGACGAACTCCACTTCGCCTTTGCCTTCGCTGACCATGGAGTGCTCCACGGCGTCGGCGATGAAGGTCTGGCCGCGGTCGTTGAGCCATTCGAGCAGGCGGGAGCGGAGGTCGCCGGATGAAGCCGAGGCAGGCGGAGGTGCAGGGGGCGGCGCCTTGGGGGCAGCCGGTGCAGTGAACCGAGCCGGGGCCGGTGTCGCGCGAGGCGTGGATGCCGTGGGAACGGGAGCCGGTGGCGGTGCCGGCGCGCTGCCGCCGCGCAGTTGGGCGATCAGTTCTTCCACCGATTGGAGCCGTCCGGCATGCACCAGTTTCACTAAGCCGAGTTCCAGGTGCATGCGCGGTTGCAGCGAGGTTTGCAGGCCTTGAAACAGCTCCAGGATAAGGTTCAGATAGCGAGTGAGATCTTCTTCGGAGAACTTGGCAGCGAGCTGCTCCAGGCGCGTGCGCTCGTTGGCCGAAGCAGCGATCAGCCGAGTATCCGCGCCGCTGATGCGGGCGACCAGCAGGTTGCGGAAGAAGCGGCACAACTCGCGGCAGAAGTGCTGCAGGTTCTGCCCCGTATGCTCTAGTTCCTGCACGATTTCGAGCATTCGCGTGCTGTTCAGTTCCAGCAGCGCGTTGGTCACGAGTTCGAGCGTCGCCATCGAGAATCGGCCGAGCAGGCGGCGCACTTCGGTGGCCTGCAGATTGTCGCCGCAACAGGCAATGGCCTGATCGAGGGCGGAGAGCGAATCGCGTACGCTGCCTTCGCCGGCCAGCGTGAGCACGGAGAGCGCTTCTTCCTCGGCGGTGATGTTCTCTTTCTCGCAGATGCGGCGGATGTGCTCCAGCAGTTGGGTGTAGTCCACGGAGCGGAAGCTGAACTGCTGGCAGCGCGAGGCGATGGTGTTGGGGATCTTGTGCGACTCGGTGGTGCAGAGGATGAAGACCACCCACTCGGGGGGCTCTTCCAGAGTCTTCAGAAGAGCGTTAAACGCTTCGTTGGTGATCTGGTGCGCTTCGTCGATGATGAAGATCTTGTAGCGGTCGCGGGCCGGGCGGAAGCGGACGCTTTCTCTCAGTTCGCGCATCTCGTTGATGCCGCGGTTGGAGGCGGCGTCGATTTCGATGACGTCGATGGGGTTGCCGCCCGAGATATCGCGGCAACTGGCACATGTGCCACAGGGGGAAATGGTGGGGCCTTGCTCGCAATTGAGGCAGCGGGCGACGATGCGGGCGACGGTAGTTTTACCGGTTCCGCGCTGTCCGGAAAGGATGTAGCCGTGCGCGATGCGGTTCTGCGAAAGGGCGTTTTCCAGCGTGGTGCGAACGTGCTCCTGCCCGATCAGCTCGGCAAAGGATTTAGGCCTGTATTTACGGGCGATGACCTGATACATGTGAGGGGGAGCGAATGCCAGACCCCGGGTGATCCGCGGCACACAAGCTAAGCCACTACCGTTGCTTCCTTCCGGACCTGGCGGGGTTTGCAGCCGCCCATTGCACGGAGCCCGGAGCCTGACAACTCACAATCATAGCAGGCGGGGGGAGAGGAGAGTAACTCTTATCAGGCCGTTTCTGACTCGATCTGATTGAGAACCCGTTCCAGCGCCAGGATCAGATCCGGCAAATCCTGGGTGACGGTGCTCCAAACAAAGCCGAGGTTCACGTCAAAGTACGCATGAATGAGTCTGTTTCGCATCGCCACAATGTTGGCCCACGGGACGTCCGGTGCTTGTTGCCGCAGTTCCTCGGACGCGGCAGGCCTCCAGGATGTGGATGATACGTATGCGATCAGACGGATTCATACTGAACCGCGGCCGAAGCTACGATGTCCTCACGGAAGTGACGGCTCAAGTCTTCGGCGGTCCGAATGTCCGCTTTGCGCCCCAGGATAGCCGAGAGTTCCCGTTCCATCCCGGCGAGCCGGATGAATCCGGGTGTTCGGCCAGGTGCGAATTCAACCAGGACATCCACATCGCTTTGGGGCTGGAATCGGCTGGTGAGGATCGACCCGAAGAAAGAAAGCTTGCGGATACTGTGTTTATGGCAGAATTCTCGAATTCTCTCGGTCTCGACAGGAATCGGCAACTGTGCCATGGCAATTCTGATCTTATCGCAGACAGCTCTCGGCGGCGATGCGGCCGGTGCGGATGCAGTCGGAGATGCCAATGCCGGAATAGGCGTTGCCGGCGAGATAGAGGCCGTTGAGGGACTTGACGCGCTGTTCGGCTTGGGCGATGCGATGGGTGTGGCCGATGGTGTACTGGGCCATCGAACGGCGCCAGCGGGTGATGCGCTGGTGGTCGGCTTTCACACGGATGCCGAGCATGGTGCCGATGTCGCGGTACACCGCGTCGTAAATGACGTCGTCGGGGAGATCGATCATCTCCTTGGCGGCGGCGCCGCCGATGAAGCCGCGGAGGATGACGTAGCCGTCCGGGGCGCGGTGAGGGAACTTGTTCTGCACCCAGGTGCCGGCCATCAGGGTGCGGCGCTCCTTCTTCGGGACGAGGAAGCCGAAGCCTGATGGATCGGGCAGGCGGCCGGGACGGAAGACAAGGGCGATGGTTAAGGAGGACGAGTAGTCCACCGTATCGAGAAGGCGCGACAGTTCCGTGTCGAGGGGCGCCAAAAGCGCTGCGGCCGAATAGGCGGGGGTGGCGATGATGAGCTTGTCCGCCGCGATCCATTCGCCGTTGACGCGCAGGCGCCAGCCGGGCTCGATGGCTTCCACTTCGCCGCGAATGACGCGGGTGTGTGGGGCGATGGCGCGCTCAAGGGCTCCGGTGAAACTGCCGAGGCCGTGTTTATAAGTGCGGAACAGCGGTTCGCTCGACGGCGGCATCTTCTTGCGAGCTTCGAGTGCGGCTCGCGTGAGGCTGCCGTACTTCGTTTCCATGTCCACGAAGCGGCCGAGCACGGCGTTCACACTAAGCGCGCGCGGATCGCCGCCATAGACACCGGACAGGAGCGGCTCGGCGAGGTAATCGACGGTCTCCTGGCCATAGTGTTCGCTGATGAAGTCGCTTACGGAGCGCTCGGGCTGGGGCCCGCGCGGACGGCGGAAGTACTCAAGGCCCATGCGGATCTTGGTGCCCCAGGACAGCAGCGGCGTAGTCACTACGGGCGCGATCTTGGTGGGGATCATCATCATCATGCCGTCGGGCATGGTGATCATGCGCTTGTTCTTCCAGATGTAGGTGAGGCGGCGGTCGTCGTTGGAGGCGATCAACTCTTCGCCCATGCCGAGTTCGCGGCCGAGTTGGGCGGCTTCGGGCTTAACGGCGAGAAAGCTGTCGGGCCCGCCTTCGAGCACACAGCCTTCCCAGGAGGATGTCTGGATGACTCCACCGAGGTGCGGGTTTTTGTCAATGAGGATGGACGGTGTGCCGGCTTTGGAGAGGTACCAGGCGGCGGCCAATCCGGAGATGCCGCCGCCGATGATGGCGATCACGGCTTATAGTCGCGCACAATCTGGACGACGGCTTTCACGTTGTCCACGGGCGTTTCGGGAAGGATCCCGTGGCCGAGATTGAAGATGTGGCCGGGCCGCGTGCCGGTGCGCTTCAACAGTTCGTGCACGCGGGCTTTCAGTTCCGGCAGGGGGGCAAACAGCACCGCCGGATCGAGGTTGCCCTGGACCGCGGAACGATAGCTGATGTCCATCCACGCCTGATCGATGTTGATGCGCCAGTCGACGCCCATGACGTCGCCGCCGGCGGCATGCAGTTCCTTGAAGAAGCCGGCCGCGCCGGTGCCGAAGTGGATCACGGGGACCGAAGCGGAGCGGATGCGTTCGATGAGGGCGCGGGAGTAGGGGGCGACATAGCGGACGTAGTCGTCGGGGCCGAGCGCGCCCACCCAGCTATCGAAGACCTGGATGGCGCGGGCGCCCGCACCCACTTGCATGAGGGCGAAGGGGCCGAGCACATCGACGATCTTGCCCATCAGCCGCCGCCACAGCACCTCATCTTTGTACATGAGTTGCTTGGTGCGAAGGAAGGTTTTCGAGGGGCCGCCTTCGATCATGTAGCTGGCGAGGGTGAACGGTGCGCCGACGAAGCCGATGACCGGCACTTTGCCGCCGAGGGCGCGGACTACCATCTGGATGGATTCGCCCACGTAACCGAGTTCGTCGGTATTGGAGATGGAGAGCGTGTCGACATCGTGAGAGGTACGCACCGGGTTGTCGATGACGGGGCCTTCGCCGGACACGAAATCGAGCTTGAGACCCATCGGTTCGACGGGCAGCAGCAGGTCGGCGAAAATGATGGCCGCATCGACGTCGAGCACTTCAATGGGTTGGAGGGTGACCGCGGCGGCGAGATCCGGGCGTTTACAGATTTCGAGGATCTTATGTTTGGCGCGGATGTCGCGGTACTGTTTCATGTACCGGCCTGCCTGCCGCATAAACCATACCGGCCGGACGTCCGTGGGACGCCGCCGGCAGGCATCGAGGAAACGACTGTTCATTGGAGCCACGCGCATGCCTGTTCCGATCCGCCTTTATTGTCTTCGCACAGAAAGAACCGGAAATCTTTCATCCGGGGATTGTTTCGCAAGTGTTGGGCCGTCCACTGACGGCCATTAATGAAAACGGGTTTGGTCCACGCTTCGCTGTCGAGGGTGCGGGGAGCGATTACGGAAACCGAGAGCATCCCTTTCGCCGGAAAGCCGGTGCGCGGATCCATGATATGGCTGTAGAGGCGCCCTTCGGCGCGGAAGAATTTCTCAGACGTGCCGGAAGTGGAAAGGGAAGCATCGCTGAGGGTGACTTCTTCCACCTGGCGGTTGAGGTCGCGCGGGTGGCGAATGGAGATTCTCCAGCCTTTTTCCTTCGGGGGAGCGCCGAGTGCGTAGATGCTGCTGCTCCCCGCGGAGATGAGCGCGGAGCGGATGTTCGCGGCTTTCAAGATGGCGACCATGCGATCGACGGCGTACCCTTTGCCAATCCCACCCGGGTCAAGCTCCATGCCGTCGCGGGTAAAACGGACGGTACGTCCCGACCCATTGAGCGTTACTTTGTCAAAGCCGATTTTGCCCAATACGCCACGTATTTCGGCGCGGTGCGGCAAACGGCCGGAGCCTTTATAGAAGCCCCAGATCTTCATCAACGGACCAACTGAAATGTCGAATGCGCCTTCGCTTGCCTGGTTGTACTGGCGGCATGCATCGAGCAGCTCAAACAGTTCCTGACTGACAGCGACGGGCTGGCGGCCAGCCTCCCGGTTGAGGCGGCTGAACTCGCTGTCCGCGCGGTAGTTCGACAACATCCGGTCAATGCGGCGAACTTCCTCGAAGGCTTGGTCCACCGCGGCAATCATCCCGCCTCGATCCTCCCCATACGCGACGACCGTATAAACGGAGCCCATCGCGTCCAGAGATTGTTCCAACCGAAGAAGATCTCCGGCGGCGAGGTGGGCGGCAGTGGCCCCCAAAATCAAAAGTAGCACAATGCGTATCACGCTTCCGGTTTTTTTTCCATATTTTCGCCGGAAACTCCATCGCGGGGGCGGCCTTTGCGGATTTTCCGCATGAGGTAGTCCATTCGTGAATTTAGTCCGGGTGAAAGGTTCGATTCAAAGCGCAGCTCGGGCATCCGGAAGAGTTCCATTCTGGAGGCTAACTCTCTTTTGATGAATGACTTGGCGTTTTGGATGGCTTCCAGGGCGCGGACTTGGGCGTCGGCGTCCCCGGGGATGTCCAAGGCGACGGAGGCGACCCGCATGTCGGGGCTGAGATGGACTTCGACCACCTGGACCCCATCCAATCGAGGATCGGAGAGCTCGAAGCCGATGAGCTCGATGAGCTCCTCGCGGAGTGCTTCGGCGACCCGCTTTGTCCGGCGTTCGTCCATAGGGTTGACCTTTCCTAGTTGGAGGATATCTTCTTTGCGTTAGGATAAGCAATGTGAAACGGCCCACGGCGGAAGAAATAGCGGGGGAGGAATGGGCGGAATGGTACCGGATGACGCCGCAGGAGCGATTTCGGGAGTCCATGAAATTGTGGGAGACGTACCTGGCGTTGGGAGGTTCACTTGATCCGGAGCCCGATACTCAGAGTCCTTTCTTCGATGAAGAGGAATGGCGCGCGAACCTTGCTGATGGGCGGTCAGGCGTGCGTGTTTTACGGCGCGGCGGAGTTTAGGCGGGGCGTTGATCTGTTTGTGTTGGCCGAGTTCCAACTCGGCTTCCTTCGAGAAGGGGCATGCGGTCCATTTCCGGTGCAAGCAGAGTGGTGTTGAGGGTTTGCGGGCGGACGTGATGGCAGTCCTGGGCGGGGTCGTGGATGGAGAGGAAGTGGATCTGCTGTCGCTCCAGGACCTCGTCATAGGCAGAGGACAATCTGGCCACTTTCTGGATGCGCGAATTGAGGACGCCAGATTTGCTATGCACGGTTGCGGCTGAGCACCCGGGGGTTGCGGCCGCTGTGGCCGATAGCAGGCCCGCGGTGCGAGCGGCACTGGATGGCGATGAGGAGGCTGTTCGCGCGTTGCTTGCGGCGGAGGAGGCGGCGGAGAGGGAAAAGGATCGGGTGTATTGGGAGCCGCTCAGGAGGGAATTGGAGGAGTTGCGCCGGGCCCGACGATTTCAAGAAGATACCAAAGGATGAGTTGCGCACGGCTGAAAGATAAGGTGGCCATCATTACCGGGGCCGCGGGCGGGATTGGCAGCGAGATGGCTCGGGTGTTTGCGCGGGAGGGCGCGCGGGTGGTGGTGAATGATGTGGCGGTGGATGCAGGGATGGCGGTGGTGGAATCGATTCGGGCTGCGGGCGGGGAAGCGGTGTTCGTGGCGGGGAACCACGCCGATTCGGGCGATGTGCAGGCGTTGGTCGAGCAGGTGTTGGAGCGCTACGGCGGCATTGATGTGCTGGTGAACAACGCCATATCCACCGATGGGGATACGACGATTGAGGCTTTGGATGAAGCGGTGTTTGACCGTGTCGTTGCTGTCTGTATGAAGGGACCGTTTCTGTGCACAAAGGCCGTGATCCCGCACATGAAGGCGCGGGGCGGGGGCAGCATTGTCACGTTGTCGAGCGTGAACGCGCTGTTTGGCTTCGGCGAGACTGCCTACACGGCGGCGAAGGGCGGACTGATCTCGATGATGCGGCTGGTGGCGGCTGAGTATGGGGAGTGGAAGATTCGTTCCAACGTGATTTGTCCAGGAACGATCGAAACCAAGACCTGCATGGATTACTGGCAGCGGTTTCCGGAGGGTTTTGAGAAATTGAAGGCGATGTATCCGCTGGGGCGCATTGGCCAGGCGGCCGATGTCGCCAATTTGGCTGTGTTTCTGGCGTCGGATGAATCCGCCTTTGTGACCGGATCGATACAGGTGATTGACGGTGGATTGCTGGCGGGGAGACGCTTCGAGCAGTAGGTTCTTTGTGTCATGATGGCAAGTGATGCACGACGAACTGCCCAAACCGGTGAAAGCCGTTTTGAGGGAACTGGCGGGCAAGGCGCATCAGAAGGCACTGACCGCGGCGCTGGGCGAACTCGATGCGGATTTCGTGGCGTGGCGCAATGGAGAGATCAGCGCCTTCGAACTGGCGCACCGCATCCACCTGTTTCATCAGGGGCCGGACCGGCAAATTCACCTGCGCTACACGCGGAGCGTGGATATGGAATTTCTGGTGGTGCAGAGCGTGCGGGAAGGGCTGATTGACCGTTCCGAGATTCCGGCGGACGTGATGCCTTATCTGGAGAGCGCGTTCGCGCTGTTCCGCGACCCTGGCGATCCGGCCGAATGATCTAGCGCGGCTCGCTGGCGCGAATGAGGACCGCGGTTCCGTAGGCCAAGCCGAGCGCGTTGCCAAGGTCGTGGGCGACCCATGCCACTTCGAGCGAGTTCGAAGTGAGCAGGCGAAGATTCACTTCCCCTTTCGCGCCGCCGGCCCCGGTCCAGGGGATGCGGGTGGGCGGAGCGCCGGGTTTTCCGCGAAACTGAAAGCTGACTTCGGGCGAGATGGCGCGGTCCGAGACGAGATAGCGCGCTCGATAGCGGCCGGTGATTGCACCGTTCTCTTCGTGAATGATGGTTTCGATGAACTCCGGCGGATAGAGATCGGAGGCGGAGTTGGAGCGTGTTTTGGCGAAATACCAGGTTCCGGTGATGCCCGGCGATTCCTGGGGAGGGTTGGGCAGGGTGTGACCGGATGCCGGGTCCGGGGCAGGTGGTGGCCTGCCGGCTGGCAGCAGAGCACTGACGGCTGGTTCCGGCTTGCGCGAGAGGTCGCGAATTCTCCCCTCCAGTTGCGCATTGCGTTGAAGGGCGGCGTCGCGCTCTGTCGTCAATTCCTCCACACGGTGGCGCAATTGAGCCAGCAGCGGGTCCGGTGTGTCGGGCTTCCTTCGTTCGGGCTCGTTCTTCACCTGTGGTTTGGGCTTTGTATTCTGCGCGAGCACAGGCGTTGGTGTGGCCGGCAGAATCCCGTGGCCCGAGGTGTCGATGACGGCGTAGATCATCAACGAGGCGACAATTACTCCTGCTCCGATCCACGCGCCGTCCGGCCCTCGCAACTTGCGGAGAACCCAGCGCCAGCCAGTGGGTTCTTCCCCTTCATCGATGGGTTCCACCTGCGCGGCGGGCTGCAGCGTCAGGTCGTAGGTGCGGCGCTGCTCCAAGTGCGACAGAGTCTCATAGACGGCGTTGAGCCGGCGCATTTGACACTCCGCCACTTTGCGCTGCTGCGGGTCTTGTAGTTTGTCGGGGTGAAGCAACCGGGCCAGTTGCTTGTACGCTTCGCGGATTTCCTCCTGCGATGCGGTCGTGGGAACCCCAAGTTCCTCATAGTACGTCACAGGCGTACAAGTGAAGATCGGCGTGAGAGGAAGAAGTAATTAGTGCGGCGCGCACAATTTGCAGAAGTGAGACATTTGTTTTCGATGATGGAATCGATTTTTTTTCGCGCAGTTGTCACCACGTGTGTGCGGCTTGCATCGGCCATTAACAGAGGTAGCTTCTCCTATGCCCCAATATGGATGGGTACTCGACTACAAGAGATGTATCGAGTGCCGGGCCTGCGAAGCGGCTTGCAAGCAATGGAATGGCCTGGAAACGGGCATTCGTTTTCGCCGGGTGAGGATATACGAATCCGGCCAGTATCCGAAAGTCCAATCGCAAGCACTCTCGCTCGCCTGCAATCATTGTGAAAATCCCCTGTGTTTGAAAGCGTGTCCGACGAAGTCGATGTACCGGCATCCGGCGACGGGTGCGGTACTGATCAAACAGGAAACCTGCATCGGCTGTGGCCTGTGCAGTGATTTCTGTCCGTATGGCGCGCCACAGCTCAACACCAAGACGATGAAGATGTCGAAGTGCACGATGTGTTCGGACCGGCTGGAACAGGGCCTGGATCCGGCGTGCGTGACACTTTGCCCCACCGGCGCGCTGCAGTTCGGGCGGTGGGAGGACGTGGAGAGTCAGGGCACGGATCGCGCGCCCAACTTCCCCAATCCTGCGACCACGCAGCCGAGTATCCGATTCATTAATCCCAGTTGGAGCGGGGTGAACGGAACGGAGGAGGTGAAGGCATGAACAGACGCAACTGGCTGAAGATGACGGCCGGCGCGACCGTCGCGACGCCACTGGCGCGTGCGGCGGAGAAGTGGTTCCGGCCGGCGGAGACGGCGGCGAATCTGCGCACGGTGACACAGGCATGCGGCATCTGTTCGCCTGCATGTGGAATCAAGGCCACGATCCAGGATGGAGTGCTGCGGTTTGTAGAAGGGCTGCCGGGTGATTTTTCCGGCGGTGGGCACCTCTGCGGCAAGGGCGCGGCGGCGGCCGGATTCCTTTACGATCCGGACCGGCTCAAATATCCGATGAAACGCACGAATCCCAACAAAGGTTTCGATGAAGACCCGGGTTGGGTGCGGATTTCGTGGGAAGAAGCGTTGGACACGATTGCCGAGAAGATTGCCGAGGCAAAGCAGGTGAAGGGCAACGAGTCGTTGCTGTTCGTCACGCTGGCGAGCCCGGATTTGTGGGCGCGGTTTATGAACGCGATCGGGGTGGTGAACCGCATCGATCACATTGACGAGTGCTTTCTGAGCGACCGCATTATCCAGCGTTACACCACGGGCGGGAAGAGTTGGGGTCTCGATCTGGCCAACTCGAAGTACATCCTGTTGTTTGGGTGGGATCTGCTGGCGAAGACGAAGATTGTCTACGCCAACGGTATTGTGGATGCGAAGGCGAACGGGGCGAAGGTGGTTTGCTTCAATCCGCAGCATTCGGCCACGGCGCGGTTTGCCGATGAATGGTATCCGATCCGCCCGGGTTCGGACCTGGCTGTCGCGCTGGCGATGATCAACGTGATCATTTCGGAGAATCTTTACAACAAGGAGTTTGTGCAGAACTTCACAAACTTTTCGCAATTTGAAAAAGAGATTCGGGAGCACTTCAAAGAGTTCACGCCGCAGTGGGCGCAGGGGTTGAGCGATGTGCCGGCGGCGGACATTACGCGGATTGCGCGAGAGTTCGCCGGGCAGGGGCCGGGGATTGTTCCGGCTCACAAGAAGACGCTGGTGGCGAACTACGCCAACGGCACACAGATGTCGTTTGCGATCTCGATCCTCAATATTCTGGCGGGTACGGTGGATCGCCCCGGCGGGCGCTACTTCGCGCGCGCGGTTACGATTCCCGGTGTGGACGCTATTTATCCTCCTCCGGCGTATCCGGCGAAGACGGGACGGCGCGTGGATGGCAAGGAGAAGCTCCCGTTCGTGCTGGAGGACGGCAGCGGCATGTTCTCGACGCTTGCCGATGGGTTGCTGAATCAGTACCCGGGGATGACGCAGGTGGCGTTTTTCAATGCCTACACGGCGCTGGCGTTTCCGGAGCCGACGAAGCTGGAAGCTGCACTGCGGACCATTCCGTTCATTGTGGCGATGGACTTTCTGCCTAATGACACGATCAGCATGGCGGATATCGCGCTGCCTTCGGCGATCTATATGGAGACGAACGATCTGGTGACGCGCGAGTACGAAGCCAAGACGCCGCAGGTGGTGGCGCGGACGGCAGTGTCGGCGCCGATCTTCGAAACCAAGGGCATCGGCTATGTGGCGATCGAGTTGGGCAAGCGGCTGGCGCCGGAGTATTTTAAGACTCCGGATGGGGAATGGATCAACGCCAACACGCTGCTGGATGAGAAGACGAAGCGCGCGGGGTTGGGGGCCAACTTCGCCGAGTTCGCAGCTAAGGGCATGTACACGGTGCAGCAGCCGTTTGTACCGCGCACGACCTTCGGTGTGACGGGCGGGAAATGCCAGATCTATGTGCCGCAGTTTGCCGAGAAGGGGGCGGAGGCGTTGCCGAAGTGGCATCCGAAGCGGGAGCAGCCGAACGCGCAATACCCTTACTACTACCTGACGTTCATTCCCGCGGTGCATAAGCGCAACACGACGCAGAATAACGCGATCCTCAACGAGATGTTTCCGTCGAACTCGGCGCTGATCCCGGCGCAACTGGCCACGAAGCTGGGGATCAAGAACGGGGACATGGTTCGGATTCGCTCCCGCGTGGGTGCGATCGAACTGCCGGCGCAGGTGACGGAGCGGCTGCGCCCGGATTGCGTGATGGTGGCGCATGGGTTCGGGCACCGGTCAAAGAGGATGAGCGTTGCCGGTGGAAAGGGCGTGCGCGATGGGGACATTGTGCCGGCGCAGTCGATGGATGACCTGGTGAAAGCCGGGAACTTCGGCGGGGCCAGTTGCATCATGGACGCGGTGGTGAATGTGGAGAAGCTGTCATGACGTCTGGCGAATACTTGTTTGCGGGGCAGTGCCTGCTTTCTACTGACCCGCAGGAACTGAGGGCCGCGGCGCGGGAGGTGTTTTCCGATCCCTCGCCGTGGCTGGAGGCGTTGAACGTGGAGCCGCTTGATCTGGAGCGGGAGTACGTCCGGTTGTTTCTGAGTCCTGGGGGGGCGATTTGCCCCCCTTGGCAATCGGTGTACGCGAAGGAGCAAGAGGCGGGGCTGTTGATGGGCGATGCGCATTCTTCGGCGTTGTCGTTCTATCGGGAGTACGGAATGGCGCCTTCGCATGGCAGTGAGCCGGCTGATCATGCGGGATTGTTGCTGCTGTTTGCCGGTATGCTGCTCGATCAGGGTGTGCCGGAGGATGAGTTTGAGCGCTACCGGATCCGGCATCTGGAGTGGATAGGGGAGTTGGCGCGGCGGATTGAGGCGGAGACTCGAATTGAGTTTTATCGCTTGCTGGCGCGGCAACCGCTTGCTGACGCGCGCGGCTCAGAAGTATGTGCGAAGGAGTGAGTGAATTAGAACTCCGCGTGGCCCGGCGTGCGCGGGAAGGGGATGACGTCGCGGATGTTTTTCATGCCGGTGACGTACATGACCATGCGCTCGAAGCCGAGGCCGAAGCCTGCGTGCGGCACGCTGCCGTAGCGGCGTAAATCGAGATACCAGGAGTAGGCTTCTTCGGGGAGCCCGTGGGAGCGGATTTTTTCGATGAGGACATCGAGGCGCTCTTCGCGCTGGCTGCCGCCGATGATTTCGCCAATGCCAGGGGCCAGCACGTCCATCGCGCGCACGGTCTTGCCGTCGTCGTTGGCGCGCATGTAGAAGGCTTTGATCTCCTTCGGGTAGTCGGTAACGATCACCGGCTTCTTGAATGTCTCTTCGGTGAGATAGCGCTCGTGCTCGCTTTGCAGGTCGGAGCCCCAGTGCACGGGGAACTCCCAGGTTTTGCCGCTCTCTTCGAGGATACGAATTGCCTCGGTATAGGGGATGCGGGCGAAGTCGCTGCCGGCGACGTTTTCGAGCGTGGCGATGAGGTTCGGCTCATAGCGCTGGTTGAAGAATTCGAGGTCGGCGATGCAGTTGTCCATCGTGTACGTGATGATGTACTTCAGGAATTCCTCGGCCAGGTCCTGATCGCCTTCGAGGTCACAGAAGGCCATCTCAGGTTCGATCATCCAGAACTCAGCGAGGTGGCGCGGGGTGTTGGAGTTTTCGGCGCGGAAGGTGGGGCCGAAGGTGTAGACGTTGGTGAAGGCGAGAGCGAAGATTTCGGCTTCGAGTTGGCCGCTGACGGTGAGGTAAGAGGGCTTGGCGAAGAAGTCCTGGGCGAAGTCGATTTGCGGGGTGCCGGGCACGCGCGGCAGGTTCATCAGGTCGAGTGTGGTGACCTGGAACATCGCGCCTGCGCCTTCGGCATCGGATGTGGTGATGATGGGCGTATGGACGTAGAGGAAGCCGTGTTCCTGAAAGAATTTGTGTATGGCGAAAGCGACGGCGTTGCGCACACGGAACACCGCGCCGAAGGTGTTGCTGCGCGTGCGGAAGTGCATGAACTCGCGCAGTGTTTCGAGGTTGTGGCGCTTCTTCTGCAGCGGGTAGGTTTCAGGCGGGGCAGCGCCGAGCAGTTCCAGTTTTTCGCCGCGGAGTTCGACGGCCTGGCCCTTGGCGGGGGATTCCACCATTGCGCCGGAGACGCGGATGCAGGCGCCTGTGGTGACTTTGGCGATGACATCTTCGGGGACGGAGCCGGCTTCGAGAACGATCTGCAGGTCGGCGAAACAGGAGCCGTCGTTGATCTGAACGAAATGGACTCCTTTGCTGTCGCGTCGAGTCTTCACCCAGCCCTGGGCGGTTGCCGGGCTGCCGGGGGAAAGATGAAAGAGCTGCTTGATGGTTTGATTAGGGCGGATCATTTTGCGCGCGTACTTCTATGATGGCACGGCACGGCGCTAGGGTTTCGCTCCAAACAAGTTGGGCCGGATATGTTTGTAGGGGAAGCGGGCGGGGTTCATGCCGGTGACTCCGCCGGAATCGACGGTGATGATTTTCGCGGTAACGGGCTCATAGGCGGCGCGCGGGGCAACGGTTCCCTTGGCGACGAGAATTTTCATCCGTTCGGGGAGAATGCCGAGGCTGGTGAGCTGGCCGATGCTGAAGGGGATGACGCGCTTTGGCGTGAGGATGATGTAGTTGGGGCTGTCGATGGTGGAGCCTTCCACCTGGATCACCGCGGAGATGCCCATGTCCCAATAGCGGCCTCCGCCGTGGCGGACCGCAGGCTCAATGAACTGGCCGTCGTGGAGGCCTCTGACGCGGCCTCTGACGCGGACGGAGTCGCCATGCAGGTTGTCGGTCTTGCCGCCGACGGCCATGTCGAACTTGCCACCGATTCCGGCTTTGATGGCGGCTTGGACGGCGGCTGGATCGGAGATGGCGACCACCCAACCGTCGGCTTTCTGCTTCATGAGTTCAGCGAGGATGTAGGTGGCGTCGCCGGCTGAACCGCCGCCGATGTTGTCGCCTGCGTCCATCAATGCGACGGGGAATTTCCCGTTGTTCATTGCCATCTTCACTGCGGTGGCGGCATCGGGGGCGTTGAAGGTGAGTTGCGGGCGCAGGTCCCACAGCATGTTGCTGAGGCGCTCGGCTTCGCGCTTGGCCAGTGCGGGATCGTTGTCGGTGACGACGATGATGCTGGGCCCCATGGCGGGGATGTCGGCGTATTGATAGCCGCCGGGGACGCTGGCGACCAACACTTTCGGGTTCTTTTCGAGCTTCTTGCTTTCGTCGGTGACGGCCTTCAACGGGGCGGCGTAGGTGTTGTGGAAGAGGATGTTGAGCAGCATCGGCGGCTTGACGATGGCTTGCGTGGGTTTCACTTTGCCGCTGACGATGTCGGCCATGAGGCGCGCGCCTTGGACGCCGCGGTCCATGGCGTCGAGGTGTGGACATTCTTTGTAGGTGATCAGCACCGTGGTCATCTTCACGATTTCTTCCGAGACGTTGGCGTGGAAGTCGTGAACCACGACGATGGGGACGGTGTTGCCGAACGCTTGGCGCACGCGCCGGACAACTTCGGCGTCGGCGTGGGGATGGCTCTCGGTGACCATGGTGCCGTGGAGGAAGAGAAGGATGCCGTCGAGTTTGGGGGCTTTCTTGAGGCGGTCAATCATCTCTTTGGTGAGTGAGTCGAACACGGAATCGAGCACCAAGCCGATGGTCTGCGGGCCGGCCACGAGGGAGGGATAGAGTTGCAGGCCGCGCTCTTCGGCGCCGTTGATGAAGCCAGTGATGGTGTTGTTTGCGTTGCGCGAGAGCTTGATGATGTCATCGCCGCGGAGGATGCCAGGACGGCCGCCGATGCCCGCTTCGAAATCGGCGAGCGTGGTCTTCTTTGGATTGAACGTGTTCGTTTCGTGAACCACGCCGCCGATGCCGATTACAGGCCGTGATTGCGCATGGAGGACACTGGTCAACAGAAACAGGAATGCGATCCGCATGAAGGGGATGATACAACACAGCCTGCCTGCACTGGCGTAGCATCGAAGGATGGGGTCTATGCTTATTCCCTGCCTGCGGTATCGCAATGCTCCGGCGGCGATTGCGTGGCTTTGCGCGGCGTTCGGATTCGAACGGCGGCTGGTTGTTCCTGGGCCGGACGATACGGTGCTGCATGCGCAATTGACGCTGGGAGACGGAATGATCATGGTGGGCTCGGCACGCGCCGATGATTATGCCGATCATTTCCGGCAGCCGGATGAAATCGGCGGAAAAACAACGCAGATGGTGTGCGTGGTTGTGCCGGATGCGGATGTGGTTTATTCGCGCGCGAAGGCTGCGGGAGCGGTGATTACCACGGAGATTCATGATCAGCCTTACGGAGGACGTGGATTTGCGTGTGTGGATCCCGAGGGTCACCACTGGTATGTCGGGTCGTATGATCCGTGGGCAACGGCGGAAGGAGGGGAGTGCGCATGAGGACGCTTCTGTTGGTTATGGCTTCGCTTGCGGCGGTGCTGCCGGCGCAGCAGCTTTCGCAGTTGAGTGGTACGGTCACCGATCCCAGCGGCGCGGTTGTGGTTGGGGCGAAGGTGCGGCTGGAGAGCTTGACGAAAGGCGTGGTGGTTCGCGAGACGGTGACTGAGGAATCGGGGCGCTATATGTTCGCGCAGATCCTTCCGGACCGGTACAAGCTGGTGGCTTCGGCTCCGGGGTTGCAGGAGATCACGGTGGGGGGAATCGTAGTGCAGGTGGCGACTCCGGCGCGCTATGACATTGCCTTCCAAGCTGTGGGTAGCGTCGTGGGATCGGTGACCGTAACGGAGGATGTGGCGCAGGTGAATACCGTCGACGCTTCACTGGGCAATGTGCTCGGCACGCGACCCATCCTGCAGCTTCCTTCGTATGCTCGAAACGTTGCCCGGTTGCTTTCGTTGCAACCCGGTGTTACTGAGTCAGGCAGCGTGAACGGCGGAAAGAGCGATCAGGCCAACGTGACACTCGACGGCATTGATGTGAATGAGCAGATGGAGCGCACTTCGTTCACCAGCGTGCTTCGTGTGACCTTGGATTCGGTGGAGGAGTTCCGCACTACCACGACGAATGCCGGCGCGGAGATGGGGCGGAGTTCGGGGGCGCAGGTGTCGCTGGTGACGAAGTCCGGCACTAACGACACGCATGGTTCCGTGTATTGGTATCACCGCAACACCGTCACCGCTGCTAACACCTTTTTCAACAACGCTTCCAATGTGACGCGCCCGGTTCTGCTGATCAATATTCCCGGCGCGTCGATTGGCGGACCGGTTAAGAAGAACCGGCTGTTTTACTTCTTCAATTGGGAGAATCGTTCCGAACGCAGCGAAATGAACGTGGAGCGGGTGGTTCCATCGGCGTTGCTGCGGGAAGGGTCCGTGGTGTACCGCAACCGCGCGGGTGTGCGCACCACGCTGACGCCGGACCGCGTGCGTATCCTCGATCCGCGTGCGATTGGGGCGAACCGTGCTGTGCTCGATTTGTTCCGGTCCTATCCCATGCCGAACAGCGAAACTCCGGGTGACGGGCTGAACTTCTTTGGCTATCGCTTCACCGCGCCGCTGCAGAGGCGCTGGAACACCTATATCTCGCGTTTCGACTATCAGCTCAGTACAAATCACAACTTGTTCTTCCGCGGGCAACTGCAGAATGATCGGGAACTCGATGAGCCGCAGTTCCCTGGCGATCCACCCAATAGCATTTTTCTGCGCAACGCCAAGGGCGTGGCGATCGGCTACAACGCCGTATTGTCGAATCACCTGGTGAGCAGTTTTCGTTACGGCTTCACGCGTCTGTCGCGGGAGAGCACGGGGAATCAGAATGCTTCTTATGTGACGTTTCGCGGGTTGGATGACCGCAACGGGTTTACCACTGGACTGTGGCGCAAAATGCCGCTGCATCAATTCACCGAAGATCTGACGTGGACGCACGGGAAGCACTCGGTGCAGTTCGGCGCCGTGGGGCGGCTGATCACGAACCAATCGCGCAGCTATCTGCGTTCGTTCCATTTTGCGTCGACGAACGTGAGCACGCTGCGCGGGACGGGCTCCGATATCCTGCCCACCGATGTGCTGACGGCGGATCGCACGGCAGCCGGTGATGCGCTTGCGGCTGTGTTGGGGCTGGTGTCGGAAGTGACGGCGAACTGGAATTACAACATCAAGGGCGATGTGTTGGCGGTGGGTGCTCCGAATCTTCGCGATTTTCGCAACAACGAACTCGAGATGTATGTGCAGGACTCCTGGCGTGTGCGCAAGGATCTGACGTTGACGCTGGGGCTGCGCTGGTCACTGATGCCCCCGGTGCATGAGGCGAACGGGCAACAGATCTCCACAAACATTCCGTTGGGAACATGGTTTGATACGCGCGGCAATTTCGCCGATTTGGGGCGCAGCCAGGAAGAGGCGGGGCGGATCGTGTTTCTCTCGGCGGACGATCCGAAGAGCCGGCCTTTGTATCCGTTTTATAAGAAGAATTTCGCTCCGCGTGTTGCGGTGGCCTATGCGCCTACCGGGCAATCGGGATTGCGCAAGTGGCTGTTTGGCAATTCGGGCAAATCGTCGATCCGCGCGGGCTGGGGCATGTTCTACGACATCATCGGCCAGCCGCTGGCGCGCACGTATGATCTGAGCGCATTCGGCTTCGCCACATCGTTGACGAATCCGGCGGGGCGATTGACGGCGACCACCGCGCCGCGCTTCACCGGGCTGTACGATATTCCTCCCGCGCTGCTGCGGCCCGCACCGAAAGGCGGTTTTCCGCAACAGTATCCCGATGATTTGGAAAGCGGCTTCGCGATCACGAATTCCATTGACGATCGGCTCAAGATCCCCTACACAATGAATATGAACCTCACGCTGGGGCGCGAGTTTCAGGGGGGCTGGTTCATTCAGGGGAGCTATGTGGGGCGCATGTCGCGGCGGTCGTTGATGAATCGCGATCTGGCCATGCCCACCAACCTGCGTGATCCCGTGAGCGGGCAATCGTATTTCGAAGCCGCAAGCCAGATGGCGCTCCTGGTGAATGCTCGCACGCCGGTGGCCTCAGTGCCGCGGGTTCCTTTCTTTGAGAATTTCTATTCCAACTTACGCACCAGCGCCCGTAGCGCGTCGCAGATGGTGTACGGCGTGGCCAGCCAGTATCCCAACGACTTCATGACGACGCTGTCGCTTCTGGATGAGTATTGCGATCCGGATTGCGGGCGGCTGGGTCCGAACATGATGATGAATCCGCAGTTTTCGTCGTTGTCGGCATGGAGCTCGATTGCGGGTGGAAACTACCACTCCATGCAGTGGACGCTGCGCAAGCGCTTCTCCTCGGGGCTGAGTCTGGATTTCAACTACACCTTCGCCAAGTCGCAGGATCTGGCGTCGGTGGAGGAGAATGGCGGCGAGTTCGCGGGTTTTCTGGTGAATTCGTGGGATCCTTCGCAGCGTCGAGGGGTTTCCGATTACGATCAGCGCCATGTGTGGAACATGTGGTGGGTGTACGAGCTTCCGTTCGGCAAAGGGCGCAAGATGCTGGGTGCGGCGGGACGGCCAATGGATATGGTGGTGGGAGGATGGCAGGTGGCGGGTATTTGGACGCAATCGACGGAGTTGCCGTGGAGTGCGGGCAACGGGCGCAATTGGCCCACGAACTGGCAGATCACCACGCTGGGCACGCCGGTGGGCGCCACGACGCCATCCACCAAAACAAAAAATGCTCCGGCTGTTTCGGGTGTGGGCGGGCCGAACGTATGGGCCGATCCGGCGCGCACATTGGCCGAATGGCAATACACGCTGCCCGGACAAAGCGGCAGCCGCAATACCGTGCGCGTGGACGGGCTTTCGAACTTCGATCTGAATGTGTCGAAGCGTTTTCAGATGCCGTATCGGGAAAGCCACTCCATTCAGTTCCGCTGGGAGACGTTTAATCTGTGGAACCAGGTGCGGTTTACCGGTGCGGACTTGCGGCGTGTTTCGACAGCCAACTGGGGCAAGTACACGGAGCAATTGAACACACCGCGGCAGATGCAGTTTGCTCTGCGCTACGAATTTTAACCACGAGGAGAAAAGAATGCTGTCTATTCTGCTGCTTGCTGCAAGTGCGTTTGCCGCCGATCATAATTGGCCGCAATTCCGCGGGTTGGATGCGAATGGGGCTGGAAGCGGGACGCCTCCGGTGGAATGGAACGGAGAATCGGGTAAAAATGTCCTTTGGAAGACGGCGATCCCCGGCCTTGGCTATTCGAGCCCTGTGATCTGGGGTGATCGCATCTATCTCACCAGCGCGGTGTCCGCGGGTGGCAGCGGGGCGGCTGTGAAGCTTGGGCTCTATGGCGATATTACTTCGGTGCCTGGGGAAGGGAAGCAGGATTTCAACGTTTACTGCATCGATCGCAAGAGCGGAAAGATTCTGTGGACGCGCACTGCCTTCAGCGGTGAGCCGCAGTTCAAGCGCCATCCGAAATCGAGCCACGCGAATCCGACTCCGGCTACTGACGGCAAGCACCTTGTGGTGTTCTTCGGATCGGAAGGGCTCTACACCTACGACATGAACGGCAAGCTGCTTTGGAAGAAAGATCTGGGCAAACTGGATTCGGGTTTCTTCCGTGTGCCCGAAGCGCAATGGGGCTTCGCCAGTTCGCCGGTTCTGCACGATGGCATGGTGATTGTGCAGGCCGATGTGCAGAAGGATTCATTCGTGGCGTCGTTCGATGTGAAGACAGGCAAGGAACTGTGGCGGACGGGGCGCACCGATGTGCCCACGTTCGGCACACCCGCCGTGGTGCCGGGCGCCAATGGCGCGAAGCAAGTGGTAGTGAATGGATGGAAACAGATTGCCGGTTATGATTTGAAAACCGGCAAGCAGATCTGGCATATGGCGGGCGCGGGAGATATCCCTGTTCCGACGCCGCTTTTCGACAACGGGCTGATCGTTGTCACCAACGCGCACGGGCCAGGACGCCCGATCTTCGCGATTCGCAACACGGCGGAAGGTGAGATCACGAACAAGCCCGAAGCGCTCGCCTGGAAGCAGGACCGCGCGGGGAATTACATGCAGACGCCGTTGCTGCACGGCGGCATCGGGTATTTTTGCTTTGATAACGGCGTGCTCACCACGTTCCAACTGAGCACGGGCGAGCGGCTCTATCAGCAGCGCCTGGGTGCGGGTTCCTCCGGGTTCACCAGTTCGCCTGTGGCGGCGGCGGACCGGCTCTACATCACCAACGAAGAAGGCCACACGTACGTGGTGAAGCTGGGGAATCAGTATCAATTGCTGGGTGAGAACGATCTGGGTGAGCAGGTGATGGCTTCAGGTGCGATTTCGAACGGGGTGCTGTTCCTACGCGGACGCGGCCACCTTTGGGCGCTTGGGGAGAAGCGATAATCCCAAACGGATCGCAAGCAGGATGAACACGGCAACGCCGTAAAGGATCGGGTCCCACAATGCGGCCTTGCCTTGCCAGTAGAAGTGCACCACTCCGGCCACAGCGCTGACGTAGGCCAGGCGGTGAAGCCGAGCCCAGTTCTTGCCCAGCTTGCGGATGGCGGCCGTGGTGGATGTCAACGCGAGCGGCACCATCAAGAGGAACGCGGTCCAGCCCATGATGAAGAAGCGGCGGACGGTGAGATCGTCCCAGATTTCGGGCCAGAACCAGGCCTTGTCGATTGCCAGGTAATGGAGCAGGTGCAGTGAGCCGTAGAAGAATGCGAACAGTCCCAGCATGCGGCGGAAACGGATGAGATCGTTCCATCCGGTGATGCGCCGCAGCGGTGTGATGGTGAGACTGAACAGCAACATGCGGAGCGTCCAATCGCCGGTGAAGCGGGCGATTGTCTCGGCGCGATTGATGCCCAGTTGGTTCGTCTGCCAGCGGTAGGTCAGCAGCGCCAGTGGAATCAGGCACAGCAGGAACACGAGCGGCTTTACCCATCGGCGGCGGAGCATTATGGCAACACCTCAACCAGTTGGCGTGAGGGCATGGGAGCATGCCAGCAGGCGAGGCCGAGCAGCAGGGTGACGATGGCGAGGCCGAAGAACATACCATCGTAGGAGCCCGTGCGCTGCAAGGTTTCGGCGAGAAGAAGCGGGCCTATGGCTGAAGCGAATACCGTCATCATCTGGGCGCAGCCCTGGATTCGGCCGAGTTCGCGGCGTCCGTACGTCTGGCCCCACACCGAGAAGAACACCACGGTCACGACGCCTCCGGCGATGCCCATGGACGCGCCGTACATCATCACATGCGCGTAGGTGCGGACAAGCGGCAAGCCGATGAGCGCCGCGGCCAGTACGGCCATGCCCAGGCCCATCAGGCGGCGGATGGACCATCGCGAGGCGAGGTATCCTCCGGCGAAGTTCGCCACCAGACCAAGCAGCGTGCTGACTACCAACACCGTGTGATACACCGTTGCGTCGAAGCCTCTCTGCTCCAATATGCTTTGATTGAACAAAGATATTCCCGAGTAGACCAATCCGAACATGGCGCTGGAGAGCGCGAAGATCCAGAAGGCGCTACCGCGGAGCGCTTCCGCCAGCCCGATGTCGGTGAGCGAGGCTTCTACTTCCACTGCCGCCGCGTCTGCTTCGACTCCGATTTCTTCCGGCTTGTTGCGCACGGTGAGCCAGACCAGCGGGGCCAGCGCGAGCACTCCCCAGCCCACCGCGCCCCAGGCGAATCGCCAGCCCTGGTTGAGCACGGCCTGCCCGACGAGCGGAAAGGCGGTGATGAATCCCATGCCCACTAGTAACGAATAGATGCCCATCGCCATGTTCAATCGCTTGGAGAACCATTTGCCGACGAGGGCAAGGCTGACCACGGATAAGGCACTTTGTCCAAGCGCGCGCGTGAAGAGGATGCCGCCGTAAAGCACGGCGAGTCCGGTGCCCGCGCTCATGCCAAGAACCGTGGCGGCCAGTGCGATGAGCACAGCGGTCAACACCAGGCGCGAGCCGAAGCGATCGACCCATCCGCCGACGGGGAGGCAGAGCAGCGCACCGGCGAGCGTGGCCCAGAGATTCACAGTGGCATAGCCGACGCGGTCCAATCCGAAGTCTTGCAGCAGCGGCTCAGTCACTAAGCCGAGGCCTTGCGTGCGGCCGGGCAATGTGGCCACCATGGCGAGCGCCGCCATGCCCAGATTCCACCAGCCCGGATAGTAGCCTCGCAGACGCATGAGCCGCTATTCTAGCCAAAAGTGATGGGATGCCGCCCGTGTTAACTACGCCGCAGGAATTCAGTTTGTGGATGGTGCGGGTGAGTTTTGTGTTGTACGCGATCGCACAGGTGCGTCTCCATCGCGGCATCTGGACAGCGGCATGCGGGTTGTATCTGCTGCACATGGTCACGGCGTTTGCGTTCTTTCACAACTTCAGTCATCGCGAAGCATACGAAGCGACGGCGCGGCAGACACAAGCGATGCTGGGCGTCTACTATGGCGGCGGCCTGTATTGGAACTACGTATTCACGGTGGTGTGGATGGGCGATGTCATGTGGGCTTGGCTGGGAGGCGTCCGTGCGAGGTGGATCACATGGAGTGTACATGGCTTCCTGGCGTTCATGTTTTTCAACGCCACGGTGGTTTTTGGGAAAGGCTGGATGCGTTGGGTTGGAGCGGCGGGGTTTCTTGCTGTGGCGTTGGTGCGGATAGCGCGGAGGCGCTCCACTGTAGGAAGATAGATGGCTTATGCGATTAGCCGTTGTCGGATTGGGGCGCATCGGGCAGTATCATGCCAACCACGCCCAGCAGGTTGCCCAGGAAACCGGCGGTGTTCTCACCGCGGTGGTGGATACGAATGCAGAACGGGCGAAGGAAACCGCGGCGCGGCTTTCTCGCACACAGGCAACGCCTGTCGAGCCATTCTTCAGCGTGGAGGAGATAGCCGCGGCCGGAGTGGCGGATGGCTCGTTCGTCTGCTCACCCACCGATTGCCATCGCTCCAATACGACGGTGCTCATTCGCGCCGGGCAGCGTGTGCTGCTGGAAAAGCCGCTGACCGGCACGCTGGCTGATGATCGCGAGTTCGCACAGCAACTCGATCGCGAGTTTCCGAACTCGGTGATGCTTGCGTTTCAGCGCCGCTACGACGCGCCTTTGCAGCATGCCAAGCAATTGATGAAGGACGGCGCGATTGGCCGTGTGTTCAAGATTGTCTCCATCCTGGAGGATTCGAACCCCGCGCCGGATGGGTACAACAGCGGTGGGATTCTACCCGACATGTCGGTGCATAACGTCGATGAAATTCTGTGGCTCTGCGACGGCAAGATGCCCGTGTCGGCGACTGCGATCGGCTCCTGTTTGCATAGCCGCAAGCTGAGCACGGCGATTGAAGATTTTGATGATGCGTACATGCATCTGTGGTTTGAGGGAGAGTTGGGCGCACAGGTGCAGGTGAGCCGCAATCACGTGTCGGGCTATCGCGTGGAATCGTGGCTGTTCGGCGAGACAGGGCAGATCCACATTGGCCGTTTCGAGCAACGCTATCGCGATGTGGTGGTGGAGGTGTATGGCAAGCGGCCCGCGACGCAGCCCATTGAAGTGAAGACGTACAGCATGCCGGAGTACGGCGCCGGAGCTCCGGAGTTCATGGATCGCTTCGGGCCTGCGTACAAAGCCGAGTTGACGGAGTTCGTGCGCAAGTGCGAATCGGGTGAGCCGTTCGCGGTGACGCATCGCGATGGTGTACGTGCGATGGAAGTGATCGATGCGGCGATGCGGGGCCTCATCGACCCCGCCAAATGCGCGACGGTTACCAGCGTAATTCGCTAGGCAGAAACTTCGCTACCAGATCTTCGTAATAGGGCCGCAGTGCCGCGGCATCGGGCTTCGTGTCTGATTTCGAGTAGAGATCGTACTGGTTGAATTCGTTCACCCAATAGAACATCTTCTGATCGTGGCTGTTCATCAGGTACTGATAGTCCTGCTCGCGGTGGCACGGGTAGAAGGAGTGGTAGCGGATCATGTACAACGCTTCTTCCGGGAGATAGGGCTTCATGACGTGGTAGAGATACTCGTCATGGCCCCACGACATATCCACCTGATCGAGGCCGCAATTCTCCTGATACACGCCGAGGCGGGTCTGGTATTGCGGGTTCTGTGTGTCGGGGTTGGCGTCGAAGAACTTGTGGAATACGATGCGGTCTGACCAGCGGCAGCCGACGGGGAACGTGTCGCCGACCACGGCCCATTGCGGTTCACCGTAGAGGCAGAGCACCTTGCCGAGGTCGTGGATAAAGCCGGCGAGGATGAACCAATCGGGGCGGCCATCGCGGCGGCAGGCTTCGCCGGTTTGGAAATTGTGGTCGATTTGGGAGAGGTCGGTATCGGGGTCGCTGTCATCAACGATCCTGTCGAGTTGATCCATGGCTTCCCACACGCTCATCCGCTTTTTGGCGAGCGGCATGTATTCGCGCTTCTTGGTGAGCACGAAGTCGCGGGTCATTCTGGTGTGATTCTCGCGATAAAAATCCCGCACGCCAGGGGTGGCGTGTTCGTAGTCGCGGAAGTCCTCCTTTTTGCGGCTGGGATTGTAACGTCCACGGACGAAATCTTCCCATTGCTCCATTTGTTCGTGTGCTGGATTCATCGGATTGTAATAGGCCCTCTTATTTTAGTTACTGCATTTTTAGGGTGCATCTGTCAAGGAGGACCGACTCGCTCACGCGCGAGACTCAGAATCAGCGCATGTGCACGGTGAGTGCTTCTTCGCGCTCTCCGTGCTCGAAGCTGTGGAAATAGCGGGTCAGCGCGAGGGCAATTGCGCCCAGCAGTGAGGAATCGCGGGCATGGGCGGAGGGGTAGATGCGGATGCCTTCCAGCCAGGCGGCGGGAACACGTTCGCGGAGCACGGTCCAGACGCTTTTCTCCACCATGTCCCAGGCGTCGGCGGCCCAACTGTCGACGACGATGGCTTCGGGGTTGAGGCCGATGATGAGGTTGGAAACGCCGAGGGCGAGGCTGCGCGCACCCTCTTCGATCACTTCCAGGGCGACGGCATCGCGCTGGCGGGCGCGCTCCACCAGGTCCTTGATTGAGATTCGTGTGCCTTCGGTGCGTTCATGGTAGCTGCGCAGCAGCGCGCGTTCGGAGGCATATTCTTCCCAGCAGCCTCGATTGCCGCAGAGACAATAGCGGCCGCTGGGATGCAGGGTCATGTGGCCGAATTCGCCGGCGCGGCCGAAGGCGCCGTGGAGCACGTGTCCGGAAACAATGATGCCCGTGCCGATGCCTTCGCCGAGCGTGACGAAGACGAAATCCTCGAGCGGCTTCGCCCCATGCGAGCGAAACCAGCGTTCCCCCATGGCCGACAGATTGGCGTTGTTGTCGAAGTAGAGCGGGACATCGAAACCTTTTTCCAGCAGCGGAACCACGGCGACATCGGTCCACCCCAGGTTCACCGCGGTGGTAATGGTCTGTGCCGTGGTGTCCCAGGTGCCGGGTACAGACACGCCGACGCCCAGGATCCTTCTACCGGACTTCGCGCTGACGAAATTGCGGATGGCTCCGTGCAGCGCGCGGAGCACGATCTCCGGATCGCGGTTCCATTCCACTTCCTGCATTTCATGGATCTGCCCGGTCCAATCGGCCAGCGCCACGCGCGAGCCATGGGGAGAGATATCGACTCCGATCGCGTATCGTGCGTTGCCGGCCAATTGCAGAATCGTCGGCGGGCGGCCCACCTGCGTCGCCCCATCCACCTTTTCTTCACGCACCAGTTTCTCTTTCGTCAGGCGCTTCACGATGAACGTGATGGAACTGGGCGAAAGGCCGGTAATGCGAGAAATCTCCACTCGGGACAATTGCGGATTCTCGCGAATGGCGTTTAACACCAGCCGCTCATTGGCATGCCGAAGCGCGGATTTTCGCAGTGCCCCCTGGGTGGTGAAGGTTACCGATGATACGGATTTCTGCACTCCATCACGCTACCATGAATTGCTATGGCAGAGATTCCAATTGGCGCAAAACACGAGCAGAAGGTGCTGGTCACTCCGGACATCGCCATCGACTTTCTGGGGCACGAGGGCGCACGCGTTCTCGCTACACCCCACATGATCATGTTGATGGAGATGACGTGCCGCAATCTGATTAAATCGTTCGTCGAGGACGGCTTCGACTCCGTGGGGACGGAAGTGAACGTAAAGCATCTGGCGGCCACGCCGATCGGCATGAGCGTGACGTTTCAGGCCGAGGTGCTGGAGGTGAATGACCGGCGCGTGCTGTGCCGCGTGGAAGCGTTCGATGAGCGCGAGAAGATCGGCGAGGGAACGCATGAACGCTTCGTGATCAACGTGGCGCGGTTCGCTTCGCGGCTGGCTGTGAAGCTCAGTGGAAAATAGCGATGCGATTCACGCGACGTGGCTTTCTGGCGCAGGCCGGACTGTTTGCCCAAACCTCGCGCAGCGTCTTCTATACGGTTCGCCAGCAGGGAGGGCGCTGGTGGTTGTTCACTCCTTCCGGTGAGAAGCAGATCAGCCTCGGGTTGAACCACATCGATCCGGCGGGGCTGCGCTACGCGGAGAACGGCGCCATCTGGCGCGAGAAGTACGGCAACAGCATGCGCCGCTGGCTGGAGGAAAGCGTGCGTCCGAACCTGCTGCGATGGGGCTTCAATTGTGTCGGCTGGTCGCAAGAGGTGGTGACGCGAGGGCTCACGAATCACCGGCATTCGCGGGCCTGGACGTACGACGAATATCAGTGGCTGAACATGCCGTACTGCCACTTGCTGCCTTTCGCCGATTTTCATCAGTGGGAAGCCGAGACGCGGAACCCGAGTCTGTTCAGCAGTGAGTTCGCCGATTGGTGCGACCACGTCGCGCGCGAGCACTGCGTGCCGCTGGCGGGCGATCCGAAGCTGATTGGGTATTTCTTTATCGACTGCCCCACCTGGGTGCACACGAAACAGTGGAGCGCCTGGAAGGGGCCGATGTTCGACCCGAAGCAGCTCGAAAGCGACGCGGGACGCAGGCATCTTCGCGAGATGGCCACGCAGTATTACCGGGTGACTTCCGAAGCCATCCGCCGCTATGACCGCAATCATCTGATCTTCGGTGATCGCTATGAAGCCGGCGAGCCCATTCCGCGCGAAGTGGTGCAGGCTGCGTTGCCCTATGTGGATGCGCTCTGCTTCCAGCATTTCGCCACACCGGAACGCATTGCGGCGAACCTGGCGCATTGGCACAAGGAAACCGGGAAGCCGGTGTTTGTGGCCGATAGCGCGGGGAACATGCGTGGCGAGAATGGCGCCGTGTTGCACAATCCGAAGCATTACCCGGGAGTGCTGGCGGCACTGCGCGGAGTGCCCGGGGCCATCGGGTATCACCTCTGCGGCGCTTACACGACCAACCGCACGCGCAGGCGCGGACTGCTGGATGAACAGGAGAAACCGAACACCGAGGTGCTGGCCGAAATGACCCGAGCCAATCGGGAAATGGCGGCCTGGGCACGGCAGCAAGGCTAAACCCGGTTATCATTGGCATGATGGATGCCGCTTTGTTTTCCGCGCTCGATGAGCTTTTGCCGAATGCTTCTCCCTCCGAAGCACTCGATTTTCTGATCGCGAAGTTTCGTGCCAATCGCCAGTATGCGCTGTTGTTCGAAGCAACGCTGATGAAGCGGCGGGCGGAGCTTGGTGTTCCCTTGATACAGACGGAAGCACTGCCCGAGGACAAGCGCGCGGCTTACGACGAAACGGTGATTGCCACGGCGCGCGAAACGGGCGCATTGTACTTAGCGGAGGGGAATATTGAGCGCGCGTGGCCTTATTACCGGGCGATCGGGGAATCGGCGCCGGTGCGCGAGGCGATTGCTGCGTATGAACCGGGTGAGGATGAGGATCCGGAGCCCGTTATCGACATCGCGTATCAGCAGGGGTTGCATCCTGCTAAAGGACTGGATCTGATTCTCACACGATTCGGCATGTGCCGCGCCATTACGGTGTTCGGCATGTATGGTGCGTCAAGTGAACGCGAGGAATGCGTGCATTTGCTGGTGTCGAGTTTGTATCGGGAACTGCTGGAGAATCTCAAATCGGCGGTGGAGCGGCGGGAAGTGGCGCCGGCGGAAGCCGCGTCGATTCGCGAACTGCTGCAGGGCCGCGACTGGATGTTCGGCGAGTACGACTACTACATCGACACGTCGCACCTTAGCTCCGTGATTCAGCATGCGCCGGAGACCAGCAATCCGGAGACGCTGCGTCTGGTGCGCGAGCTATGCGAGTACGGCAGGCGGCTCTCGGTGAACTTCCGCATCCAGGGGCATCCTCCGTTTGAGAACATCTATCAGGATTACGATGCCTACGCTTCGGCATTGCTTGGGGACAACGTGGAGGAGTCGATCCAGCATTTCCGCCGCAAGGTGGAAGAGAGCGACCCGGAAGAGACGCTGGCGGCGCAGGCGCTGGTGCAGTTGCTGCTGAAGCTCGATCGCACACAGGAGGCGATGCGCGTGGCGCTGGAAAGGCTGGCGCACAAATCGCCGAATGAGATTTCGTGCCCGCCCGCGCTACAGCTTTGCCGGATGGCGGGGGACTATGATGCGCTGCGCGCGCTGGCGCGGGAGAAGGGCGATATTCTTAGTTACGCGGCGGCGGCGTTGGAATCGAGGGGCTAACCGCGGCCGACCAGCGGCATCTTCGTGGCCATGATGGTCATGAACAGCACGTTCGATTCCAGCGGCAGATTGGCGATGAACACTACAGCGTCGGCGACGTGTTGCACGTCCATGCGTGGCTCCACCATCGTGCTCCCGTTGGCCTGGGGAACACCGCCAGTCATGCGCTGGGTCATTTCCGTGGCTGCATTACCGATGTCGATCTGGCTGCAGGCGATATCGTACTTGCGGCCATCGAGCGCGATGCACTTGGTGAGGCCGCTGATGGCGTGTTTCGTGGTGGTGTAGGGAGCGGAGTTCGGGCGCGGTGTCTGCGCGGAGATCGAGCCGTTGTTGATGATGCGACCACCGCGCGGGTCCTGCGATTTCATGATGCGGATGGCTTCCTGCGCGCAGAGGAAGGCGCCGGTGAGATTCACGTTCACCACGTTCGACCATTGCGTGAAGGTGAGGTCTTCCATCGGCACGGCGGGCGCGCCCATCCCTGCATTGTTGAACAGCACGTCCAGCCGGCCGTAAGTTTCTTTGGTGAGGGCAAACAGAGCCCGCACTGCTTCCTCACTGCTCACATCGGTGGGCACGGCGAGCATGCGTCCCTGCGCATCGCCGGCCATCTCCACGGTGCGCCGCAATTCTTCCGCGCGTCTTCCGGCGAGCACCACCGCATAGCCTGCTTTGTGCAGCGCCAATGCTGATGCTCTTCCTATTCCACTGCCCGCGCCGGTGACCAGCGCCACTCTCATCGAATCCGCCATCCCCTTATTGTAGAGGGCGCACGGCGGTGAGTTTTTGAGTGGCCAGTACGAGGTAAATGCGGCGGATACGGCCCTCGGCATCCAACTCGGTCTGCAGCATCCACAGCGGCGCCAGGCCGGGAAGCGGCGGGCGCTGCATGACGTATGACCATACTCCGTTGATGAGCCGGGCTTCCACTCGAGCCGGTGGCAGCTTCTTTGCCAGCGAGAGGAATAGCTTGGCGACGTTGGCACGGCTCTTGACGGGCACGGAAGCGGCACGGAACTCGCCGGCGCTGTCGCTGAGTGTGATGACGTCGGCCGCCAACATCGATTCCACTCCTTGTACATCGCCTGCCGTCAGGTAGGCGAGGAACTGTTCGAAGACTCCGCGATTGCGCTCTGCCTGCCGCGGCACACGGGATGCATCGTAGTCCGTCATCACCCGGCGCGCCCGGAGGTGAGAGGTTTTCACGTTGGCTTCCGAAACAGAAAGTGCCTCCGCTGTTTCGCGCACGGAATAATCGAACACATCGCGCAACAGCAGCACCGCGCGTTGCAGCGGCGTCAGCGCCTCCAGCGCAAGCAGGAACGCGAAGGAGAGGCTTTCCACCTGGTCATAGCGCGCCGCGGGGTTTCCCGATTCATCGACGGGCTCATGCGAAGGCGGCTCGGCTTCGATGGGTGACGGTAACCACATCCCGGTATACTCGCGGCGGCGGCGTTTGCGCAGCGCATCGCGGCCGAGGTTCAATGCCACCTGGACCAGCCAGGGGCGCCAGGGCCGCGATGCATCCGCAGGGGGGCGGCCGATGGCGCGGACGAACGTCTCCTGGACAATGTCCTCCGCGTCGGCGGCGTTGCCTGTCAGCCGGTACACCAGCCGCCACAGGAATCCGCGATGCTCTTCATACAGATCAGTTACCGTCACTCAAGCTGCCTCGCTCTGCTGCTCCCTCTGGTTCAGGATAAGCTTGGCCGCCGATCGTCCGCTGGAGAAGCTGGCATCGGCGATCATGCCTTCGGGGCCGATCCAATCTCCGGCAAGGAACAAGCCTTGCAATCCCGGAACGGCCACTTGCGGCCGTGCTGCCAACCCACCTTGCGAGGCAAGTACCGCCGCGTTGCTGACGGTGAGGTCGGGAAGGAAACGTGTCTTCACCACATACTGCCGCCAACCGGGCTGCAATTGATCGAGGAGGGTTTCCAACTCCAGGCGCACCGCTCCTGCTTCGCGGCCCTGCAATCCGCCGTAGCGGGCGAGGTGGATGAGCGCACTGCCCTCCGGTGCGAGATTGGCAACAGCGGAATGGACGGAGGCGTAGAGCGGTTCTTCCAAACCAAAGGCTGCTTTTCGCGAGGGATGCGGCAGATGACGCAGAGCGACGTCGAGACACGCGGCATGAACGGGCACACGCGTTGCCGCCCAGTGCGTGATTCCGGTGAGCTGCGCCACCATGTGCGGGCTGCCGGCGAGGATCACCGCGTCCGCCGCGAGGGTTTCTCCATTTTCCAGCACCACGCCGCGCAGGGCGGAATCGCGCGCGAGCGAGCGCACGGAAACACCGGAGACGATGTCGCCGCCATGGCCTTCCACCTGCCGGCGCAGCGCTTCCACCAACGTTTGCCAGCCGCCGTTGACGTAGCGAACGTTCTTCTGAAACGCCAACTGCATCTGACGTATGGCCGCGCCCGCGCTCATGTCGGAAGTGGGATGAGTATAGGTGGAGATACGGGCCAGCATGGTCACCAGGCCGCGGGCGCCTGTGGTGCTCATCTGTTCCGCGAGCCAATCGGCAAAACGAACTCGCGCCAGCGGTTCGATGTCCACACCCTGCAGGCCGGTGAAGAACGATGCGATTTCCATCTTCTCACGCAACCCGAACAAGCCGGTGGAAACCAGGGAAACCAAGCCTTCGGGCAGCGTATGCAGCTTGCCCTGATGCTGGACGAAACTGCCGCCGCCGGGTTGCCCGCCTTCATAGGGGATGCCCAATTCGTCCAGTGCTGCCGCGCCTGCTCCGGCGAGGTACACAGCGTGCGGCCCGAGGTTGAAGGAAAAACCTTCTTCGATGCTGGTGCGCGCGCGCCCGCCCAACTCGCGGGATTGTTCCACTACCGTCACTCGTGTGCCACCGCGCGCCAGATAGGCCGCCGCCGTCAATCCGGCGAGTCCGCCTCCTACTACGATTACTCGATTCATTGTCCGTCTCCTTTCACCCCGCATCACGTTTGGGTGAGGGGAAAGGTGACAGGTGCAGCATCAAAATTCGAAACGAAGTCCCAATTGCAGGTTTCGATTATTCCTCACCCGGCTGATGGCGCCACCGCTGATGATGTCCACGCGATTCTCCGGGAGGTTGAAATTGGGATGGTTGGGTGTGTTGAATGTTTCCAGGCGGAATTGAATGAGGCGTGATTCATCGATGCGGAAGCGCCGCGACAGAGAGGCATTCACGTTGAAGGTGCCCGGTCCATCGAGAATATTACGGCCGGATGTGCCGAAGCGGTATGAGCCAACGGGTACCGTGGGGAACGCCAGGCGGTCAAACCATTGATCCACGCTGCGGTTTTCGAGCATGCCTTTCGACATGCGGTCCGGACGGCTCGCCTCACCGTTGGCGTAATTGAAATTCGCGACTTTCGGCGTGAATGGCGGGCCAGTGTAGATGGTGCTGGTGCCGGCAAGTTGCCAATTGCGTCCCACCACGTTGCGCGTAAAGCTGGGCTGCAGAATGAAACTGGCGGCGAACGTGTGGCCGATGTCGAAGTCGGAACGCCCGCGCTCCAGTTTAAGGTTGCTGGAATCCTGCGCCGCCGGGAAGTTGTACTGGATGGTGCCGCCGGTATTGGAGCTTTCGTCAATCGACTTGGCGAAGGTGTAGGTTCCGCGCACAAAGAACTGCTTGTTGAATCTGCGCCGCACGGTCACTGCGCCGGAGTTGTAGATGGAGTTCGATCCGTCGTTGATGATGTTGATGGCGCCGAAGACCGGGAAGGGCCGGGGAAACGTTCCAGTGGCTGCGCGCACGGACAAGTCACGGATCTGCTGGTTGTAATCGAAGCGGCGTGGAAGATGCGTGCCCTTCGAGCCGGCATAAGCAACTTCGAGCACGGTGCCCCGGCCGAACTCCTTTTCCACGGTCAGATTCCACGATTGCAGATACTGGCTTTGCAGGGAGACATCCTGGCCATTCGTGCTGGTGACGCCACCCACGCTGCGGCGCGCTACCGGATACGGATCGGACATAGTCACCGCGAGTGGATTGTTGGTGACCGCGTTGTAGGTTTCATTGATGGAGAACGGATAGGTGTCGCTGTACTCATCGAGCCGGTAGAGCGAACTGCTGCCATAGAAGAGGCCGTATCCGCCGCGCAGCACCGTGGTCTTGCGGCCAAAGGGCCGCCAGGCAAAGCCGAAGCGCGGGGCAAAGTCCGTGTAGTCGGCCTTGCGGATGGTGGCGGGCAAGCCTGCGTCGGCGGCCATGGTGATGTATTGCGACAGGCCGGTGGATTGGATGCGCTGATCGAAGTCGGGCACATTGCCGCGTCCGGCGATCACAATTTTCCCGACGGACGGAACGAACATCGACCACTGCCCGAATTTCTCTTTCGGCGGCTTCATCAGTTCGTAGCGCAAACCGATGTTCAGGGTGAGGCTGGATGAGATCTTGTAGTCATCCTGAATGAAGCCGGAGTAATTCGAGATGAGGTGATACGGCCCGGCTGCGTCCAACTGGCGGCGCGTGGATTGCGGCCATCCGAGAACGAGGTCGGCCATCGGATCGCCGGTGAAGCGCCCGAGGAACGACACGCGCCCGCGTGTGTCGCCGTACTGCCGCGAGAAATATTGCATGCGCAGAAAATCGCCGCCGAACTTGATGGCGTGCTTGCCGCGCAGCCAGGTGTTTGTGGCCGCATATTGGTAGTTGTTGTAGGACCAGATTTTCGGATAATCGTAGGCTGGCCCGAGCGGGATGTAACCGCTGGCATCCACTTGCGGCAGGCCGCGCGCGATGGGGTTCTGCGTGCCGCCATTGAAGCCGATCTCCGCCGCCCAGTCCTTCTCTTCGCTGAGGGGCCAGAGCTGGTTGTTTGTCTTCCGCGAGAAGGAGGCGCTCAATTCGAGGAACATCGACGGCGTGAGTGTGTGCAGATAGCGTGCATAGGAAAGCAGGTCGAGCGTGTTGTTCTTCAAGCCGAAGATGGGCAGCGGGGAACGGCTGTTCACCACCGGATCGTAATTGGAATTGGGACGCCAGAATGTGCTGAACGTCAGGCGGTCGCGTTCGCTGATGTTGTGGTCTACCTTGATGCCGGTGTTGTTGTAGCTCTGCGTGAGGTTGCCCTGCGAGATGAAGTTATTCGCGCCAACCAGATTCGGGGCGGGATAGTAGGCCGCCATTTTCAACGACACCGGATTGAGCCGGCTGACGGGAATCTGATTGTTCGGGAAAGGCGTGCGCGTGGCGAGCGGATCGACAATACGCAGCGGCCGTCCGAATGCATCCGTGACGCGGGAAAAATCACCTTGCAGCATTTCAGGCAAGGGCACAATGCCGCGCTGCGTCTTGCCATCGGTGACGCGCAGGGATTCCCACGTCACCATGAAGAACGTCTTGTCGCGGCCGTTGTAGAGCTTCGGAATATACACGGGGCCCATGATGGTTGCGCCAAACTGGTTGCGCCGCAGTTTCGATTTCTGTACGTCGAAGTAGCCGGTGGCGTCCATGGCGTCATTGCGGAAGAACTCGTAGAGCGAGCCGCGGAATCGATTGCTGCCGCTCTTGGTCACAACGGTCAGCACGCCGCCGGCGTAGCGGCCGTATTCCGCCGAGAAGCCCGAAGTGATCATTTTGAATTCCTGCACGCCTTCGAGCGGCGGGTTGATGACAGCGCCGGTGTTGCGGCGTTGCGTGTTGTTCATCCCGTCGATGAGGAAGCCCGTGTTGTCGGCTCGGCCGCCGTTGACCGCATAGGACCCGTCGCCGCCATCGCCCTTGGGAATCACACCGCCGGTGAGCAGTGCCAGGTCGGAAAAGCTGCGGCTGTCGAGCGGGATATCGGCGATCTCTTCTTTCGTGATCACCTGCCCGCGTGTACCGTTTTCCGTGTTCAGCACGGGGGGTGCTTCGGTTACCGTAATGCTCTCCGTCGTTGACCCCAACTCCATCGGGATATCGAGGCGTAGGGCCTGGTCAACGGCAAGCTGAAACTCGGCTTGCTTGAAGGTCCGGAATCCGGCGTTCGAGGCTTCCAGGGTGTAGCGTCCGGGATGGAGATAGGGCACCGTGAAGTCGCCGACTTCATTAGAAGTGGCTTTGCTCACGATGTTCGTGTCGACGTTCTTCACGGTGATGGCGACGCCGGGAATCACGGCTCCGGAGCCATCGGTGACACGGCCGGTGACGCTGGCGGACGGTGTCTGCGAAAAAAGCGCAGACGTTAGGAATAGTAAGGCGAAGGCGCGCATGGCCAACCTCCCACTGAGCATGATTTCTGTTTTGAGCTTAACTCATTTGGGTCAGGCGGGAATGGGAATAAACACCTGACTATCGGGTATAGTGCAAGTAGTGAGGCTGATTTACCCCATTCTTCTGGTTGTGGCCGGCATCTCTGCCGGGCAACAGACGGCGTTTGATCCGGGCCCGAAGCCAGGTGCGAAATTTCCTGCCTTCTCGCTTCCGGATCAGCACGGAAATGCCCAGACGCTTGAATCCCTGCGCGGGCCGAAGGGCCTCATGCTGGTGTTTCACCGCTCCGCCGATTGGTGACCGTTCTGCAAAACCCAACTCGTGGAGTTGGACCAGAATGTAGAAGCCTTGCGCAACCAAGGTATGGGCCTGGCCGCGATCAGCTATGATTCCGTGGCGATTTTGAAGCACTTCAGCGACCGGCGCCATATCCGCTTCCCGCTGCTTTCCGATGCCGATTCGAAGCTGATTCAAGCGCTAGGCATTCTCAATCCCGCGGGCAAACAGGGCACGCCGTTCTACGGCATTCCTCATCCGGTGACGTTCGTGCTGGACGCGGACGGAACCATTCGCCACAAGTACTTTGAAGAGGATTTCCGCGAACGGCCCACGCTTTCGTCGTTGCTTTCGAAGGAACTGGGCGTGAACCCAGCGGCGGCCGCGGCGACTGCCAAGGCCAAGCATGTGGCCATTTCCACCAGCGCCAGCACCGCCATCGTGAGTGGAGGCCAGCGTATTCTGCTGTCGGTGGAGATTGACATTCCGAAAGACTTCCATCTCTACGCGCCCGGTGTGGAAGGCTATTACGCCGTGGATTGGAAGATGGCTTCTTCGGAATTGGCGAAGCCGCATGCGGTGGACCTGCCCAAGTCGCGCATCCTTTATTTACAGGCTATCGACGAGAAGGTTCCGGTGTTCGAAGGGAAGATTCGCCTGTTGCGCGATGTCACGCTGGCGCAAAGCAAGGTGTTGTCACAAGCGGCTGGTCCAGGGAAGCAGATTCAACTGGACGCCACACTGCGCTATCAGGCTTGCAGTGACCGCATGTGCTTTCCGCCGGAGACCGTGCCGTTGCGTTGGACACTGCAGTTCGATCCGCACGACCTGCTCCGCGTTCCGCCGGAATTGCGTAGAAGATAGCTGCTACGCTTACCCCATGCAGAGCGTCCACCTGGAAAACGGGGTAGTTACCGTCCGTGATGTTCCTGTTCCCGCGCGCCCCTCGGGCTATGCTTTGATTCGCCTCCGTCACGCAGGCATTTGCAGCACCGATCTGCATCTGCAGCGCGGCTATTACGGCTTTGCGGGCACACCCGGCCATGAGTTTGTGGGCGAAGTGGTGGAGTGCGATAGCCCCGAATGGAAAGGCCAAGCCGTGGTGGGCGAGATCAACCTTGCCTGTGGAACTTGCGGCGTCTGCCGGCGGGCATTGGGCCGGCATTGTCCGGATCGCACGGTGCTCGGAATTGTGAAGCATCCTGGAGCTTTCGCCGAATACCTCACGCTGCCCGAAGTCAATCTCCACCGGGTGCCGGAAGGTGTGCCGCAGCACCTTGCCGTCTTCGTGGAACCGATCGCCGCCGCCTGCGAAATTCTCGATCAGGTGTCCATCTGGCGCGGCGTCAAGGTGGCGGTGCTGGGTGACGGGAAGCTCGGGTTGCTCATTGCGCAAGTACTGCAACTCAATGGGGCACAGGTGCATTTGTACGGCCGGCATCCGGAGAAAATGCGACTGGTTGAGGCCCTAGGCGTACTAGGTAAAGAAACCGGGAACACGGTCCCGGCGGCTTCGTATCCCTTCGTAGTGGAAGCCACTGGTTCCTCTGCCGGGCTGGAAAGAGCGGTCGCAATGACCAGAACTCGTGGCACTCTGATCATGAAATCCACAGTGCATGATCGAATTTCCATCGACACCGCGCCTATCATTGTGAACGAACTCACCCTGGTGGGTTCGCGCTGCGGCCGGTTTGAGCCGGCGCTGGAGTTACTGGCCGGCGGGAAACTGATCCTGGAACCACTCATTCAGCATCGCTTTGCTTTGAGCGATGCTCCTCAGGCGTTCGCCCGCGCCGCGCAACCTGGAGTCTGCAAGGTCCTGTTCGATAACTGAATCTATGGAATGGATTGCTCTCATCGCCGTATTGATCCTGTGGCGCGCCCACGCGTCCAAAACCAGAAACCTCAACGAGCGTATCGAAGAGCAGGACAGACTCCTTCAACAACTCACCCGCCGCGTGTTTGAACTGGAGCGCGGGGAACCCGTTGCTAGGCCCATTGCGATGGCGCCCGAGTTGCAGCAGGAACCCGTCGTTGTACCGGAAACGCTGCCGTCCCTGCCACATTTGCCAGAGCCGGTGGAAGAACCGGTCTACGAATCCGTGGCCGCGCTTGCGGAGCCGGAACCGGAAGCGGTTCCCGTTCCCGAAGGGCCATCCATCGAAGATCGCATTCGCGAGCGGATGAAGGGCGTCGATTGGGAAGCGATGATCGGCGGAAGCTGGCTCAATGCGGTCGGCGTGTTGATTCTGGTTGTGGGCATCGCGCTGTTCCTCGGCTATGCGTTAACGCAATTCGGAGCTGCGGGGAAAGTGTCGATGGGTATTGGCGTCAGTGTCGCCATGCTGGCCGCGGGGATAGTGGTGGAACGCAAGCCTGTGTACGTGATCTTCGGGCGCGGCCTGCTGGCTGGAGGATGGGCCGCCTTCTATTTCACCGCGTACGCGATGCATGCGCTTCCCGCCGCGCGTGTGATTGATTCTCCGGCTGCCGGCGGCGCGCTGCTGCTGACCGTGGCTTGCGGCATGATCGCCCATTCGCTGCGCTACCGCTCGCAGAATCTCACGCTGCTCGCCTATTTCTCCGCATTCTTCGCCCTGCAGATTGGCCCGATGACATGGCTCTCCATTGTTGCCTGCATTCCGCTGTCAATTTCTCTGCTGACCATCAGCCGTTATCTGGGTTGGACGAATGTGCCGATCTTCGGCCTCATCCTCACGTACTTCACTTTCGCCTTCCGTTATCGCCCCGAAGACCTGACTCCGATGTTCGGCACGGCAGTGCTGTTCACGTTCTGGATTGCCTTCGAAGTACATGACCTGCTGAAACTCCGCGCCGCGGCGCAGCGCTCGCTGACGGAGATGACGCTGTTTCCGTTGAACGCGTTCATGCTCATCGGCACGGCGATGCTCACGCTGCCCAAATCGACGCCGATCCAGTCTTCTTACTTCCTGGCGACCGCCGGCGCAGTGTTCCTCGTCAGCACCGTGCTTCGCATGCGTTGGAAGGCGGTTACACTGCCGCCCTCAAATCCTTTCGAACAGATTCTTGCCGCTAGCCACCGTATCGCCATCAGCTTCTCGTCCTCGCTTTTTGCCGGCGCGCTGATTTGCCGCTTCCCCGCCGATCGGTCTGTGATCGGGCTGCTGATGGAAGCGCAACTGCTGGTGCTGGCCGGGTTGCGCTACGGAGATTGCTTCTTCTGCCATGTTGGCGCTGTTGTCTTCGCAATTCCTGTCGGCGTGATCATTGCCTACGATCATCAGTTTGGCCAATTGCAGATTGGTGCGCACAAGTTTGCAGGGTGGGTGCCTTACACGGCGTTCATCGCGCTGCAGTATTACTTCAACCGCTGGCTGGCGCGGGGCGGCGTCTATTACACGTGGGGCGCGCTGGCTCTGCTGCTCGGCTCCAGCGGCGAACTGTTTCACAACAACTGGACTGCCGCCGCGTGGATTGCGATCGGCGTCGCGCTGATCGAAGTGCACCGGCGTACTGTACTGAACGAATTCCTGCTGCAAGCCGCGGTTGCCTGCTCGTTCGGCTTTGTGGGCGCGGTTGCCGTTAATGATTGGCCGGTGGCCGCGTGCGGCGCAGCACTGTTGTATCTGGGCTGCATGAGGCTCAAGGGTCTGCACCAGGATGCGCTTTGCGCCATGGCGAGCGCGCTTGCGGCGGTGGCGATGTGGCGAGGACTGCCCGCGCCTATCGTGGCTATGGGTTGGGGGCTTCTGGCGCTGATGCTGATGGAGACCGGCTACGCCAAGGATCGCCGCTGGATCTCGCTGCAAGCGCACATTCTCTGCGCGGCTGCGTTCCTGCGCGTGTTCGTTGCCAATTACCCGGTGTTCTCTGAAACTGCCGGAATCTCGCATCGCTTGCTGACGGTATTCCCCGTGATCGCGCTCGCCTGGCATGGCTACCGGCGTTCCGAATCGCTGTATTCGCGTTTCTACAGTTGGGCCGGAGTGCTGATGCTGGGTTCGCTGATCCGCTTCGAACTGGGCCGGGACTTCGCAGTGATCGGCTGGGCTTTGTTGATGCTCACGCTGATTCATGCCGGACGCGCATTCGCCGATCGCGATTTCCTGTGGCAAGGCTACGCGCTCGCCGGGCTCACGTTCGCTCGCGGATGGGCCACCAATTTTTCATCCAGCATTCCAATGGCGATCGCAGTCATCGCCTGCTTCCATCTGTCGCAATTCCGCTTGTCGCGCGAGCACCGCTACGCGCGTCCGGCGATGGCGCTGATGGGCTCGGCGTTGCTCAGCATCCTGCTTTACTACGAGATTTCGGGCAGCCTGCTCACCATCGCGCTGGGCGCACAGGCGGTGGGGATGATCACCGCAGGCTTTGCAACCCAGGAGCGCATTTTCCGGCTTTCCGGGCTCGCCATGTTCGGTATCTGCGTGCTGAAACTGTTCTTCTATGACCTGCGTAACCTGGAAACACTTATCCGCATACTCTCCTTCATCGTGCTTGGCCTGGTGCTGATGGGCGCCTCGTGGCTCTACATGCGATTCAAGGACAAGATTCAGAGGTACCTCTAACATGAGCCCCCGCATCAGTGCCACCATCGTTGCCGCCCTGCTTACCGCAGGAAGCGCCGCCACCTGGGTGGGCAAACCGGAACACGAAGTCAGCATGACGAGCGTCGGCGAGTTGTGGTCCGACGTTTTTCGCGACGCCGACCAGTTCGGGCTGCAGTTGACGCGCGTTTCCGCCAAGG
This sequence comes from Acidobacteriota bacterium, assembly GCA_018268935.1. Taxonomy (GTDB): domain Bacteria; phylum Acidobacteriota; class Terriglobia; order Bryobacterales; family Bryobacteraceae; genus CADEFT01. Next base: position 71,967 of record JAFDVS010000074.1, on the reverse strand, counting down.
AGGAAATGACGCTCGGCGATAAGATGTCGCGCGGCCTCGTGCGCGGGTCCACTACATCGCCGATGTGGGAAGTCTACGTCAATGCGGTTGGGCAATCGCTGGCCAAGCATGCGAAGCGCAGCGACATTCGCTATCAGTTTCACGTGATCGACGCGCCTATTCACAATGCCTTCGCGCTGCCCGGCGGGCAGATCTTTGTCTATACGGGCCTGCTCGAAAGCATGCGCAGCGAAGCGGAACTTGCGGGTGTGCTCGGCCATGAGATTGCGCACGTGGATCTGCGCCACTGCATCGAGCATTATCAGTACCGGATGCGCGTGCCTGGCGGCGAACTGCTGAAGATTGCGCAGAGCTTCATGCAGATCGGCTACGCGCAGTATCAGGAAATGGAAGCGGACAAAGCGGGATTGCGCATGGCGCTGATGGCAGGCTACGATCCGCAGGGCACGCTCGATCTGTTTGCCCGTGTGTTCCGCGCCGCGTTGCCGAATCAGCTTCCGCCGAACACGCCGCTGGAAGAACTGGCAGGGCTTACGTCGTCGATGCTTACCGATTACTTCCGGTCGCATCCGCCGACACCGGAACGCATGCGCCGTCTTTCCGCGCAGATTGAGGAGTATCGCAGTGAGCATCGCGGCCAGCGTCAATATCGCGGCGTGGAAAATTTCCGCCGCAAGACGGCGCGGGCGCAGAAGGAATACGACGGCGAGTTTGTCCGCCTCTAGTCTACTGACCCAAACCGCGAGCGGCGACACGCCACACGGCTTCCACCTGCTCTCCGCGCACCGCGTAGATGCGGTCGTGCAGGTTCACCGATGGATCGCAGTGGGGAATGATGAACTCCAGGCGGTCGCCGATGCTCACCTGTTTGCCCGCATTCAACGTGAGGCGCCCGTGCTCATCGCCGGCAAACGCGTAAGGCAGTTCATTACCACCGCGCCACTGCGGCGGAAACGGCTTGTCGGTGGAGAACGCCTTCAATCCTCCATCCACAATCGCGGTGTCGTCTTTCGGCTTGCTGACCACTGTGGCGAGCACGAAGAGGGAGTTCTTGAAATCGGTGTAGATCTCGCTGCCCGATTCGCTGCCAATGCGGTTGTAGTCCACATCCATGAACATGAAACTGCCGGGCTGTAATTCGGTGATGCCTTCAATATGCGTGTCGATGTTGTAGGTGCCGGTGGAGCCGCCGGAAAGCCAGGGGCAGGAGATTCCTTTCTTCTCCAGAGCGAAACGTGTTTCCACGGCGGGTGTCATCGCCTCAATCGAAACTTTCTTCCGGTTCTCAAATCCGATCGCGTGCGACGCATGTCCGGCATAGGCCTGAATGCCGTGCAATTTGAGGTTCGGCAGCTTCGAAATCGCTTCGCCTAACGCCACTGCCGCGTCGCCAGGGATGATGCCAGTGCGCTTGCCCACCCACAGATCGATGGCCACGTTCAACTTCACCTTAGCCACGCCGGCCGCATCGTTCATGTCGCGGGCGTTCTGCGCGTTGTCCATGCTGTAGATGATGTCCGGGTGCTTCTTGGCGATCGCCACAGCGCGCTCAATCTTGTGCTTGCCGATCACGGCAGTGGTGACCAGCAGTCCGTTGACGCCGTTGTCCGCAAACGCTTCCGCTTCGCTCAACTTCGCCGAACAAGCGCCAACTGCGCCTTGCGCGATGATGTATTTCGCAATGTCGGGGCATTTGTGTGTCTTGCCGTGTGGCCGGATGGCGCGGCCCTTGCTTTTCACATAGCCCACCATCTTCTTCACGTTTCCTTCGAACGCATCCAGATCCACGATCAGCGCAGGCGTCGGCAGATCGGCTTTGCTCAACTTGCCCTTCACATCGCCGCGGGCGATCATGCGATCGATTTCGGCATAGGTGTACGAAGTCTTGGCCGCATAAAGCGCGGCCGCGGAAAGGCCAGAGGCAAGCACGGAACGTCGAGAGGTCATGCGGTTCAGTATACCGCTGTGCCGGCCACCTCATTCAGAATTGCTTCATAGCGCACGCGCAGCCCGGTCGCTTTCGCTTCTTCTTCGAACAGCCTCTGCATTTCGCTCCTCTGCGCTTCGCTGGACAACTGCACCTTCGCCATCTCAAACAGGATGTTGTCTTCTTTCCAGATGTGACGCCGCAGCAGGTCAGTGTATTCCGCGAACGCGGCGCGAATGGTGCTTGTGGCGGGTTCTGATCCGGTACGGGCCGCTTCGAGGCTGTTTCGCACGGCAGCCAGGCAGCGCCGTCCCATATCATGTTCATGCAGCATGACGGCAATCGGCCCGCCATGCACAGGCATTCCGGCCGCCTCCAACATGGGGAACAGGACACGTTCTTCCTTATGATGATGGCTCCCGTCGGCGAAGCCGGCGAAGAAGTCGAGCGCTGTTTCGACGAAATCCAAGGGCAGCTTTCCACCGGAGTTCAACACGCGCGTTTCCACCTCCGCCAGCATCCGCTCAATCAGCCGGTGCTCATCCAACAGAACCTCAACCGGATGTTCCATGCCACTTACCTCCCAATGGCATTCTGCACCGGGTGGGCATTCCGGTTCTGTGACCGAAGTCACCCCAGCGCTTTTCTGAGCAACGCGTAGCTTTTGGGGACAGCGGAAGCCGGGGCTTCGTTGCCCTCCATCTCCAGCGATACCCAGCCCTGGAAACCGGCCTTTTTCAGTAACCCGGCGATCTTGTCGTAATCCAGATCGAGCGAATACCACACGCCGCCGCCGTAGTATGTCTTCGCCTGTACGATATTCGCCACAGGCGCGAGCTTCGCGATTCCTTCGTAGGGATCGCCCGGAAAATTCCCGGTGTCCATGTTGATTCCGAGCCACGGTGAGTTCACCTGTTTGTGGATTGCAAGCAGCGTGTTCACATCGGTGGTGAGCCCCCAGTGATTTTCCAGGCAGAGCATCACGCCCTCTTTTTCGGCCGCCCCAAGGCAATCCTGGATGGAATCCACGCACCACTTCACCGCATCGTCGTTCTTGAATCCGGGCAACGGAGGTTCGTTGCCTTTGACCTTCATCAGATCGTCGAAGGAGCGAATCGTTTTCCAGCGCCCGCTGTTCAGCCGGATGGCCGCGATGCCCAGCTTGGAGGCCAACTCGATGCACTTCACCGTGTGATCCACGTTGCGCTTGCGATCGGCCGCATCCGGCCAGACAAAGTCCTGATGGATGGAGAGCATCGGCAAAGCGAGACCGTGCTGGAACGCCAGCCGTTTCAGTTTCATCACGTAGGCATGATCTTCGCTCTTCATCTGGCGGTGGAGAATCTCGACGCCATCGAAGCCCAGCCGCGCCGCCTCCGTGATCACGGTTTCAATGGGGAATTGTTCTCCGCGAAGGTGCCAGTAAGAGTACGTGGATACGGCCAGCCGCATACGGCCCTGTGCGGAAGCCTGCGCTTGAAGAGGACCAGCCAAAGCGGGCGCGGAGGCCGCGGCCATCATCTGCCTGCGTGTCAGCATGCATCGAATTGTAGCGGTTATCATAAAAAGACGCAGCATGCCCGCCACTCTTACCCTGCTTGGTTATTTCCCGAGGCGATGTATCATGCCCGGCAATTGGAACGCCGCGCCGCACGTTACTGCCATCTACAGCGTCAGCAGTTGTATCAACGACTCGCCGCAAGGCTGGCTGAAGCGCTGGCTGCACAACGATTGGGGCTTCTACAATACCCATGTCGATGGCCGCTCTGTGATTCCGCCCAATGAGAACGGCTTTGAAATGCTCGCCTACCGGCTGCTGCCAGTGCGTTTTCACAAAGGCCACACCGAACCGCTTTCCATCGATGGCGTGGCGCCAGAACCACTACCACCCACGTATCGCACCGCCGGCTTCGATATCGTCAATAAGACGTACAGTGCGTTTTTCGAATGCTCGCCGCTGTCGTGCAATGCGCTCGCGAAGGATATTCCGGTGAATGCCTGCTGCCTGGTGAACACGTTGGATGAGGCGATCGCGGTAGCCCGGAAGTTCTCGGCGGAAGAGCCCGAGCCCGGCCCCTATTTCGTTATCGAAGTGCTCCGCGAATCCGAACCTGCTTCAACTGCGACGTCTCCCCGGTCATGATCTCCACATCGGCGCGCGCGACGCCGTAGTGTTTCGCCAGGAACCCGATCAACTCCGCGTTGGCTTTACCTTTTTCCGCCACGGCGGCAATGCGCACTTTCAACGTCCCATCCGCCATCGCGCCCACTATCTCGTTCTTCGGACTCTTCGGGATCACTTTGATCCGCACCACCAGATCGCTCATCGCATGGGCACCGTGCGCACCTGGCCGGAAGGAATCACCCACGGTCCGCGATCGAGGCCGGGCCGCCAGAAGTTCGCATCGGGCGTAGCCTTTGCGTTGAGGAAGAACATTTTCGAAATAGCTTCCACGCGGCATTGTCCGCCGTGCTCCGCTTTCGTTTCCGGCATGCATTGAAAGCCGATCTCCACCACCTGGGCGGGCTGCGTTGCCGGCGGCAACTCGATGGCCGTCCGCACCCATCCACTGCGCTCAATCCCCATGTCATGAACACCCAGATTCGACATTCGGAAGAATTTTTCTTCGTTGAGCCGCACGAGCAACGCCACGCGCGCGTCCTTGTTCAGCAGGCGCATCTCCACGATCAGGTAGTTTTCCGGATTGCTGATTTTCGTTCCTTCGTTCTTTCCGAAGTCGCGGAGTTTGCCCTCACGTTCCAGTTCGCGGCTGCTGATGAGGTATGTGATCGGATTCTCATCCATCACCTTCTCGCGCGAGGCTGCCCCCAACTCAACCAGTACGGGCGCCATCTGATACCGCACGGCCGAAGAGCCCTGATCGCTCACCATGTTGTTGTCGGTGGCTACCGCCAGCAACGGATGGCGCCCTTCGTACTTCCCGTGGAACTCGACATCGTTATGGCCCTTGGTTTGGATGAGCGTCTTTTTTGTGGACGGCCACACCTGGTACACATGTTCAATGTCGGTGACTCGGCCCCAGCGCGCCATCAGCGCCCGCGTGGATGTACCGCCGTCTTCGTTGCTGAAGATGATGCTGTAGCGCAACGATCCGTCGGGCAGCTTTTCGCAATACGCCATCAATGGAATGTCGGTGAACTTCCCGATCGTGTTCGGCCGCGCGAACAACACCGGAGCGTTGGCGATCATGGCGTGTTCCGGATCGGAAGCTTTGTATTGGCGGAACGTGACGCCGTGCGCCTGCATCTGCACGCCGCGCGAAGAATAATCCGGATGCCGCTCCAGTTTCAACACGTGTGCGCCGGGGGGCACTTCGCCGAGGAACGCGCGGTAGCGGTGCCGCGCATCGCCGGAAAAAATCATGAGCTGCTGCTTGGCCCCATCGTCCAGGCTCAAGTTGATCATTACGCCTTCGCGTCCGGCGCGTCCCCAATCGGCGCCGTTGGCCGAGAGATCCATCTCCGCCACTACTTCCGCCGGCGCATCCATTTGAAAGGGGAATGTTGCGGTGCTTTGCGCGCACACGAGCGGCGCCAGGCACAGCACCCACAGCGACAGCTTCGCCACCATCTGCAGCAGCACACTCGATCGCACAGGTTTCAAAAGCACGTGATCCACCATTGCTGACTCCGGCACATTATCCAAATCATGAGTCCATCCCGATAACACCAGCAGGCGCGCGTCCGGATTCGCCGCGCGCATGCTCCGTATCAACTGGAGCCCATCTTCTGTACGCGGTAGACGTAAATCCAGTATCACCAGTTTCGGCTGATGTTCGACAAAGTGCGCCCACGCCTCGCCGGCCGTTGCGGACGTCCAGACGGTGTGCCCTGTGCGTTCCAGCAGCAGACGCCGGATTTCCAACTGCTCCGGATCGTCGTCCACCACCAGCACGCGCGCCATAGCTCAGCCGAACACGATCTCCGCGATCACCAATTGCGGCATTCCCTGGTTCCAACTCTGCGGCAGCGTGTCGAAGGGCAGCCGGAACGCCTTCGTCTCCCCTGGTTTGATGCCGCCGGTTTTCGCCCGCACAATCTCCACGCGGTCTTTCAACACCACCTGCCCGTAAGGATCGTAGAAGATGCAGTTCAGCAATACCGATTTCAACGGCCGGTCGCCATTGTTCTTGATGTTGCCCACAATCTCCACCACGCGAATGTTCATGGCCGCGTCGGTTGCTTTCATCTCCACGCCGGAGAGCTGCAGATGCTTCACATAACTCTTTGCATCCGCCGTCAACACGGGACCTTTCGCGTCCGGCGCGGGCCCGCGCTCCAGGTACCACACCGCGCCGCCGACCGCGATGCCGATCGCCGCCACCAGCATCACCGGGGTACTCAACAGCGATTTCTTTTCCTTACTGGCCACTGATAGTCATCTCCGCGATTTGCAGGGTCGGTGCTGCTACCGACGAGCGAAACTCCAAGTCGCACCCGATCGCGGTAACCGCTTGCAGCATCTCTTTTAGATTTCCCGCGATGGTTACTTCCGAAACAGGGTACGCCAATTCTCCATTCTCAATCCACATGCCCACCGCGCCCAGGGAATAGTCGCCGGTGACGGTATTCACGCCGCTGCCGATCAATTCCGTCACGTACAAGCCGTTCTTCACTGAGCCGATGATTGCCTCCGGTGTTTGGACACCGGGCAGCAGGTAGAGGTTCCCGTGTCCGACACTGGCATTGCCTGTAATTCCGCGCGATGCATTGCCCGTGGTCTTCATCCCCAGTTTGCGGGCGGTGTAGCTGTTCAGCAGGTAAGTCTTCAGCACACCGTTCTCAATGACCACGGTTCGACGCGAAGGCACGCCCTCATCGTCGAACGGCTGGGATCCGAACAAGCCGGGCATGGTGGCGTCGTCCACCACCGTGAACTGATCCGATGCCACTTTCTGGCCGAGTTTGTCGAGCAGGAACGAACTCTTCCGGTAGATGGAATCGCCGGCCACGGCATCGAAAATATCGCCGATGAGAGACCGAGCCGTGCGCGGGTCAAACACGATGGGCGCCTTCTGTGTCGGCACTTTGCGCGCGTGCAGACGGCGCAATGCGCGTTCGGCGGCGATGCGCCCGATGACTTCCGGTTTCTCCAGTTGCTTATAGCTGCGCTTGGCGGAGTACCAGAAATCGCGCTCCATGGAATCGCCGTCTTTGGCCACAGGCACCGTGCTCAGGGAGCACATGCTGGCCCGGTAAGAGCCGGAGAATCCGTGTGAGTTGGCGAAATAGCGCGCGCCCTCGCTTGCTCCGAACGAAGCGCCTTCGGAGTTCACAATGCGCGGATCGACAGCGAAAGCAGCCTCTTCGGTTTCCTTCGCCAACCGGATGCGAGCCGGCGTATCCAACTGACCAACATCGTCGGCATAGAGCCCCAGATCCTTGTCGATGGAGCCTAACTCCGCGGCATCCGGTAGTCCGGCGAAGGGATCTTCAGAGGTGATCTGCGCCAGTTCCAGTGCGCCCGCCACCATGCGCTCCAGCCCTTCCTTCGAAAGGTCAGAGGTATGGGACGAGCCCACACGCTTGCCGATGAGCACACGCACACCGGCCGCTTTCGACGCCGCTTCTTTCAGCGTTTCAATTTCCCGCATTCGCACCGAAACGGAAAACTCGGAACCTTCCGAGATTGTGCATTCGGCTTCCTGCGCACCTTTACTAAGGGCAAGCGCAATCACTTGCCGGGCTGTTTCCAATAATTCAGGCACTCGCTCTCATTGTACCCGCTTAAACTCCAGCACCTGCCCGTCGGCCAATAGCCGTTCCCGCAGTTTCTCATAAGGCACGTCCTGCACCGCGACCCCGCCGTCCATCGCCATCACCGCCGCGGTGGCCGCGGATTGGCCCAGGATCATGAACACCGGCTCCATGCGGATGGACCCATAGGCAATGTGCGAACTGGACAAACACACCGGCACAAGCAGATTCGCCGCCTGCCCCTTTTTCGGCACTAGCGAACCGTACGAGATCTGATAAGGCCCGTTCGTGCTCACGCCGATATCGCCTTCGTTCTGCACATAGCCCTCCGGCGTGATATAGCGCTGGATGTTGTGGGAGTCGATGGTGTAGGAGCCCATGCCAACGGATTCGGGAGTCGGCCGCTTCTTCGTGAGCTCATGCTCCGTCATGACGTATTTGCCGATCATGCGCCGCGCTTCGCGAATGTACATCTGATGCGGCCAATTGCCGTTGTCCTTGAACTCGTCCTTCGCCAGACCCCATTCGGCTACGGCCTTTCTCACGTCCTCCGGCATCCGCGGATCGTTGGCCATGAAGTAGAGCAACCCCTGCTGGTATTCGCGATGCTCGTCCCAAATCGCCTTCCGCCGCTCATAGGTTGCGTCGGGATAGTCGTAGTTCATGCCGATGTTGTCGGTGCTGAACGGCCCGTGATTATTGGTGTCGGTTTTGCCGTTCGGAATGGGATCGTATTTCTGGAACGTTTCCCGCCATCCGGCCTCGAAAACGCGCAGCAGCAGTTCGTATTGCTTCGCATCGTACTTGGCCGGCTTGGGGAAGGGAAGGCGATTCTCCGGGACTTTCGTCAGGCACATGCGGTAGCAGTAGGCTTGCACCTTCTTATCGCCTTCGCCATATTCGCCGGGATGTTCTTTGCTGATGCGCGGCAGTATGCCGCTCTTCGGATCGCCGGGCACCACGTAGGGTGAAATCGGCGTCTTTACGGCTCCAAAGTGATGCCGGTGATGCAGCACGCCCGTCTGCACGCCATTCCACTTCTCTCCATACGTCTTCTGCGATTCGCGCCCGACGTGATATTCCACGCCAGCCGCGGCCATCAGATCGCCTTCATAGGTGGCGTCGAGAAACATCTTTGCCGCGTACTCCTTGCCGTCCAGAGTGCGGATCGAAGTGATGCGATCTCCCGTCTTCTTGACTCCTTTAGCGCGATCGAGCCAGGCATTGCGCACGATCGGGATCTTCAGTTCTTTCATCCATTCTTCGTACACATGCTCGGCCACATGCGGCTCAAAGATCCACATGGTGCGCGCATCTTTATCGATGGCTTCCGTGCCCTGGCCTTTATTGCCGAACTGGTCGCGCGTCTGCCATTTCCATGTTTCCGGCTTCTCATACTCGCGCCAAACGCGATGGTAGAACTCGCGCGACAGGCCGCCGATGACACCTTTGTTTCCGGAGTCTGTCCATCCCAGACCACCGGCAGTCAGCCCGCCCAGATGCTTTTCCGGGCACACCAGTTGCACTGACTTGCCCATCTTTTTCACTTGCACAGCGGCGGTCATCGCGCCCGACGTGCATCCATAAATCACCACATCCGATTGGCGAGGCGCTGCAACCAGCAATGCGCCAGTTGCGAGGAAGACACAAACATTACGAAAGCTCATAGCAATCACCTTTAATGTAAGCGATGCGAAGCCTATAATGGGCATCGTTGCTGCAACTCTTCCTCACTCTGCTTGCGACCTGCGCCGCACAGTCCTCGCACTTCGCCGGTGCGAAAACGTGTGCTGCCTGTCATCCGAAGGAGTCGGCACAGCAGTCCGCTACGGCTCACGCGAAGTCTCTTCATCCTGCGGAACTGCATCCGCTGGCGGCGAAATTTTCCACCTCCTGGATGACGCGTCCGCCTTCCTTTCAGCTTCGCTACACCATGGTTGGCGGGAAGCTCCGTGCGCAAGGGTATGATCAGAAGAACACCATCGACATCCCCGTGGAATGGGCCTTCGGCGCTGGTGATCAGGCAGTGACGTTTGTTACGCGGATCGATGAAGACTGGTACCTGGAGCATCACCACACCTGGTATTCCGCGATCTCCAAGATGGCCCCCACCGCGGGTCACGATGCGCTTGCTCCCAAGACTTTGGCCGAAGCCATCGGCCTGCCTTACAAAACCACTGACCCCCAAACGGGTATTCTCGGCTGCTTCGAATGCCACTCCACTGGCCCAGTGCGCATCACTGCCGATCGCACACTGCAGCCCACTGAGCACGGGGTTCGCTGTGAAGCCTGTCATGGCGCCGGCGCCGGGCACATCGCCAACCCGAGCCGCAAAAACATCGACAACCCCAAGCGACTTTCGCCCACTGCACTGAACACCGCTTGCGGGCGCTGCCATCGGCCCCCTGCTTCCAACGGCGCCGCCATCGATTGGAATTACGCCTGGAACGTGCGCCATCAGCCTGTGTATCTCAGCCAGAGCGCATGCTTCACGAAGAGCAAGGGCAAGCTCAGTTGCCTCACGTGTCACGATCCGCACACCCCGCTCAACCGCAGCCTGGCCTCATACAATCAACGATGCGCGGCCTGTCATGCCAAGCCGAAGCACAGCGCCGGCGAAGCCCGCACGAACTGTGTCGATTGCCATATGCCCGCCGTCACTCCACAACCTCCGCTGCGCTTCACTAACCACTGGATCGGCGTTTACGGCAACGGTGCGAAGCTTCGCCCTCGCTAAGCCGAGCCCGGCACGACGCGCGTCAGATCTTCGCTTAGGATGGATGCGCACCAGGTGCGTTCAATGTGTTCAATCACTAACTCCGTGCCGCGCGTGTGGCTCACAAAGGGGCGCGTCCGTGGATCGTACATCGCGTCGGTCAGGTCGCGCGCCAACACCACGTCGAAGCCCAGCCTGGTCATCTGCCGCGCTCCGAAGCCGCGATTGAGAATGCAGATGTTCGTATGCACGCCCATCAGCACGATCTTGTCGATGCCTTCCTGTTTGCAGAAATTGTAAATCTCCTGCCCGCTCTCGCTGACGCCATCGAATCCGATCACGTCGATGGCCGGATGCTCCCGCGACCACGGATAGGGCGGCCCACTGAACGGCGTCACCACCGGATCATCACAGCCGCCGGCCGCATCGTCGATGGGGAAATTACGCTCTTCATCGGGCACACGCGGGCAACGGTTGATGATGGGAAACGGCGATTTCGCAGTGGGAGCGTTTTTCATCCGCTCGCGATGCGGTGTGCCCTCATAGAACTTCATCGTGTCGCTGGGTGAATGGATGATCATCACGCCGTTGCTCCGCGCCGCGGTGATCACCTTGTTCATCCGTGGAGCCATCACCGCTACCCGTTGCGCCGACAACTGGCAATGATGCCCGTTCCACATGTCGCAAATGACGATTGCCGTCTTCGCCACGGGCCATTGCAGCGTTTCTTCCGACGGCCCGCCCGTTTTCGTCCTGCGCCTTGCCCGCAGACTCAAAGTCCCAGGCACCTTGGGACGGTTCGGCAGTGGATTATTCTGCGCCCCGCTCAATAGCGCGGCCGCGGGAATGCTCGAAAGCAGCGATCGACGGCTGATCAATTTCATGCGCTCACCTTTCAGTGCAGTATACATCGCCCTCAATGCTACACTTGACGGCGCAAGGCCCACCACGATGCATAAAACAGGATTACTGCTGATTGTTCCGGCGCTGGCGCTGTACTCTCAAACCCTGCCCGAGCCCTTCGACACGGGCATCGTGTATACCCGCACTCTGCACGTCAGTCCCGGAGGAGATACACTGCAACGCGCCGTGCGCGAGGCGACGCCTGGCACACGTATCGTGCTGCACGCCGGCACTTACAAAGGCGCCACCTCGCTCACCGGCCTCAAAGGCGAACCCGGCAAACCGATCGCGATATCGGGTGAAGGCGATGTCACGCTCGACGCGGCCGGGTCCTCCATCATCCTTGCCGGTAGCGATCTCCGCTACGTCGTGATTGAGGGGCTGACGTTGCGCGGTTCCACGACACACGCCATCAATATTGACGATGGCGGGTCTTACGAAACTCCCACGGAACATCTCATCCTCCGCAATCTCACCATCGCCGGGTCCGGGTCCGGCGGCAACAATGATTGCATCAAGCTCTCCGGCGTCGACAAATTTCTGGTGACGAAGACCAATGTTTCAGGCTGCAATCGTGGCGAGATCATCGACATGGTCGGCTGCCACGACGGCATCATCACGGGCAACTACTTTCATGACACCGTCGCCAGCGGGGTGCAGACCAAGGGTGGCAGTTCCGATGTTCTGATCCACGGCAATGTTTTCTCCGACATCCCCGGACGTGCGGTGAATGCAGGCGGCTCAACGGATCTGCCGTTCTTCCGGCCTATCGACGCACCACACGAAGCCGCACGCATCCGCGTCATCGCCAACCTCTTCCTCCGCAACGGCGCCATGAGCGGCACGAACATTGCCTATGTGGGCTGCGATGGCTGTCTGTTCGCCCACAACACCATCGTCGATCCGAAGAGCTGGGTGGTCCGTATTCTGCAGGAAACGAAAGCGCCGCGCTTTGCTCCTTCGCGCAACGGACAGTTCGTGAACAACATCATCCAGTTCAAGATGGGCGACATTCGCACCTTCGTCAACGTCGGTGCGGACACGGCTCCGGAAACGTTTCTCTTCGCCTCGAATCTTTGGTACGCCACTGACCAAAGCCCGGCGTGGGCCGGTCCCAACCTCGGCAATAACATCCCACCGGAAACCAGTTCCATCATCCAGCGCGATCCGCTTCTTGCCAACACTGCCGGCAACGACCCGCGCATTGCTGCCGATAGCCCCGCCCGCGGAGCCGGCAGGCCAATGCCCGCGATCAACGCGCCCGATCTCGAAGGCAAGCCCTGGGCCCGTCCGCCAACCATCGGCGCATTTGAAGTGACAACGCAGCGCCGCCGCCCCGGTGCGCGCCCGCGTTAGCGATACGTCTTGTCGTCCACTTTGTCCAGGGTTACGTTGTCTTCCAGAATCCCCAGCGTCACGATGGCAAACGTAAACACGGGATTCCCCGGTTCAATATGCCCGCCGAATGCTTTCTCATCGTCGGCCAGCGTCATGTGGGCATGCACCCGCCCTTCGATTACGTAGCCGTTGATGCTGATGATATCCGCGGGGTTTGAATCATCTTTCACAAACATGTTTTTTGAAGGAAAGGTGCGATTGCTCACTCCGTGAATGTGGGAGTTGCGGACAGATCCGATTCCGGAAAGAAACACCGCGTTGCGGATCTTGTTCTTCTTCACCATCTCTTCAATCCCGGCGAGCAGGTCCGCCTTGTACTTGAAGCGCAGGATCAACACATTCTTGATTTGCGCCGGGATGGCATACACGTCCGGCACCGCGTCGCTGTTTTCCTTTGCATCCTGTTCGGGCGTGGTTGCCTTCACCAGCTCTTTCTTGGTGCGTTCCGCGAATACGGGCGCGGCCAGAATCGCGGCTATCGTCATCATCAGCGTGAGTTTCATGAGCACGATTCTACACGGCGAAACCTTTGCCTTGCTCCCCGCCTGCGTGAAAGAATACCCGCATGGTCTGCTGCACGGAACTTCAGGATCTGATCGACCGCGATATGGTACGAGTCGGCCCCATGCACTCGCTCCGCGACGGGCGCATCATTACGGAAATCGACACCGAATATCACCTTGTCTTCGGCGACTCCCGCCCCAGCTACGTGGGGCTCAATTACTGCCCGTTCTGCGGCCGTGTGATCTCGCGCGGTCTGTGGAACCTCGAAAAGAAGAAACAGGGCAGGTAACATGAAGGTATGCGACCCGTTGCTATCGTAGGGGTCGGGAAAACGCCCTTCGGCGCGTTCCCCGATCGCGACCTTCGTTCCCTCACCACCGAAGCCATCGAAAAAGCCCTCAAAGACGCGCATTGCACACCCGCGCAAGTGGAAGCTTTCTATCTCGGCAATTTCGCCGGGCCTTCGTTCGTGGGGCAGAATCACCTCGCTCCGTTCGTGGCTTCCGGGGCAGGAATTACGGGAGTGCCTTGCACGCGCTTTGAAGCCGCCTGCGCCTCCAGCGGGTCGGCGTTCTTTCACGCATGGTCGAGCGTTGCTGCAGGGATCTACGATGTGGTGCTTGCCGCCGGTGTGGAGAAGATGACTTCGCAACCGACACCGAAGGTCACCGAGATCCTGGCATCCGCCGGCGACCTGTGCGGCGAAATCCGCGCGGGGGCGACCTTCCCCGCTTTGTTCGCCATGATCGCCCGGCGCCACATGCACGTCTACGGCACCACGCGCGAGCATCTGGCTTCGGTCGCGGTAAAGAACCATGCCAACGGGGCGAAGAATCCTGATGCTCATTTGAAGAAGCTGATCACGCTGGAGCAGGCGCTCAAGGGCAAGCCGGTCGCCGATCCGCTCACTCTTTACGATTGCTCGCTGATCAGCGATGGCGCTGCCGCAGTGCTCATCGTGCCGTTGGAGCGTGCCGCTGAATTCACGTCTCAGCCCGTGCGCGTGCTCGGCATCGCGCAAACCTCCGACCGTCTCGCACTCGACGAAAAAGAAGACATCACCACCTTCGCCGCTGTTGCCAAGGCCGGTGAGAAAGCCTACCGCATGGCTGGAGTCTCCGCCAAAGATATTCAATTCGCTGAGCTCCACGATTGCTTCACCATCGCCGAGATCATCGCCAGTGAGGATCTCGGCTTCTGTCCCAAAGGAGAAGGCGGCCCTTACTGCTTTGATGGCCACACTTCGCTGGGAGGCGAGCGCCCGTTGAATACCAGCGGCGGGCTCAAGTCCAAAGGGCATCCCGTCGGCGCAACCGGCGTGGCGCAACTGTGCGATGTCGCCCTGCAGATCCGCGGACAGGCGGGTGAGCGGCAACTCGCGCATCACTCGCTTGGGCTGGCGCAAAACCTGGGCGGCTCAGGCGCCACCTGCGTCGTCACCATCCTGGGAGCCGCCGCATGAGCACCACCAATCCCGGTTCCGGCGTCATCTATACCGAGACCACTGTTTATTCGCCGCCCGAACAATACATCAACGAAGCACCCTACCAGATCGCCATCGTCGCTCTCGACGGCGGCGGACGTCTCACGGCGCGCATCGCGGGAGATAAGGTCTCCATCGGTGACCGCGTGAATTTCCTCGAATACCGCAATCAATTTCCCGTCTTTCAGAAATAACATGATCCAACTAGCCGACCGCATGAACCGCCTGTTAGTGGAAGGCGCATTCGAAGTTCTGCAGCGTGCCAAGGCGCTGGAAGCGCAAGGCCGCTCCATTATTCACCTGGAAATCGGCGAGCCCGATTTTCAGACCCCGCAACACGTCATCGACGCCGGCAAAAAGGCGCTTGATGAAGGCTGGACGCATTACGGCCCCACGCCAGGGTTTCCCGATTTCCGTCAAGCCATCGCCAATTACGTCAGCAGCACGCGCGGCATCCCCGTCGCCGTGGAAAATGTGTGCATCGTGCCCGGCGGCAAACCCATCATCTTCTTTCCCATTCTGGCCCTCATCGAACCGGGCGACGAAGTCATCTATCCCAATCCCGGGTTTCCGATCTACGAGTCGATGATCCGCTTTGCCGGCGGCGTTCCCGTTCCCATCCCGTTGCTGGAAGACCGCAGCTTTTCCTTCGATCTCAATATTCTTCGCAAGAGCATCAGTGACAAAACGAAATTGCTGATCCTCAACTCACCGCAGAATCCCACCGGCGGCGTGATCCCGCACGAGGATATTGTCGAGATCGCCAACCTGGTTCGCGACCGCAACCTGATGGTGCTCTCCGACGAAATCTACACCCGCATTTACTTCGGTCAGAAACCGAGTTCTATTTCCTCCGAGCCCGGCATGCTGGAAAAGACCATCATCCTCGATGGGTTCTCCAAAACCTACGCCATGACCGGCTGGCGTCTCGGCTACGGAGTCATGCCTGCATGGCTGGCTGAAGCGGTGAGCAAGCTGATGGTGAATTCCAATTCCTGCACCGCCAGTTTCACTCAGCGGGCGGGGCTTGCCGCGCTCACCGGGCCGCAGACCGAAGTGGATCACATGGTGGCCGAATTCCGCCGCCGCCGCGATGCCTTCGTGGCCGGCTTGAATGCGCTGCCCGGTTTCCGCTGCAATATCCCCGAAGGCGCGTTCTACGCTTTTCCCAACATCAAGGGCACGGGCCGCGAATCGAAAGAACTGGCCAACGCGCTGCTGCAGGATGCGGGTGTTGCCTGTCTTTCCGGTACCGCTTTCGGTGAGTACGGCCAGGGCTACCTGCGATTCTCCATCGCCAACAGCTACGAAAATCTGATGGAAGCCCTGGACCGCATGCACAAATATTTCGGCGCCTAAACGCCGCGCCAGTCAAACACCGCGGCCACCAGTTCCTTCGAATGGGCCTTGGCCATTTCGTATGCCTCCACCATTCGCGGAGCGGGAATCCTGTGCGAAATGACAGGTTCCAGATTGACCGCGCCTGTGCCCATCGACTCCAACACGAAATCCCAATTCCGTCGCAGATTGAACCGGATTTCGGACGGCTTGCAATCCACGCGCGGCGCGAATCCGGCGCCAATCAGCGTCAATTGTTTCCCATAGAACCATTGCGGATCAAAGGGATTGAAGGATGGCGGAGCTTCCGCGCGGCCGGGGAAACCGAGAATACTGATGCGCGCGCCATAGCGGCACATGTCGATGGAATCGCGATAGGCGCGCCATGGATTCGCCGTCAGCACCACCACGTCGATCTCCTTGGGCAACGCGTTTTCTCCGGCGATATAAATATGATGGGCGCCCACGCGCGCCGCCAACTCCGCGCGGTTCCGCGCATTCGCCACCGCGTGCACTTGAGCACCCATCGCCCGCGCGATTGCGCAGGTGGCCAGTCCGATCACGCCCAATCCCACTACCGCGACGCTTTCCCCCGGCTCGTAGCGCGCATGCCGCAAGGCATTCACGCCGAGCGTTGTGAGGTAAGTCAGCGAGGCCTGTTCGCTGCTCACGTTCTCCGGGATACGCGAATAAGGATCGGCGCCTTTCATTACAAACGCCGATTGATGCGGCTTCGGAGTGAAGATGCGCATCCCTTCGCTGAGTCCATGCACGGCGCTACCCACGCGGCGCACGACACCGGCATTGGAGTATCCCACCCAACGCGGATAGTCCGGGGCACTGGGAATCTCGGTGGACCGCCCGAGGTAATTACCGAGGTCCGTGCCGGTCGACAGTGCGGAAACTTCGGTTTCGACATACACTTCATCGGCGGCGATCGAATCCGGATCGAGTGGCAGTTGTTCCAGGCGCAGGTCCCCCGCGCCGTACAGTATGGCTTGCAGCATCGCCTCTATCATGCCAGGATCGCCGTTGCTACGGGTGGGTTGAGGGCCTCAACTTGCGGAGACCCCAACCGAGGCCGAAAAAAGCTGCGCCTATGAAAAAAAGGCAACGCCGGCCACTGCCCAGGATTCGTTGACCCTCCGGACAGTCTTCAGCACGGATGTGAGCAGCATCGGGCCCGCACCGAAATCCTGCAGCATCTGTGCAGCCAGCAGGAAGCCCGTAGGAAGGGCTTTTCGTTTGGATGGGTTGGACTATTGCAGAGGTTGAGCAAACCGCGCTTGGGATGGTATTCCAGATCACCGGCGAAATCCTCGAGTAGCCGCTCGCCAACCTCCATTCTTCATCGCCAAGGTTGCTAATCCCGAAACAGCAACTGTGCGTACTTCGAAAGATAAACCTGCCAGTTCGGCCAACTGTGTCCCGCGCCGGACTCATTCCAGACATGCTTCACGTTCCGCTTGCTGAACAATTCCGCCATGCCTTTCACGCCCGGGTAGGCGAAGTCCTCCGTGCCGCAGCCCAGCCATAACACTTTCAGCTTCCTGTTCAACATCTCTGGATCCGCCTTCTCCCACTCAGCGCGATTGGCGGCGCCGCTGAATGCGGCGATGTAGGCGAAATGGTCAATGTTGTGCAAGCCGATGGTGAGCGACTGTGCCGCGCCCATCGACAGTCCGCCTATCGCGCGATGGTTGCGGTCCGTCAGCACACGGTACTTCGCCTCCACCATCGGTTTCACCGCCGTCATCAATTCCTTCTCGATGGCTGCCATGTCGGCGCCGATTGCCGGCGCGGGCGCGTTGGCTGCTGTCTTGATCTCGCGCTGCACGTGGCCGAAGGGCATCACCACCACCATCGGCTTGATCTTGCCATCGGCCAGCAGGTTGTCGAGAATGACATTCGCGCGCCCGGTCCACGTCCAGGAGGCTTCGATCTGCCCGTTGCCGTGCAGCAGGTAGAGCACCGGATACTTCTGCCTGCCGGTTTCATATCCGGGCGGCGTGTAGACGTAAACCATCCGCTGCGTGTTGAGGTTGGCCGAATCGTAGAAGTTTACGTGAACCGTTCCGTGGGGCACGGGACGCGCTTCCATCACCGCCTTCTCCGCGCCAGGAACAATAAAACTGCTGGTGGCGCCCCACCGCCTCAGTTCGAGATTCGGGTTCGACGGATCGGGCATACGCAGACCCTTGTCGATGGCGTATCCATAGGTGTAGAAGCCGGAGGGCAGCGGCCCGATGGTCAGGCTCCAAATGCCCTTCTCGCCTTTTGTCAGCGGCAACGGCTTCTTGGTGAACTCAAGAATCCCGGGCGAACCCATCAGCAGAACCTCGCTGGCTTCGGGCGCGAACAGGCGGAAGGTCACGCGGCGGTCCGCATGAACCTCCGGCGAAACCGGAATGTTGTTCGTGTCCTCGTAGAAGGCCGGCGCGGGCGTTCGCTGCGCGGCCGCGGCGAAGGTGATGGCGGCAAATATCAGGAGTTTCATCAAAGTTCTCATTTCACCGGCGAATCGTCCTTCAACCGGATGAGCAGTCCGCTCAGCGGCTTGTCATTGGCGTCGAGAAGGCGGGCGCAGAAGTCGGTGGCCCCACCACCGTTCACAATAGCGGCGCGGATGACGTTGGGACCTTTCTTCAATGTCAGCCGGCGTGAGACACCATCGTCGATCACGGTTTGCCGATCGCCGTAGATTCCGATCACTTCCTGGCCGTTGACCCACCAGACCGAGGCGGAGTTGGAGCCAATGGCCAGGCGTACGTTCTCAAGATCCCGCGGCGCATGCACCACGGTGACCGCCCAGACCAGGATGTCCGATGTCTTCTTCCCCAGCGTACGTGCAAAGTGGTAGAGGTTCACGTTGTAGTTGCGCGTGTCCATGGCATGCCAGGTGAGTTCCGCGCCGTCGATGCTCAGCTTTTGCCCGCCCGTGGGCATCGTTTGCAACAGGTTCGCATAGGCGTCTTTCTTCACCGTTGCCTGCACGGCGCTATCGGTCAATCCAGTCACCGGGATCGGGTCGAGCAGCAGCCATCGTTGCAGGAATCCGCCCATGCCGGGAAGCTTGTCGCCCGGCGTGGCGGCTGCGAGCGTGGTGGGCGGTGTTTGCCCGCTGCATACCGCGGTGAACACTGTCAGCAGGAATAGGGTCTTCGTCATGGCTTGCCGTTCCTAGGGCGTCTTGATCCACCAGCGCTGCTTCTCGCTCTTGGGATCGAAAGCGGAGAGTGTCGCAAAGCTGCTGCCAACGGCGGAGAGCGCCAGAGGGCCCTTGCCGCCGGGCACCGCCTTGGGCATGATGCGGTAGCTGCCATCGGCCAACTGGTCGATGCGCCAAAGTTGTTCCGGAGCGCCGGTGAAGGCGGGAAGCACCGCGAGTTCCGCTTCGGCGGTTGCCGTCAGTGCCCGCTCTGTTCCTGCGATCGTGATCTTGTAGAAAGGTGCGCCGGGATAGCCGCCTGCGCCTGGCGCGGGCGCGATCGTCCACTTCTGCTGCGCTTGCGAGAGGTAATTCGACATCCGCACGTCGAGCGTGCCGGTGGGCCACTTCTTCGATACTTCGTTCACATCCTGATCGGGAATCGGACGGCCGATGCCGGCGAACATGCCACCGGGCGGAGGTCCGCCCGCACCCGGAGGAGGACCACCTCCCGGCGGTGGGCCTGGCGGTGGGCCACGCCGCACGGGACGGCCGCCGACGGGAAACCCTTCCACGGCTGCCTCCAGTGCGGTGCCTGTGCGCAAGGACTCAAACTGATAGGAGCCGGCGCGCAGGTTCTCTCCCGCCACCGGCCAGCCGTCCTTCCACAATAGCGGCCGTATGTCGAGCACGCTGGCCCCGCCACGATCGAGGTCGGCTTCGTAGTGGAGCGAGAACTTCTGCACTCCTTGGCCCAGATCGATGAGACCGAAATGTCCCGGCCCGATCACGCGTCCCGCCGAAGCGGCAAACAGCTTCCCGCCGCCCTGGAGCATGTCGATGCCCAGGTTGTCCAGATACGGCCCGGTCACCTTGCGCGCCCGGCCCATGCGGATGTTGTAGCCGGAGTCCGCGCCGCGGCAGCAACTGCCGTGCGTCACCAGCAGGTAATACCAGCCGTCGTGGAAGATCAGGATCGAGGCTTCGGAGTTGATCGCAATGTTGTGCGGCACGGCATTGGGGTAGCGGCGCTTGCCGGTCCTGGGATCGAGTTCCACCAGCCGGATGTAGCCGAAGTAGGAACCGTAGACGAGCCACAGGCGGCCATCGTTGGGGTCCAGTAACAGCCCCGGGTCGATCGCGTTGCAGTCTTCGATCCCGTCGGAGGAAGCCACCACGCCGCCCTCTTCCCACTTGTAGTCCGGCGAAGTTGGGTCCAGGGTCTTGTTCGTGAGCAGGTTGATGGCTGCCTTCGGTTGCGCGCCGATGTTCGCGGCGATGTAAAGGAAGTAGCGATCGCCGATCTTGATGACGTCGGGCGCCAATCCCCGGCGCGGGAGTGCCGCGCCGCGCCGCCAGGTCCAACCGTCGTCGGAAACGAGCGAGCCGCCGCCCGTGCCGAAGGTGTAATAGCGGCCGCCATCCTGCACCAGAGTCGACGGATCGTGGATGTTCACCACGCCGTCCAGGTTAGCGGCGTGGAGGGTGGAGGCAAACAGCAGCAGGAGGGAGTGCTTCATAGGGGAGCCGGACGGATCGCTTCAGTACATACCAGAATCAGCGCATTCAACAAGGTACGCTACCGTAGCTGTCCTGTACCATACCTTGCCGGAAGCCCTTGACCGCCCTATGCTGGTGAGCGCTTCCATGAAACTGGTCATCCTTACACTGCTCGTCTGTGGAATTGGCTTCAGCCAGCCCGAGGGCTGCATTCCATCATCCCTGAACATTCCCGGGGCGCCGTATCCATGCGTGTATGCCGACCGCAGGGTGGCATTCCGCGTGAACGCGCCCGATGCACAGAAGGTGCAGGTGCGGCTTGGCGGAGGGCATGATCTCACACGAGGATCCGACGGTCTGTGGACCGGAACCATTCCGCCGCAGGTGATCGGCTTCCATTACTACACGATTTCCATCGACGGCGCCATTGTGGCGGATCCGGCGACACGCTCGTTCTTTGGCGGAGGCTGGTGGAACAGCGCCATTGAAGTTCCTGAAACGGATGGCGGCTACTACACCGCGAAGGATGTGCCGCACGGCGAGGTCCGGCAGCGCTGGTACTTTTCCACAGTTACCGGGAAGTGGCGACGCTGTTATGTCTACACGCCGCCGAATTATGATGCGAGCGCCAAGAGCCGCTATCCGGTTCTCTATCTTCTGCACGGGTGGGGTGAGAACGAGCACGGCTGGCACGTACAGGGGCACGCGGATCTGATCATGGATAACCTGATCGCCGCGGGCAAGGCGAAACCGATGCTGGTGGTGATGGACAATCTGAATGCCGCCCGGCCGCATGAAGATGCGAGCCTCTACAACGCTCGCAGCATTATTGCCCGCCGGTCTCTGGCGGATGTGCCCCCGCCCATTGGCGCGCGTCCGGCGCCCGGACAGGCCGCTCCACGGCCCGCCTTTCCGGCCAACTTTGGAGAAACGTTCACCGCCATGCTGCTTACTGACCTGATTCCCATGGTGGAGAAGACTTACCGCACTCTGCCCGGGCGCGCCAATCGCGCCATGGCCGGCTTGTCCATGGGCGGGATGCAATCGTTCCAGACCGTGCTGGGGAACATCGATAAGTTTGCTTACCTGGGTGGCTTCAGCGGCAGCAGCGGCGGCCGGGGCGGCTTCGATCCGAAGACGGCGCACAAGGGCGTGTTCGCGGACGCCGCCGCCTTCAATAAACAGATGAAGCTGCTTTTCCTCGGCATCGGCACGGCGGAGGGACCGGGTACGAAGAACTTCAGCGAACAACTGACCAAAGCCGGCATCCAGAACGTCTACTTCGAATCGGAGGGCACGGCGCATGAGTGGCTCACCTGGCGCCGCTGCCTCAATGATTTTGTCCCCCGTCTGTTCCGTTAGGAGTGTACTTCATGCCCCGATTTCATTGCCTCGCTCTATTTGTGTTGACCCTCAGCGTGCGGGCGCAGCCCGTGCCGTTGACTGTCGAGGCCGGCAAGCCCGGCCCTAAGATTGACCGCAACATCTTCGGCCAGTTTGCTGAGCATCTCGGTCATGGGGTGTATGAAGGCATCTGGGTTGGCCCCGATTCGAAGATCCCGAACACGCGCGGCATCCGCAATGACGTGGTGACGGCGTTGCGCGCGCTGAAGGTGCCGAACGTGCGTTGGCCCGGCGGCTGCTTTGCCGATGAGTATCACTGGCGTAAGGGCCTTGGCCCGCTCGCGCAGCGGCCGGCGACGCTGAATCCGAACTGGGGCGGCGTGATTGAGCCCAATACCTTCGGCACTCACGAATTCATGGATTTCATCGCGCAGATCGGCAGCCGCGCGTATCTGTCGATCAACGTCGGTTCGGGGACGGTGGCAGAAGCCGCGGACTGGCTGGAATACCTGACCGCCGCGCAGCCTACCGCGCTGGCCAAGGAACGCGCTGCGAACGGGCACCCCGCGCCGTACGAGATTCCGTATCTGGGCATCGGCAACGAAAGCTGGGATTGCGGCGGCAACATGACCCCCGACTTCTATCTCAGCCAGATGAAGATGTACGCGCGCTTCGTGCGGAACTTCAACCCGTCCCAGCAGAAGTCGAACGAGATGCTGAAGATCGCCGTCGGCCCGAATGATGCGAAATTCGAATGGACCGAAGCGGTGATGAAGGCTTATCAGGCGCGGCAATGGAGCTGGGATATGCACGGGCTCTCCCTGCATTCCTACACTGTGGTGAAATGGCCGCCGGCCTATGCCTCGACAGGCTTCAGCGCGGCGGAGTATGCACGAGTCCTCAAGTCCACGCTGGTCATGGAAGACCTGGTGACCAGGCATTCGGCCATCATGGACAAGTACGATCCGCAGAAGCGTGTCGCGCTGGTGGTGGATGAGTGGGGCGCCTGGTACGCGAAACTGCCCGGATCGCCGGAGGGCTTTCTGATGCAACAAAACAGCCTGCGCGACGCGGTGCTGGCCGCTTTGAACCTGAACATCTTCGCCCGCCACGCCGACAGGGTGCGGATGGCGAACATCGCGCAGATGATCAACGTGCTGCAAGCGATGATCTTCACGGAGAAAGAGAAGATGCTGCTGACGCCCACCTATCACGTCTTTCGGATGTA
Organism: Acidobacteriota bacterium; assembly: GCA_018268935.1. Classification (GTDB taxonomy): domain Bacteria; phylum Acidobacteriota; class Terriglobia; order Bryobacterales; family Bryobacteraceae; genus CADEFT01. The sequence continues at coordinate 48,760 of JAFDVS010000074.1, read as the reverse complement.
CGTGCCGTTTCAGGATGCGACGTTTGTGCCGGTTGCGTTCGATGCGGGCCGCTACACGCAGGGCGACATCGAGTTGCCTCGCGCCGACGCCATCGCGGCGCGCGATACAGCGGGGAAGCTGTGGCTGGCGGTGACCAATGTTGATCCGGAGAAGCCGCTGGATCTGGCGGTGAGCTTGCCGGGGGTGTCGGTCAAGGGCGCCGCGGGCGAGACGTTGACGGGGCCTCAAGTGGATAGCGTCAACACATTCACCGCGCCAAACACGGTGACGCCGCAAGCCGCGAACGTTCGCGTGGAGGCCGGCAGGGTGGTGCTGCGGGCGCAACCGAAATCGGTCAGTGTGATCGCAATCCGGGAATAGGAGCCTTTCGTGGTCTTTCTTTTGCTACTGCTTGCTCAGGTAAAGACAGAGGTGCCCTCGATTGTGCCGGATGCCAGGCCGGCGATCGTGGAGCGCATCAAGATCCACGGCAAAGCGCTGGAGGGCAATCTCGAAGGGAACGCTGCCGGCCGCGAGGCGATCGTCTTCCTACCGCCCAGTTATGCCAAGGAGAAGAAGCGCCGCTATCCGGTGGTGTACGCACTGCATGGCTACTCGATCGGCGCCGAACAGTGGAGCAAGGAAATCCACGTGCCGCAGACGATCGAAGGAGCGTTTGCCTCGGGTACGAAAGAGATGATCGTTGTGCTGCCGGATTCGAAGACCGTCCACAACGGGTCCATGTACTCCAGTTCGGTCACTACGGGCGACTTCGAGAACTACATTGCGCGCGACGTGGTGAGCTACATGGATGCGCATTACCGGACCATCCCGCAGCGTTCCAGCCGCGGCCTGGCGGGACATTCGATGGGCGGCTATGGCGCCACGCGGATCGGCCTGAAGCATGCCGATGTGTTCGGCGCCGTCTACATCATGAGCCCGTGTTGCCTGGCGCCCATGGGCGGTGGCCCGGTGAACCCCGCCGTGGCGAAGGCGATCAGCGAAGTGCAGTCGCCCGCCGATTCGGCCAAGCTTAACTTTTTCGCGCGGGCGCAACTGGCGCAGTCCGCGGCGTGGGCGCCGAATCCAAAGAATCCGCCCCTCTATCTGGATCTGCCGTTCAAAGACGGTGCGCCGCAGCCGGAGGTGATCGCTCGCTTCGCCGCCAACTCCCCGCTCGCCTTCCTCGATCAATACGTTGGCAATCTGCGCCAGTATCGCGGTATTGCCATCGACGTCGGCGATAAGGATGGCCTGAAGACAGGATCGGTGCAACTGCATGAGGCGCTCGATCGCTACGGCATCGCGCACGGCTTTGAAATCTACTCCGGCACGCATACCAGCGCTGTCGCCGTCCGCTTCCAGAACAACGTGATGCCGTTCTTTTCGAAGAATCTCTGCTTCGATAAGAACTGCAAGTAACCCTAGGCGAACGGATCGGCGAGGTAGCCGCGCTCGCGATACAGGAAGTAGTCGAAGTCGGCGGCGTGATGCGTACCGGCCAGGTCCTGGCAGGCAACGCCGACGAATGCGCCGGTGAAATTCGCAGTGCCTGGAGTTGCTGCTTCATCCGACAGGATGCTTGCGTCCAGCGGACCGGGTAAGCGATTCCAGCCGCTGCCCTCAACCCTGTAGGCGAAATAGAGCCGCTCGAAATCGACCTCAACCCGCAGGTACACCCGCTGCCCGGCTGGAATGGGCGCCGGCGCGCTAAAGACATCGGACTGCACCTGATCGGGATGGCAGGACATCGCGCGAATGTGCTTGCCCAATTCCGGATCGTAAGTGACGTAGAGATAGTGGAACTTGCTGCTGTTGTAATAGCAGATGAGGCCGGCCATTTGTTGAAAGCGGTCCGGCTCGTACTCGATGACGGTCTCCGCGCGGTAGCAGTGGGCCTGCTGCCGGCGTGCCACCAGCGCCTGCTCAAAGAGGCTGCCGAGCGACTCCCGGCCATACAAGCGCAAGTGCCCGGGGCGCGCGGTCAAGCTGAACAGGCGCTCCGGATACGGAGTGCGCAGCCATTGAAAATCAAGCGGCAAGGAAGGGGCATCGAAGTCTTCCCGCTCCGGCGAGGGAGGAAACGGGTGCGGCGGCAGACGCGGCGCGGGGCTTTCGCCTGCGGGCAATCCGCTGCCGTCCTCGGTGTAGAGCCAGCCGTCGTCACGCCAGACCATGCGCTGGATGGCCGATTCTCTTCCCAGTGTGCAGCGGCCTCGATTCGGAATCGGGCGCCCGCAAAGATAGGCGATATAAGTTTCGCCGTCCGCCGTCTCCACCAGGTCGGCATGTCCGGCGCGTTGTAGCGTGATGTCCGGACGCTGGCGCGCGGTAAGGAGGTATGTATCCGGATGCAGTTCGTACGGTCCCCGCAGATTGCGCGATCTTGCCATGGTAACGGCGTGTCCCCAGGACGTGCCGCCCTCGGCGGTGAGCAGGTAGTAATACTCCCCGCGTTTATAGAGATGTGGCGCTTCGGTGAATCCAATCGAGGTGCCGCCGAAAATCAAATCGATGGGACCGGATAGCTTGCGCTCTCCGGGCAGGTATTCCTGAATCTCGATGCCTGCGAAACGGTAGTGGCCCGGGCGGTGATCCCAGCGCAGGTTCAGGAGGTACTTGCGGCCGTCCCCGTCATGGAACAGCGACGGATCGAAGCCGGCGCTATTGAGAAACACGGGCTCTGACCATTCGCCGTCGATGCGCGGGCTGGTGACGAGATAGTTGTGCGTGTCGCGCATGGAAGCGCCCGCAGCCCCGGCCTGCGTGGTTCGGCCGTAGCGCCTCACATCGGTATAGATCAACCAGAAGAGGCCGTCGGAGTAGCTCAGGCAAGGCGCCCAAAGACCGCAGGAGTCGGGATCGCCGCGCATGTCGAGCTGGCTTGCTCGCCTGAGCGGCCGCGAGAGCAGCCGCCAGTGAACCAGGTCGCGCGAATGGTGAATCTGCACGCCGGGAAACCACTCGAAGGTGGAGGTGGCGATGTAGTAGTCATCCCCCACCCGCACAATGGATGGATCGGGATTGAAGCCGCGCAGGATTGGGTTGTGGATGACGCTCATTCGCGCACCACTGTCCACAGAAGGATTGCGCCCACAATATCCAGCAGAGCCAGACAAACGAAAAATGGCGTGTATCCCACTGTTGCCACCATTCCGCCGATGAGCAGTGAAAAGATCAGAACGCCGGCGTTGCCGAAAGTGCCCGCCAGGCCGGCTGCTGTGGCGACTTCGTTTTTCTTGAATAGATCGGACGCCATTGTAATCACAGTGACGGAGAGCGTCTGATGCGCAAAGCCGGCCAGGCTCAACAGCGCGATGGCGGCGTAAGGGCTCTCCACGAAGCCGACGAAGGGAACTCCCAGCATCAACACTGCGCCCACCGAAAAGGCGCAACGGCGGGCGTTAATCACGCTGAATCCCGCTTTCTGCAGGCGCATCGCCACCAGACCGCCGAAGATACAACCAAAGTCGGCCGCAAGGAATGGCAGCCACGCAAACAGGGCGATCTGCTTCAAATCGAAGTGCCGCACGCTGGTCAAATACAATGGCACCCAATAGCTCAGGGTGCCCCAGGTCGGATCGGCGAGAAAGCGCGGCAGCGCGATTCCCCAGAAATTACGCCGCTTAATAATGCTCATCGCCGAGGGACGCTGCCCATCGCCGGCCAGGTGACGCTCCTGCCCTGAAGTGATGTGCTCTTTTTCCTCTGCCGATAATAGATGATGTTCATCGGGCGAGCGGTACCACCAAAGCCACAACACGACCCAAACCAGACCCAATGCGCCCGTGATGAGAAACGCCGCGCGCCAGTTGTAGGTGAGGATGGCCCAGGCTACCAGCGGCGGCGCCACCATCGACCCGGCGGACGCACCGATATTAAAGATGCCCCCGGCGAGGCCGCGTTCCCTGGCCGGGAACCACTCGGCGGTCGCCTTCATTCCGGCTGGATTGGCTGAGCCTTCCGCAAACCCGAGCAATGCTCGCAGACCCACCAGAGCCTGCCAGCTTCCGGCGAGAGCATGCGCCATGTTCACCAGTGACCACGCAACGGCGAACAGCGCAAAGCCGATGCGCAGGCCGATGGTGTCCAGCACGTAGCCGGCGATGGGCTGCATCATGATGGCGCCTTGGAAAGCGCCCACCATCCATGAGTATTCCCTGGCGCCAATCTGCAGCTCTTTGAGGACCGTTGAGGCAGCCACGGCCAGCGTGCTGCGGGTCAGGTAGTTGATCACCGACCCAAGCATGATCAGGCTGATCATCCACCAGCGCAGTCCTTTGATTGTGCCCATCGGGTGTTCCCGAGTGTAACAGCCTGGCCCTCGCTCACCCAGGTGCGGGACCGTACGCGACGGTCTTCGAGGGCATTGCGACTTTACTTCTCAAGCAATTGCGATCACACAGGGGCGCAGGTATGATACCGTCTGTAAGTGCGCCCAAAGAACGCTGATGCCCCCCCCGTAGGCGGCGATGCAAGCCCCAAGTTGACTGCGGCAGCGGTGCAACTGCAACTATCGAAGATTCTCGCCAGCCCGCATTTTCGAAACAGCAAACGTAGTCAGTCTTTGCTTATTCAGGGCTATCAGGGAGTGTACTCGTGAGCACCAAGAAAATCCTCGGATTAGTGTTTCTCGCAATCGCGGCCAGCCTGCCAGCATTCAGCCAGACATTCGGTGAAATCACCGGCGAAGTTAAGGACGCCTCCGGCTCACTCATGACGGGCGTCGGCATCACCGCCACGAACGCCGCCACGAATGCGCAACGTTCAACCACCTCGAACGAAGCAGGCATCTATAGCTTCCCGTCCCTTGCACCGGGCACATATAATGTGCGCGCGGAGAAGCAGGGCTTCAAATCCTACACCGCCAAGATCGAAGTGCAGGTGCAGCAGACCGTCCGCCTCGACCTGGAGATGACCGTTGGCTCGGTGTCGGAGACGGTTGAGGTTTCAAGCTCGGTCCAACTGCTGACCACGGAGAACGCGACCATCGGTACGGTGGTGGAGAACAAGCGCATCGTGGAATTGCCGCTCAACGGCCGTAACTATCTGCAGCTTGTGTCCCTGGCGCCCAACACCTCCACTGGCTTCCCCAGCGCCGGCCAGGCCCGTTCCCGTCAAGGCGCGTTCCGCGCCGAGCAGAGCATCTCGGTGGGCGGCCAGCGTAGCGCGTTCAACCATTATTCACTGGATGGCGTGGAAAACACCGATCCGAACTTCAATACGTTCGTGATCCAGCCGTCGATCGACGCGCTGCAGGAATTCAAGGTGCAAACCGGCGTGTACCCGGCCGAGTTCGGCCGCGCGACGACGCAGATCAACGTGCTCACCAAGAGCGGCACCAATCAGTTTCACGGCACTGCCTTCGAGTTCCTGCGCAACGAGAAGCTCGACGCGAAGAACTATGCGTTCCGCAGCGCGCGCCCGCCCAAAGATCCCTTCAAGTGGAATCAGTATGGCGGCACCTTCAGCGGTCCGGTGATCATTCCCAAATTGATCAACGGCAAAGACAGGCTGTTCTTCATGGGCAACTACGAAGCCTTCCGTCAGCGCCGATCGACCCAGGCTCTCTATGTCTTGCCGAGCGCGGCTTTCCAGAATGGCGATTTCTCCGGCCTCGCCGCGGGTGTGTTCGACCCCAAGACCCGCACGGGCACCGGCAATGCCGTCACTTCGACGCAGTTCCCCGGCAATGTGATCCCGGCGAGCCGCATTGATGCCACCTCGAAGCGGCTCCGCGACGAGTTCTACCGCTTGCCCAACCTCACTGGCACGGCGGCGCAGAACTACCAACAATCGCAGGGCGCGCCGATCAACCGCGATCAGTTCGTGCTACGCATGGACTTCGTCGAGTCCTCCTCTTCGCAGTGGTCCGGCCGCTATAGCTGGGGCGATGAAGTGCAGTTCAACGACGGGTTACGCCTGAACGGTTTCCAGGTGCTGACCAACGTGGAACAGTACATGGGCACGAATACGCGAACGCTGACGTCGAATGTGGTCAATGAAACCCGCTTCGGCTACACGCGCTTCTACAACTCCACGGCGCGCGAGCTTGCCGGCGTGCGTGACGTGGTGAAGGAACTCGCTGTTCCTGGCTTGGCCACCGGGGCGCCTATCACGTGGGGCATCCCATCGGTGGGCATCGCTAACTACTCCGGTCTCGGCGACGACTCCGAAGGTCCCTACGAGAACAAGAACCGCTCGATGCAGTTCCTCAACAACACCTCCTGGATCAACGGACGCCACACCATCCGCTTCGGCGGCGAAGTCCGCAACGACCACTTCAATCAGGACGGAAACCAGTTTGCTCGCGGCTCATTTGGCTTTGAAGTGAACGCCACCAAGCAGGGGCCCACGGGTGCAGGGGGCAACTCGTTTGCCGACTTCCTGCTGGGCGAAATCCGCCGTCCGGAAACCGCGGTCGCCATTGGCAGCGCGCGTTTCCGTGCCACCTCGTTCAACTTCTACATTGACGACTCCTGGAAGATCAGCAACAAGCTGACGCTCGCCCTCGGGCTCCGCTATGAGAACACCCCGCCGTGGAAGGACACCACCGGGAAGCTCTTCTCGGCGGCAATCCCATACATGGACAGCACCCCCAACGTAGCGGACCTCAGCCGCTATCCTGTGTTCGTCCGCCAGGGCAACGGCACCAATCCCTATGCGGACATCCTGGTGCGGTGGCCCAACATTACGGTGGTTCAGGACGGCCGTCTGGGCGACCGCCTGGTGAAGCGCGACAACAACGACTTTGCCCCGCGCATCGGACTCACCTGGAGCCCGAGCAGCCGGTGGGTCATCCGCACCGGTACCGGCATGTTCTATACGCAGGACACCGGAAATCCGCGGTTCGACATGGCTCGCAATATTGCCGGCCGTTTCCGCCAGGAAGCCGTCAGCGATTATCCGGACCGCCAGTGGGGCAACGCCTTTAAGGAAATCGCCGGCGCGTTCGCGCAGGTTCCGCAACCCTACACATTCTCCAATCTCTATGACCGCCGCACCCCCTATGTGGTTCAGTACCTGTTCAACGTACAGCGCGAGTTCGGCCAGAATCTGGCATTCGAAGCAGGCTATCTCGGTTCGGTGTCCCGGAAGCTGGAATCGCTGCGGGCGGTGAACGAAGCCATTCCTGGTCCCACCGGTTCGGTGATCAGCCGCTCGCCGTACCCGAACTTCGGCCGCATTCAGTTGGTGGACAATGGCGGACGCGGCAACTACAATTCGCTCGGGGTGAAGCTGACGAAGAAGTATTCGAATGGATTGAGCGCCCTGGTCTCTTATACATGGGCGAAGTCGATCGACGAAACCTCGGGCATCCGGGTGAATGACGGCGACACGCTGTTCCCCCAGAACAGCTATTGCATGCGTTGCGAGCGCGGCTATTCCTCGTTCGACACGCGCCACCGCGCCGTCACTTCGATTCTCTATGATCTGCCGGTGGGCAAAGGCCGCAGCATGTCGATTGACAATCCTGTGCTGGAAGCGATTGCCGGTGGCTGGCAGTTGGGCTCGATCTTCACCCTCAGCACCGGCTTCCCGCTCACCGTCACCAGCGGCAGTGACCGGTCGAACACCGGCGCCGGATTTGACCGCCCGAACTACAACTCGGGTGTGGATCCGAACCTCTCCAACCGCGACCCGCAACGCTGGTATAACCCGGCGGCGTACACGATTCAGGCGTTCGGCACGTTCGGCAACGTGGGCCGCAACACGCTCATCAGCCCGTCGATCTTTGGGTGGGATTTCTCGACGTTGAAGAACTTCCGCGTTACTGAGACGCATACTCTCCAGTTCCGCTTTGAAGCATTCAACTTCCCGAACCATCCCAATTGGGGCAACCCGGACACGAACGCAGGCCAGATCCAACGCGATGCGGCGGGCAATATCACCAATGGCGGTGGCAACTTCGGTGTGATCGGCGGCACGCGCATTAACATGCGCAACCTGCAGTTTGCTCTGAAGTACATTTTCTAGCTGTGGGAGCGTCCTGCATCCGGCGGCGTGTTCCATGGAACACGCCGCTTCCGGTGCATCACTAACCGCTGGCATTGTAGAAATTGGCGCTCAGTGGATTGGTTCCGTAGGTTTGGCCGGCTTCGCGTAGCTGTCGACGATCTTCGGCCGTTGGCCTTCCGTCGAGAGGCCGGCGGCAACCATCAACCGGGTGATGGCTTCTATTGTGGGCGTATCGGGCCGTGGGAGACGGCTGGTGTAGCCTTCGGCAATGAAGAGCGGTGTGCCACCGGCCTTGTTGGGCCTGTTCCAAATCTGTGGATCGGCTCCGCGCTCGGCCAGCAACTTCACGACAAGCGGGCTAATGGCATACGCCGCTCCATGCATCGCCGTATCGCCATTCTTGTCAACGGTGTTGATGTCGGCTCCGAGATCGAGGAGCACTTTTACCGCTTCCACGGCTTCTCCTTCCTCGCCTGCTTCCTCTTGTGGTTCGTTGGTGCCGACGCCGGCTGCCGCCAGCAATGGGGTGGTGCCGTCGAAGTTTGGGAGTAGCGGATCAGCGCCCAACTTGACGAGTTGATTCATTAAGGGCACGTCGCCGCGGTCGGCGGCAAACAGAAGCGGCGTGGCTCCCGGGGAGGCAACGCCGGACGATGTGTTGGGTTGCTTGGGAGCGTCTTTCGGCAAGCGGAAATTGACGTTGGCGCCTCGTTTGACAATTTCGCGGACGAAGTCAGGGCTGGAGAGGCGGCCAAGGCCTGTAGGCGGAGTCGGCTCACTCATGTCGCTCGAATCCGGCTTTCGCACGGCGGCCATCATGTGTAATGGCGTAAACCCCGTCCGCACATCGTTCGGGTCCGCGCCAGCATCGATGAGAGCGATGGCAAGTTCGAAATGGCCATTCAGCACGGCGAGCATCAAGGGGCTTGTTGGCCGGATCCGGGCAGCACCTGTGTTCCGCCGGGGCTGGGTCATGGCGTTTACATCCACACCCTTCTGGAGGAATACACGCACGGTGTCGAGATGTCCTCCGCGTACGGCGAAGAAGAATGCTGTGAATCCGGAATCCAGTGTCACGTTTGTGTCGGCGCCGGCGTCGAGCAGCGCGCGGACCACGGCGGTGTGTCCCTCTGCAGCAGCCCACATCAGCGCAGTCTGGCCGGCGCGCTCGCGTGTTTCCGGTCTGGCGTCCCGCGCGAGCAACGCCTTCACTGCTTCGAGATTGCCGGAGCGCGCGGCCAGCATCAGGACGGACTCGCCGCCTTTCAATGTGGCGTTTGCGTCTGCCCCAGCCTGCAACAGTAGCTGGACAATTTCGGCATTCCCATTGATGCACGCCTGTGCCAGCGGTGGCACGCCATAGCGATTTGCCGTATTCACATTCGCGCCCGCTTGGATGAGCAATCGAACGGGCTCCGCGACATCGTGAAAGACGGCCCAGTGGAGCGCGGTAGTTCCATCCACCTGGGCGGCATTCACGCCGGCGCCTGTACCAAGGAGTCTGCGGACACTGGCCCAGTCCCGCTGCTCGGCGGCATCGGCGAGCGTGGCGGATGCCGCTGCCAGGGACGAGGAAGCCGCTAGCAGTACGAGTGCCGTTGTCTTTCGCCAGTGCATATGCTGTTCCTATGCGAGGTCCACTCGCTCAAAAAGGTCTTCGACCTTACCTGTGCTATCCACGAACCGGTCCAAATGAATCCCAACGTGATCAAGTAAAGTGAGGTGCAGGTTGGCCAGGTTTGTACCCTTCTGGTAGCGAATGTGTCTGCCGCCCTTCAATCCGGTCTTGGCGCCGCCGGCTACCAGGATGGGGAGGTTCTCATGATCGTGAAGGCTCGGATTTCCCATGCCGCTGCCATACAGATAGAGCGAGTGATCCAGCAGGGAGCCATCGCCGTCCGGAGTGTTTTTCATTCGCTCCAGGAAGCTGGAAAACAGCGAGACATGATAGGTGTTGATCTTGGCAATCTGGGCAACCTTGTAAGCGTCGTTCCCATGGTGGCTGGTTGGATGGTGGGGGTCATTGACGCCGATTTCCGGATAGGTGCGATTGCTCTGCTCGCGTGTCAGTTGGAATGCGATGACGCGCGTGAGATCGGCCTGAAGGGCGAGGGTCTGCAGGTCGAACATCAGCTTCGCATGGTCGGCGAAGGCTGCGGGAACGCCTATTGGCCGCTCGACATCGGGCGTCTTGTTGTCTTTCACTGCTTGTTCGGCGCGCTCGATCTCACGCTCCACCTCTCGGACACTATTAAGGTACTGATCCAGCCGCAGGCGATCGGAAACGCCGATGCGCTGCTTGAATTTTGCGATGTCTTTCGTGAATAAATCGAGCAGGCTTGCGCGCGTTTGCAGTGCGGCGCGGCGTGCGGCCGCATTGCCGCCCTCACCGAATAGCCGTTCAAAGACCACACGCGGATGCGCTTCGGAGGGGAGCGGTGTCGTCGGAGAAGACCATGACAGGCAATTCTGATAGACGCAGGAGTACCCGTTATTGCACACACCGGCCAGCGGGTTCAGATCCATGGCGAGTTGCAGGGAGGCAATCTGGGTTTCGCGGCCCAATTGCTTGGCCGCGATCTGATCGACTGTCGTGCCCGAGAAATAATCGGAGCTCTCGGTATGCTTGGCGCTGGCCGCGCTCAAGAAGGCTGAGTTCGACGTGTCGTGAGTGCCAGGATAGGCATTCGGCAACCGCAGATTGGTGATCACGGTGACCTGATCTTTAACAGGCTTGAGGGGCGTGAGAATCGGAGAAAGCTCGCTGAGTGCCCCCTGGCCTGGCGGGGTCCATCGATCCTGATCGGATCCCATCGGGATGAACACGAAGCCGAGCCTCGTAACAGGCTTTGCAGGTGTCTGTGCCCAAGCCGTGGCGGCGGGAATCATTGCGTCCAGCAGAGGCAGGGCCAAGGCGCCCCGAGAGCCTCTCAGGAAAGCACGTCTGGGAATCGCTTTCTTGGTTAGAAACATTGCGTGATCCTCATTATCTGGTGTCCGGTTTATTCGTGACCCCACCAGCTACGGGCGTGATCTCCGCTTGCCGCATCTGAAACGGTACGCTCTTCACGATTCCGGTGATTAGCGACGAGAACCGGTATCCGTCGTTCTTTGCCTCGCGCACGATTTTACGAATGGCCGGAGCGTCGTAATACTCGATGCCGCGCCCCAGCGCGAACGTCAGGAGGTTTTCGGTGAGAGTAGCGACGAACATTTCCGGGCGGCGCATCAACGCATCTTCGAGTCCGTCGATTCCCTGGAACATGTTGTCGCCAGGGATTGCGCCCGACGCATCAATGAGTTGATCCTCCACCTCCAAGTCGCGCCAGTGGCCCACCGCATCGAAGTTCTCCAGGGCAAAACCAACCGGATCGATGGTCTGGTGGCAACTCGCGCAGGCAGGGTTGCCGCGATGCGCAGCCAGACGTTGGCGCATCGGAAGGTTGGCGGCCATGGTGCTCTCGTCGAGGGCCGGCACATCCGGCGGAGGCGCTGGAGGTGGCGCGCCGATGATGTTTTTCAGCACCAGCACTCCGCGCAGGACCGGCGATGTTCGGGTTGCATACGATGTGACCGACAACACGCTGCCATGCCGCAGGAGACCGCCTCGCCGGCTTCCCGGCGGGAGGGTCACACGGCGGAACCGGCTGCCGTAGATACCACGAATTCCGTAGTGCTTTGCCAGGCGCTCATTCAGAAACGTGTATTCCGACTTGAGGAATGTGAGCACGCTTCTGTCTTCGCGCACAATGCTGTCGAAGAATTGCTCGGTTTCCTGGCGGAAGGCTTGCCGCAGGTTATCGTCAAAATCGCGAAAGAAGTTACCGCTGGGGATCACCGCATCGATGTTGCGCAGCCGCAGCCACTGCCCGGCGAAATTGGTCGCGAGGTTGAACGAGCGGCGATCGGCCAGCATCCTCCGTGTCTGCTTCTCGAGTTCAGCCGGCACACTCAGCTTGCCCCCAACTGCTGCGTCGAGCAGTTCATCGTCCGGTATGCTGCTCCAAAGGAAAAACGAGAGTCGCGATGCCAGTTCGAGATCACTGATCCGGTAGGCGCTACCCGGCACTGCTTTTGGGGGATCGCTTTCCACGCGGAACAGGAACTCCGGGTTGGTGAGCACCGCGGTCAACGCCATCGTGATTCCCAACTCGAAATCGCCGCTAGCCCGTCCTTTGCGGTAGAAGGTCATTGGCCCGTCAACGTCCGTCGTAGCGATTGGCCGGCGGTAGGCGCGCCGCATCACCGTTGATAAAATCTCGCCGGCACATTTTTCTTCCTGTGTGTTGTTTTGTCCCGCAGGACGACAGACAAACAATCGCCGCCGGCTGGGCGTCTCGGCCGCGCCTTGAGGCGCGTAAGGTCCGGTGATGGAAATTCGGTCGATTGCGGGAGCCGTACGGGGATACCGGCGGTCATTAAAGCGAGCTTCGGTCGGCAGTCTGGCCGTTTCCACCAGCGATGAGCCGTTCTTGACGAAAGTGACACCGAAATCGTGCGGGCCGGCCTTCGCGGTGATGCGCGCCTTGAGGATTTTTTCGTTCAGCGTTTTGTCGCCGAGGTCGGCTCGCGAAATGGCAAAAGTCTTCACCGGTGCGCGGTCGAGCAGCACAAGCATCTCGTGCGAACGGCCGTCGCGCAACCCACTAATGACTCCTGCCAGATCGCGCATCAATGAGATCTGTATTTCGTACTCTCCGTCCTGAGGAAACGTATACTTTGTCGACACACCACCACGTGTGCCCGGCGGCAGGCCAGGCAACTGATCCTCTTGTGTAAGGTCGGCGGGTAGGCTGATGATGTCGTTCTGCAGTGAAGACATACTGCCGACTGCGAGCCGGCTGATCTTCTGCGCAGCTGCAATGTATCGGTTGAGAAGCGTCGGCGATAGATCGCCGAGATTGACATTGTCAAAACCATGGCCGCTCTCGTCGGCGGGCAGAAGGGAAGAGGCGTCGATATCGAGGGCAAGCAGATCTCGGATCACATTTTGATACTCCGTCCGACTCAATCGCCGGAGAGTTTCGGTGCGGCCTGCATTCGCCTTTGCCGCCGCGGTTGCGTCGAGCGATGTTTCGAGCGATGTGAGTGTGGCGAGACGCTGGTCCCGGGAAAGCTGCGGCGCCGCGGGAGGCGGCATGACACCCGTACGGAGCTTGCGAACCACCTTCTCCCAAAGTTCGGGCTGTGTGCCGGGGCTGGATAGATCGACCTGGGTCAGGCTCAGGCCGCCACTCCTGGCTTGCTGGTTATGGCATGTCACACAGTAGCGTTGCAGGATTTGACGTTGGCTGGACAAGCCGGCAGACACAGAAGCATTTCGCGGCGCGGACCGCTCCACCTGCGCTGAAACCATAAGAGGGATTGTCAGTGCGGCGAAGCCAATTTTCCATGCTGTTGCGAATGACAGCGGCCTTATCATCAGCACCCTCGTATTCTTGACTGTTCCGATACTTTAGTATTCTACAACCCAGCTTGCCGGAGCCGGTGCTGTGATCGCGCGCAGTCCAGCTAGTGTTAGCATTTCGTTGATGAGGCGTTTCGATCCTATGGTGCCGCTCGCGGCTATGTGGCTTGCCGCCGTCCCGCTCGCCGGCCAATCCGTTCCCGTCTTTCGTGATCTGTTCAACGGCAAAGACCTCACTGGCTGGGTCAACGTGAACACAGACGAAGACACATGGACCGTGAAGGACGGAATCCTGATCTGCAAAGGCCAACCGATTGGTGTGATGCGCTCAGAAAAGCAATATGAGAACTTTATCCTCCATATCGAATGGAAGCACATGGAAGCGGGTGGGAACTCCGGCGTCTTCGTTTGGAGTGACGCTAAACCCGGAGAGAAGAATCGCCTGCCGAATGGTGTCGAAGTGCAGATGCTGGAACTGGATGCCGTAAACATTTATAAGGGGCGCGATGGCCAGCCTCTCTCGCCCGGATATGTTCACGGCGACCTGTTTGGCGTCGGAGGAGTCGAGATTGTTCCGGACAACCCACGGGGCGTTCGCAGCAGTTCGCTGGAGAACCGCGCGAAAGGACGAGGCGAGTGGAATACGTACGACGTCGTGGCGATCGATGGCGTCATTAAACTGGCTGTCAACGGCAAATTTGTGAACGGCATCAGCAAATCGACGCAGAAGAAGGGCTATTTATGCCTCGAGTCAGAAGGCAAAGAAATTCACTTCCGCAACATCAGGATCATGGAACTGCTGCCGGGTGTCACGTCGGGGGAACAGTCGGCGCCTGTGCTTCATTGAGTAACCTGTGGCGATATTCATTCCAGATTCCGAACTCACAATTAATTTTGTCCGCGCATCCGGTCCTGGCGGGCAGAACGTCAACAAAGTCTCCACCGCGGTCGAACTGCGCCTTGATATCGCCCGGTCTGCGTCCCTTCCCGATTCGGTTCGCGAGCGCTTGCGTGAATTAGCGGGCAAGCGGGTGACGCGAGACGGCGTACTGATCATCACTGCACGCGAGCATCGAACACAGGAAGCCAATCGAGCAGAAGCGCGGGCGCGTCTCGATGATCTGATCGCGCGGGCCGAAATTGTACCGAACCAACGCCGGCCCACACGGCCCACGCTCGGCTCCAAGGTTCGTCGACTCACAGAAAAGTCGCAACGGTCATCCGCCAAGAAGCGACGTGCCCAGCAGGGTGAGGATTGAATCGACTCGAGGAAAGGGTTAGGAATGGCGGAGGGTGAGGGATTCGAACCCCCGAGCGAGTCACCCCGCTAACGGTTTTCAAGACCGCCGCCTTCAACCGCTCGGCCAACCCTCCGAATCTCTATCTTATCAAGCACCGTCCCATCCCGTCGCCACAAATAGTACACAGGAAGACCCGCCGCGATCAGAGCGGCCGCGGATAACGACGGCTTCGGATCGTTCACCAGCGAATTCGCCACGAACCCCAGTGACACCGCAGCGAACAACAGTGGCAGCAGGGGGTACGCCCACACGCGGTATGGGCGCGGCGCCGAGGGCCTTGCTCGCCGCAGCACCATCACTCCCAGCACCGTCAATCCGTAGAACAGCCACGCGGCGAACATCACGTACGATCCCAGCGCTTCATAGGTGCCGCTGACACAGAGCACGGCGGCCCACAGGAACTGCATCAGGATCGCAAAGCCCGGCGTTAAATACCGCGGATGCAATTCACCAAACCGCCGGAAGAACAGCCCATCCTGCGCTTGAGCCATGTAGATGCGCGGCGCAGCCAGTATCCACCCATTAACCGCGCCAATGATGGAGAGCAGCACGATGGCGGCGACGACAGCGCCTCCGTTGCCTCCGATGGTGATCTCGGCCACCTGTGCCGCTACGCGCTCCGTACGCGCCGTGTCCGCAACAGGAAGCACCTTCAGATACGCCGCATTCGCAGACACGTATAGCGCGATACAAATCAACAACCCGGACAGCAGCCCCAACGGCAGATTGCGCCCTGGGCTCTTCACTTCGCCCGCCACCATCGGCAACACGGCCCAGCCATCGAACGTCAGCAGGCAAGCCACCATCGCCAGTCCCCATTCGGACACCGTGGGCATCGTGAACTCCGCCGCGGGCCAATGATTCACCGGGCTCAGCCAGGCCGCGCCGATCAGCAGAAGAATGCCTGCGACCTTCGCCACCGCGAATAGTTTCTGTACTGCCGCGCCGCCTCGCACACCACGGTAGTTCACCACAGACAGCGCTCCGATGAGCGATACCGCTACCAGTTGCCGTTGCCACGCCTCTAGCGGCACGAAGTAGGAAAGATACACCGCGAACGAAGTCGCCAGCCACGCGATGGCTGCTGTGGCGATCGCCAGAAAGAAGGTCCACCCGCAGAGAAAGGCCGGCAATGGTCCGAACGCTTCGCGCAGATAGGCATACTGCCCGCCGCTCGATGGAATCATCGCTCCCAACTCGGCGAACCCCAGCGCTCCGGCCAGGGAGAGCAGCCCGCTGAACAGCCACACCGCCAGAATCGCGTAGGGCGAGGCAATCTGCTTCGCCACCAGGTTCGGAACCAGGAAAATCCCCGCGCCGATGATGGTGCCCGCGACGATGCTCACCGCGTCGAGCAGCCCCAACGTGCGCGGCGGTTGGAGGCTCATTTCACCAAATGCGGAGCCACGTAGGCGTAGATGGTTACCACCACCCCGATCAGCGATGCCAGCAGAATGCTGTGCTTTAACGTGAACCGGAACAGCTTCGCTTCATCGGTGGAAGGCATGCCCGTGGCTGCCGCGGCCACCGCGATGCTCTGCAAGCTGATCATCTTGCCCATCACGCCGCCGCTTGAGTTCGATGCCGCCATCAGCATCGGATTCAGCCCAAGCTTTGTCGCCGTCACCACCTGCAGATTGCCGAACAGCGCGTTGGCCGATGTGTCGCTGCCGGTGAGGAACACGCCCAGCCATCCGAGCAGCGCGCTGAAGAACGGGAACAGCACACCCGTCGCCGCGAATGCCAGACCCAGCGTCACGGTGGCGCCCGAGTAATTCATCAGAAACGCCAGCCCGAGCACGGCGGCGATGGTCACCAGCGAGAGGAACAATTGACGGAACGCGATGCCCAGAATCTTCACGTACTCACCGATGCCCACACGCAATACCAGCCCTGCCAGCAGCGTCGAGATCAGGCATGCCGTGCCCGCGGCGGACAAATAGTTCAGCGAATACACCGCTGGATAGGGCGCCGGCTTGTTCACCACCGGAGGAATCCGTTCCACCAGGTTATGCAGCCCCGGCCATTGGATGTTGACGGTGAATTTGTTCAGCTCCGCCTTGATCGCGTCCTGACCCCAGAGAAACACCATCACCACCAGCAGCAGGTATGGAGACCAGGCCAGCAGCACATCGCCGATCGCATGCTGCTTCGGCATGGAGCCCTTCGCCGTGCCAGGCAGCTCAAACGTGTCGGAAGGCTTCCAGATCTTGAATAGCACCACCAGGCCCACAATCGCCACCAAGGAACTGGTGATGTCCGTCAATTGCGGTCCCCAGAAATTGGAGACATAGAACTGCGTGAAGGCAAACCCGCCCCCGCAGATGATTGCCGCCGGCAACACGCCCTTCAATGCCTTCAGGCCGCCCATGACGTAGACGAGATAGGCCGGAACCAGCAGCGAGATCGGCGCGCAGATGCGGCCTACGTTCGCGCTCAAATCGAGCAGCGGCAAGCCGGTGATCCCGGCCAGCGTGAACACCGGTATGCCAATTGACCCGAAGGCCACCGGAGCCGTATTCGCCAGCAGGCAGATGCCGGCGGCGTAGAACGGTGAGAAGCCGAGTCCGGCCAGCATCGCCGCCGCCACGGCTACCGGAGTCCCGAAGCCCGCCGCGCCTTCCACAAATGCGCCGAACGAGAAAGCAATGAGCAGTGCCTGCAGCCGCCGGTCCGCCGAGAGGCTGCCCACTGAGTCTTTGATCACTTCGAATTTGCCCGTGCGCAACGTGATCTGGTAAAGCACGATGGCCCAGTAAACAATCCAGCCGATGGGCAGCAGGCCGAAGGCCGCCCCATTGGTGACCGCGCCCAGTGCGATGCCCACCGGCATCCCGTAAACGCCTATGGCGACAACCAGCGCCGTGCCAAGCCCTGAGAGCCCGGCAATCCACGCTGGCTTGCGCATGACGCCCAGCAGGA
Organism: Acidobacteriota bacterium; assembly: GCA_018268935.1. GTDB lineage: Bacteria > Acidobacteriota > Terriglobia > Bryobacterales > Bryobacteraceae > CADEFT01. The sequence continues at coordinate 31,191 of JAFDVS010000074.1, read as the reverse complement.
ACAGCAGTACGAAAATCGGCAAAGCCGCCAGAAATGCCGAAACTCCCAGGCTATCGGCGATCGGTGTGTAGTTTTGTTGCCACATGGGGGAATGGACATTGATATGTGATTGGAGGGGTGGATGTCAAGCCCTCAACCCAGCACACGGTCGATCACGGCATACAGTTCGGCCGGATGAATCGGCTTGCTCACATATCCATCCATGCCCGCGGCAAGGCAGTGCGCTTCGTCGTCCTTCATGGCATGCGCCGTAAGGGCGATGACGGGAACGTGCCCGCCCGTGCGCCGCTCGTCCTCGCGCAACCGCGCCACGGCCTCCATGCCATCCATGACGGGCATCTGGATGTCCATCAGCACCAGGTCGAACCGCGTCCGGTCCAGCACCTGCAGAGCCTCCGCTCCATTTGCCGCGACGGTCACCTGATGGCCCCGTCTCTCCAGCAGCTTCACCGCCAGGCGCTGGTTGATTACGTTGTCCTCCGCCAGCAGAATGCTCAGCTTGCGCAGCGACTCTCCATCACAGGCCGCAGGCTGCGTGCATGCCGTGGGTTCTATCGCCTGGCCCGCCGCCATCAGACCGTAGATCTCCATCGGGCAGACTGGCTTGGCCAGACAGACCGGAAGTCCCAACTGCTCGGCGCGTTTGCGCAGCGAATGGGACATGTTGGTGCGAATCAAGGGAATGACCCGGCGCACCACTCCGCGTTCCTGCAATGCCGCGCCAATCGCAAGCCCATCGGCGCCAGGGAGCGAAGCGTCGACAAAACCAAGGTCGAACGGAGTGGATGCCGCTTGCTCCACCCGGTGCGCATCGGCGAATGAATCGCCCGCCGTGACAATGGCGCCGGCGTGGGAAAGCATTGTCAGTATGGCTTCCCGTGTCGTGTCATGCCCTTCCAGCAAAAGCACGCGCAGGAACCGCAGCGGTGATTCCGGCCTGTTGCCGAAATCGTCCAGCGCCAGCCGGAAGCGCGCTGTGAAACGGAATTCGCTGCCTCGCCCCGGCTCGCTCCGCAACCGGATCGCGCCTCCCATCAGGTGCACCAGCTTCTTGGTGATGGCCAACCCCAATCCGGTGCCGCCGAATCGCCGTGAGATGGATCCGTCTGCTTGCGTGAAGGACTCGAAGATGGTTGCCTGCCGCTCGCGCGGGATACCGATGCCCGTGTCCTCGATCTTGAACTCAAGCAGGATGCCGTCGCCTCCCGCTTCGGCCAACCCCACGTGAAGAGTCACCTCTCCCATTTCGGTGAATTTGATGGCGTTGCCCGTGAGGTTCACCAGCACCTGGCGAAGCCGGTTGGCATCGCCGATGAGCCGGTTGGGCACACGCGGGTCGGCGGTAACCACGATCTCCAGGTTCTTCTCATGCGCCCGTACCGCCAGCATCCGCATCGTCTCCGATGTCACCTCGCACAGCGTGAATGGAGCCTCATCCAGGGTGAGTTTGCCGGCCTCTACTTTGGAAAAGTCGAGAATATCGTTGATCACCGTGAGCAGCGAATCCGCCGAGTTCTTCACGAGCGACAGGTTCTTGCGCTGCTCGGCGTTGAGTGGCGATTGCAGCGTGAGTTCGGTGAGCCCGATAATCCCGTTCATGGGCGTGCGGATTTCGTGGCTCATATTGGCCAGAAATTCGCTCTTCAGCCGTGTAGCCGCTTCGGCCCGGTCGCGCGCCGAGGCAAACTGGCGATTGATGTTCAGCAGGTCCGCCGTGCGCGCGGCCACCTGCATCTCCAATTCGTCGCGCTGGCGGGCCAGGTCGCGGTCACGCGATTCGATGGCCGCCAGCATCGAGTTGAACGCGTCAATCAGCTCTCCGATTTCATCGTTCGATTCCTTGCATGCCCGCGCGCTATAGTCCTTGCGTTCGGAAACCTGCCGCGCCACTTTCTTCAACGCGAGGATGGGCCGCGAGATGATGCGCTGCAAGAGAAGCGAAAGGAATAGGGTCAACAGCAACCCAGCGAAGGTGACCAGCAGCGACTTCCCATAGAGGCTCCGCTGCGCCGCTGCCTCCACACTCAGATCAGCGAGCAGATACAACTGCCCCACGCCCGTGCCGGAGTGATTGATGGGGATGGATAGCTCCAGCAGTTTCGCCGCATCCGGCTGCGGCTGCTTCACCACTTGTCGGGGCACGGCGGTGGGCGCCCATCCGCGCCGGACACGGGAGGCGAAAAGTTGCCCATCGCGGCCGTAGAGGCCCACCGCGGCGATGCGCGGATTGCGGTCGATCTGCTGAAGTAACTCCTCGGCTGCCTGCCGGTCTTCGAGCAGGAGCACGGCGGCAGCGGAGGGAGACACAACCGCGGCCAGCGCATCCAACTCCTGGTGCAGCGCGGCCCGCTGTTGTGCGCCATGGAATTGAAGGAACGCCAGCGTGGTGACCACCTGCGCCGCGCACCCCCCAATGGCAATGATTGCGATCAGTTTGTGCCGTATCGAGATGCCGCGCAGGAGTCGATGCAAGGCGTTACTCCCGCCGAAGGACTTCGGCTACGCTCACCAGCCCCGGATGTATTCGGAAGCCGCTGCGCCGTGCAGCGATGAGGTTGACGGTGAGTTTGTGACCTTCACTCAAGGCGGGAAGTTCCACTATGCCGCCCATTCGCGCGAATCCGGGAATGGCCGCGATGGTCAACACAGGTAAGCCGTTCAAGGCTCGCAGCAGCCCTTCCATCCGGCCGGTGAACAGCAGTCCGAACAGGACCACATGGCATTCGCGCATCTGCGCCGCCGACTGCACCGCGCGGAATTCCACCGGGCGGTTGGCTGCCTTGCGGTGCAACTCCGCCGCCGGCTGTTCCGCATACCCCGCCAAGCCAACGATCAGGCGCTCCCCGCCCGCGGGCGCCTCCGGCCATTGGATGAAATGCAGTAATTGTGTAAGAACTGGCAGTTCGGCGCGCAGACCACTGGCTGATCCCAGATTCTCGCCTTTGAGGCCTGTCGCTACGAACACTACCAGAAGTGCCCAGTGGGAAAACATGCTTCGTGAGAAACTTCCTCACTTGCCTTATCGGACAACCATGCTGCTGGTTTGGGCAAGAGAAGTGCGAAATCGAACCTTATTCCCTCCGCGCGCGGGTCCTATTCGTAGCGCAACGCCTCGGCCGGCAGAATCCGCGTCGCGCTGCGCGCCGGATACAACGTCGCCAGCAGACTCACCGCAACCGCCACTCCCGCCACCCATACTCCATCCCACCAGCGCGGCTCAAACGGCACCGATCGCATCATATACACTTGTTCATCCAAACGCAGCAATTCGTAATGACCGGCTAAATAGCTCAGCCCGTATCCAAAAATCAGCCCGAGCAGAGCGCCTACGCCGCCAATGAGCGCCCCCTGCCATAAAAACACGCGCCGCACCTGCTCCCGTTTGGCCCCCATCGAAATCAATAGCGCAATGTCGCGTTGTTTCTCCATCACCATCATCACCAGTGAGATCAGGATGTTCAGCGCGGCCACCAATAGAATCAGCCCGATCGTGACCGTGCTCGCGATGCGCTCCAGGCGCAGTGCTCCGAGAATCTGGTGATTCTGTTCCATCCAGTGCGACGCATCGAGCTCCTTCCCAATCACCTGCCGCGCGGCAGCGGCTACCTCCGCGGCCTTTTCCACCGGATCGACTTTGATTTCGATCGAATTGGCGACATCGCCCACACTTAACACCCGTTGTACATTCTTCATCGAAGTGAAAGCCCACGCGCGATCGAAGTCGTAAAATCCGGACTCAAAAATGCCCACCACGCGGTAGTCGTAATAGGAGGGGCGGGGGCCGAACGGTGTGAGCTCGCTCTGCGGGCTGATGATGCGCAAACGGCTCCCGATGGGCATGCCGATCGCTTCCGCCAGCCGCGAGCCGAGGATTACTCCCGGTACTCCGCCGGGGTTATCGAGTTTGGTCAGATCGCCCTGCTTCAGATTGCGGGCCACGTCGCCGCGGTTCGTCTCCGATTCGAGATCGATGCCCTTCAGCACTCCGCCTTCAGCCCGCATCGGGCCGGCGAAAAAAACCGTACTGTAGAGACTCGGCGCCGCGGTCTTGACGTAGGGCAGCGTGAGGAGGCGCTTGCGGATCTCCCGCCAATCCTTAATCCCTTCGGATGGCTCTTTTTCGAGGATGCTGACGTGCGCCCGTGCGCCGAGCAGCGTCCGTTCCAGCGAATTACGGAAACCGTTATTAATGGCCAGTGCGATGATCAGGGCCATTACGCCGGCGGCGATCCCCAGCACCGAGATGCCGGTGATGATGGAGATCACAGCTTGCTTGCGCTTCGCGCGCAGATAGCGCAGGGCCACGAATATTTCGAATCGTGAGGACCAGCCCTGTGATGGATCGCCGGAGGGAAGCATTGTTATAATGTTCTCGCACCCTGCGCGAATCCGGCAATTCCTTTGATTTCACTGTCCATCGTTATCCCCGCCTACAACGAAGAGAAGCGTCTTCCCGCTTCGCTCGACCGCATTCTCGAGTTCACCAGCCAGCGGCAATGGAAACTGCTGGAAGTGGTTGTGGTGGACGATGGGTCGCGAGACGGTACGGCGTCGCTGGTGGAGAGATATGCTTCGCGGCACGCCACGGTCCGGCTGGCGAAGAATCCGGGCAATCGCGGTAAAGGCTATGCGGTGCGGCATGGTATGCAGAAGGCGCAAGGCGAGTGGCGCCTGATTACGGACTCCGATTTGAGCGCCCCCATCGAGGAACTGGACAAGCTGTTGGTCGCGGTCGAGAAGGAGAAAGCGCTCATTGCGATCGGATCGCGCGCCATGGACCGCTCCTTGGTGTCGGTGCACCAGCCTTTGGGGCGCGAGTTATCCGGACGCTTTTTCAACCTGGTGATGCGCGTGTTTACGGGATTGCCGTTTCTCGATACACAGTGTGGTTTCAAATTATTCCATCGGAAGGCGGCGGAGATCATCTTCCCGCGCCAGCAACTGGATGGATTCGGCTTTGATGTGGAAGACCTGTTCATCGCCAAGTGTCACGGTCTGAAAGCGGTGGAAGTGCCGGTGCGGTGGGCCAATGTGGAAGGTACGCGCGTCGGGCTGATGAGCGGGATCAAAGCGTTCTCCGATCTGCTGCTGATCCGGTGGAATCAGTTGCGGGGGCTCTACCGGTAGGCTTTATGAACTGGACCATCACGCCAGCGGATCTCGCGTTCTTTGCCAAAGAACTGGATTCGTTCTTGCCTCAGCGTGTGTTCGACGCCCATTGCCATCTGTATCGCAACGCGGATTTCGCCACTGTGCCTGGGTTAGCAGCGAGCGGCCCGGATGTGGTGGATTGGCCTTGCTTTCTGGAGCACATGGAAGCGATTGCGCCGGGGCGCAAATGGGAGGCGCTGGCGTTTCCGTTTCCTTCGAAAGGGCTCAATACGGTGGGCGCGAATGAGTTTCTGGGTGCGCAGGTGCAGGCGTATCCTGCCGTGCGCGGGCAGATGGTGGTGACTCCGGATATGGACCCCGAGTTTGTCCGCGAGACCGTGCGAAGGTTCGGGTTTGTGGGGCTGAAGTGTTATCACCTGTTCTCGCCGGTGGAGCCGACTTTCGATAGCGCCGTGGAAGCGTATCTGCCGGAAGAACACGTACGAGTGGCGCATGAAGAAGGGCTGAGCATCACGCTGCACATGGTGCGCGCGCGCGCGATTGCCGATCCCGTGAATCAGGAGAGCATCGCTCGTCTGGCTCGCAAGTATCCCAACTCGCGTTGGATTCTGGCGCATGCCGCGCGCGGCTTCAATCCCTATCACACCATCGAGGGGATTGGCGCGCTCGCGGGGATTGGGAACATCTGGTCCGATACCAGCGCGGTGACGGAGGCAGGTGCGTTTGAAGCGATTGTGCGCACGCATGGCGTGGAGCGATTGTTGTATGGCGCCGATTTCCCGGTGACCCACCTGCGCGGGCGCTGTGTGGCGATTGGCGATTCGTTTCTGTGGCTGACCGCGGACAATACGCAGTTCGCCGCGGCCTACGCGCCGATTGAGCCGCTGCTGATCTTCCTGGAGTCTCTGCGCGCGTTGAAGACCGCATGTTGGAACTTGCGGCTGAGCGATTCGGACGTGGAACGGATATTCTGGGGAAACGCTGCGCAGCTATTTGAGAAATAGGATGGTATAGTCTCCATATCACGAGGAGTTTGGAGCTATGCAAACCCATTACGGCCCATGTGGCCCACCGCCGGCCAATACGGATTGGGACAAGGACACGCGCTGCCTCTGGTCATTAGCGCCCTCCGGGAAGCTGGTGATATTCATCCACGGGTATAAGGGGCAAGCGCTAGCCACATGGTCGCAGTTCGACCGGCTGCTGCTGACAGACACCAGGTTCCAGGATGCGGACTGCATCTTCTACGGCTATGACGGGCTGCGCACGGAACTGATTGCCAGTTCCGCCGGATTCTTTGATTTCCTGAATCAGATCTGTGGCAACTCGGCGGATTTCGTCAATCCATGGCTGCCCCCTGAATTGCAGCGGCCGGCAAAGTTCCGGTACAAGAGCGTACTGATTGTGGCTCATTCGCTGGGGGCTGTGGTCACCAGGAAAGCGCTGGTGTTCGCATACCAGCAGAAGATGCCGTGGCTGCGTAACGTGCGCATGGCTCTCTTTGCCCCGGCGCACATGGGTGCTTCCATCGTGAATCTTGCCTTTGAAGCGATTTCCTCCAATCCGCTAACCTCACTGCTCGGAATCGCCGTTCGTTTTGTTTCGCCTTTGATCGACCAACTCAACCCGGACAAATCGACAGTGCTTCCGGTGCTGCGCAAGGAAATAGAAGACGCCCGGAAAAAGGGCGGCAACTCGGCGTTGTCCGCTTCCAGAGTGTTCATCGCATCGCGGGAGAACGTGGTTAAGAATGATCCCTTCCCCTACGATCCCGCGCCCATCCGAATTACAGGGACGCATACGACGATCTGCAAGCCGGATTCGACCACCCACAAGGCATTCGCGGAAATTGGAGACCTGCTATGACTCCAGTGCATTCGGCGAACCTGCACCTGATGAAGACACAATATCTGCTGGACGGGAATGCGGATCGGGCGCTCGAAATCATGAAGAAGGAGACTGGTGAGGAGTCAGAATTCCTCCGGCGTTTGCTGCGTCATCATAACAAGGGAACGGTCAGCGCACAGGCGGAAGTACGCGCGAGGGATGCATTCGACTTTCTACTTGACTACTTCGCGTTACTGGAGGTCGGCACGCTTGCGGGCTTCGTCCCGGCCATATTGCCCGAGGAAGAACGGGCGTTCGCGGTGAAGGTGCTGGAACAGCCCAATGTGCGGGAATTCTACGTCAAGAACTATCCACTGCTGCTCCCGAAGCTGTACCGGCTGCGGTTGAAGAATGGCGTGGCGCCGATTCCCGCGGATGGCTCAGCCGTCCCTGTGTTCCAGCAGTTCTTGGGTGTTGTGGAATGGCAACGCCGCGATGATGATATCGACGCGTTCCTGTGGTTTCTTGATTCGGGGTCGTATGGGCGATGGAACGTGTCCCATCTAGTGCGGACCTTGTCGGCGCCGGATGCGTATGGGGAATCGTTGTTGAAGGAGAAGCGAACGCCGCTGGACAGGGGCGTTGCCGGTTATGGCAAGTTTCTTTCTTTGTGTCTGGTGTTGGATCGCCTGCTGCAGGACGCTGCCCAATGGCCACTGGTGCAATCGGCGATGTACCACTATTACGAATATTGGCTGCGGAGTTTGCGGAAGCGCGCGAGCAGCGTGCTGAAGCCGACGCTGCGGGCCATGCTCGCCTGGAACCTGCGGGAAGACGATGAGAAGGCCGGGTTGGCGCGCCAGGATCTGCAATCGGCGCACGATCAGATTGCACGGCTCCTGCAGGCCAGGTACGGTGCGGCTCTCAAAGAGGCGAAATACTGATCGGCTCAGGCGAGGCGGAAGAAGCCGGAGTGGGCGACGGGGCCTCGAAGACGCTTCGTGACATCGTTGGCATCGATGGCCGTGCGAAGATTCTGGAAGACCTCGCGCACGGCGGCGGCGTAGCATTGCACCTGAGCCTCCGTGTGCGCGTACATGGCGTAGAAGGCGTTACTGGCGAGAAAGCCGCGATCAAGCATCTCCTGCACGAATAGCGTTTTCACCGCCTGTGGCTCCGCTTCGTCAATGGTGAAGCGGGCCAGCGGCGGCATTCCGGCCACCGTGATGCGGAGCCCGGTGGCGGTGGCTGCATCGCGCCATGCCTGCTGCACCGATTCACCAGTGCGAACCAGATGGGCTGCAGCGTCCACGCGCTGGTGTTTGCGAACCGCGGCCAGCGCGGCCGTCGGTCCGATGCGCTCCGTCCAATGCGTGGAACTGAGAAACGTATCCTGCGCCGCCTGCATCGCCTCGCCTGTGCCAATGATCGCTCCCATGGGATAGCCGTTGCTGATTGCCTTCGCGAAGACCGCGATGTCCGGCATCACGCCGCGCAGCAAATGGATGCCTCCGGTGTTGAGGCGGAAGCCGGCGGTGATTTCATCAAAGACCAGCAGCGCACCGCGTTTGCGGGTCTCTTCGCGAATGGTTTCGAGAAAGCCCGGGGCAGGGGGCCCGCCGCGTTGCGGCTCCATCACGACGGCGGCCAGGTCGCTGCCCGCTTCCTCCACAGCTTTATGAAACGCAGGGATATCGTTATACGGGAAGGGAAGCGCGGTGCCCGTGAGCCCGCGCGGAACTCCGGCTGGGCTCAGGCCCGGAAGCAGATGGCCGGAAAGCGCGTCGTCTTCGGCCAGATTCGCCGCGAGATACCAATCCTGCCAGCCGTGGTATCCGCAAAAAACAATTTTGTCCCGTTTTGTTTTGGCGCGCGCGATGCGGACAGCCGCGGCCATCGCTTCTCCGCCGCAGCGCACGTAGCGCACCATGTCCGCCCAGGGATGCAGTTCGCACAGCAAATCGGCGAGGTACACCTCTTCCGGCGCATTGAGTGTACATGCCGAACCGTTGGCGATGGTCTGGCGCACGGCGTCGTCCACGTCGGGGTCCGCGAAGCCAAGCACACAGGCGCCAATACCCCCGTAGGACATATCGATGTAGCGGTTGCCATCGAGATCCCAGACTTCCGCGCCCTGAGCCTTGGAATAATAGGCGGGCCATTGTTCGGGAAGAAACATCTCGGGGCGCTTGGAGAGCAACTGCGTGCCTCCCGGGATGCGTTTGCGGGCACGCTGATAAAGCGCCTGTCCTGTTACTGATTCCATAGGATTCGTGCGATCCACAATGTGTTGTCGGCTCCGTAGGGGTTGCCGGGCTTCATGACTATATTCGGTCCCCATGTCTGCATCCATTCGGTGACGGTGACCCACGTCTCATCGTTGCTGATGTCTGTCACGCCGAAGTTGCCGAGACGCGCGCCGCGTTGCGGAACCAGCACCTGTTCGGTGGAGCGAATCACGCGCAGCGTACCGGGATCCACCTTGGCAATGAACAGTGGGGCGCGATGGCGGAACACATGATCGTTGCCCGCGCCTTTGCGCGTATAGACGAGGTAGAGCCCCTTGGGATGCGAAACCCAATGCTGCTGCGTGTTGTAATTGCCGAGATCAGTGCCATCGTCCCAGAGCCAGGGGCGCAGCGGTTCGAAGTGCAGCCCGTCTCTGCTCGAACTGACGTAGCCGCGATCATCGTGCCGCACGGTGAGGTAGAAGCGGTCGCGGAATTTGGTGAGTGAGGGCTCGGCGAGCCCGCGCTTCTCATTCACCGCGAGTTCGCCGCCCACCTCGGCGACACGCAAACGGCGGCCATCGAAGCGGCAGCGCATGACGCTGGTCCTGGCAACTTTCTCGCCCTTGGCGTGGTGATAGATGGGGATGAGCAGATCGCCATTCGGCAGATCGACGCGTTGTGCGCAGCCCGCGCCCGCGTTGTAGAAACGCGCGGCATCCGGCATGTCGACGGTGGCCCACGGCGTCCACGCGCGATGCTTGTCATCGTAGACGGAATAGGTTGTCTGGCGCGGCGCTCCCTCCATCACTTTGTTGTTGAGGTATCGCACGGTGTGGCCGATGCCGAGCAGCTTGCGGGAAGCGGCGTGCCAGGTGGGCCAGAAGTCGCTGGCGGCCACGATGACTCCGTTCGGTTCGTTGCGGCGGCCAAGCGTTTCGGTGTGCTCCACCGGGCCGGACCACGTGCGGCCGAAGTCATCGGTGCGCATTTCGCTGAGCGCATAGAAGACGTCGCTGCCGGTGAGCAACAGCTTCTGCATCGTGAGCACCACGCTGGGGCCGCCCTTCGCCGGAACAATTCCGGCGCGCGCATGCACCCAACAGGTTTCGCCGTCGTAGCCGGATCGGACTTTTTCCAGTTTGATGGTGAAGTCCTGCGCGGCGGCGGAAAAGACAAGCAGCAAAATTGAGGTCAGCATCTACAGTCTCGGTACGGGCGGCTTGGCGGGCTTCCACGGGAAGACACCTTGACGTTTCGTTTTCCGGCGGAACACCTTGTCCCCCGCCGTGACATACAGCGTATCCAAAGCCGGCCCGGCGAAGACGGCATTGGAAAGCCTGGGGCCATTGGGACTCAGCAGCACCGCGGAGGTGCGGCCCGCCGGATCGGAGATTTGCACCCCCATGTTCGTGGCGACGTAGAGGAAGCCTTCGGTGTCGACCGTGAAGCCATCGGCGGCCGACCAGGTGCGGCCATCGGCCAGTTCGTCGGGAACCTCCAGCCGGTGGAACGGAAGGCCGTAGGCGAGCGAGCCGTCGTCCTGCACCTGGAACGACCAGACCCAACGCGTTTGATAATCGGCAACCATCAGCAGGGAGTGATCGGGCGAGAGGCGCACACCGTTGGGAGACACCATCCCTTCGTGCACCACGCGCGCCGCGCCTTTCGCGTCGATGAACCACACTTTGCGCGCAGGCGGTTCGGTGAAGTAAATTTCGCCTTTGGCGTTGATCGCCAGATCGTTGGATCGCATCCCGCTGGCAATCACAGACTCTTTGCCGCTCAAGTCGTAGGCGACAATGCGCTGCCGTCCATTCTGGCAGGCATAAATGCGCCCGTCGGGTCCGAACATGAGGCCGTTCGCACCGCCCGTGTCCTCTTTGAACACGCTGACTTTGCCGCTGGCATGCTCGATCTTGTGAATGCGATTGTTGGGGATATCGGAGAAGTAGACATCGCCGTTGGGGTCAACCGCGGGGCCTTCGGTGAACTTGTGGTTGTCGCTCACCTGTTCCCATTCCATGGTCTGATCGATGTAGCGCGAGGCGAACGATTTCGTGGGCTTGGCGATGGGCGTGGTCCAATCGCGCCAGACCCAGCGCAGGGCTTCCGGCATCAGCGGGCCGCCGTGCTTGGAGTTGTGCGCTTCCGTGCCGACAACGAGCCGCGCATCATAGCCGGCGCCTTCAAGCGCCGCGATCATGTCCTGGTTGCTTTGGATATTCTGATCGCCGAGGCCGTCCTGAAGAAAGATGCGCAGCGGCTTGCCCTCGAACTTGCGCACCTGCGAAGGAAGAATCAGTGCCCCGCGCTGATGGGTGAATCCGGCAATGAAGCTCATCACCCGGCGGAAGCCATCGGGGCGATGCCAGGCCGCGGTGACGGAGCAATTGCCGCCCGAAGAACTGCCCGATATGGCTCGGAGATTGGGATCGTTGGTGAGGTTGTACGACTTGCCCACTTCGGGCAGCATTTCTTCGAGTAGAAAGCGGACGTACCGATCGTTGACGGCGTCGTATTCGTGGCTGCGGTGAAAGCGCGATTGCTGCGCTTCCTGGCGCGCGGGGACAATGCCCGGCGCGATCAGCACGCCGATGGTGACCGGCATGTAGCCGCGGTGAATGAGATTGTCGAAGACGATGGGGACGCGGAACGCCCCGGCTTCATTGACAAAGGAAGAGCCGTCCTGAAATACCATCACCGCCGCGGGTTTCGATTGGTCGTATTGCGCCGGTACGTAAACCCAGTAGTCGTGGCGGGTGCCGGGGTAGATCTTGCTGTTCTCGAAAACGAGCTTGGTGACCGTGCCTTTGGGGACGCCGGGCTGCCGTACGGAGTCATGCCCGTAGACGTATTCTTCGGATCGGGCCAGCGGAGCCAGGGCGAGTGGGAGAAAGGTGCGCCGGTGCATAGCCTTTCTATGATACGGGTTTGCGGATCTAGCGGAAGCCATCCACCATCATGATGTCCGTCTCGCTCTGATCCACCTGCGTGTAGAGGAACTTCTTGCCATCAGGAGATACGGAGAGACCGCTATTGAACGGCCGCTTGGAAAGATACGTAACCACCGTGTCCTTCTTCGTTCCGAGATGGAAGTACCGCAACGGATAGCGCGCGCCGCCCTCGTCCATGTCCTCACGATCCACATAGAAGATGCCGTCCTTGCCAAAGGACCAATAACTCCAATAGCCCGCTTTCAACGATTCGATAGCGGGCTCCTCGGCGCCGCTTTCGGTGCCCACGCGCCATAGTCCGGCAAGCGAGTTCGACTTGGCATAGTAGACGTACTTGCCGTCGGGCGATTCCACGCCATGAAATCCGCCCTCCTTGGTGACTTGCGATGCGAGGCCGCCCTGCGCGGGAATCTTCCAGATCTCGTAACGCCCGCTGCGATTGGAAGTGAAGTAAACCCAACGCCCGTCCTGCGACCAACTCGGTACGATCTCCTGCGTGCTGTCTGTAGTGAGACGCCGCGGCAGTCCGCCATCGGCGCTGACAACGTAGATATCCGGATTGCCGTTGGGGCGCGAATCGAAGACGATGAACTTGCCGTCGGGCGACCACATCGGGCTACCGGTGGACGGCCCGTTGAAATTCGTCAACTGGTTCATGTTCTGCCCGTTGGTGTCCGCCACCCAGATTTCCAGCGCACCCGAACGATTGGAAGCGAAGCCGATGCGCGTGCCATCCGGGGAAAAGCGCGGCCCCTGCTCATGACGCGTGGACGCCATCAGCACTGCTCCGGTGGGCGTTGGCGTGAGTTTCTCGGGCAGATCGTAGAGCCAGATGTTGGTGTCGATCACTGAGCGCGTGTAGGCGAGGCGTTTTCCGTTTTGCGAAATCGCAAGGAAGCCCGCCTGATCGGCAATACCCGGCAGCCGTTCCGGTTCACCGCCATTCGCTGAAATTCGCCACAGGCGGCTGTTCGCGCTACGCGCCGAGGAGAAGATGATGCGGTTGTCGTTGGGATTCCACGCCAACCCGTAGATGCGCCGGTTGTCTTTGGTGATCTGGTGCTCTTTGCCCGTCTTCATGTCGAGCAGGTAAACATCCTGCACGGCGAGACTGAGCGTGCGCACAAAGACGATCGCGCTGCCGTCCGGCGCGAACACGGGCGTGCTGTCACCCAGCGTCTTTGCCGGCGGTGAGGTAATGCGGCGGCGCGTGCTCGATTCCAGATCCAGCAGGAAAAGGCTCAGCGGCGCATGATCGCTCTCACGGTCCACCAACACCAGTTGCTTGCCGTCCGGCGACCAGTTGATGAACGGAGCATCGGCGCCGACACGCTGCGGCGAAGCATCGCTCAACTTGCGTTCCAATCCGCCAAGCGCGGGGATGAGATAGAAGCCGGCGCTGTCCACGCCCTGCCGCAGGAAGGCGATGTAGCGGCCATCGGGCGACCACGCCGGGCTGTACTCTGATGTAGGCGTATTCGTGAGGCGCAGCGGCATGCCCGCTTCCACTACCTTCACGTAGATATCGAGATCGTCTTCCTTGCCCTGGTTCCAACTGAAGGCCACCTGGTTGCCATCCGGTGAGAACGATGGCTGGCTCTCGCTGCCGGGGAAACTGGTGAGCGGAACGTTGCGCACGGGCGTGGATGGTTCCACCGGTTTGTGGCTCGCAACGCGCCATCCGAAGTAGGCGGATCCGATCACGGCCACCGCCGCCATGGCCACCGCCAGCGTCGATTTGCGCTTCTGCGGGATGGAGTGGGGCGCGGTGATGGGCCCGCTCAAATCGCGCTGCGCCAGTTTCAGATCGGCCAGCAGATCCTGTGCCGTCTGGTATCGCAGCCCGGCATCCTTTTCCAGACACTTGCGAATGATGCGATCGAGCGATTCGGGAACGTCCGGATTGATTGACCGCGGCGCGGAGGGCGTTCGATTGAGTATGGCATCGAACACCGCGGCGGGCGTCTGCCCGGCGAAGGCGCGGCGCCCCGTGGCCAGTTCGTACAGTACCGCGCCCAGGCTGAAAACGTCGGTGCGCTGATCCACTTCCTTCGCCAGCGCCTGTTCCGGACTCATGTAGGGCAAGCTGCCGACCGCGATCTTTGTATCACTGCCGGATTGCGTGGGCGCGCCGTTGCTCACCGTGGTGGCGAAGCGGATCTTGGCCGCGGCGCTGAGCTTGGCTAACCCGAAGTCGAGCACTTTCACTTGCGCACGCGAGTTGCGCATCAGGTTCGAAGGCTTCACATCGCGATGGATGATGCCTTTGCTGTGTGCCTCCACCAAGGCATCGGCCACTTGCATGCCGACGGCCATGATCTCGCTGGAGGGCAGCGGCAACTTCTCAGTGAGGGAACTGAGCGTGCTGCCTTCCACGTATTCCATCGCGAGATAAGGAATCCCGCTCTCTTCGCCGGCATCATAGATGGTGGCGATGTTCGGATGGCTCAATGCCGCCGCAGCTTTCGCTTCCTGTGTGAAGCGGCGAATACTGTCGCGATCGGAAGAGGAACCCGCGGGCAGAATCTTTACTGCCGCTTTGCGCTCCAGACGTTCGTCATGGGCAAGATACACTTCACCCATACCGCCGGAACCGAGGCGCGAAACGATCCGATAGTGTGCGATCCGACTTCCAGGTTCCATTCTTAGCGGCGGGGCAAACGCCTAGCCCGCCAGTTGTTCAAACCGCGATCCCGGCAACAGGATCGTCTCATTACGTTCCGGACCGGTGGAAATGCAACCGATCTCGACGCCGACCTGCGCCGAAAGGAAATCGAGGTAACGCTTGGCCCCATCGGGCAAGGCCTCGTAGGACGTGGCCCCTCGCGTCGATCCCTTCCATCCAGGCACTGTTTCGTACACAGGCTCGACCGCCTCCAGTTCCTTCGACGTGGCTGGGACTTCATCGGTCACACGGCCATTCAGGCGGTATCCGGTGCACACCTGAATCTCGGGAAACTCGTCGAGCACATCCAGTTTCGTAATGACCAGACTATCAAAGCCGTTGACCATAGCGGTATAGCGTAGCAAGGGGACATCAAACCACCCGCATCGGCGGGGGCGTCCGGTAACGGCGCCGAATTCATTCCCGGCTTTGCGAATGCGCTCGCCGATGGGGCCGTGCTCCTCCGTCGGGAAAGGGCCGCCGCCGACGCGCGTAATGTATGCCTTCGACACGCCGAGTACGCCGCTGATACGTGTGGGCGGAACGCCTGTGCCGGTGCATGCGCCGCCCGCCGCCGCACTGGAGCTGGTGACGAACGGGTAAGTGCCATGGTCAATGTCGAGCATGGTTCCTTGCGCGCCCTCGAAGAGAATGCGTTTCCCGTCGCGCACGGCGTCATTGAGCAGCCGCGACGCGTCGCACACCATGGGCCGGATCCGCTCGGCGAAGGCTTCGTAGTCGGCGCGGATCTTCGCGTAATCGAGCTGCCCGTCGATGTGGAAGGCTTCGGCAAAGGTTTGCTTGTCTTCGGCCAGGACGGCGAAGAACTGGTGGAAGTTTTCCGCGTCCAGCAGATCGGCGACGCGGATGCCGCGGCGGGCAATCTTGTCCTCATAGCAGGGGCCGATCCCGCGCGAGGTGGTGCCGATGGCCGTGCGGCCTTCCCGTCCTTCGCTGGCGCGTTCCACCATGCGGTGGAAGGGGAAGATGACGTGGGCGCGATTGCTGATCGCCAGGTGCTTGCCCACGTCGATGCCCACTTTGCCGAGCGATTCCATCTCGTCGAGCAGGGCGCCCGGGTCAATGACAACGCCATTCCCGATAACGGCCTTCTTGCCGCGCAGGATGCCGCTGGGAATCAGCTTGAGGACGAATTTCTTCTCGCCGACGTAGACGGTGTGGCCGGCGTTGTGACCGCCCTGATAGCGAGTCACGATATCGAAGCGCTCTGCCAGGAGGTCGACCACTTTGCCCTTGCCTTCGTCTCCCCACTGGGCGCCCAAAATGATGATGTTGTTCATGAATGAAGGACCAAATCCTTCATTGTATCGTGTTACTCTGGCCTTGATGCAGCTTTGCGATGTCTTTCTGGGGCTGGGCGAAGAAAACTTCACCGGTGTGCTTCGCACCATCTCCATGGGAAAACTGAAAACCTACCATCTTTACGAGCGTTTGAAGGCCAGAGCGCACCTGGCGAAACTGAATTCGGAGACTCTGCGGCGGGCGTCGCCGCGGCTCTGGACGAGGCTTTCCGAAAGGCAGGATGAATTCGCCACGGACCTGGCCCAGTCGATTCTCATCTCGCACCTGGACATGATCATCGCCGTGTTGAACTATCTCGGCGTGCCCCATGAAGACGGCTTTTTCCCGAAGGATGCGGATGTGTCGCAGCATCTGACACCGGGCTGGGAAGATCGCGCCTGGCAGGAATTTAGCGAACGGTACCCCAAGCCGGCGCTCCTCTTTTACATCAACCATCTTGCCTGGGAAGTGGGCAAGACCGAACAGGTATACCTTCCTGCCGCATGAGCGAACTCAACCCCGAACTGATTCAAGAATTCTTTGACCTGGTGAAGAGCGACGACGTGTTCGCGCTCACCACCATGATTAACGAGCATCCCGAACTGGCCGACTCCCGCAACGATCAGGGCGTGCCTGCCGTGTTGGTGGCCATCTATTACGACCGCAAGGACGTGATCAACCTCCTGCTGCAGAGTGGAGCCAAGGTGGATGCATTCATCGCTTCCGCGCTCGGCAACGTGGCCAAACTGGAGAAGGCGCTGGCCAAAGATCCCGCTTCGCTCACCACCCATTCCACCGACGGATGGACGGCATTGCACCTGGCGGCATTCTTCGGACGCAAGGACGCTGTGGCTTATCTGCTCAACGCCGGGGCCAACGTGCTGGCGCGGTCCACCAACGCCATGAACAATCACCCGCTGCATGCCGCCGCCGCCGGCCGCAGCCGCGATATCGTGGCCATGCTGCTGGACAAAGGCGCCGATATCAACGCCACGCAGCACGGCGGCTGGACTCCGCTGCACGCCGCGGCGCAGAACGGCGATATCGAGATGACCAAGGTGTTGCTGACGCACGGAGCCAAAACGAACATCCGCGCCGACAACGGGCAATTGCCCCTTGATCTGGCGATGTGCAATGGCAACCAGCCGATCGTCGATCTTTTGATGGACGCGCCTGGAGTACAGTAGTTACTGATCTATGTCCGTAGTCAATCTGGTGCGGTTCGTTGCCGCGTTGTCTCTCGCCGTCTCTTTGCCCGCGCAGGTGTCGGCTCGTATCTCGTTGGGGAACCCTTGCGTCTGCGACCCGGCCAAACCGGAGTCGATGAAGGCGCGGCAGTGCAGCCTCTGCAACGAAGCGGAAAAACATTCCACTGACGAACCGTTTTTTCTGAAGGACATCAATCCCCGTAAGCCGACGCGCTGGCTGGCGCTGCCGCGCAAGCACCAGGCGGACTCGCACCACCTGCACGACTACGGCAAACCGGAACGCATCGCGTTGTGGAAAGCAGCCATTGGGAAGGCTGTGGAATTGTGGGGCGATCAGGACTGGGGGATCGCCTATAACGGCGCTGAGGTGCGTACCCAGTGCCATGCCCATCTGCACATCGGCAAGTTCCTCAAGGCTGCCGAAAACGATCGCAAGGTGATTACTGTGCGCCGCGCCGAAGATATCCCAACGCCAAAGAACGAGGGAATCTATGTTCACCCCGTGGCCAAAGGGCTGCATGTGCACCTTGGCGAACAGATCACTGAAACCGCTTTGATGAGATAGAGGGAGCCTATGAGCCTGGTTGAAATTGCAATGCCGCCAACGGCGCAGAATGCCGTCATTCACCTACACCCCACGGATAACATCGCGGTGGCGCGCGCCCCGCTGTCCGTCGGACAAACCATCGAAGTGGATGGCGTTCCCATCACCGTGCGCGAACAGATTCCCGTGGGACACAAAGTGTCCGTGCGCGAAGTCCCCGAGGGCGGCCGCATCGTCCGCTACGGGCAAGACATCGGTGCGGCCAAAACCAGGTTGCAGCCCGGCCAATGGGTGCATGTGCACAACCTCAAGTACGAAGAGCTGCATCTGCAGTATGAGTTCCCCGAAAAGGAAGTGCCGTATCCGCCGATGCCCGCCAATGTGCCCACCTTTCAGGGATACTTGCGCGAAGACGGGCGGGCCGGCACTCGCAACTATATTGCCGTGGTGGCGGCCAGCAATTGCGCCGCGCACACCGCCGAATTGATTGCCCAAAGCTATGCGCTGGAGACCATGCCTCCCAATGTGGATGGCGTGATCGCGTTCCCGCATGGCGAAGGCTGTGGCCACTCGGTCGGGCCGGATACGGTGCAGTTGCAGCGCACGCTGCGTGGCGTGTTGATGCATCCCAACGTCGCGGGTGCAGTCATTCTCGGCCTCGGCTGCGAGGTCAATCAGATCGATCATTACCTGGGGCACGGCTCCCCGCGCACCGATCGCTTGCAGGGCTTTACGCTCCAGGGTTCGGGCGGCACCCGGGCCACCGTTGCCGCCGCGCGCGAAGCCATCGCCAGCATGATGGAGCGTGCCGCCGATGAGAAGCGAACCTCCATTTCCGCGTCGAAGATTGTGCTTGGTCTCGAATGCGGCGGTTCGGATTCCTTCTCCGGAATCACGGCAAATCCCGCCTTGGGCGCTTGCGCGGATTTGCTGGCGGCAATCAATGCCTCCGCCGTCCTCTCGGAAACGACGGAGATTTTCGGCGCCGAGCATCTCCTGGTGAAGCGCTCCCGCAATCGTGAAGTGGCGGAGAAACTGCTTGGCCTCGTGCGCTGGTACAAACAGTATCTGTCGCGATTTGACGGCAGCTTCGACGACAATCCCTCACCCGGCAACAAAGAAGGCGGACTCACCAACATCCTGGAAAAATCGTTGGGCGCCGCGGCCAAAGGCGGCACCACCACGCTCATGCAGGTGGTGGATTACGCCGAGGCCATCACTTCGCCCGGCTTCTGTTTCATGAATACGCCCGGCTATGATCCGGTCTCACTCACCGGCCTCGCCGCCGGCGGTTGCAACGTGATGGCATTCACCACGGGGCGCGGTTCGGCCACGGGGTTCCCCAGCGTTCCGGTCATCAAGATCGCCACCAACACGACCATGTACAACCGGTTGCGCGACAACATGGATGTCAATGCAGGCCGTATCGCCGACGGGCAGGCCACCGTCGCCTCGGTCGGGAAAGAGATCTTTGACCTCGTTCTGCGCGTGGCCAGCGGCGAAAAGACGTGCGCCGAAGTCCTGGGACATAAAGAGTTCGTGCCGTGGCGGATCGGTCCGGTAATGTGACCCATCGCCACGAAACGAGGTTCCGTGTCCGCTATGCCGAAACCGACCAGATGGGCATTGTGTACTATGCGAATTATCTGGTCTGGATGGAAATCGGCCGCGTGGAGTTTTGCCGCTCCATCGGTGTGCAGTACAGTGCCATGGAACGGGAAGATGGCATCCTTCTGACGGTTGCCGAAGCCAATTGCCGCTACCAGGCGCCTGCGCTTTATGACGAAGAGGTTGTAGTGGTGACGTGGCTCGATGCCGCGCATCCGCGCATGGTCACCTTCGCTTATGAAATGCGCGCGGCGGACGGCCGTAAGCTGGCCACAGGTTACACCAAACATGTTTTTTGCGGCCGCGATTTGCGCCCGGCGCGGTTGCCGGAAAAATACTGGCCGCAATTTGGAATTTCCCGCCAGGTGTAATCTCACTGAGGCGCGGTCCCGTCATTGGATGCATGAGGTATCCGATGAAAACCTTAATGATCTTCGCAGTCGCGGTTACCTTGACCGCGCAGAATCCGCCGCGCCCCATGGGACGCCCACCGGGGCCGCCGCCTTCTTTTGACGCGCTGCAGCAGTATCTGGGCTTGAGCGATGCGCAGACCTCGCAGTTGCGGCAGTTGATGCGTTCGCGCGCCGATGGCAACCGCTCCAAGCTGGAAGAAATGAATGCCAGGCGGCGGCAGGTGGATGAGATGGTGCGGTCCGGCTCCACCGACGCGGCTGCGCTGGGGCGTCTGATGCTGGAAGTGGAAACCTATCGCAAACAGGTGCGCGGCGCCGATGAGAGCTTCTTTGCACAAGCCGCCGGCGTGCTCGATGAGCAGCAACGGGCGAAGCTCAAAGCCCTGCAGGATGCGGCGAAACTACTGCCCGCCATGCATGAGGCCAGAACATTGGGATTGGTGAAATCTCCGGAAGGCGCGCCGCCCAACGGACCTCTGCCGATGCGTCGCCCAGGTCCTCCGCCTACCAGAGAGCAATGATGGCTACGGCGGTGTGAACCAGTGAGGCTGTCAGCGCACGCCATCCGACGCGCTTCAGCGGCTCCTTCAATGATGCCGGGCGGCTCATCCACCATAGTTCGCCCGCGCTGATCACGGCACTCAACCAGAGCGGAGGCAGGATTCGCGCATCCCCGAATGCGAGTCCTGCCGCGCCGCAGGCGAGGCTCACCACAATGCAGAACAACGCGTAGCGTTGCATCACGCCGGCCGTTGGTTTACCCGTCCGCTTGTCCAGCCTCGCATGGACGAGAAAGATGCCAGTGAGGAAATGCAGGCTCAGTATCGCCCACATGGCCCAGGATGCGTAATCGGAAAGCGTGCCGCGGCCCACTTGGCTCGCCAGCAGCGCGGAGGAACTGAGTCCGAAGGCGCTGGCCGATTGCAGCCACACCGAGCGCTGCTTGTTGCGCATGGTCATGTACAGAGCCAGCGCGCTGAGCGAAGCCGCGGCGATGCCTAGCGCGCACAGCACCGCCACCGGCACCTGCGTGAGCAGAGCCACGCCGCAGATCGCCAGCACGAAGGTTTCGTAAACTACGTTGCGCCGTGCGATCTCTGATTCGGGGCGCGGCTCACGCCAGACCGAATGCTGCCGCGCCAGCACCAGCAGCGGCTCGCGCATGATGAACACAATCAGTACGGAAAGCAGGGCAGGGAAGAAGAGCCACGTCCATTGACGGCTGAGGATTGCCGCCGCCAGGAACGGTTGCAGCAGCATTCCCCATGCGCCGTGTTCACGAGGCAGCAGTAAGGGTTTCATGCCAGGCCTCGCCGCCGTTTCATTTCCGCGGAGATGGTTTCCAGTTCCGTGGCGTTGAGGATGCGGGCACCGATTTCCACCAGACGCGAATCCTCCGATGCGATGTGATCCCGATAGAGCCGCGCCAGGGTTTTTGCCGCCGCATCGTACTCCGCTACCCACTCGCCGGTTGGCGCCTCATTCAGCTTTCCCACGATGGCGCGGAGATTTTCATACGCGGCTTCCGCCACGTCATGCTGGCGCTCCAGTTCCCCCACATAGGCCTGCTCGTCCTCGCTGAGCCCGTGCCGCATGCGAGGGAAAATGCTGCGCTCTTCGTCCTCTGTGTGCCAAACGCCGTTCGTATCGAAGAAGCGAAACGCATTGCGCACCGCGGCCAGCGCTTCGTCCCGGCGCGATTGCCAGTGCGGCGTGACCCGCTCCAGCGTATCGAGCCTTTCTTCGATGCGCCGGTGGCAAGCAGTGAGATGACGCAACGGATCGTCCAGTGTCTGACGCTCCGGCGAATTTCCCTGGCATAATTGCGATGGCTTGATCACGGCACCAGGATAACCTGCAAGCGGTATGCGTGTTTGTGACCGTAGTCACGCAAAGGGTGTGGGACAATAACTGAGTTCCCCATGGCTCTTCACCCCGCTTTCCGTGAAATCGAGCTCTTTGCCTTCCTTCCCGAGGCCGAACTGCAGGCGCTTTCGAGCATCGCCATTGTGAAGCGATTTGAAACCGGAGAATCGTTATTCGATGAAGGCGAACCCTGCAAGGGCCTGTGGATCATCGCCGACGGCATGGTCAAGGTTGTGAAGATGACGCCGAGTGGACGGCAGATCGTGCTCGCGATGCAGCATTCCCCCTCCACCGTGGCGGAAGTGCCCGTGTTCGACGGCGGCCCTTATCCCGCCACCGTCATGGCGGTGGAGCCCACAGCCGGTATTCTGCTCCTGAAATCCGATTTTCTCAATGCCTGCCGCCGCAATCCCGACCTGGCCGTGCGCTTTCTCGCCGCCTTCGGCATGCGCCTGCGGCACCTTGTCTCGCTCGTGGAACGGATCACCTTCGGCAGCATCCGGCAGCGCCTGGCGCAGGAATTGCTCACCTTTTGCGATACCTCCGGGGGCGGGAAATTTCTCATGCCGGAAACGCATGAAGAACTCGCCAACCGCATGGGCACCGTGCGCGAAGTGGTGTCGCGCAACCTCGGCCGCTTCCAATCGGAAGGCATGATCCGCGTCCAGCGGCGTGAGGTGGAAATCCTCGATCGGGCCGCATTGACGGCTGAGGCCAACACCGAACTCTAGCGGCTATTTGAAAAGGAACCGGTAGCCGGGATCAAGCGTCTTCTCGATCGGATCGGCCGCGATCAGAAATTGGTGAATCAGATATGGGTTTGTGCGGTCCTGAAAGACCGCGTTGCGAATCACTTCGAATCCATGCTCGATGCCGCTCGCTTCATCGATGTCGATATCGGCGGCCATCAGAGCGCCGTTGGCGTGCCGCATCAGCGTGACCTGCAGATTGGCGTGCGGATCACGCGACTTGAAACTCTCCTCCATCTGGAAGTCGGGCAGCGGCTCATGCAGCGTGTTCGGCGCCGATTTGAACAGATCGCTGTTGCGCAGGAAGTCCTGGATCTCCGGTTCCACCATCGCGAAGAAGCGGTCCTGCCGGCACAGGATCAGGCTGCGGATGAACCTGCCGCAATTGGCCGTCGTGCCGCGGTGCGCGGCTTTCTTCACAATGTTCAGAAAGCAGGCCTGCCGCAGGGGCCCGAGCGCGTTGTACAGTTTCGCCCCGCTCTTGCCAACCAGGTCCTGATCCTCCGGCAGCAACTGGAACATGCGCGCGGTGTCCAGCATGCGCTGCTGGCGCGGATCCAAATCCTGAAATTTCGGTCCTTTTATTCCTTTTACCCGCGACGGGTCCACCCACAGATCCACTGAATCGCTGGCCTGCAGCACACGGTCGGATGTCACCATCTGGAAGAACGAATAGGGGCAGTAGTTCTTCGAACGCACCGTGATCATGTAGCGCGTCCCCGGCCCGCCGATGCATTCGATCTTCTCCAGTTTCACCTCACGGGCATTGCCCATGTTCACTGACGCCTGCATCCGCGCGCCACCAGCGCCTGCCGGCGGCGGAAGCGGATCGAGGTCAATGTCCACTGCCGCCTGCAGCGGATCGCCTGCGAGAGCGGAGATTGGGAGGGTGATTGCGCCTTGAGGCATATTGCGGAAGAGTATACCGTAACGCGGTGCTGGGCGTGTTCTATTTCCCGCCGCCGCTGATGGCGCAGATGATCTGCACTTCGTCCTGCGGCTCCAGTTCCACGTTCAGATCCAGTGCTGCTTCACCGTTGACGAAGAAGCGAATGTGCTGGCGGATGCCGTCCTGCTCATCAATCATGCGAAATCGCATTCCGGGAAACTGCCGGTCCAGGTCGAGCAGCAACTCGCCCATCGTTCGCCCCGCTGCGCTCACTTCCGGGCGGTTCTTCGTGTAGGAGCGCAGCGGAGTGGGAACGAACACTTTCATATCGCGTGTTCCACGCAGTAGATGTGAGGCAGATGGCGTGCAATATCCTTCCAGCTTTCGCCCTCATCGCGCGATGCCCACACTTCACCGGATGTGGTGCCGAAGTAGACGCCCACCGGTTTGCCTTGGTCGACACACATTGCCTGGCGCTTCACAGTGAACCACGCCTGTTCCGCGGGTAGTCCCTTATCCTGGCGCTGCCACGATTTGCCGGCGTCGCGCGTGACGTACATGGCGGGCTTCCCACCGGGGCTGGTGCGCGGCCACACGGTGGTGCCGTCCATCGGAAACACCCATGCGGTCTCGGTGTCGCGCGGGTGCAGAACGATGCCAAAGCCGATATCTCCGATCTTCTTTGGCATCTTTGTCCCGATGCGATGCCACAGCCCTTCGGCGCGATCCATGCGGTAGATGCCGCAGTGGTTCTGCATGTAGAGGCGATCGGGGTTTTGTGGATGCAGCCGCACGCAGTGCGGGTCGTGGCCGTATTCGGCATTGGGGTCCGGCAGAAACTCCGCGCTGCAGCCTTTATTCAGCGGAGCCCAGTTTGCGCCTCTGTCGGTGGATTCAAACACGCCTCCGGAGGACATGCCGAGATAAATGTGATTGGCGTCGCGCGGATCGACGCTGATGGAATGCATGGTGGCGCCATCTGGCGGCCCTTCCTCACCGGCGGCACACCACTTGTCCCGCATGGGATTGAGATTGAATCCATCCACCGATTGCCACGTGTCACCGCCGTCCTCGGAGCGGAAGAGACCTTGCGGAGATGTGCCGGCGTACCAGACCTTCGGCTCAGAGGCGTGGCCGGGCGCCAGCCAAAACACATGTTGCGCCACCAAACCTTTCTCCCCTTCCTTGGCTTTGGCGAACGCCGGTGGAGCAGAACTCTCCTTCCAGGTTTTTCCGAAATTCGTGGAACGGTAAAGGCTCGGGCCGAGATGGCCGGGGCGCGCGGCCATCAACAGCACGTTGGGCTTTCGCGGGTCCTGCACGATGTGATGCACGATGTGCCCCAGAAAGATCGGGCCGCGCATCGACCAATTCCGTCGCTTGTCATCCGAACTGAGGATGAATGCTCCCTTGCGGGTTCCAATGAGCAAATGCATGCGTCTGAGTGTAGCTCCCCACTCTAGACAACAACAACCGGATGTGCGTTACAACTACCGCAGGCCTTCCAGCAGCTTCACCGCCATCGCCATATCGGCGTAGCGCTGCTCCAGATCCTCCGTCTCGCGCTCAATGTTCATCGGGCCCTTGTAGCCGATCTCTTTGAGTTTCGCCACGAACCGCGGCATGCCCACTGCGCCCTGGCCAAGCGGACGCTCCGTGCCAAGCGCGCCTTCGACACCGGCCGGCGGCCAGTCGCCATCTTTCGCGTGCACGCTGATCACATGAGGCGCCAGCACGCCGAGTGCTTCGATCGGATCACCCGTCCCATAGAGAATCATGTTCGCCGGATCGAAGTTGATGCCGATGTTGTCGCGGCCCAGATCCTTGAGGAAGTGCAGCAGCGTGCGCGCCGGTTCCTGTCCGGTCTCGAGCGCGAACGTCTGGCCGTGCTTGGCGGCATGATCGCAGATGCGCTGCACCATCGCCTTTACTGCGATGTAATCGGGGTGCTGATCGTCTTCCGGCACAAAACCAATGTGGCAGGCGATGGACTTCACACCCAATGCCGCGGCAAAATCGCTCAGCTCTATGGTGCGCGCTTCGCGTTCGGCGCGCGTGGCCGGAGGAATGAAGCCTACGGTCTGCTGCACCGTGGGAATGTCCGCGTAGTTCTCTCCGTTATAGGCGGCAAAGCAGGTAACGACGGTGAACTCTTCCCGTTCCAGGATGCTCTTCCATTCCGCCGCCGCGGCGCTATTCATCGGGACATCGCCGCCGATGCCGAGCTGTCCGCATCGCACACCCAGGTTCTTGATGCGCGGCACCGTGTCGCGCACGGCCCAGAACATTGCGCCAATTTCCAGTTCTCTTAGAGCTGACATTTTACTTTCTCTCCGTTCTTCGCCCGGGATTCGGACATGAGATTCGTTAGTGCCACCGCGGCGGCGGAATCCTTCGGCGAACAGTAATCCGGCGATTTGCCCTCAGCCGCGCAATCCAGGAAGTATTCGATCTCGGCCTGATAACCATCGGTAGTGGGCGATGGCAATGGCTCCACTTCGCCATCGGCGCGATACAGCGCAGGCTCGCGGCCCGTGCTGGAATACTCCACCGTTCCTCCATCGCAAACCACGGTGTACTCCATCGAAAACGGATATGACTTGGGATGATGCCAGCCGCCGCTGATGGTCACCGTGAACCCATCCGCGTAGTAGAGCTGCGATTCAATCACGTCAATGCCCGCGGGCAGATTCTCATAGCCGCTGGCAGACACTGCCTCAGGCAAACCGAAATGCTGGATGCATTGATCGGCGTCGTGGATCACCAGGTCAAACACGCCGCCCCCCGAGTTCTCCTTATTCACATGCCACTTGGCCCAGGCCGGGCCGGCGCAGCGGCGGCGGAACATCGCACTACGCTTAGTGCCGAGACGCGGCAACACGTCGCGCAGCGCCAGGTACGCCGGGAAGAAACGCAGCACTTGTGCCACCATCAGCACGCGCTTGCTCTTCTCCGCTTCGGCCATGATTTCTTCGCATTCGGCCATGTTGCGGCCCATCGGTTTTTCCAGCAGCACGTGCTTGCCGGCGCGCAACGCGGCGATGGCGGCGTCCTTGTGCAGATGCGTCGGCAGGCAGATGTCGACTGCTTCTACGCTGGAGTCCGCCAGGCACTCATCGAGTGTGGCGTACTGGCCCATCGCCGAAAAGTCCATCACTTCGCCGGGCCCGCCCAGGTTGCCTTCAATCTTCGAAAGATCGCCTGAGCGCTTCAGCGGATCCGTTTCCACCACTGCCGCCAGCGTGTGCCTGCTGATGTTCCGGATGGCCTTCAAATGCACCATCCCCATGAATCCCAATCCTACGACTGCAATGCGCATAGAACGATCATGTTACCATTTGGGGCATTGTGAACCGCAGAGGCTTTTTCGGAACCGCAACTGGACTGGGACTGGCCGCCATGCCGGCCAAGGCAAACGACGAGTCGCACATCTACGCCACGCTCGATGGCATCCCGCTCACCACCGCCGAATACAGCACCATCCTCTCGAAGCTCCGCATCCAGAAGGACAACTATTCGCAGCACGGCGTCGTGGAAGAGCTCGAAAAGCGCGTCGCCGCGGACCTCGGCAAGGAGGCCGCTGTGTGGATGCCCACTGGCACACTAGCCAATCACCTCGCCGTGCGCTTCCTTGCCGGCGATCGTCGCCGGGCTCTGGTGCAAGCCGAATCGCACCTCTGGAACGATTGCGGCGATTGCGTGCAGACGCTCAGCGGCATCAACATGATCGGCCTTGCGCCAGGCAAAGCCACCTTTCGCCTGGAAGAAGTGGAGGAGATGGCGCGGCGCGGCGCAGGCAGCCGTGTGGCCGTTCCCATCGGTGCAATCCAGATCGAAACGCCCGTCCGCCGCAAAGACGGGGAACGCTTCGATTTCGAAGAAATGCGGCGCATTTCCGCATGGGCCCGCGATCACAAAGTCGGCATGCATCTCGATGGCGCACGCCTCCACCTCGAAGCCGGACACACCGGCATCGCGCTCAAGGAGTACTCCGCGCTCTTCGACACTGTGTACATCAGCATGTACAAGTACTTCAACGCCGCCAGCGGCGCGATCCTCGCCGGGCCGAAAGCGATGCTCGAAAACGCCTTCCATGTCCGGCGCATGTTTGGAGGCGGCTTGGCGCAGTCCTGGCCCTTTGCCGCCGTTGCCCTCCATTACTACGAGGGTTTCTCCGATCGGTACCGCAAAGCCGTCGAGACCGGCGAATCCGTCATCTCCACCCTTTCCAAAGACGGCGGCTTCGATATCACCCGCATTGAACGCGGCTCCAACATCTTCCGCTTCCGGCCTAACGGCGTGAACCCGCCCGTGTATCAGCAGCGCCTCGAACTGGCCGGCATCACCGCCACTCCTCCGCAAAACGGATGGTTCCTTCTCCGAGTCAACGAAACCTGGAACCGTGCCTCTGCTTCCGACATCGTGGCCCGCTTCCGCAAAGCGCTCGGCTAACGCTGCGGCGCGTACCGCTGCTGGTTGGCGATGAATTCGAGTACCGTGCGGTGATAGGGGTTGAACTCCGGATCGGGTACTCCGGACGGCGGAACAGCAGGCGAGCCATATCCGGTCTGCACCATATCGTGGTGATACGTGATATAGCCGCCCATCTGCCATACCTTGTAGATCTGGATCATGTGATCGGGTGGATAGGTCTGCTCGCCGGGACCACCGAAACTCGCGGTGCCGTTGCGCGCCGGCTCGTCGTCGACGACAGGCTTCCGGTAGCGCTTCAACAGATACTCCAGTTCCGCCGGACCCACTTCCCACGGCTTGCCCTGGCGCTGCCGCGACGTGTGTGGCGTAAAGTAATCCATCAGCTGCGTCTCCTCCGGCGATACCGTCAACACGCCGGCGAAGCCGGGAGAACTGGTCACGATGCGCTTCGCATCCACTTGCTTGATGGCCTTGATCACCGGCACGGTGTGGAGAGAAAACTCGTTCCACACTTGAAACGTCAGGTTGCGAAACGCCTGCAATTCGCGGGCGAGCGCCATGGCGGCGGCCACCGACGCCTTCTCATCAAACCGGATGTTCTCATGCCAGCTCTCCTGCGAGAACAAGGTTAATTCCAGAACGAACCCTTCGCGATCCGTGGCCGCGGCGATCTCCTTAAGCCGCGCGACATGCTCCATGCGAAGCGATCCGTCGGTATGATAGAGCGTGCAAGTGGGGCACGTATCGGCGTAACCGCGCTTCGAATCCCACTGCGCCCAAATGCGCAGCACATTTAAGCCGTACTTGCGAAACTTATCGAGCCACATCTTACGCTCCGCTTCGCTGCGATTGAAGTTGGGATTGTAGACGGCGTTGAAGAAGCTGTAGCCCGTGTAGGGGAACGGCTTCCCATCCATGTAGAACCGCGTGCCGCGGATCTGCAGTTCACCGCCCCCCAGCATGGCGGCCATCGACAAAAGAAGGATCAATGCGCGCATTGTGGGTCATCCTGTATGCCCGGATGTGGTGACCAGCGCTACGCCGCCGAGCACCAGCGCCGCGCCGAGATACGTGACTGCGTTCACGGTTTCTCCAAGAAATACCGCACCCATCCAGATGGTGACAATAGGCCCGATGGAACTGATGATCGCAACGCGGTTGGGTCCGATCAACCGCAGCGCCTCCGATGTCATCCAGATGGGAATTGCCGTCGATACCAGTGACAGCCCGAGCACTGTCATGTACAGGCTCGCGGGAACCTGCAACTGGCGCGGCGAGTGCTGCGCGAAGTAGTGGGCCAGCACGAAGACCGAAGAGATGGACGCAGCCATGCCCGTGAAGCGTGTCGCGCCCAGGCGGCGAATGAGCCCCGTATTGCCCACCAGGTAGATGGCGTAGGAAATCGATGTGCCCACGATCAGCCCGCTGCCGATCCACAGATTGCGCGGCGATTCGGTGATCTTCAGGTCCTGGAGAAAGACGACAGCAATTCCGGAGAACGACACAAGCAAAGCGAGTATCTCCCGCCCATGAATCGCACGTCCGTAGAGCAGCGCCGAGAGCACCAGCACCACCGCTGGATAAGAGAACAGGATCAGCCTTTCCAGCGCGGCGGATATATACTGCAGGCCCAGAAAATCGAGAAAGCTGGAGAAGTAATAGCCGAGGAAGCCGAACCAGCTCAGCAATCCCCATTCGCGCATCGTGAGCCGCGCTTGCCCACGGGCGCCCCACCACGCCATGCCCAGAAAAAACGGCATCGAAAACAGCATGCGCAACGCGATCAGTGTGATGGAATCAATGCGCGTGGTGCTGTAAGCGACTTTGATGAAGATCGCTTTGGCCGAGAACCCGATTGCGGCGAGCACAGCAAATACAGGTCCAATCCAGATAGGCTTGCGGGAGTGCGTTGTCAAGAGGATGAATTCTTCATTGTGGCAGACTATGCTTCATGAAACAGAATCTGGAAGCTATTCTGCGTCAGAGTGTGGAGGGCAAAGCGTGGCACGGCCCGTCGGTGCGCGAAGCGATCGAAGGCGTGGACGCTGCGCTGGCAGACCGCAGACTAGGCTCTTCCCATACGATTCATGAGCTGGTGCTGCACATCGCTGCCTGGATGGATGAAGCGGCGGAACGCATGTACGGCCGTAAACACAAGGAGCCGTTGCCGGGCAATTTTCCCGCGCCCGTCGACTGGGCGCAGTCGCAACAAGCATTACAGGACAGCCTGGAGAAACTGCTGGCCGCGGTGCGCGAGAAGGCAGAGGATTCGCATTGGGAGCCGCTGGCCGGAGTGGCGCAGCATAACGCCTACCACGCCGGCCAGATTGTCACCCTGCGCAATCTCAGCGTCTGATTCTCACAGAAGCGCTGGCGGATTTCGTTGGATCGATGGTGGAGACCGCGCTCACCGTCACCGTGCTTGGATTGGGCACGGACGATGGCGCGCGGTACAGGCCTGTGGCGGAGATGGTGCCCACCGCCGCATTGCCGCCAGCGACACCGTTGACCCGCCAGGTGACCGTGGTATTCGCCGTGAACTGCAGTGTTCGTCCGGTGCGCACGGTTGCACTCGTCGGCGAAATCGTCACCGCAACAGCCGGTGCCACTACATTGACATACACCGTATTCGTCGTGATGCCATCCGCCGTATTCACCACCACCGGAACATTATTGGCCACGGATGTTGTATTCCCCGTACCACGCAGTTGGGTGCTGGAGACGAACGTGGTGGGGAGTGCCGAGCCGTTAAAAAAAACCGTTGAGCCAGCCACGAACCCAACGCCGTTCACCGTGAGCGCGAAGTTGCCCGTGGTCACCGGCGAGGGGCTTACGGAAGTGATCGATGGTAACGGTAGAAGCGTGACAGCAGCCTGCCCCACGCTGGTGGGCGAAGCCACGCTAGTTGCCTGCACTGTCGCCGTTGCAGGCGATGGCAGCACACTCGGTGCGTTATAAAACCCCGTGGAACTGATGAATCCGTGCGCGGCGCTGCCGCCGGCGACGCCATTCACACTCCACGTGACGGCTTGGTTGGTCGAGCCCGTCACTGCCGCGCTGAACTGCTGCGTCCGCGCCACCCGCACATTCGTCGCGCTCGGCGTCACACTTACCGAAACGCCGTTCTGACGCGCTTCCCCTGAGTTCACGTCAATCATCAAAACAGTGGCATCCACGGCTTCGAAGTTCGACCCCGCGATGTTGTGGAACAAGCGCAGATTGTCGTTGTTCCAGCGTGAATCGGGCTTGCCGGAGATATACCAGGCCGAGCCGTTGTCGGAGAGAATCATGCCGTATTTCTTCAGCGCTCGCAGAATGATCTGCACCTCCGCCGGGAACCCCGAGATATCAAAGCTTGCCTTCAGCCGGAAGCGCTGCCCCATCGCCGG